>JAICHV010000001.1 GCA_025924715.1 Alphaproteobacteria bacterium
GATTTGCCTTCGCTGCTAGCATGGCAATATGCGTTGCATATCGTTTTGTATACGGACCGGATGGCGCCCGCTCACGACCATCGCCGATCAGGCGCAAAACATCATGATTTCGGCAAGCAGGGCGGCGGCGGCCAGCAAACAGATAGTGGCAAAGGCCAAGGTCTGGCCCACCGACCAGCGCGAGCCATCCGCGGGATGGCGCGACCAGCTTGGCGATAAAGGCAAATTGGGGTCGAGAAGCCGCACAAAGGCGTGAAAATAATCGCCGAAAAACCGCGCGCCGGCCGGTTGTGTCGGTTGGATCTCGCAGAGCACGCGTCACCTCGATTGCAGGTGTCAAGGCTCGCATGGGTGGGTTAAGCAACCGTAAAAACGCGCAATTACCGCGCACTTGTTCATCGCCACTCTAATTGCGGGTCGACGAAGCCTGCGCCAATCCCAGACCCATGATGACGGAATAGGTTAACGCGACCGCCGGAATCTGGAGGGAAAAATCGAACATCGAATGAACCGCGATCAGAACCGTGGCCCCTATCGCCACCATCGGATAAATGCGGTTGCGGCGACGAACAAAAACCCCACGCAAGCACAGGAATGCGCACCAGCCGATCGCTGTCCACCAGGCGATCGCGGCGGGCAGGCCGATCCCGGCCGCGAATTCCAGATAATCGTTATGCGCCTTGTCCATGACGAAAGGAAACATCCGGTCGGCATACATGGGATAAGCGCGCTCGAAAGTGCCAAGGCCCAGTCCGAGCCAGGGCGAATCCGAAATCATGCGGGTGGCGGCGTTCCACAATGCCATCCGCACTTCATCGACCCCGCCGGCTTCGACAAGATCAAAAAATCGGGACTCCAAAGTATCGCCGCCAAGCGAAAACAGCAGAACGGCAAGGGCAACCATGGAAGCCGCCCCGGCCATGGCCCAGATGCTGGTGTTGCGCCGCGTGGACAAGATCGCGGCGAGTAC
Source organism: Alphaproteobacteria bacterium (assembly GCA_025924715.1). Lineage (GTDB taxonomy): Bacteria > Pseudomonadota > Alphaproteobacteria > Micropepsales > Micropepsaceae > Rhizomicrobium. Next base: position 971 of record JAICHV010000001.1, read on the forward strand.
CAAAACGGTCATGAGACCGATCAGGGTGGCCAAACATCCGGCGCGCGAGGCCGTCGCCAGCAATACCGAGATCACGGCAATGAACGCCAACACACCCCAAACGCCCTGGCCAAACACGTAGAGCAAGGTCGACAGGATATGTTGCCTGGTGCCGCGGTTCGTTACGATCTTCTTGCTGGCGGCGGGATAGAAATGCACCGTTGCTAGAATGACGCCCATGCCCAGATAAGTCGCAAAACTGTTTCGTAGGACGAAAGGTCCATTCATGTTTCCGGGAATCGTCCAATTTTCATAGAACAGTTCGGTCTGGCTAAATCCGGTCAAGGCCAGGATCAGCCCATATCCCGCGTAGAGCGCGATGATGAACAGTATCGCGCTGAATAGAAGTTTGGCCTGGTCCGAACGCTGGCATAGAAAAAACGTAAGGCCCCCGGCCGCCAGATAGGTCAGCAGTTTCATCCATTCGGTGGCGGTGCGCCAGGGATCGATGGAAATGATCGGCTTGATTTTCACCTGCAAGGCATCGGACGCCACTTGCCAAATCGGATGCGGCCAGCTTGGCGGCACATAGGGGAAGAGCTGTATCGCACCCCATAGCAGCACACCCGCAAACAGCGTTGCGGGCACCAAGTAAGGCTTAAGCGAACTGCTGCTGCTTGATGGCGCGATGGCCTGGGAAAGGGCCCACAAGCCGCAGCACAGCGCGATTAGGATCGACAGCAGGCTCCACGACCATGGACGGTTGCTGCCGAGCGGAAAAGGCGCCCAGGCCAAAACACCGATCAGGGATATAAGCGTGGCTCTCTCCAAGCGCGCGGGCCATTTGGCCCCGCCGTCCGATGGGGCGATCTCGCCATCGATTTCGGTGACGCTCATGGCACACCAAGACGCATGCGGACGACATAGCGGTTGAGGGTGCGGATGTCGTCGGGATCGGCAATCGCCTGTGTCATCAGCGATGCACCGCCTTGGATCTGCAACACGGGAAGGATTTGCGGCCGCATCTCTTCCTGGGTCCATAAAAGGCGAGCTTGGGTTATCACCTGCGTGCGGGCATCAGGCGTAAGGTCTTTCCACAGCGCCGCGCCGGCGCGCGTTTTCCGGCCCACCAGCCAGTAATCATGGGGCGACAGATCCAGCGCGAGCGAAAGCGCTTTGGCCGCGCCGGCTGGGTCTTGTCCCTGGAGCATTTCCGCCAAGACGGTCCAGCCTTGTATCGAGGTTGGGCTGCGAGCCATGCCGCCTCGGACGATCGGCAAGACCGTTGCCGGATCGGCGCCCGATCGCCACAGCGCCTGCGCCCGGGCAATTTGGCTTTCGCCATCGCCAGCCGCCGCCAAGGACAACAGCGCGGCTGCTTTTTGATATTCTTGTTTGGAAAAAGTCCGGTTGGTGGCGATCCCTGCCGGCACCGGAAAGGTGCCATCGACCGCCAAGCCCGCGACAAAGCGGGGAATGGCCAGCAAAAGCAGAAGGGCGGCCGGTAAGACCAGAAAAAGCGGGCGCAACAGTCCCCGCGATCCTCCCGATGCGTTCACGCCGCCCAATCAGTCCGCATAATATTTGTTGTAACCATAGTAATCCTGATAGCCATAGCTGTAATAGTGGAACCGGTCGAAGTTTGCCCGCGCCAGGGCCACGCCGGCCACCGGCGCATTGATATCCGACAAGGCGCGCGCGGCATTGACGACCGCCTCGCGTGGGGTCTTCTCCCACCGCACGACGAAGACAACCGCATCGGCCAGCCGGGCCAGAACTTTTGTGTCATTCACGGGCAACAGCGGCGCCGAATCGATGATCACCAGGTCATTATGGGACTTGAGGCCCGCGATGAGGTTTTCCATCGCCACCGACCCCAGCAAATCGGGCGCACTGCTGGCAGACCTGTGTGTGGGGAGGACCAGCGCCGGTGTCCGGGGATCCTTAACCAAACATTGGTCCAAAGGGTTTTCGCCCGATAGGACTTCAACGACGCCAACTTTGGCATCGGTCAGTCCAATCGCATTCGCGACGCTGGGACGGCGCAAATCGCCATCCACGATTACCACTTTTTGCCCGCTGCGGGCGGCAAGGCGGCCCAGGCTGATCGAAACCGTGGTCTTGCCTTCGTCAGGCACCGACGATGTCACCAAAATGACCTTTGGCCGCTTGTCGACATTGGACCGGATAAGCCCCATTTGCAGCCCGCGCACGCTTTCGGCGAAAGACGACATCGGACTTTCGACCACCCGGTCGGCCGCCTCGCCCGTCTCTTTCAGGCCGGGGATTTCCGGCATCGTCGTCAGCACGGGAATGCCGAGCAGGCGTTCGATTTGCGAGACAGTGCGGAAGCCGGCGTCGAGACGTTCCGCCAGCATGGCAAACAGGAAGCCCAGAAGAAGCCCAGCCGGGATGGCGACACCGAATGTCAGCTTCTTGTCGGGAAAGCTGGGGGAGTTCGGCAATTCCGCGTGCGAAATGATGCGGGCATCGGGAGTCTGAATGCCTTCCTGGCCTTGCGATTCCTTGAAGCGCGCGACAAAGGCTTCGTAAAGCGAACGGCTCGATGTCGCGGTGGCCTCCAATTCCTTCAGGCGAATGCGCGCCTTGTTCTCGACATTGGATGTTCCGGTCAACTGATTGAGGCTGCCGGAGAGGGAATTCACCTGCGCCCGGGCGACCGCAACGTCATTGGCAACGGTTTCCACCACGCGCGCGACTTCTTCGTCGATTTTCGCGTCGAGATTTCGCTTTTGATTGGCAAGGTCCAACATTTTGGGATGCCGAGGACCATATTTGGAGGAGAACTCCGCCTGTTGCCGCAACAGGTCCGTTTCCTGCTCACGCAATTGCCCGATCAGCGGCGATACCACAACTTGGGATACATCATCGGCGTGTCCCGATTTCTGCAATTCCACCACACGTGCATATTTGGCCTCTTGTTCAGCCAAGGCCGCGCGGGCGTTTATCAATTGCCCGTTCAACTGGCCGAGCTGCTGGTCGACAAGAGACGAGCCATTTTGCGTTTCGGTCAGCCCGTTCTGCGCCTTGTATTCCTGTACCGCGGCCTCCGCGGCCTGAACCTGGCCTGATAGCTGCTGTATGCGATCCGCCAGCCAAACCGTGGCTTTCTGGGTCGCGTCGAATTTGGCGTTCAGCTGATCTTCGACATAAGCATCGGCAATCGTATTTGCGATGGTCTGCGCGTGTTCCGCGCTGGCCGATTCAAAGGTGATCATGATAGCTGACGACCGCCCCTGGGCGGTGATCGTCAGATTATTGAGCAACCGATCAATAGTCTTGTTGCGTTTGGCCTGCTTGTCGGTCTTGCCGTCGCTGACCGGCGCCGCGCCACCAATCCAGTGCAGAGGATTGACGTAATAGGTCACCGCGCTGAGGAGGCTGGGGGACCCTCCCCCGAATTCCGGATCCTGGTCCAAATTCAGCTTGTCGATGACGCGGCCCAGCAGAGTACGTGACCGCAGGATCTGGATTTGGTTTTCAATGGAGGTGGGGTCGGTCGGCAGGCCTGACAGCACCGCGTCGACATCCACGATCTTATTTTGGCGCTGGTCGAGCAACACCAGCGCCTTGACCTGATACAAGGGCGTCAGATTGAAGAGCACGATGGCAGTCACGATGAGGACCGCCGCGGCGGTGCCCAAGATCAGGCGCTGCCGGACCCGAATAATGCGCAGCAAATCCGTCAGATCGAAGACGGTCTCGTTGTGCGGCTGGGTATCCGCCTCGCGTTCCGTGGCGGCAAACTCGGGCGGAATATTGCGTTGAATCGTCATGGCGCTCTTTGTGATTAATGAGAGCATATCTAGGCAAATATGGCGGCTTTCGCCGCTATAAATTGAAAACCCGGTTAACCGCGGCCGGATTAAGGATGAAGCGTCAGGCCGCCCATAATGATGTTGTCGTCATAGGCGCCGCCCACGGCGTTCGAGGACCGCGTTTCATGGGTAAATGTGACATTGGCGCTGAGATATCTGTTCATCAGATAGGTCGCACCAATCCTCTCATTATCGATCTGATCGCGCCGGGTGACGCCTTGGAATACGCTGTCAGTATGGCTGAAGCCGCCCTGCAAGATGATGTTGGGCAGCACCTCGTAGTCGGCGCTGATGCCGAAAACCTGGTTGTCGTTGGTGGAGGCGCCGGCGATGGTCGTGGCGGCAAGCGTCCGCGACGCCTGAAGGTGAACGGTCAACACCTCGCTAGCGAACCAGTTGACGGCAGCGCCGAAATTGACGCCCGAGACATCCTTGAGCGTGCCTTTGTAGTTCTGGGTCAGGTAGCCGGCGAAGAGCTCGCCCTGCACCAGATGGCTGACCTGCATGGAAAGGCCAGCCTCGGCGCGGTAGCCGCTGTTGCTGCGATGGAATAGCGCGCGGTCCAGAGTCTGGTCGAAATCCTGGGCGATGTAGTCGGTCTGGGCAAAGATCGCGTAGCCCGGCGAAAATATATAGCTGGCGCGCGCGTAAAAATCATATTCGTCGCGGTTGCGGTCGGTATTGCTGATCGGCGCGCCGCCGCCCAACACGGGCGTGGCGGAGTAGCTGAAATGGTCGACGATCGCCCCCACCCGCAAGCCGAAATTATAGGGGCTATAGCTGAGCGCGCCCTGGGCATGCGACAGGGTGTATTTTGTCGGTTCGGCGGCGAAGCTGGGCAGGTCCGGCGAATTGCGCGGTTCGTGCAGGCTGCCGTGCGAGACAGTGCCGCTGAAATCGGTGCCCCGCTCGATGTCCAGGCGGCCGCTGCCGCCGATGGTCCAGTCGGTGGAATCTTCGCCGGACAAGTCGTTGTATTGCTGCGCGGCAAGATTGCCGAAGAGGTCAAGCTCGTGACGACCCCATTGGGAGCCCAGGAAAAAGGATGGCGCTTCGAGTGTGGTCAGGGACGATTTTGCGCCCGTCGCCTGGCGCAGCACATTGTCGTCATTGCCGACTTCGACATTCAGCTTGGGAAAGAGCCGAAACCCGCCCAGGGGAAGGCCCTTGGCGTCAAAATCCGGACGCGGACGATCCATCACCCCTTCGCTGGGTATCGCGGTCTGGGCGAATGCCGCCAACGAACCAAATCCCAAACCCAAGCCAAGTGTTGCGGCAGACAAAAAGCCGCTCTTAAGGTTAACCCGCATCGAAATCCTGCTCTATCTTGTTGGTATAAAAATTTGCATGCCCCCGACAGCTTAGCTGCAGGACGGATTGTTCGCCGGGCAGGTATTGTTGGTGTTGTTGTTATTGTTGTTGTTCTGGCCTTGGCTATTATCGTTTTGACCTTGGCTGTTGCCGCCGGTAGACCCGGTCACCACCGGCGAGCCATTGGCCACGCTGGCGAGCTGGGTCGATCCGCCATTGGCGGTGACCGAAGAGGCAAACGAGGTCCCCGTACCCGCCGGCGCCTCATTGGAGACGGTGGCGGCAATCTGCGTGGCGGTGGTGTTGTTGTTGGAAGCGGCAATCGTGGCCGCCGCAGTGCCGAGACCACTGCCCAAGGTGGCCACGGTAATCACCGTGGGATTGGAAGCTTGGGCCGCGATCGCGCCTGACGCGGCATCGGTGCCGGTCGCGCCGGCGCTCACCGCCGCGGTGACCACAGAGGCAATCACGGTGGAGGACACGACGCCGGTACTCACCGCCGCCGAAATAACGACAAAGGTCGCCGTCGCCGGGGGTACCCCGGCAACAATGGCGGCCGATACCGCCACGGTGACCGCGGCAGGGCCATAGGTGCTGATCGCCGTCGCCGTCGCAGCCGAAATGGCGGCGGCGACGGCGGCATCGTGACCGGGGCCCGCAGGCACCGCATTGATGGCGGCGGTGATGGCATCCTGAACCGCCGTGGTTTGGGCGGCGTCCAGAGCGGAGCCTTGCGCAAAAGCCGGCGTGGCCACCAATGCGATCAAACCGGCGGGCGCTGTCAGCGCCATCACGGCGGATATGGCGCAAGACATCAATCGGGTCCGCGCAGGGCCCTTGGAAATAGAATTTTGCATATTATGACCCCTTAAATAACCCCATATCCGCTTAACGCGAACTCTTCGTGCGTTTCTTACCATTTCCCGTTGCAGACGGCAATTCGCGGAACCAAATGCAATGTTTTGCTTAATGCCTTCACAAAACTGCAAAAATCGACCTTTTTTAATGGTTAATTCGCGGCGACCCGCCGTCAAAGTGATGTAAAATTGTCGCGTGAGGCCCAAAGTTGGGCACCTGCCCGACCTCGTCCTCAGGCTCGCCGATGCGAGACTTAGAAAAATCTCTCGGGAATGCGGATGACGTCGCCGGGATTGATTTTGGTGGTCTGATCCGCCGGCGCCGGGATTTCCTTGGTATCGCCATTGCGGCGAATGAAGACGTTGCTTTCATTGGCCCGGTAGGTGAAGCCCCCCGCCTTGGCCACCGCATTCAGGATGGTCATGTCATTCGAATAGGGATACTCGCCCGGCCGGTTCACTTCGCCGATGATGTAGAAGGGGCGGTAATTGATGACATCGACGCTGACACGGGCGTCCTTCAAATAGCCGTCTTCCAGGAGGGCTTTCACGCTGCGCTCGAATTCCCCAACGGTGAGCCCGGCGCCTTTGACCTGCCCGATCAGGTTCAGCCGCAAATATCCGCTGCCATCGACCTCAAATTCCCCGCTGAGTTCAGGCTCGCCGAACACCGTCAGGCGAATCTTGTCGCCAGTGCCGAGCCGATAACCCGGCACGGCGGTAGTGGCAGCGGACGCGGATGGGGCCGCCGACTGTGCAGCCGGGACCGCGGCGGTTACCTCTTGCGCGCGGGCCGGCAATGCCAGGCCAATCCATCCTGCCGCCAGCAGAACGGCAAAACACGCGGCGATTTTCATGGTCGACAGTTTCATTTCGCCCTTCCTCGACGCCATTTTCTAAATATCCGACGTCACGATGAATTTACAGCGATCGCCCTCAAGCACAACGGCCGCGAGTTTGCCGGTCGCATAAACGCCCGTGTCGAGTCCGATCCTGTTTGATCGGCGGACCGGCTTATCGCCAGGGCTGTGTCCGTGAACGACGACCGAGCCGAAATCCATCTTGGACATCAAAAACTCGTCCCTGATCCAGAGCAAATCCTCGCGCTCCTGCTTGTCGAGGGCTGTGCCCGGTTTTACGCCGGCATGAACGAAGAAATAGTCTCCAACGGTGGCAGAATACTGGAGATTTCGCAGAAAGCTTAGATGGCTGGCCGGCACCTGGGCCGCAAACCGGTCCCGCGCGGCAATGTAGTCGGCGCCATCATCAAACCGGGGGGGCGCCACGCCATAGCTGATCAGGGTGGCAGCTGCGCCGAATTCGCGCCATCTGCGGTAAACCGTCGGATCTTCCAGGAAATCCAGGATGACCTGATCGTGATTGCCGCGCAGATGATAGCAGGTGAATCCATTTTCGATTCTCAGCAGCCGGTCGATAACAGCTTTGGAATCGGGCCCCCGATCGCAATAGTCGCCCAAGAAAATTAGATATTTGGCCCCGCACCAGGATTTCGCATCCGCCTCGATCGCGTCCAACAGCCGATCAAGCTGATCGCTGCAGCCATGGATGTCGCCCACCGCATAAACGCGAACGCCGTCAGGGACCCGCGGGGGCGCCTTGCGCGGCCGTTTACCGGTTAACCGCGCGAAAAACCCGCCTTTTTTGCGCGGATTGGAGGGCTCCAATGTCGATGGACTGTGCATTGCGCCTCAATACCGCCGCCCCTCTACCGGACGCAACCAATAGCGCGCGATAGAATTAAAATGCCGGCCTATATTAAAATTGGGACACTTCCTGTGTGGAGCGGGATGCGGGAGGGATAGCGCGAACAAATGGCGTTATTCACCGGCCACGGGCGGCATCATTTCGGAATAGGGCATTTTGCCGGAGAATTCCGGCACCACCAATTTCAGCACCCGGAACAGCCGATCCTGGTCGAAATTCTCGGCGGCCTTGCTCATTTCGGCGACCTGGTTGCGCAAGATGGAAAGGGGCGCAGTGCGTGGGCTGACCACCATCACGCCATCTGTCTTGCCGGTCGCCAGCTGCTCCTGGTGGTGGATCAGTTCTTCGTGCAGTTTCTCGCCCGGCCTCAGTCCGATGAATTGGATCTTCACATCAACATCGGGGCGCTTGCCCGACAGACGGATCATCTGCCGCGCCAGATCGGCGATCTTGATCGGCTTTCCCATGTCCAAGACATGCACCATGCCGCGGGCGTCGGACTTTTTTGCGCCCGCGACGGCCGCCTGCAGCACCAACGACACCGCTTCCGGAATGGTCATGAAATAGCGCGAGGTTTCCGCGTGGGTAACGGTGAGCGGTCCACCCGCGTCCAGCTGGCGCTGGAATAGCGGAATGACCGACCCGGCCGACCCCAGGACATTGCCAAAGCGCACGATCGTGAAGTGGGTCGGCCCACCCTGAGCGTCCATCGCCTGGCAATAGGCCTCGGCACAGCGTTTGCTGGCGCCCATGACGTTGTGGGGATTGACCGCCTTGTCCGTGGAAATCAGGACCATGTTGCCGACGCCGTATTGGGCGCAGGCATCGGCGATATTCTGCGTGCCCAGAACATTCGTCCGAATGCCTTCGACCGGATGGGCTTCGACCAGCGGCACGTGTTTGAGCGCGGCGGCATGAAAGACGATGTCGGGACATTCCCGCACGAACCATTGATTGACGTTGGTGCGGTCGCGGACATCGCACAGCGCATCCTGGCGCTCCAGCGTGGGATGGCGCTCGCCAAGTTCCTTTTCGATCGAATAGAGATTGAATTCGGTATTATCGAGCAGGATGAGTTTTTTGGGGCCCAGATCGGCGATCTGGCGGACCAGTTCGGATCCGATCGAGCCGCCCGCGCCGGTCACCAACACCCGGCGGTTCGAGATCATGGCGCGAATGGCCTCGCGGTCGAGAACCGCTTGCGGACGACCCAAAAGGTCGGCGATGGCAACCGCGCGGACCGTGACGTGATTGCTGTCGGCGCCCGACCCGATATTGGTCAGCCGCGGCAGTCGGCCCAAAGTGAGCCCATTGCGCGTGGCGTATTCCAAATAGGTCGAGACCAGATTTTCGTCGGCATTGTCATCCGCCAGCACCAGGCGTTGCGGACGGATGCCGCGTTGACGCAGATAGACCAGCGCGTCGGCGATGTTCTTGGTCGCACCCAATACCGGGATGCCGTGCACGACATGGGCATGTTGGGCGGTGTCGTCTGTCAAGATTCCCGAAACATAATAGGGAACCTCTCTGCCCCGGTTCAATTCCCGCACAAACGGTTCGATGCGGCGTATGTCGCCGGCGACCAGAATGGGAACGGTGTTCGGCTGGATTTTCCGCTTGCCGCCGGCGAGAAGCGGCGCCGGCGTGCGGCTGTCGGCCCAGGCACGGCACACCAGGCGCGGCGCGCCAATAAAAGCCACCATCAAGAACCAGGCAAAGACCGGCGTGGAACGCGGCAAGAGATTGGCGCGCACGCTCAAGAACGCGATCGGTAAAAAGCACAAAACGGTGAGGGTAGTCACGCGCAGGATGGACATGAAATCCAGCAGCGAGGTGTAACGCCAGATGCTGCGATGCACGCCGTTGCGCAAGGTGAAGATCGCGGCGAGCAGCGTGAAGATCGTGAGGTACACAAATTCGACATGCTTGCCCGGCAACTGAACCAGAGCCAGCCCCGCGCCAAACGAAAAATTCAGCGCCAGGAAAAAGGCGGCGCCCGACGCGCAGATATCGTATAGAAAACTCGCCAGTTTCCGCCAAAAGGCGGATGTAGAAAGTGCTGGTCCCATGGCCCCCAAGCCCCGGTGTCAGCAGCCCCATTCGACAGTACGGAGACCGCTGAGCCCAAATAGTGTAAACAACTTTAACAGAGGGCGGGGCATTGCCAAACAAGATTGCAATTCTTCGTTAATTTCTAACTCAATATATAGGGCTAACGTCTAGATGTTGCGGTCACATGTATTCCTGCGACTAGTTCTGCAACTCTCACAACATCGTCGTCGGACATCTGGGTGCCGGATGGCAGGCACAAGCCCTCCCGAAACAGCTGTTCGCAGACCTTGCCGCCCACATATCTGGCGTCGCGGAAAACCGGCTGCATATGCATCGGCTTCCACACCGGGCGCGATTCGATATTGGCGGCTTCCAATTCAAGACGAACGGTTTCGCGGTCCGCTCCGAACTGTTTCTCGTCAAGCAGAATCACGGTCAACCATCGCGTAGCGCGGCCATAGGGCGCTTCGGGCATGAACGAAAGGCCGGGCAGATGTTCGAGCCGATCCCGATAGATTTCAAAGACCCGCCGGCGGCGCGCCACGCGCTCATCGATCACTTCCAACTGTCCCCGCCCGATCGCCGCGGAAATATTGCTCATGCGGTAGTTAAAACCGATCTCGGTATGCTCGTAATGCACCACCGGCTCGCGGGCCTGTGTCGCCAAGTAACGCGCGCGTTCGATTATTTTGGCGTCGTGCGATGCCAGGATGCCGCCGCCCGAGGTCGTGATGATTTTGTTGCCGTTAAAGGAAAAGATGGCCGCGAAAGCGCCATTGCCGGCATGGCGGCCCTTGTAGGAGGCGCCAAGCGCCTCGGCAGAATCGCAGAGCACCGGCACGTCATATTCCCGGCAACTGGCGACGATGGGATCGAGATCGCAGGATTGTCCGTAGAGGTCGGTCGGTATGACCAGCTTGGGCAACCGTCCCTGCCCGGCAGCAATCCGCAATTCCTGCGCAAGCAAATCCGGGTCCAAAGTCCAGCTGCCGGGTGCAACGTCCAGAAAAACCGGCCGCAATCCATCATGGATGGTGGGCCCAATACTTCCCACAAAAGTGAGACTAGGCGCCCAAATTTCATCGCCACGATCGAGGTCGAGGGATTTGAGCGCCAGATGAGTCGCCGCCGTGCCCGACGAAACCGCCGCGACATGGGGAATGCCCGTGTACGCCGCGAATTCGCGTTCGAAAGCATCGAGCATGGGTCCGACCGGAGCGACGTAGTTGGAGTCGAATGCCTGCTCCACATAAACGCGTTCGCGTCCCGACATGTGCGGAGGAGAGAGAAACAAGCGGGGCGGCATGTGGCTTTACGCTCGCTTTCGCTGGTTCGAGATGGACATCAGTATCGTTCCACTGATTCCGATTATCGCATTTTCTCCGATGGCTGGCGCGAAGTCGAAACTGGGAATCGCCACGGCCACGCCGCCACCTGTAACACGCTCGGTACCATCGCCAAATACCCGCCCAAGTCACTGCAACGTGTATTTTGTGAAAGAAGCTGATACAATAGGATTTTGAATGAACGGGTTAATTTTCGCATCAACTGGCCGCAATTCTAGGCCGAAACAACCAGATCATGAGGCCGCGTTCAGTGCGGGATGCACAGTGTGAGGCTCAAAATGTCGCGCAAAAATCTTATTGATTAGATGCACGACGCTCTGCTCGGTCGGCTTAAAAATACACAAAGCGCCGCCTATGCCTGCGCCTGAACATTGGGACGTTGAGAAGATGCATTCGCAGGCAGTCCACACAGAAGAGGAGAAACCTAGTGGCCCCTTGCGCACGTCCGGGCGTCACGTCCTGGTGCTCGGCGGCCTGTCGGTATCCCTGATCAATTTTCGCGGCTCTCTCATCAAGGCCCTGCTGGCAAAGGGCCATCGGGTGACGGCTGTCGCCGGAAATTACGACGCTGCGGTGGCCGAGACACTGTCCCACTGGGGGGGCAGTTATCAGGCGGTACGGCTTGCCCGCTCTGGGATGAATCCGCTGAGCGATTTGGCGTCTCTGTTTGCCCTGGTGTCGACGATATCCCGCATAAAGCCAGATATTTTCTTGGGCTACACCGTGAAGGCCGTGAGCCTGGGGCTGATCTCCGCCCGTTTGGCAGGCGTACCGCGGCGTTACGCTCTGATCACCGGCCTGGGCTATGCCTTTATCGAGGGGCCAGAGCTCAAGCGGCGCCTAGCCAAGGTGATTGCGCGATTTCTTTACCGTATCGCCTTGAAATTCGCCCATGTGACCATTTTTCAGAATCCGGACGACGAGCTCTATTTCAAGAACTCCATACTTGGAAGGAAGAGCGCAACTGCAGTCGTTGCCGGATCCGGCGTGGACCTGTCCTATTATGCGCCGGCCCCGCTTCCTTCTGGCTCGATGGTTTTTCTTATGGTGGCCCGGCTTTTGCGAGACAAGGGCGTCGCGGAATTCGTACAGGCTGCGCGAACGGTCAAAAAGGCAGATCCCAGAGCTCGCTTCGTGTTGGTGGGACCCTTGGACCCAAGCCCCGACGCCATCAAGCACGCGCAAGTGCAAGCCTGGGTGGACGAAGGCGCAATCGAGTATAAGGGACCAGTCGGCGATATCCGGCCCGAAATCGCGGCATGCCATGTCTATGTGCTTCCTTCGTACCATGAGGGAACGCCCCGCACAGTCCTGGAGGCATTGGCTATGGGTCGTCCGATCATTACGACCGACGCACCGGGGTGCCGCGAAACTGTAAACAAGGATTTCTCGAACGGAATTCTGATTCCCGTCCGCGATGGGCCGGCTTTGGCGGGCGCCGCCCAGGCCATGCTGAACGCGTCAATAGATGATCTCGAAAAAATGGGGAAAGCGAGCTTGCGGCTTGCTCAGGGCCGGTTCGATGTCCGGCTGGTCAATGCGGATGTTATGCGCATTATAGATGCAAGTTGATGCGCCTCGTCGATCTCCGTTCAGAATTACGAGGGAGGAACTTCGAGGCGTGAGCCTGCACCGCTTTTAATGAATCCGCGCAGTTCATCGAGGCATTTCCAATCATCTTGCCTGAAGCCAAGCTTCGAACATGAGTATCGGCCATAACCGGACGTGCCGGTTCATTTTGCCGGAAAGATGCTGGTTCCAAAGCTGACTAACGAGGTGCGGGTCGAAATAACCGCTAGCTTTGATATGATCTGGAGCCAGCAGCGCTTCTGCCCAGTCTCGCAACGGTCCGCGCAACCAGTCCTCGATCGGAATTCCAAAACCGGCCTTGGGCCGATCCATCAGTTGCTGAGGAACATGCCGATAGACCAATTTGCGTATCACTCTTTTGCCCAGCCCCTCCCCCACCTTCATTGACAAGGGCAATCGCCATGCAAATTCGGCGACTCGGGGATCGAGAAAGGGCACACGAGTCTCCAGGCTCACAGCCATGGAAGCGCGATCCACTTTAGTCAGGATATCGCCCGGCAGATACGTAATCGTATCCAAGTACATCATCTGTTCGATGAAGCCTATGCGCGATAAAACAGGGTCATTGAAAGGGAGGATGCTCTCCGTACTCCGTATCAGAACATCTCCAGGACTATCCCAGGCCGAAATCAGACTCCTGTATCCACCTATGAGCGTGGACGCCCGTATAAGATTCGCGAGTTTCAAAGCGCGATCGCCTACTAGGCCAGGCCGTCTCCCCAACGTAAGTAATCTATAGAGCGCGTCCCATTTCTGAGCTCCCACTGACTGAATTGCGTTGGCACTCAACTTTCTTATTCCATGTGGCCATTTGGCGATTTTCGGAAGTATTCGCTCAGAAATGAAGTAGCGCTGATATCCCCCGAACAACTCGTCGCCCCCGTCCCCCGAAAGAGCCACCGTCACGTGCTGCTTTGCCATTTGGGAAACAAGGAAGGTTGGTATTTGCGAACTGTCGGCAAATGGCTCGTCGTAAAGCGTCGGCAAGCGTGGAATTACATCCATCGCCTCTCGCGCGGTGACGTATAATTCTGTGTGATCGGTCCCAAGATGCCGCGCCACTTCCCTCGCAAAAGGCGCTTCATCATAACCATGGACCTGAAATCCAATGGTGAAGGTCCGCACTGGTCGCGCCGACTGCTTCTGCATCATCGCCACTATGGCAGTGGAATCAAATCCACCTGAGAGAAAGGCACCCAGCGGGACATCAGCCTCCATTCGTAGGCCCACAGAGTCGGACAACAGGGACTCGAAGGCATTTACCGCCTCATCTTCGCTAATATGGAGGGACGAAGCCAAGCCGCGAGACACCATGTCGGCAGATGACCAATAATGGTCGTACTCGTAGTCCAGTTGCCCAGGTCGGAGTCGAACAATCTGGCCAGGCTCAAGCTTTTTGAAATCCTGGTAAATACAATAAGGGGCGGGAATATATACGTGTCGTAGGAGAAAATTTATGGCGTCTCTATCGATGGCGCCAGTCCAGGCGGGATGTACCCGCAGAGCCTTCAGCTCGGATCCAAACAGGAAGTGCTGTTTGGTTCTTCCGTAGTACAGAGGCTTCTCGCCGAAACGGTCGATGGCCAGTTCGAGCGTTCGCTCCTGCGCATCCCAAAGAGCAAGCGCGAACATTCCGTTGGTTTGCTCAAGGGCCTTCTTGAGGCCAAAGGCCGCAATTGCAGCCAGCAGGACTTCAGTATCGGAATGGCCTCGCCAGACCGGTGCATCACCTTGGGCTTCAAGAATCGCCCGAATTGCTTTGTGATTATAGATTTCGCCGTTGAACACCAAGGTATAGCGACCACTTGCCGATACCATAGGCTGATGCCCCGCCGGAGAAAGGTCGACAATGGCGAGCCGGCGCATTCCAAGCCCGATACCGAGTTCGGCATCGCACCATTGGCCGTCATCGTCAGGCCCTCTGTGGACGATCGCGTCCGTCATCGCGCGCAAATTGGCGAGCATCTGTTCGCGGTGCACGCCTGCTGGCGAAAATACGCCTACTATGCCGCACATCGTGCCCCCCCCGGACGCGTCGCGTCACTCCCCCGCAACCATTGATCACGGTACCGGTCGGCCACAGTGGCAAGGGAGAAGTTCTTTTTTGCTCGGTCTCTGGCCAGTTGCGGTCCAACTCGGCGCCCCAAATCCGCGTCGGCCAGAAATTCTAAAGTTGCTGCTGCCAGCATATCAGGGTTTCGAGGGGGAACAATCCTGCCCACATTCCCGATGATAGCAGCGCAGTCCCCCACATCCGTCGCCAAGCAGGGGATGCCGCAGCAGAGCGCTTCTCCGAGAACGTTGGGAAAGCCTTCGCCGAACGCCGAGCTCAGGACAAATAGATCGAATGCCGGCATGAGTGCCGAAACATCGGTCTGCTCTGGCAAAAGAAGGATTTTCCCCTCCAAGGATTTAACGAGGCCCGCCGTCGGGGCCGAGGGATGCGCAAGCTCTGGAACTCCTCGACCCGCCAAAACGAAAACGCATTTAGTGCTTGCCTCCACCACTTTTTTTGCGGCTGCAAGCAGACATTGTTGATCTTTCATTGGATCGACCCGCGCTACATGGCCGATGACAAAAGTATCATCTTCGATTCCGTGTAGACGCCGAAAAGCCGCGCGCGCGGGGGCACTAGGGCGAAAGCGGTCTGTATCGAACCCGTTTGGAATTACCAAACTTCTGCTGCTGGGGTAGCCTATCGCTTCGTGTTGACGCCTCGCTCGATCGGAATTGTATATGATGGAGGAAATCGGCCCGCTAAGAGATACACCAAGCCGGCGGACAAGGCGTGTCATCGGCTTTTCCGTGCCCGCCTCCCCGATCGAGCAGCGAATCGACCAATGTAAAGGCCAGCGCCCGCCCATAAGGGATCTAGCTACCCGCGACGCAAAATTTCCGTGATACATCCAGCCTTGCACCAGATCGGGTTTGGCTTCGCGTAGGGCAGTGACGAGGCGCCCCAACAACGCGGGGTTGGGCCTTCCAGACATATCGCCCAACGCCGAAACCGCAATACCTTGCGCGCGAAGAAGCTTCGCAACGGATCCTTCCGTGCGGAGCGATATGACTTGGTGATCAAATGAATCTCCTGTTCTGGAGATTACTTTCTGCAGCATCATTTCCGCGCCGCCGGTTTCCAATCCCGTAATCACGTGTATCAGCCGCACCGGATCAACCCTTTTCTCTGGAAGCGGCGGCGACGCCATCAAAGTAATCCGTCGTGCGAGTCGTCATCTGCGCGACAGAATAGGTTGTCTGAATTCGATCCCGGGCACGGGCACCTAGCGAAACAAGATCTTGGCTTGCCAGGCGGTCAATCTCATCAGCAAGGGCATTGGGATTGCGAAAGGGAAGGATACGACCCAACTCACCAAGAATTTCACGGCAGTCTCCCACATCTGTGGCCGCGCAGGCGATCTGACACGCCATAGCCTCGCAGAGCGTATTAGGAAAGCCTTCAGTTCCCGAACACAGGACATTGATGTCCAGTGCGCTGTACACTGCGGCGACGTCCTGCTGATAGCCGCCCCAGATGACACGGTCTTTGATGCCAAGTTCGGCCGTCAGGGCGATCAGATTATCCGTATAAGCGTTGTTGGCTTCACCAACACACACGAATTTGAATTGCCGCCCGCGGCTGACCAAGATGGCGGCTGCGCGGAGGAACGTTTCGTGTTCCTTTCTGGGATCAGGGCGCGCCACCAGTCCTATGAGAATTTCGTCCGCGGAGATCTTCCATCGCCCTCGCACTTTTTCGCGGCCGGCCTCGTCGCGATGAAAGCGCTCTACATCTATTCCATTGGGGATCACTGTCATGCGGGAAGACGGGTAACCAGCCGCAATGAAGGTGTTTGCGCCCGCTTTGGAATTTGCGATGTGCCCGTCCGGCAATCCAGACACCCAAAGCGCTAACTTCGCCGTTAGAACTGCAAAATTGTCGCTGAAGGATGGAATAACCTCGGCGTTGCGGATACCCCAAATGACTTTCAAGCCCAGAATCTTCGCCACAAGCAATGCCGGGAGGCACGCGGTTCCGCCATAACCGTAGAGGATTTCGGGCTTAGTCTGCCGCACAACTTTGATCAGCTGC
The DNA here is from genome assembly GCA_025924715.1 of Alphaproteobacteria bacterium. GTDB lineage: Bacteria > Pseudomonadota > Alphaproteobacteria > Micropepsales > Micropepsaceae > Rhizomicrobium. The sequence goes on from JAICHV010000001.1 coordinate 17,760, forward strand.
CACAGGAAGCCCAAAAAGTCGTAGCGGCCCTTTTTGCCTAAGGCCACAATCCTGGCCTTTGTGCCAGCGACTGCTTGGTCGTGCCATATTTCGCGATAGAAACAGGCCACCGTCACATCGATTTTTTCCGGGTCCAGCCCGCCCAGATAGGTTAGAAGCTGACGCTCCGCACCGCCGGCGCTAAAGCCCCGGACCAATATCAACAGCCGCACGGGACCGCCGTTAATCATTACCCCAACCAAAAGACATTAAATTCATCGCTTAATGCTATAATTATAAAGGTTTGAAATTGTTGAAGATAACTAGAGAACGGCAACGGAATCTGGTGCGGCATTGACACGGCAAGTCGACATAACGCTGGGCCACAGGCACGTAATCACAGGCCTCGCCTCGGTTTCAACCTTCATAATCGCCGCGAAAATCTGCGGCGCTCTCAAGGAAGTTGCCGTTGCGGCTCGTTATGGCACAAATCCCGCCGCCGACGCCTATGTCTACGTTTTTAGCCTCTTGTCCTCGCCACTGGCCATTTGGACGAGCGCCCTCTCCTTCACTCTCATTCCCCTTCTTGTCAAAGCAAGAAAAGAACAACCAGCCCAAATTGAAGCTTTTCAACGGGAATTCTTCACACTTTCATTGCTGGTGGGTAGCGCCCTCGGACTGTTTTGCGGAGCCGGTCTGGTGGCCGTGTTACTTGGATCAGCGTCGGGCTTGCCCGCAACTGCACTGCCCTACGCCATTTGGATGGCGGCTCCGTTGGCCCTACTGTTGCCACTCGGCTTCGCCTCGACGTTGTTTGCCACGCAGTTGATGGTGAGCCGCCGTCACACAAACAGTCTGTTCGAAGGCATTCCGTCCCTCTGCCTGCTGATCGTTGTGGTTGTTTATCGCGACAATACCGGCAGATCGCTGGTCATTGGCACCTTAGCAGGTTTCGCCTGCCAACTCGTCGCCCTAGTCCTCGCACAGCCAAACATAACCAAGGCCATTTCCTTCCTACCGCGTTTTTCTTCATCCCTGTGGAAGGAGGTCTGGCGCTATTCGCTCGTGGTCGTTTTAAGCATAGCAATATTAAACGTGACGGGCGTAATCGACCAAGTCATGGTTGCACATCTTGGGGCCAACGCCAACGCGACGTTAGGTTACGCCACCAGGCTTCTGGCGCTCCTCACGGGCCTGGGCGCAACCGCGATTGGACGAGCTTTACTTCCAGTATTGAGCCACGTGCGTGCGTCACAGACCGGGCGCGAACACGATATCGCCAGGCGTTGGACGTGGATATTGTTTCTTGTCGGCACAGGAGCGGCTGGGTTGGGTTGGGCAATATCCGGTGTCGGAGTCCACCTGGCGTTTGAACGAGGCGCTTTTTCGGCCCAAGATACCATGCGCGTCGCGGAAGCGTTGCGCTTTGGCTTTTTGCAATTGCCATTTTATTTTGCCGGCATTGTAGTAGCGCAATTGGTGGCGAGCCATGCACGATACAAAATATTTCTGTATTCGAACTGCGTGGGATTAGCGGTGAAACTGGTGGGCAACCTGCTACTGATACCTGGGATGGGAATCAAGGGCGCCTTCCTGGCTACTGCAATCATGTATGCGGCAACCACCGGAGTGCTTGTGATTTTCACTAGGCGACGCGCCTTTGTTCGCTGGGTTGGAATAGCGCCGGAAAGATCGCGGGCCCAAGGAAGGCGTCCTGAGTGATGTTTCTTAAAAAGAAATTACTTCGCCGCACCTATTCGATGCGTCTCGACTTTCTCGCACATGTGGTCGGGGGGAGATTATAAAAAATGAATTTTAGCTACTCGGAAGAAAAAATGCTGGACCGTTTCGGACTCGCGTTTTTCGCGGCGGCCATGATTGCAATTGCTCTTCTCGGAGTACTAAGGCCCATGTTCAACTGGGATATGATCCCATATGTCGCTCTTGCGGAAGAGCGGGCGGGGGCGAACGACACCCTCCGCCACGACCGCGCCTATCAGCTAGTGCGCGCCGCGGTTCCTGCCAAAGAGTGGGCGCAGCTGACTGAGTCTGACGGGTACAGAAGCGTCCAATATATGAACGCGCAAGCATTCGACACGCAGCTTGGAATGTACCGCATAAAAGTTGGATATATCGCTGCAGCCCGTGTGCTGTCCACCTTTTTCCCTACTGTCATGTCCTATCGCCTGATAAATGTCCTGGCGCTGATGATGCTGTTGGGGGCGGTGATGTGGTGGATGATCATCGGCCACTTTGGTCGCACAGCCCTATTTCTTGTTCCTGTCCTGCTCATCGCTAGATTGCCTTTGGCGGCTAGGCTCATAACCCCCGACTTGCTTTGCACGGCCTTCGCGATAGCTGGCCTAGCCCTGCTCCGCCGGGGTCCTTGGCCGCTGGCCGCCATATGTTTTGCAGCTACCACGGTGATCCGGCCCGACTTCATACTCTTTCCTGGCTCCTTATTCGCAGTTGCGTTGGTGAAGCGTTGCGGCAGGAAGGAGGCCGGCAGCTGCTTCGCAGCGGCCACGGCAGCATACGCCACCACAACGTTGATAGGCCATTACCCCGGCTGGTGGCCCTACTTCAGTCAGACCCTTATAGAGTACAGAGCTGATATGCACTCCATCCCTCCTTTCTCTCTCGCGGCATATCTACATGCTCTTACGACAGCCATGGCAACCAATATCGCCGTTCTGACATGGCCAGCCTTAGTCATGCTCCTCGCCATCTGTTGGCTACAGTTGCAGAATCGTGACGGGTATAGGCCGCCCCAGGGTCGTAGAATTTTCGTCGCCTTGATGTTATCGTTGGCCGGCCGATGCATCGTCTTTCCAATAACTGAAGATCGCCTCTACCTGCCAACAGTGGTCATGCTGGCCCTGATGGTTGTAGAGCGCTGGGCAATGCCGTTTAGGGAGGCGCGAACAATTTCAAACCAAGCCCGGCCCCAAAGCAGCATCTCCCCGGCATACTCTATCACTACTGCAATACCAAAATTTTGAAACGGCCGATGATCGAAATGGGGATGGATACGTTTTTCAAGCCGGCCCCTAATTGCCCGAGTTATAATTGAAGGATTACGAATCCACCTTCGTGCTGTAGGCGCCAAATGAAATACCGTTACAGCAAGTTTTTCGCTAATTTCTTGGCTTACCTATTTGGGAACTAACCTCTGAAGGGCTTTTTAAGTGAACGAGCTTAATGTCGCTTTAAGCTATGAGACTCTTTCGGGCCAGATTGTCGGTCTGCTGATAGGGATGTTTGTTGTCGGCTTGGCGCTGATCACGGCGCCACGCCTTTTCAGCAATGTCTTGTCTCGAAGAATTTTTTTCTTTTCCGTTGCGCTTCGCTTCACTCTCATTGTCTTGTCAGTAGAGGGCCTCCTTAATCCCCCCTCCTATGATTTCGTCGAGTTCGAAACCGCGGCAGCGCGCATCGCTCTTGGCATGCAGCCGCTTATTGTAAACATCGCTTCATCCGACAACTTTAATGCTTTCCATGCACTGTTTTTCTACCTGTTCGGCGCGTCATTCTTTCTGGTTGACGCCATAGGCTTGCTCGGATTCGCTCTTTCGGTCGTTGCTTTAGCCCGATTGATCCGGTTGCTGAAACTGACGGCGTTCGAACCCTGGATATTGTTGCCCTTTTGTTTCTTGCCGGGCAGCCTCATTTACCTGAACTACAACACGCGTGAAGTTTTTCAGGTTCTTTTTTTGATCCTGGCGTTCCATGGCATCATCGATTATCGAATCGGCGGACGGATTTTGTCGCTGGCTGGTGCGGTCCTATATGGATATCTATTCGCGATAACCCATAATCGCTATATTGTCGTCGTTCCGGCGCTTATCGCGATCGGCATCTTTCTGCCCAACTTTGGGCGGAAGGGAGGCGCCACCTGGCGCCGTATCATGGTGTTTCCAGTCGCGCTCGTGCTGCTTCTGCTCGCTAACGGCATCAGCAGTAGCCAAGGATTTCTCTCAACCGTTCAGGACACCGGACTGGTGAATTATGTTAGCGATGGCACCTATATCGGTGGCGCACTATTGGCGCGCACGCAATTTCCCTTTGTGCTGACCGCGACAGACCCCCTGTCTTTCCTTCTTTTACTTCCGGTCACGATGATTCAATTTATCTTTGCCCCGATCGTCCCTTTCATGATCACCGCGCCCATGGATCTTATTCCCGCTTTCGATACGCTGATTCGAACTGTATTCCTCCTGGGTACACTACGTCTCATTCGCAATCCTGCCGCGCCGAACTATCTACGCGATACCGCGCTGTTTTTGTTGGTCAGCTACCTGGTGTTTTGCGGGGTTTCGCTTCTGGGCACGCTCAATGTCGGCACGCAAGAACGTCATCAGATGAAAATCGAATGGGTATTGATGCTGGTTGGTGCGCCGGCAGTCGCGTCCATCTTCAGCGCCAAGGGCCGCTTACGCTGGCGACTTCTCAGACCAAGACTTTCACGCATTCGCCGCGTGGCCTGAATATTGATATTGAAAAGCGTTAATTCATTTGTAGCGGCGATAAGTCTATGGCTGCCTCGTTGGGAACTTGCTGTCATCAGATCGGGGAAATGTGAAGTGGCCTACTATTCAGACGTACTATCGCGGAGGATATTTTGACCCCCATTCGTCGCACAATTGCCGTTATCGGCTTGGGCTATGTGGGACTGCCCGTCGCAGTCGCATTTGGACGCCAGAATAAGGACACCATTGGCTTTGACATCGACCTTCGCCGCGTTGAAGCGCTGCGTCGTTACGAAGACTGGACACGTGAAGTTACCTCCGGCGACCTTTCAACCATAAGCATGAATTTTACGTCGGACATCGAGAATTTGCGCCCGGCAACTTTGTTTATTGTCTGCGTTCCAACGCCGATCCATGAAGACCGCCGCCCGGATTTGCGCCCTCTGCAGTCTGCCTCTGAGACCGTGGGGAAGGTGCTAAAAAAGGGCGACGTGGTGGTTTATGAATCGACTGTCTATCCGGGCTTAACCGAAGATTTTTGCGGCCCAATTTTGGCAAAGGTGTCCGGCCTCAAGCAGGGCGCGGACTTTAAACTTGGTTATTCACCAGAGCGCATTAATCCGGGGGACAAGCTGCACACCTTCGAATCCATCAAGAAAGTCGTGGCCGGGGAAGACGCTAACACTGGGCAGCTGCTGGCCGAGTTATATGGCTCTGTTGTGAAGGCCGGCGTCCATTTGGCCCCCAGCATCAAAGTGGCCGAGGCTGCCAAGGTGCTCGAAAACACCCAGCGCGACCTCAACATCGCGCTGATGAACGAATTGTCGATTATTTGCGATTACATGAACATTCGGACCCGCGACGTCTTGGACGCGGCGGAGACCAAATGGAATTTTCTGAAATTCAGTCCGGGTTTGGTGGGCGGTCATTGCATCGGTGTCGATCCCTATTACCTGACGTCCAAGGCACAGGAGTTGGGTTACCATCCGGAAGTCATTCTTGCGGGACGGCGCATTAACGATTCCATGGGCGCTACGATTGCGCGCCGCTTGGTTCGTTTCCTAGGTGAAGGCGGAAGGGCGTTGCGGGATTGCCGTGTCGGCATCCTGGGCATTACCTTCAAGGAAAATGTTCCCGACATTCGAAACAGCCGCGTTCCGACCATTCTCAAAGAGCTTAAGCAGTTTGGAATTTCCACTCTGATCCACGATCCGCTTGCCGACAGCATTGGCGTGGAGCATGAATATGGCGTGACGATATCGCCGCTGGCTTCCTTCATGGATTGCGACGCGGTCATTTTGGCCGTGCCACACGCCTCTTATCTGCGTGACCTGCCGACCATTTGGCCCTCAATCGCCAAGAACGGCATCTTCCTTGACATAAAATCCGCTGTCGATCCCAGATCCGTGCCACAGCATGTTCGCTACTGGAGCCTGTGAGGCACGTCCAATGCCGATTTAGCGCCGGGGATATGCGGAGCGACCCCGTCAGCGGCCTCATTTTTCAGAGCACCGAACGGCGGCATCGTCGCATGCCCGGGCGCGGAAATACCCTTGCGCGCAACCACACGGGCCAGCGTTAGAAATAGGATTTTCAGGTCCAGCCACAGAGTCCGGTGATCAACATACCACACGTCGAGCTTGAACTTTTCTTCCCAGCTAAGGGCGTTGCGGCCGTTGACCTGTGCCCATCCCGTTATGCCGGGCCGCACCTGATGTCGCCGCATCTGTTCGGGTGAATATCGGGGCAGATATTCCATCAGCAGCGGACGAGGCCCGACCAAGCTCATCTCGCCCCTTACCACATTCCATAATTCCGGGAGTTCATCGAGACTGTAAGAACGCAGGAAACGCCCAAAAGACGTCAAGCGTTGATCGTCTGGCAACACTTTACCACGCTTGTCCCGGCCGTCGCGCATAGTGCGAAATTTCAATATCGCGAATGGCACAGCCCTCAAGCCGGGCCTTTGCTGACGAAAAAAGATTGGCGATCCCAGCAGTACTCTGACCAAAACTGCGGTTGTAATAATGATAGGCGACGCCACGGCCAGCGCCATCAGGGCCATTACAATATCTAATACCCTTTTCATCGAAGCGTCGGCCCTGAAAAAGTCCCCATTCAAAGCTTCGGGAGCAGGGTCTGGTGATCCTTAACGATGCGCAGCACGGTACAGCCCATACCCACCAATGCATCTGTACCAATCTTCGCGCCTTGAAGGACGCGCGCGCCCGCTCCAATCAAACTGTCATCGCCAATCGTGGCGCCACCGCCAATAAATGCGAGAGGGGACAATGTCACGTTGTCACCCACGATCGTATCATGTCCCACCATCGCATTCGTGTTGAGCAACGCAAATCGACCAATTCGCGCGTCCTCTGCAATTATCGCGGCGTGGGCGACATAGCTCCCCGGCCCGATAACAACACTTTTGTGAACGATCGCATGGGTCGAAATTAGCGTGGGTGAAAGAAAACCGTTTTCGTCCAACCACCGGATAATTTCCTTCCGGGCAGCGATGTTACGGCGATTCACGCCCCCGATCGCCAAAGCGACGCCGTCATATTTGCCCTTATTGACTAACAATTCCGGCAAGTAACCAAGATAGTTAAAACGTGTGTTGCCCTTGGTATCGGCGTAGTAGTCTGCGACTTGGTAACCATTCGCCTCCGCCACCTCGGCGACCTCCTTGGCGAACCCGCCTCCCCCAATTAGCGCCAGCGATCGCATCATTTATCTCCCTAGTATCGGCGCAAATCGCTGCGAAATGGATTCGGATTATGCCCGCTGAGGCGCCAGTAACCGTCAATTTCAAACACCTTTCGCTATGCAATAGGGTAATGATCCGATAAGATTGTCAACAGGCGGCGTATCGATGTCAGGGCACAGAACGACACGTTGAGGTCGGACATAGCTCATTGTTCTGAGCAGGCTTTTGACCTTTCCCGCCATTTGACGAAGGAATTGATTGATGCACCGTAGCGAATTTTTGCCATTGCTTGATGAATTGTTTGAGCTCGATTCCGGAACGTTGAAGGGCAGCGAGGATCTTGATGCAATCTGCTGGGATTCCGTGCGCGCGATCGAGTTCATTGTGTTGGTGAATGAAAAGTTTGGGCTTGAGGTCGTGCCGAATTCGTTAATGAAAGCCAAAACAGTTGACGATCTTATCGCCCTAGCAGGCGATAAGATTGATTTGTGAGTTGATCCTATGGCGCAAACTGAGATTTCCAATTTGCGCATCGCCGGTATCGCTAGTGCCGTGCCATCGTCTACCCGAGATATTTCCGAGATTATCGCGGCCTTTGGCGAGGAGGCAGCAAAGAAGATCGCCGACATGAGCGGCGTTAGGGTGCGCCATACAGTTCCCGACGACGGCTCACTATGTACGTCTGACCTGTGCGCCGCTGCAGCTGGCAAGCTGCTTCAAGAACTTGGTTGGAACCCGGAGAGCATTGACGGTCTGATATTTGTATCCCAAACACCAGATTATATTTTACCGGCGACCTCTTGTGTCCTTCAGGCACGACTGGGTCTATCTAAAGGCTGTGCCGCGTTTGACGTGAATTTGGGTTGCTCGGGATATGTCTACGGATTGTGGCTAGCGGCACAAATGCTCGCGGCGGGCGGATGTAAGCGGATATTGTTGCTGGCAGGCGACACGGTAAGCCGAATTGCAGGTACGGAGGACCGGGCAGTAGCCCCCCTGTTCGGCGACGCCGGTACTGCAACCGCGCTTGAACGCGCGCCCAACACGCCGCCCATGTGGTTTGACCTGGGAACCGACGGTAGGGGCTGGGATAAGTTGATTGTACCCGCGGGCGGGTTTCGCAATCCGCGCACCGCCAAAACTGCCAGAAGAAGGGTACGCGACGACGGCAATACGCGCTCTGACGAAGAGCTGTTCATGAGCGGCGCGGATATTTTCACGTTTACTTTGCGCGAAGTACCTGCGCTGATCCAAAACGCCCTGAAGGAGAGCGGTTGGGACGCCTCTGAGGTTAGCGCCTATGTAATGCATCAGGCCAATCGCTTTATGTTGCAGCAGATCAGCAAAAAGGCGAAATTGGCGCCTGAACGGGTCGTGGTCGCACTGGAAGAGTTCGGTAACACCAGTTCGGCGTCTATTCCGCTTGCGATTACTTCACGATTGGCGCCGTCCTTGCGCGAAAACACGCTGAAGGTCGTGATTGCAGGCTTCGGGGTTGGTTATTCTTGGGGTTCTGCCTGTCTGACCTTGGGGCCCATTGTTGTACCCGATTTGCTCATTGTCGAACCGCGGGAACGGGTGAATGATCTGCAACCCGCTTGACCTCACCGGCAAAGCAATCTTGGTGACAGGTGCGTCGTCCGGCATCGGGCGCGAGACGGCGATCTATTTGGCGGGCCTAGGAGCGCGCATTGTGCTGACAGGCCGCGACCTCACGCGACTTGAAGCTGTCCACGCCAAACTGGCCGGCCAGCACTTAATGGAAGCCTTCGAACTGTCATCCAGCGATGAAATTGCCCCCTGGATGAAGTCTATCGCCGGGCGTACAGGTCCTCTACACGGCGTAGTTCACAGCGCGGGTGTCAGCGCCACGCGGCCGCTCCGGACCATTTCCCAAAAGGAAATCAATTCGCTGATGGCGATCAACGTCAATGCCGCCTTTGGCTTGGCAAAGGGGTTTCGGCAAAAAGGCGTGTTCGCTCCCGGAGGCGGGATCGTCTTGCTGTCCTCGGTGATGGGCTTGGTGGGGCAACCTGGAAATTCGCTTTATTCTGCCAGCAAAGGCGCGCTTGTTTCCCTGACGAAAAGTTTGGCGCTGGAGTTGGCACGAGAGGATATTCGTGTGAATTGTATCGCTCCTGCCATGGTAATGACGGAGATGGGTGAACATCTGAAAGCAACACTTCCTCCCGAAAACTGGAACGCTGTGGAAGCCATGCATCCGCTGGGTGTCGGTCGCCCTGAGGACGTCGCAGCTGCGGTTGCTTTTCTGCTCGCGCCGACGGGCCGGTGGATTACCGGTACTACACTGGTGGTCGACGGCGGCTATACGGCAGCCTAAATGATGAGGGCGGCGATCACGGCCATCGAATTCCACCTTCCTGACCAAGTGCTGACCAATGACGATTTGGCCGCAGAATTCCCCGAATGGCCGATTGGCAAGATTTTCGACAAGACGGGAATTGAAGCACGGCACATCGCCGCGCCGGGCGAAACAGCATCGGATCTTGCGCGGCAAGCTGCCTTGAAATTATTTGCCAGTGGGGCGGCCAAGGCGGACGAGATTGACTTCCTTATTCTCTGCACGCAGGCGCCGGACTATTTTCTTCCCACGACAGCCTGCATTCTCCAGGACGCGTTGGGAATCCCCACCACGACCGGCGCCTTGGACATCAACTTGGGTTGCTCCGGGTTTGTCTACGGCCTTGGCCTAGCCAAGGCCCTCGTGGAAACCGGGCAAGCCCGAGCTGTCTTGTTGTTGACCGCGGATACCTATAGTCGATTCATTCACCCAGGCGATAAGTCGGTTCGCTCTCTGTTTGGGGATGGCGCAGCCGCGACGCTGATCCGCGCAGTGCCGCGCAGTCTTCAGCCAATAGATGCGTTGATCTACGGCACTGATGGCAAAGGCGCAAAAAATTTGATCGTCACGACCGGCGGGGCGCGTCAGGCAAGAACGCCCGAAACCGCTTCAGTGTCCCAGGATTCGAATGGCAATCTAAGGGCACCTGACAACCTCTATATGAATGGGCAGGAAATTTTCACTTTTACTCTGCGGGCTGTTCCGAAGCTGGTGAGAGACGTCCTGGCAAAAGCAGACGTTAGACTGGATTCGGTCTCTCATTTCGTTATGCATCAAGCCAACGCCTATATGCTGGAAGCAATCCGCAAAAAACTCGAAATTCCGACAGAGCGCTTCTGCGTCATGGTCCGCCATTGCGGCAACACAGTCTCCTCCACCATTCCCATAGCGCTAAAAACACTTGTGCAGAGCGGAAAGCTCAAGGCTGGCGAAACTGTCCTGATAGCCGGCTTCGGCGTGGGATACTCGTGGGCCGGCGCGATGTTGATTTGGGACGAGGATTTTCATGGTTGAATCTAGGCCTCTCGGAATCAAGCCCGAGCAATATTTCTCAGAAAGCTGGTTCTCCGCAGAGCAATCCCTGTTGGAGAATACCCTTTGGAACTTCGCCGGACTGGTGCGCGATGTGGCAGGGGACAATGATTTCCTAACAGTCCCAATTGGAAGCAAGTCTGTCATCCTCCAGAATTTCAAAGGGGAAATACGGGCGTTCGACAATGTTTGCGCCCATCGCTTCTCGCGCATTCGCGCCTGCGAGAGGGGGAATGGCTTGCTGCGCTGTCCCTATCATTCCTGGGTCTACAATTCCGAAGGCGTCCCGGTCAGCATTCCGTCCAATGAGAATGCTTTTGGTTTCGATGCGGTGGCCCGGGCTCAACACTCTCTAAAACGCTGGCGTGTTGAACAGTGCGGCGAGTTGCTCTTTGTCTGCGCCGACCACGCCGCGCGTAACCTGCGTAGCTTTCTCGGGGACATGTTCGAAGAGTTGGAGGCGCTTTCCAATTGCCTTGGAAACGAAATGGACGTTTTCAGTTTTGAATACGAAGCAAACTGGAAAATCTGCGTCGAAAACACGCTTGACGAATACCACGCCACCTTCGTACATCCAACCACTTTCCGCCCGATGCTGTCTGGTGGGTTCACGTACGGTTATGATCGCCTTCTTTCTAAAGTCGAAGCGAGCGTTACCGACGAGACTCAAAAAAGCTGGGGTCGATTAGAGAAGTTTTTCGCCGCTCGGCCTCTAAAAACTGATACGTATTTTCACTATGCCGTATTTCCCCTCACCACCTTGGCATCGACGTTTGGCGTAAATTTTTCTCTGCAGACTTTTGTGCCCCAATCCCCTCGCCGGACCCTATTCAAAACACGCCTATTTCTTAGTAAATTCGAAGACGGCCGCCTGCCTCCCGCGGGGGTTGTAAAAGCGTTGGGTCAATCGGCGGCAGAGTTCAATCGTACGGTGTTTTTGGAAGACAAATTCATCTGCGAGCAGGTCCAGCTAGGCCTGCAGCAGAATTCGGGGCTCACAGGCGCATTGGGCCATTATGAGCAACGTATAAGTCACTTCCATCAGGCTCTGGATAGAATCCATGCTGGCGCTTGGGGCGCGAGAACTAGCGGATAATTTTGGAAGAGCCGCGGCATGCTTCAGAGCGAAGGAATTTCAGACCATTGGACGCCGACAGCGCCAACAGCTCCGTCGCCTATGCGGTGTCCACTAGCCTCAGCGCGCCGCGCCTAAGGGCCGGGCAGCCGCAGTGGCCAAATAGGTCGGATCGCGCGCGGGGCCCAGCGCTACCCAATTGCGGGCATGGGCCGCGTCCTGGCGTTCGACCCATTGATAGTCGGTCCGGTCGGGACTGACGATGTCCTGGCGCAGATTGTCGAGCACATAGTCGCCCTGGTTGGTGGTTACGGTCAGAACCGCATGCCGCTCGCCCCGCCAGGTATTGACCACGGCGACGCGCAGGGCCGCCATGGGAAATCCTTGCGCCGCCAAGTCACGGCGCTTGGTCAAGGCATAGTCTTCGCAGTCGCCATAGCCGTCGGTGGGGATGGTCCAATATTCCGCCCGGCCATAATGCTTCTGGTCATCCAGGGGGCTGATTTCGCCGTTGACCTTGTCATTGACCGCTTCCATGGCCAGCCAGTTGGCAGCCGTAAGCTCGACCTTGCCGGCCCCGCCGACCGTTTCGCACTGATCGGGGAAGCGCAGGCAGAAGCTGGCGAAGCCGGCTGGTAAAGCGGCAGGGGCGGTCCCATCGGTCAACGCGCTGGCCGGCACCGGAATCGCGGAGCTGCGCACCGGGCTGGTCGCAGCCGGATAGGCGGAGGAGGTTATCGCGCCCACCGTGCCTGGCGCGGTGGCGCAGCCGCCGGCCAAAAGGCACCCCAAAATCGCGATGGCTCGTAGGCCGATCTGCATGTCTCAAACCCCTGTTTCGGGGCGAGACTAGGCAGGCAGCATTTTCGGTCGGCTTAGACAAAATCAGGGCCTTTTCAGCTACTTTCTGCTTTATTTTCAGACGGTTGATAAGGCGCTGGTAACCATGGTTTGAACGTCAAAATCGAGGCTCCGCCAAGCCTTTCAAGGTGAAGCTGCGCCGACCAAACTCCATAAAAAGCGCCGTAAAATCGCTTAAACTTGGAGCGATATCGTGGCCTCGCTCCATCGTCTATCGCGAGGCGACATCCGCGACCCATTTCGCGGCATTTCGTCTTCGGGACGAGGTCCGGGTTTGCAGCAGCACGTTCGGCCCCGCCGGCAGATGATACGACCACTTACCCCATGATCCAGGCGCGGGCGCGTAGCCATCAAGCAACGGAGGGAAAAACTACCGGGTAAAGTAATCGGCTCCCATCAAGACAAACATGATGAAGATCCACGCTGGTCCGGCCAGCGCCGCCATCCGGTTCAAAGGCTGATTTTCGGAAAGGCGCATGAATACCCCGACCACGAGCAGAGCCTTGAAGGCTGCGATCGCCAAGGCGATCGGCAGATTCGCCGCACCCAAAGGCAAATAGGAGATCGCACAAGTTGCCGCCAAGGCCACGCAAAGGGCTGCCCAGGTTAGAATCGGCCGCCACAGGAGCGACCTGAGCTTTCTATTGTCAGCCATGAGATCGCCCCGCCAGATAAAGTAGCGGATAGAGAATGATCCAGATCACGTCGACCAGATGCCAATAGAGCGCCGTGGCGTCTTCTGAACCGCCTCCTGCCAACCATGCCAGGTCCTTGCGGCTGGTGATTAGCAATCTGCCGATCGCCGCCAGCCCGCCGCTGACATGGAGGGAATGGATGCCGGTCATGATCCAATAGAAGGAGAAGAAAATCTGGGCGCCCCGTGCGGCGACGCCAAAGCTTCCGCCCGGCACGAGATGATTTTGGATGTCCTCGCGGTATTCTAGACCTTTCAGGATCAGGAAGAGGAAGCCCAAGGCAAAAGTCACCGCGAGCAAGTGCCAAGCCAGGCGATGAAAGCCTGCGCGGGCAACACGACCGGCGCTCGCCAAAGTCGCACTGCTCGTCATCAGGATGGCGGTATTGACGGTACCATAGACGATGTCGGTATGGCGTCCTGCGATCAGAAAGCCCTCCCCATAAAGACCGCGATAGACACTGTAGCCAGCGAACAGGCCTGCAAAGAGCAGCATCTCGCTGCCCAGGAATATCCACGTTCCGAGTGTTACGGCTTGGCGCTGACGTTCCAGATCGGTCCATGGCGGCCGCAAATATTTGTTATCAGTCATGCGGGACGCCCCGTCACCGTAATTTCAGCCGGCCCCTCCTTGGGGTGATAATCATAGGGTTCATCGGGCACGACCGGCGGGTAAAGGAAATTTTCGCGCGGAGGCGGGGATGGTGCCTGCCATTCCAGGCCCTTGGCGCCCCAGGGATTGAGTGGCGCGTGAACCCCGGAACGCCGCAGCGAAAGAAGAAGGTAGCTCAACGGCAGCAGATAAGCGACGCCCAAGACGACGGCTCCCGCGCTAGAGAGCACATGATAAACTTGATATTCGGGTGGATAGACGTGATAGCGCCGGGGCATCCCCAGATAACCCATCACGAATTGCGGAAAGAATGTCAGATTAAAGCCGAAGAACATTAGGATGGCGGCGAATTGGGACCAGCTGCGCGAATAAAGCCGGCCGGTGATCTTGGGCCACCAAAAGTGCAGGCCGCCGATATAGGCCGACACTGTGCCCCCGACCATGATGTAGTGAAAATGGGCTAGGACGAAATACGTGTCGGTGACATGCACGTCGATGGGCACGGTGGCCAGGAATAGCCCGGTCAAGCCGCCGATGGTGAAAAGTCCGAGAAAGCCCAACGCGTAGAGCATAGGTGCTTCAAAGCTGATGCTGCCGCGATAGAGGGTGGCCGTCCAGTTGAACACTTTGATGGCCGATGGCACGGCGACCATGAAAGAGAGAAAAGAAAAAACCATATTGGCATAGACCGATTGTCCCGAGACGAACATGTGGTGTCCCCAGACGAAGAAGCCGATGACCGCAATGGCCACTAAGGCGTAGACCATAAAGGAATAGCCGAAGAGACGGCGACGCGCGAAACAGGGTATCACCTCGGATACCAGACCCATGGCCGGAAGGATCATGATATAAACGGCCGGGTGGCTATAGAACCAAAACAGATGCTGAAACAGAAGCGGATCGCCGCCGCGGGACGGATCGAAAATGGCAAGTCCCAGCCAGCGTTCTGCCATCACCAGCACCAAGGTCATCGCCAGCACGGGAGTGGCCAACACCATCACCAGGCTGGTGGCGTACATCGACCAGACGAAAAGGGGCAGCCGGAACCAGCGCATTCCCGCCGTCCGCAACGTGTGGGTGGAGACGATGAAATTAACGCCTGTGAGAACGGAAGAGAATCCCGATACGAACACCCCCGCCGCCGCGGTAAGAACGGCGCCATTGGCAAACATGGTCGAATAAGGCGTGTAGAAGGTCCAGCCGGTATCGACACCGCCCAGCACCAGGGTCGTTAAGGTCAACAATCCGCCCGCCATGTAGAGATACCAGGACAGGAGATTGAGGCGCGGGAACGCGAGATCCTTCGCACCAATCATCAAAGGCAATAAAAAATTGCCAAGCGTCGCCGGGATGGAGGGGATGAGGAAGAACCAGACCATGATAATGCCATGGATGGTGAAGAGCCGGTTGTACGTATCATCACTCACCAAGTCTCCAGCGGGTGTCACCAGGTCAAGGCGCACGATGCTGATGGCCGCACCGCCGATGAAAAAGAATACCGTGATAGCCACGGCGAATAGGATGCCGATACGTTTGTGATCGGTGGTGAAGAACCAGGAGGACCAGCTGGTCCCGTCATGGAGGTAGTCGGGCTTAGCTTGGGTCATGTGCCTTACTCCTCCTTCGGGAGTGACTTGACATAGGCAACCAGCGCTTCGACTTCCGGCGCGGTGGCGACGGTGGCGTAACTGGGCATGATCGGGTCATAACCGGCGGCGATGTCGTCGCGGGGCGATTGAATGGCACGGCGTAAATAAGCATCGTCCGCCACAACCTGGCCGCCGCCGCTGAGCATCACTCTTTGACCCGCAAGGCCGCCCAGCTTTGGCGCCTTCACCTGGGAACCGGGGGCATGGCAAGCGCCGCAGCCGAATTTGGCATATAGCGCCTCGCCGTCACGCACCAGCGAATCCCCATGCGGCTGTTGGTGCAGCCAAGCCGCATAGGCGGGCGCGGTCATCACCACGACCTGCCCTGTCATGCGCGAATGCTGGGCGCCGCAGTATTCGGCGCAGAAAAGATCAAAGGTGCCCGGGGTTGTGGCGGTGAATTCCAGTTCTGTCGTGATCGTGGGCAGCACATCTTGCTTCAGGCGGAAAGCGGGAACAAAAAAGCTGTGAATTACGTCTTCGGAAGTCATCACCAACCGGATAGGCACATCGACGGGAATGTGTAAGGAATCGATCTCCCGGGCGCCGTCGGGATGCTGAACCTTCCACATCCACTGCCTCGCCTCCACGTGGATTTCCAACTGGCCAGGGAAAGCCCGCGGCAGAATTTGCGAGCCCCCAACGAACCACCAGAAGATAAAAATGGCGACGAAGACGGTGCCGCTCGTCCAGCCGATTTCGATCTCGCGCGTCAGCCAACGGGGCAGTGGCCCTCGCCTGGCCAGCGAACCTTTACGGTAGCGGACAGTAAAAACGACCAGCAGGATGAACAGGGTGAGGAAAATTACCGCCGATATGCCCAAGACCGAAAAGAACGCGATGTCGACGTCGCGGGCATTTCGGGACGCTTCCGCCAAGGTGAGGCGCATCGCGTTCATTCTGCGGCCCTCCGGCGATACGCCAGGCCGCAAATGGCGAGGGCCAGAAGAATTACCGTCAGCGTTCCACCAAGCTGAAGAAGACGTGTCACCTTCAGATCATATTGGCCGGTCAGCGGATCATAGCCGTAACAAAGTGCAGCCACGCGCTGGATAAGGCCGGGATGGTCGGGCAACAGGGCCTGGCGCAAATCCCCGGCCGTGAGCGCCAAGGGTGTCAGGGTAGCACGCAGTTCGCCTTGCGGCCCAATCGCATAGATCATGGCTGGATGGGCAAATTGATCGGTGGTCGCGTCATAGACATAAGAATAGCCGAGCGCGCGGGTGGCCCGTGTCACAACGTCCTGGCTGGGCAAAAGGAAGACGGAGTTCTTTTGCAAGTCCGGCGAAAGTTCGGCCTGCTCCATCGCCAAGGCGTCCTTCGCGCTGTCCTTGGGGTCGATGCCGATCACCAGGATGAGATAATCCTTTGCCGCCAGCCGGGCGCGGGTAACGCCATCCGCCAGCAGCATCAGATCGGTGCCGCAAAGTGTGTTACACGTGTAATCGACAAAATTGACAAAGGCCGGCCGTCCATGAAGCAGGTCCGAAAGCCGGCGCCGCACGCCGCTGGTATCGACAGCCTCCAAATCCAGCGGAAGACGCGCCCCGGGCGGCGGCTTGGCCGCTACAGATGCCAGCACGCTGCGTGGCAGCCCCGCGGCAGCGGGGCCAATGCCAAGAAGTAGAATCAAGCAAGCGAGCCCGAAGCGCATCATGGCACCGGGTCGAAAGCGGCAGACCCTCTGGCCGCGATCGCCTGCATGGCTTCGCCGATCGGCATGTGCCCGTTCCCACCGGCAAGAATTTTGCGTTGGCGCGCTTCGTCAGCGAAGCGCACTTCCCGCTCATCGGCTATCACGCTTGGCGCGGGAAAAGCATGCTGCGGCACAAAGCGCATTCCGATACGGTTTTGGAAAATCAGCGTGAAGCCGAACGCGACGGCGGCCATCAGAACGAGAAAACCGACCATCACCATCAGCACCTTGCGAGTTTGAACATCGGGGCGTTCCGGCTTGCTGCTCATCGTTCTCGTCGCCTTAACAGGATCAAGCGGCTCAGAGGCGCAAACAGAAAAGCGGCCATCGCCAGCACCAGCGCAAGGGCTGGCAACAATATCGGCGCCCCGCTGGAAGGCGCCGTGAGCCAGCCGATATGCAGCGCAATGCCGCTCAAGGCCAAAATCCCCACGATCCGCATCAAGAAGGGCTCACGACGCACCGCGGGGTGAAGAATGGCGAGGAAGGGCAATGCCGCGGCGAAAACAAAAGCGGCGAAGGCCATGACCTGCCAGATGGGGGCTAGTCGGGCGGCATACCATGCAACTTTCTCAGGTATATTTCCGTACCAGCTGATCAAAAACTGCACATATATGAAGTAGACCGCTCCCAAAAGGGTCGTAACCATCAGCCCCGCAAGGTCGCGATTAGCGCGGCCACGCGCTTGCGGCGCGAGGATCGCAGCAAAAGCAAGCGCCGCGAACATTTGCTCTATGCCGAAACCCAAACCAAAGCCCGTTGAGGTCGAGCCCGGTGCCAAGGTCAAGACCCAGTCCGGCGGAATGAGACTGGATAGAACGAGCTGGGCTACCAGACCGAGACCAGCGCCCAAGGCGCTACGCCAAGTCTGTGACCAGGCGAGATAGCTCCAAATTGCGATCGCCGCGACGCTTCGCAGATCGAAGACCAATGGATCGAGATAGATTTTCGCCACATCCGGCGCGGCGCCCATCAAGCCCCAACCCGAAAGCCGGCCGCGGAATACCAGGACCGGCAAGATCGCCAGAAACAATAGCGGCGCCGCGCGCGCCGCAGGTTCCAGCACAGGGCCCAGATCGGAAGCCCACCGACCGCCGGTGATGCCACCGACGATCAATAGCGTCAGACTGCCGATGGGAATCATGGATACCAGCACAAAGGCCGACAACCAGGCTGGCGCCATGAGGTGCGGTGCCAAGATCAGCCCAATAAGGCCTACGATCAAAAGGCCGGCGCCAGCCCAGGCAATGGCCCGTTGCCCCGTCATGGCGTTGCCTTTCCTTTGCCGGCCAGCTGCAAGGCGCGGATATAGGCGACGATTGCCCAGCGATCCGCCGGCTCGACGCGGTCGGAGAAGGAGTACATGCGGCCGAAACCGTTGCCGATAGCGCTCAGCAGGCGATCGGCGGGGGCCTGCCGCTGATCTGGATCATCGAAACTCTTGGGCCGGGGAAAGCCGCGTCGGACAATGACGCCATCGCCCGCGCCCGTTAGCCCATGACAAGGGGCGCAATAGATCTCATAGCGTTCGCGGCCACGAAAAAGCAGCGCCGGGTTAACCGGCGGAGGCGTTGCCAATGCTTTGTCGCGCGCTGCCGCGTTTTGCGAGACCGTGCCAGCGGGCGGCACCAGGGCCTCGCCCTGCCCCGGCCAACCGGGCGCCAGACCATGCGCCTCTCCATAGGTCTTGAGCCGGTTTTGCCGGTCCATGCTTTCCCCGCAGCCGGCCAGCGCCACCACCAGAATAAGGGCGCAAACTTTCCTCATATCGAGTGCTCGATTCCGAGGGGATGGAGATTTCGCTTGAGCCAATCATCAAGGTTTTTAGAGGCGGGAAAGATCAGGACATAACGGTCCTGACAGGCGCGCAACGTCGCGGGTGCTTCGAACAGAGGATGGTAGAGCTTGGGCAAGCCGCAAAACCACAACCATCCCAGCATCCCCACAACGCCCGCCCCCAGGATTGTCGTCTCATACGGGACCAGGAGAAAGGCGGGCCAGGAATCCAGCGGCCTGTTGCCGGATATGATGGGATAGTCGATGACCGCGCTGTACCACTGGATGAAATAGCCGGCACAGGCGCCCAGAGCGCCAGCGATAACCATTACCCATCCGATCAGAGAGACGGAGTTTACGGGTGTCAAAAGCTCCGGCAAATCCGCCATGGCGAAGGGGGTCAAGGCATCCAATGGCGGGCGTCCGAGATCCCTCGCCTTGGCGGCCGCCTGCATCAGGTCGTCGGCATTTTGAAACTCCGCCAGAACAAAGCCGGTCATTGCTGCTCCTCCACCCATAATTTGCGCAGTTCATGGGCGGGGAGTGCCGGCAGTACCCGCACGAAAAGCATGAAGAGGAACATGAACGCTCCCAGGGAGCCAAACAGCAGCGCCCAATCCCAGAAAGTCGGAAGAAAAATCCGCCATGCGCTGGGCAGATAGTCGTGCGACAGCGTGCCCCAAACGATAAGGATTCGTTCCAGCCACATCCCGATATTGATGACGATGGCGATGAGCGTGACCGATAGAATGCTGCGGCGGAAGCGACCCAGCCAGAGCAACTGCGGCACCACGACATTAAAAAAGAGCTGACAATAATAGAGTGGCGCATAAGGTCCCATGAACAGGAAGGCCACCAATTGCCGTTCCGAGCGCCCGCCGCCGTACCAGGCCCAGAACCATTCGCTGGCATAGGAAACCCCCATTATCACCGAAGCTGTAAGCAACACTTTGCCAATCGCGTCGAAATGGCGAACCGTGATGAAAGCTTGAAAGTCGCAGGCCCAACGCATCACTGCGGCGAGCACCACCACCATGGCGAAGCCCGAATAAAGCGCGCCTACCACGAAATAAGGGGGATAGATCGTGTCCGACCAACCCGGCTCCAGGCTCGCCGCAAAATCCAGGCTGACCACGCTGTGCACCGACACCACCAGCGGAACCGCGAGGGCCGCCATGAAGCGATAAAAGCGCTCGAAAACCTCCCAATGGCGTGCCGAGCCCCGCCATCCCAAGGCAAAACTGCCATAGACCAGCCGCGCAAAACGGCTCTTGGCACAATCGCGCATCATGGCAAGATCTGGAACCAGACCGACATACCAGAAAAGAATGGAGAAGGTGAGATAAGTCCCGACCGCCCACAAATCCCATACCAGCGCGCTGCGCCATTGCGGCCATAGGCCTTGGACATTCGGGTAAGGAAATATCCAATACAGATAGTAAGGCCGCCCCAAATGGAAAATGGGAAACAGGCCCGCCAGCGAGACGGCAAATAGCGTCATGCTTTCGGCAAAGCGATTAAGGGCGTTCCGCCATTTCTGGCGGGTCAGCAACAGCAGCGCGGAAATCAGTGTCCCGGCGTGCCCGATGCCCAGCCACCAGACATAATTGGCTATGGGGAAGCCCCACACCACCGTGGTGTTGTTGCCGAAAATGCCGATGCCGTGCGAGAAAAGCCAGGTGACCGTGACAATCATCAGGAGCGTCAAGGCGGCAGAGATCAGGAAAGCGGTCCACCAGCGCCAGCTGAGCCGCGGCGCGAAAACAGGCGCGGTGATGATCCGGTTGATGTCATCGAGATCCGCAATGCCGGGGCCGATCCAGGACGCTTTGCCGGTCATCCCTCCTCCTCCTCGGCATAAAGGCGCTTCAGATAGGTGGTTCGAGGGCGCGTGTTCAGTTCGGCCAAAAGGTCGTAACGGCGCGGATCCTGACGGAGCTGGGCGACATCCGACCGGGGTTGGTTCTTGTCACCGAAATGGATGGCCCTGGTAGGACAGGCGGCCTGGCAGGCCGTCACCATCTCCCCCTCGCCGACGGTGCGGCCCTCTTTCTCCGCGGTTCGCCGCGCCCGTACGATGCGCTGCAGGCAGTAATTGCATTTCTCCATCACGCCGCGGCCACGCGATGAGACATCGGGATTGTGCTGCGCCTTGAACGCTGATTTCAGGTCGCCATAGGCTTGTTCCCCCGCATAAGCGAACCAGTTGAAGCGCCGGACCTTGTAGGGGCAATTTGCTTCGCAAAAACGCGTGCCGATGCAGCGGTTATAGACCTGCACGTTCAGGCCTTGGTGGTCGTGCACCGAAGCTTCAACAGGGCAGACGGGTTCGCAGGGCGCCAGCTCGCAATGCATGCAAGGCACGGGCTGAAAGCCACGGCGCTGGCGCCCGGCATCCTCACGCGCATAGGCATCCACCCTGAGCCAATGCATGTCGCGGCCTTGGGCGATTTCTTCCGGCCCAATGATCGGCACATTGTTCTCTGCCTGACAGGCAACGACACAAGCGTTGCAGCCAATACAGGCATCCGTATCGACCACCATGGCCCAGGCATAATCGCCGGTGCCGGGTACTGGCAAAAGGCTCGGGGGCGTCTGTTCTTTCGGTGGCACAACGGCGCCCGCGGTAGCGATGGGAAAGAGTTCTTCCGTGCGCCCGCTCAGTCGCGTGTTATTTTGGGTGGAATGGAACGGCAAAACCATTTCCGCCGGCCGCAACTGCGCACCGGAAATCTGCCGCACCAAGGCTTGGGCTCCCAAACCAGCAAAACGAATACCGACATCCTTGCCGATACCCCCGCCGTCGAGCCGCCCCATTCCCAGATGCAGAGCGACGACGCCTGCGGCCTGCCCTGCCATGACGACGGCTGGGGTGGGGATCACTTTGCCGGCCACCTCCAGCGCGATCGTGTCGCCATCTTTGATGCCAAGGGGCCCCGCATCTTCCGGCGCAAGCTGCGCGGCATTGCCCCACACTTGCTTGGTGAAGGGCTGCGGACATTCTTGCAGCCAGGCATTGTTGGCAAAACGCCCATCCCAAAGCGTGGCATGGGGCGAAAGCACCAGAGTCAAACCGCCGGGCTTTTCCGGGGGCGGCAGGGTAGGAAGCTTGGGGTTCGGCAATATGATGGTTGAAGCGGCGCTGCCGCGGATCACGCCTTCACCCAAGACGTCGCGCCACCAGTGTTCGAAATCGGCAGACACGCTTTGCTGCCATTGGGCCCGGGTCAGATCATAAGCCTTGCGAAACTTTTCGCCCGCCAGCGTGGCAAGGAATTCGTCCGCCGTGCGGCTGTCGAACAACGGGCGGATCAAGGGCTGGATAAGCGAGGCCGTGCCGTCCGGCGCGCGGGCGTCACCCCAGCTTTCCAAGACATGGCTTTGTGGCAGATGCCATCCTGTGGCGGCGGCGGTCTCGCTTCTATAAAGGCCTAGATGCGCGCTGAACGGGACATGGGAGATTGCCTGCGCCATGCCAAAGCTGTCCGGGGCGTCATAGACGGGATTGGCATCGAGGATTAGCAATGCATCCAGCTTGTGGCTGTGGAGATCGTTTGCCAGCGCCGTCAAGGCGGCGCCATGATCCTGCTCCACGGTATCAACGTCGCTTATGAAGCTTACCGGCGCCGCCAAGGCATGGTTCATCCAATGACAAAGGCCATGGAGTTCGGCCGGCGCTTGATCGCCGGCCAGGATGATGGCGCGAGATTTGGCAGCCCTCAGAGCGCGGCCGGCACGGGCGGCAAAATCCCCTGCCGGATTGGGCAAATGGGGTTCGCCCAACTGGGCCCCCAGTTGGTTTGCGATGGCGCGCCCAATTTCCGTCAGTTCCTCCGGTCTCGCCGCCAGACGGAAGTCCGCACAGGCGCCAGACAAACTCCAGGCGCTTTCCGCCACATAAAGTTGTTGGCGCGCCTGCCCGTGGCGGCGTATGGAAAAAGCGCGGGCATTGGCCAAGAGGCGGGGGCCCATGCCCAAAGGGTCGGCACCCAGACAAACGATGCGGTCGGCTTCCGCCAATCGCGGCAAGGCGCTGACCGTTCGGCCAAATGCCAGCCTTGCGCCGGCGCGGGCAGCATCGTCTTGCACCGGCTCATAGCGATACCAAGAGAGATTGGGATATCGCGCTTTCAAGGCGGTGATGCGGGCCAACGTCGTGGGCGACAGGATGCGCCCCGTCACCAGGCCAAGCCTGGCTGTTGGCGGAATGCGCGACCAGGCCTGCGCAAAATCGTCCCAAGTGGAAATTTGATCCCGACGAAACACCGTCTGGCTCCTATCGGGATCGTAAAGAGAAAGAACTTCGCTTTCGGCAAAGACATCGGTCGCGCCGAGGCTGAAGGGATGGCGGACATTGCCTTCGATCTTGATGGGCCGTCCATCGACCGCGATAGCTTGAAAGCCGCGCCCGTAACCTGCGAGGGGAAGCGTGGTGGCAAAGCGCTCCGGCTCGCCCGCCACCATGCCCTCCGGCATGTTCACATAAGGGATGATCTCCTCTTGCGGCTTGCCGCACCGGGCCACAAGGCCGGCCATGGCCGCCGCCAAAAGTTTTAAGGAGTCGCGCCGGTCGATATCCCTCAGCGATGACATGTCGAGCAGTCCAGAAGATGTTGGGTATGGATGTGATAGTCTCGAATTAACCTCGCGCCTTGCATCTGCTGATCAGCGGGCGGCGTCCAGCGCATGTTGAACACGTCTGCGCGGGGCCGGACGAATTGCTCGGGATGACGATGGCAAGATAGGCACCAGCCCATGGTCAAAGGCTGCGCCTGCTGCGTCAGCGGCATTTGATCCACGGCACCATGGCAGGAGGAACAGCCCACGCCCTTGGCGATGTGAATGCTATGGTCGAAGAAGACGTAATCCGGCAGCCTGTTTACCCGGTTCCAATGGAGCGGCTGGCCTGAGGCGAGGCTATTGCGGACCGGCTCCAGCATCTGTGCGTTGGTCCAGATCTGCGAATGACAGGTCATGCAGATATGGGTAGCCGGCAGGCCAGCGAACTGCCCCTTCTCGACATCGGTATGGCACATGCGGCAATCCAGACCGAGATCGCCGGCATGATGCTTATGGCTGAAGGGAACCGGCTGACTGACAACCAGGTTCTGGCCGGTGGCGTAAGGAGAAGCCCATAAGGCATAGGTCAGCCCGAGCGCCGCGCCAGGCAAGACAAGCAGCGCCACAATGACGGCAACAGCAACGCTGTTCGCACCAGGGCGAAAAAGCTGCATGTGCCGGACCCCGAGTCTTGGTGGTTAGCCAATGCCCTCGAACGGCCAAAGTTCCATGCAAATGCCGCATGTTGGCTGCCAAGAGAGGGTCAGGCGTTTATTGCTTGTCTCCCGCGATTGCGAAGGCGATGGTGCTGAGTAGCGCGATATTGGGATTGCGGGAATCGAGCCGCGTATGCTGGACCACGATGGGGACAGTGGATTCGATCATCGACGCGTAAGAGGTATCGCGCGGGATACGTTCGGGATCGCACAGATCATTGAACCGCAAATGGAAGGTCCTGCGAGCACCCAACACCACATGATATGGGCCGGCCGGTTCCCGATCTTCGAAATAGATCGTGATCGCGATCTTGGCGTCTTGATCGCTGGTGTTGAGGAGGCAGGCCGCCTCGTGACTGATCAATGCGCGATCGGCCGGATCGACGCTGCCGCTGGGAATATAGCCTTCGGGAATTGCCCAGCGCCTGCTGCCGCAGCTTGTTGCCATGGGCCTCAAAACGCCCGGCTTCGCGTTTGCGATCCATCCGGGGCAGGAACGCCAGGAGGCATTGTTGGTTAGCTGAACGCGGCAGCGTTCCAATCCCAGGAGATCCTGATGGCGTCAATGACTGCGGGTGACGTTCTGGTCGATACGCTGATCCAATGGGGCTGCGATACCGTATTCGGCCTGCCGGGCGACGGCATAAACGGGCTCATCGAATCTCTGCGCCGCCGCAAAGATGAAATTCGTTTCATCCAGGTACGCCACGAAGAGGCGGCGGCCTTTGCCGCCTGCGCCCATGCCAAATGGACCGGAAAGCTCGGCGTCTGCATCGCAACCTCCGGCCCGGGCGGCATCCATCTGTTGAACGGGCTTTACGACGCCAAGCTTGATCAGATGCCCGTGCTTGCCATTACGGGGCTTCAGTTCCACGACCTGCTCCACACCTACACCCAGCAGGATGTGGAACTCGACAAGCTTTATATGGATGTCGCAGTCTATAATAGCCGGATCATGGGCGCGGTCCATACCGAGAATGTCGTCTCCTTGGCCTGCCGCACCGCCCTCGCCTATCGTGGCGTCGCGCATGTCACGATGCCCGTCGACATACAGGACGAAGTCGTGTCCAAAGATATGCGCAGCAAGCGCAATCTCGTCCATCATGTTTCCGATGTTATGGGACGCCAGCATTCTTTGCCGTCGTCGGAGCGGCTGGCACTCGCCGCGGAGATCCTCAACGGGGCAAAAAAGCCTGCCATCCTTTGCGGCCAGGGCGCGCTGAACGCAGGCCCTCAGCTGGCGGCCGTGGCGGAGCGATTGGGCGCCCCAGTGATCAAGGCGCTGCTCGGCAAGGGCGCCCTGCCGGACGACCATCCCCATGTTACCGGCGGCATCGGTCTTTTGGGAACACGTCCTTCACAGGAAGCGCTGGAAGAATGCGACGCGCTTCTCATCGTGGGGAGTTCCTTCCCCTATATCGAATTCTATCCGAAGCCTGGCCAGGCCCGTGTGGTGCAAATCGACCATGACCCCAAGCGTATCGGCCTGCGCGCGCCCGTGGAATGTCCGTTGATCGGGGACGCAGCTGCCGTGCTGGATGCTTTGCAGCCACAGCTGACCATGCGTGAAGACCAAGCATTCCTTCAAAAGGCTCAAAAAGGCGTCAAAGCCTGGAACGCGCTGCTGGAGGAGCGAGGCTCGAGCCAAGCAATGCCGATGAAACCCCAGGTCGTGGCGCACGAGCTCAACAAGCTGCTTGATGACGACGCCA
The DNA here is from genome assembly GCA_025924715.1 of Alphaproteobacteria bacterium. Taxonomy (GTDB): domain Bacteria; phylum Pseudomonadota; class Alphaproteobacteria; order Micropepsales; family Micropepsaceae; genus Rhizomicrobium. The sequence goes on from JAICHV010000001.1 coordinate 43,661, forward strand.
TCATCTCAACGGATTCCGGCACCATCACCACCTGGGCGGCGCGCTATCTGAAGATCCGGGGCAGAATGAAGTTCTCCTGTTCCGGCAACCTCGCCACCATGGCCTGCAGCCTCCCCTATGCCATGGCGGCCGCCCTCGCATATCCGGATCGTCAGGTGATCTGTTTCGTTGGCGACGGCGGCTTCACGATGCTTATGGGAGAGATGGCGACACTGATCAAATATGGTCTCAACGTGAAGATCGTCGTCATTAAAAACAACGTGCTGGGGCAGATCAAATGGGAGCAGATGGTCTTTCTCGGTCATCCCGAATATGCCTGCGAATTGCAGCCCATCGATTTCGCCGCGGTGGCCCAAGGCTTCGGCCTCGCCGCATTCCGCATCGGCGACCCCAAAGAGTGTGCCGCCGCTCTAGCGGCGGCCCTCCAAACCAAAGGCCCGGTGCTCATTGAGGCGACTGTCGACCCCAACGAGCCGCCTTTGCCGCCTAAGGTCGAAGCCGAGCAGGCGCTCCATCTGGCGGAAGCCCTGGCGAAAGGGACACCGCATGCGGGCGGGATTCTAAAAACCGTCTTGGGTGACAAAGTGCGCGAATTGATTTGACCGTGGCGCGGCCCGTGGACATCCCCATCACGGACGTCTCGGCTGAGAGCTTCGTGATCCCCACCGATGCGCCGGAGTCTGACGGTACGATTGCCTGGAGCAGTACCACCATGGTCGCCGTCACGGTCGCGGCCGGTGGCACCAGCGGTTTCGGGTATAGCTACTGTGACGCCTCGGCGGCCGCCCTTTGCCGGGAGGTTCTGGCAAAGGTCTTGTGTGGGCAAGACTGCCTGGCCATTGAAGCGGCCTGGGACCGGATGAACCGCGCCGTCCGCAATATCGGCAGGCCGGGGATCGCCGCTTGCGCAATCTCTGCCGTCGACATCGCCTTGTGGGACTTAAAGGCCAAACTCTTGGACTTGCCGCTGGCGGCGCTTCTCGGCCCGGCGCGCAAGGAGGTGGCGGTTTACGGCAGCGGTGGCTTCACGTCCTATGACGACAGCCGCCTTGCCGAGCAGTTAGGCGGGTGGGCAGCTCAAGGCTGTCGTTGGGTCAAAATGAAAGTAGGCCGGGACCCCGACAGTGACTTGGCGCGTGCGGAAACCGCCGCCGCCGCCATCGGGGACACGCAGCTAATGGTCGACGCCAACGGCGCATATGCGCGCAAGCAATCGCTGGAATTCGCCGAAGTCTATAGTCAGCTGGGCGTCTGTTGGTTCGAAGAACCGGTATCGAGCGATGATCTTGCAGGCCTTCGATTGCTGCGCGATCGCGGGCCCGCCGGCATGGTCATCGCTGCCGGCGAATATGGCTATACCCCTTATTACTTTCGCACCATGCTTGAGGCGGGCGCCGTCGATGTCCTGCAAGCCGATGCCACCCGCTGCGGCGGCGTTACGGGTTTTTTGCGGGCCGCCGCCATCGCGGACGCGTTTCAAATTCCTCTTTCCAGCCATTGCGCACCCGCTATCCATTTGGCGCCCGCCCTTGCTGCGCCGCGCCTGCTCCATATGGAGTGGTTTCACGACCATGTGCGGATCGAGCACATGCTGCTGGAGGGCGCGCCCAGCTTGAGCCACGGCCTTATTGCGCCGGATCTGTCCGTGACCGGCCACGGTCTTTCCTTGCGCGCCGCGGACGCCGAAAGATTTGCCGCATGACGCAGACCGAGACGTCCCGCCGCGTCCAAGGCGCCCGCTCTGTGGGCGGCCGGCTACGCAAGGAAGGTATCGCGGTCCCCCCGGAGCAAATAGAAAAATTGCGATGTGCCTTGGAAGCGCAGATCAAGGGTGAGGTGCGGTTCTCGATCGGGGACCGCGTGCTTTACGCGACCGACGCTTCCAACTACCGGCAAATTCCTTATGGCGTCGTCCTGCCGAAATCCGCCGAAGACGTCGCCACCACGGTGAGGCTGTGCAATGAGCATGACGTGCCGGTCACTCCCCGTGGTGGAGGAACAAGCCTCGCAGGGCAAACCTGCAACACCGCGGTCATCATCGATTTTTCCAAATATATGCACAGGGTCATTTCCATTGATCCGCAAAAGCGTCTCGCCGTGGTTGAGCCCGGTTGCATCCTGGACGAGCTGCGCGACCAGGCCAATCGCCATGGCCTCACTTTCGGTCCCGACCCTTCCACGCATGACCACAACACGCTGGGCGGAATGATCGGCAACGATTCCTGCGGCGTGCATTCCATCATGGCCGGGCGTACCGCCGACAATGTGCATAGTCTCGACATCCTGACATATGACGGTTTGCGCATGACCATCGGTCCCACGAGCCCGGCGGAATTGAGGGCCATTCTGGCGGCGGGCGGGCGACGGGCTGAAATCTACCGCGCAATCCGAGATTTCTGGACGGAACACGGCCACCATTTTGAGAAGGTTTATCCACAAATCCCCCGCCGCGTGTCTGGCTATGAGAATCTGGACCAGCTGTCCGCGGAAAAGGGGATGAATGTGGGGCGCGCCATGGTCGGCACCGAAGCGACCTGCCTGATTGTTCTGGGCGCTACCCTCAACCTCATCCCCAATCCGCCGTCACGCGTGCTGGCGATCATCGGCTTTGCGGATATCTATGCGGCCGCCGATGCGGTATGCGAGGTGCTGAAAACGGGTCCCATCGGGCTGGAGGCGATAGACCACCTTCTGACCGAATATATGCGGATCAAGAAGTTCAAGATTAGCGATTTGGAGGTTTTGCCGGAGGGCCGTGCCTGGCTGATCGCGGAATTCGGTGGCGAGACCGCCGAGGATGCCGCCAAACAAGCCCGAACACTCATCGCTCGCATGACCGCGCTTGGTCATCATAGCAATCTGGTGGACAGCCACGCAAAGCAACACGAAGTCTGGGAAGTTCGAGAGGCCTCCCTTGCCGTCACTGCCCATGTGCCGGGCGAAGGTTCGAGCTGGCCGGGGTGGGAAGATAGCGCCGTCAGGCGCGAGGACTTGGGCGATTACTTGCGTGATCTGGTCACGCTGTTTCATCTCCATGGCTATAATGCCTCGGTCTACGGCCATTTCGGCGACGGCTTGGTCCATTGCCGGGTAAATTTCGACCTTTCCAGCGAAACTGGCTTGAAGAATTGGCAATGCTTTCTGGAAGAGGCGGCCGATTTGGTCGTCAAATATGGCGGGTCGCTGTCCGGCGAACATGGCGACGGCGAGGCACGTGCCGCGCTTCTGGAACGAATGTATGGGCCGGAGCTGATGGCCGCCCAGCGCGCCTTCCGCGCCATTTGGGATCCCCGGCAGCGGATGAATCCCGGGAAGGTCATGGACCCCTATCCTATCACCGCCAATCTGCGCGTTGGGCCGTCCTATAAACCAGCCGAAGTCGCTGGCCTCTTCGCTTACCCGCAAGACGGCGGCAGTTTCACCAAAGCCACCTTACGGTGTGTGGGCGTGGGTCAATGTCGGCGCCGCAACCCCAAAGGCGGGGTGATGTGCCCAAGTTATTTGGGTACCAACGAAGAGAAACATTCGACCCGGGGCCGCGCCCGCCTCCTATTCGAAATGATGCGAGGAGATGCCCTCACCGACGGCTTTGCGGACAAGACGGTGGAGGAGGCGCTGGATCTCTGTCTTGGCTGCAAAGGGTGCAAGCATGACTGCCCCGTGGAAGTGGACATGGCCAGTTACAAGGCCGATTTCCGCGCCCGGCATTATGCCGGGCGTTGGCGCCCTCGCGCGGCATACACTATGGGCCAGATTGCCCGTTGGGCGCGGCTTGCGACGCTTGCGCCTTGGGCCGCCAATCTGATCACCCACGCTCCGGGCCTTTCCGCTTTCGCCAAATGGGCCGCGGGCATCGCCCCCGAACGCATAATGCCTGCTTTCGCGAACCAGACCTACCGCGCCTGGCACAAAGCCCATGCCAAAAAGACCGGTGGCGAAAGGGTGCTGCTGTGGCCCGACACCTTCACCAATCACTTCCGCCCGGCCACCGCCATCGCCGCGACCAAGGTGCTCGAGCGTTTTGGCTTCGCCGTTGACATCCCTCCCCAGCCGCTGTGCTGTGGCAGGCCGCTTTACGATTGGGGCTGGGTCGATCAGGCCAAGGCGCTTTGGCGTCGCAACCTGAATGTCCTCTCGCGCGACATCGCGGCCGGCATTCCGCTGATTGGGCTGGAGCCGGCCTGTATCTCCGCCTTTCGCGATGAACTGCCAGCCCTGTTTCCCGGCGACGAACAGGCCGAAGCATTATCGCGCCAGACTCGGCTTTTCAGCGAGTTCTTGCGCGACCGAGGGTTAAAGCTACGCATTCGTGACGCGGGGCCGCCGCTTCTCGTACAATATCATTGCCATCATCATGCGGTGCTGGACAAACAGGCCGAGACCGATGTTCTGGCTACGCTGCCGATCAAATTCGATCTCCTCACCCAAGGTTGCTGCGGGATGGCCGGCTCCTTTGGCTTCGAAGCCGCGAAATACGAAGTCTCCCGTACCATCGCTGAGCGGGGAATCCTGCCCGAGATCCGCGCCTGCCGGCCGGACACGTTGATCCTGGCCAACGGCTTCAGTTGCCGTGAACAGATTGAACAATTGACGGGTCGCAAAACACTGCATCTTGCGGAATACCTGCAGGAGATGATGTGAAGCCCGAAGTCAAGGTCGGCAAGCCGCATTTGACCCTGCATCAGGGCCATACGGTCTTGGTCACCAAACTGGACGGTGGGGTGACAGGACCCCATGACGGTCTTTATTTCTTGGATACGCGATTGATTTCCGAATGGAGGGTCATGATCGACGGTAAAGACTGGGTTCTTCTGAACAGCGGCGTTCTTTCGCCCTCGGCATCGCGCATCTATCTGGTCAATCCGCAATTCGGCACGCCGTCCGGCACTGTCATGGACAAGAGTCTTGGCCTGTCATTGAACCGACACCTGGACGGGGGGATGCATGACGACATCGAGATCATCAATCACGGCCCCGACAGTTGCAGCTTCCTTCTGGAAATCGCATTGGCGGGCGATTTCGCGGATATTTTTGACGTCAAGAGTGGCCGGATCCTGCAGCGAGGGATGATCGAAACGCAGTGGAATGCGGATGGTCAATGCCTGATGACGCGTTATCGCAATGGCGATTTCATCCGCGCTTTCCGTGTCAAGGCGGCCTGCGCGCCCCCCATGGGATTGGCCAATGGCAGGCTCGCTTTCACAATCGTCTTGCCTCCGGCGGGGCAATGGCATTGTTGTTTGCTTTACGATTTCGCCGATGGATCGGACTGGACGCCCGCTCCCAGAGCCTGCGCGATGCAATATGAAGAAAGCGGCGCCTCCCGGGCCCTTCAGGCCTGGCGCGACGAGGCGGTAAAGCTGGAATGCAGTGACGGCGCATTCTGCGCATGGTTCAACCGTGCGCTGGAGGATATGGCGGCGTTGCGGTTGCCGATCCAGGGGAGCCATCGTGGGGAATTCGTTCCGGCCGCAGGCCTACCTTGGTTCGCCACCCTGTTCGGTCGGGACAGCCTGATTATCTCGCTGCAAAGTACAATCGTGCATCCCGAATTCGCGCAGGCAGCGCTCCAAGTGTTGGGCCACTGGCAGGCCCAGGAAAGGGACGATTATCGCGACGCCGAACCTGGCAAAATCATGCATGAATTGCGAAGGGGGGAGCTCGCCTATTTCCGGCTCATCCCGCACACACCCTATTACGGCACCGCGGATGCCACGCCGTTATATCTGACCACTCTTCACGCAGCATTCATGGTCAGCGGGGATCGCGATATGCTTGCCGATCACCTTGCAGTTGCCGAAGGCTGCTTGGACTGGATAGACCGTTATGGCGACCGCGACGGCGACGGCTTCCAGGAATATCAGACACGTTCGCCCGATGGATATGAAAATCAGAGCTGGAAAGACAGCGGCCAGGCCATCGTCTATCCCGACGGCAGTCTCGTCAAAGGTCCCAAGGCGACCTGTGAAATGCAGGCCTATGTTTATGACGCTTGGCTGCGCATGGGGCAGCTGTACGACTATCTCGGGCGGCATCGATCGGCGGACCGGCTTCGGGACAAGGCGGCCGATCTGTTTGAGCGCTTCAACCAAGCCTATTGGGACGAAACAGAAGGGACTTATGTTTTGGCGCTGGACGGAGACAAGCACCAAGTTCGCTCCGTCGCGTCGAATCCTGGCCATTGCCTCTGGGCTGGGATTGTGCCCGCGGATCGTGCCCAGCGTGTGGCCGCCAGATTGATGGAGCCCGACATGTGGTCCGGCTGGGGTATCCGCACACTCTCCAGCCGACATCGCAGCTTCAATCCCTATCATTATCAGGTCGGAGCCGTATGGCCGCACGACAATGGCCTGATCGCTCAAGGCATGGCTCGCTATGGCTTTCGCGCCCATGCGGGCCACATCGCCCGCGCCATAACCGATGCCGCTAGTTTTTTCGATCGCCACGAGATGCCGGAACTCTATGCCGGTATCGAGCGCAATGATGGTTCCTTTCCGGCGCAATATTTGGGCGCCAATGTTCCCCAAGGTTGGGCCGCTGGCGCGGTATTCTCCCTGTTGCAGGCCTTGGCGGGCTTTCAACCTGATGCACCGGGACGGCGGCTTTATCTGGATCCCGCATTGCCCGATTGGATGCCAAGCCTTACCATTCGCGAGCTGAAGGTCGGCGGCGACAGTTTCGACATCCGTTTTGAGCGCGACCATTCCGGCAAGACCGATTTTAAGGTGTTGCGCGGCCCGTCATCCCAGGTCTCGTTTCGGCCAATGGCCGAGTGGTCGGATCAGTTGCGCCGACGGATGGGATGACAAGCGGCTTTGGCCGCAATGCCGAGCAGGAAGAAGGCCAGGGCACCCCCGGCGACCACGGCCACGCGAGTGCCGTCCCCGGGCAGGATCAATGCTTTGTCTTTTGCCTCCTGCCCGAATGCGCCATGCAGCGCGTGCAGATCCGTGACGGGGCTAAAAAGATTGTCTCGTCGATGGGCGCCGACAGGCTGGTCGGTTTGCTGGCCATTTACCGCAGTGCGTGCCAAGAAGCGGTCTAGATACCAGGGCGCGATCATATTGCCGACGATGGTCCAGAAGGTCGAGTCTCCAACCCAATATTCGCGCGCCCGGCATCGGGCCGCCTTCAGCACCGCCCGCGCCGCCGCTTCCGGCTGATAGATTGTCCCCATCGGTTTGGGCTGCCGGTCCATATGCGTGCGGCCCCAGTCGAATTGCGGCGTGTTCATCGCCGGCATTTCTACGATTGAGATCGAGATGCCACTCTTGTCATGCTCCAATTCGGTGCGCAGGCTTGCGGTGAAGCCGCGAATGGCATGTTTGGCACCGCAATAGGCCGATTGCAGCGGAATGCCGCGATAGGCCAGAGCCGAACCAATATTGATAATCTGACCATTGGGCTTGAGTTTCTTCAAAGCGGCCATGCAGCCATGGACCATACCAAGATAGGTTACTTCCGTGACCCGGCGGAATTCCGCTGGGCTCAGAGATGCCGCCGGCGAGAAGACGGTCACCATGGCGTCATTGACCCAAATATCCAGGAGGCCGAACCGTTTCGCAAACGCGTCGGCGGCCGCGGAGACAGCATCGGCATCGCTGACGTCAATGGCCTGGGTTTGGACCTCGGTGCCAAGGCTCTCGAGTTCCGCTGCCATATCCGCAAGCGCGGCCCCGTCTCGGCCGATCAAGCCAAGCCGCGCCCCCGCTTGCGCGAAACCGAGAGCGATGGCCCGTCCCAGACCGGCCGTTGCGCCGGTAATCACGACGACTTTGTTCTGAAATGGGTACTTTCGGGTCATGAGCTCGGCCTTTCGCTGCCAGCATTAGCTGAGCGTCACAAACGCATACGGGTTGCGACCTGAAGCAAATAAAATTCCCCCCCTCCTGCCGTGTCATGCACCGGAAGCTGTCGGGCGCGACCGCCGAACCGCGGACCAGGCGCTGAAAGCTCGTTATCGAACGTGCCACGCCGATCATGATGCCTTCGGGGACTGTATCGACCTTTCGGGGTCACTCCGCCGGCGCGGGGCGCCCGCCGGTGTGGGGCGGCCGGCGCTTTGGCAGGGCGCCCCGATTGATAAATTTCCACCGCGCCATCCGCTCTCCCAGCGCATCAAGCCGAACATAGATCACGGGGGTGATGAACAATGTCAGCGCCTGACTGACCAAGAGCCCACCCACAACCGCCAGGCCCAAGGGCCTGCGCGCTTCCGACCCCGCACCCATTCCGATCGCGATCGGAAGCGTGCCCATGAGGGCCGCCATGGTGGTCATCATGATCGGACGGAAACGCACCAGGGCCGCCTCGAAAATCGCGTCCTTAGGCTTTGCTCTTTCGGCCCCTCGCTGCCGCGCCAAAGCGAAGTCGATCATCATAATCGCATTCTTCTTTACGATGCCGACCAACATGATGATGCCGACAAAGGCATAAAGGCTCAGCGGCACGCCGAAGATGAAAAGTGTCAGCAGCGCGCCAACGGCGGCCGACGGCAGTCCCGACAGAATGGTCAGGGGATGGATGAAGCTCTCATACAAAATTCCCAGAATGATATAGACGGTGATGATGGCGATGCTCAGCAACAGCCCCATATTGCCCAAGGCGCTCTGGAATGCTTCGGCCTGGCCCTCAAACTGGCCTAGCACGTTGGCGGGAATGCCGGCCTGGTCGCGCGCCTTGGCGACAGCGGTGACCGCGTCACTTAAGGAATAGCCATTGGTAAGATTAAAGGAGACTGTCACCGCGGGCAATTGGCCAAGGTGATTGACGCTGAGCGGCATGGTGCCCGGCGTCATGGTCGTCACCGCTTCGAGCGGCACCACGGTGGGCGTCGCCGCCGCGCCGGGACCGACGTTGCCGGTAGCCGCGGCCGCGGCATTGCCGCCCGAAGCCGCCGCGTTGGCTGAGACATAGAGCAACTTGATATTGTTTATGTCATTTTGATATTGCGGCAACAATTCCAGCATCACCCAATATTCCGCGTCGCTCCCATAGATGGTTGAGATTTGCTGCCCCCCAAAGGATGCTCCCAAGGCGGTTTCGATAGCCGAAACAGAGACCCCTTGGGCCGCGGCACGGTCCCGGTCGATGGTGACATTGATCGACGGGCTTTGCAGATCCAGATCGTTGGTGACGTCCGCAAAACCGGGGGCCCGGGCCAGCGCGGCGGTCAGCTTGACCGCACTCGATTGGAGCTCGTCCTCATTGGTCGCTTGCAGCGTGTACTGATACGTCGATTTGGACTGCCGCCCACCGATCCGGATTGCCGGAGGATTCTGCATATACGCGTTGACGCCTGTCACTTGTTGTAATTTCGGGCGCAGTTCTTGAATGATCTGATCGGCCGACAGCTGGCGCTGGGAAGGGTCTTTAAGCTTGAGAAGCAACGAACCGGTGTTGCTGCCGGTACGAGGCCCGCCGGCACCCACCCCGGCCTGTACCGACTCTATATTGGGATCGGCTTGGGCGATTGCCGACAAACGCAGCTGATACTTCTCCATCTGCTCAAATGACACGCGGTCGGCAGCCTCCGTGTTCACGAAGATGATGCCGGTATCCTCCGATGGAATGAAATCCTCCTGGCTAATCAAAAACATACCGACAGTGGCTACGAGGCTCAGGACGAAGACGCCGATGATGATCGGCTCATGGGTGAGGCTCCATTTCAATCCGCGCTCATAGCCGGTCTGCAGACGCGAAAAGGCCCTCTCAAGAGCGCGTGACAGTCGCCCTTCCGAATGTGACGAATCGCTGCGAATGAAGCGGCTGCATAGCATGGGGGTAAGCGTCACGGAGATCAGACCCGATACCAGAATGGCAACGACAATCGTGACCGCAAACTCGTGCAGCAGACGGCCGACAACGCCGCCCATGAACACCACCGGGATGAACACGGCCGCCAGTGAAACGGTCATCGACAGGATCGTGAATCCGATTTCGGCAGAACCGGCAAAGGCTGCTTCGCGCGGCGCTTGCCCCTCCTCGACATGCCTCATGATATTTTCCAGCATCACGATCGCATCGTCGACGATGAAGCCAACCGACAAGGTCAAGGCCATCAGCGAGAGATTGTCCAGGCTGTATCCCAGCAGCGACATCATTGCGAAGGTCCCGATCACCGCGATGGGAAGTGCCAATGAAGGGATGATGGTGGCCGAGATCCGCCGCAAGAAAAGGAAGATGACCGCGACCACCAGCACTGCTGCAATCAGAAGGGTGATCTGGACGTCATGGACCGAGGCGCGGATGCTCTGGCTGCGGTCATAGATGACGTTGAGGTTCACCGAACTGGGCAAGGCCTGCTTGAAACGCGGGATGACCCGGTAAATGGAATCAACGATATCAATGGTGTTGGAACCGGGCTGGCGCTGGATCGACAGCACGATTGCGCGCTTGCCGTTGTACCAGCCGCCGGTCAACGTGTTTTGCACGCTGTCGATCGCGCGGCCAATGTCGCTGACGCGGACAGGTGCGCCGCCGCGCCAGGCAATGATCTGATGCGACCACTGCGCCGCATTGGTGAGCTGGCCATTGACATGGATCAAGGTCGACTGCGTGGGACCATTCAACTGGCCGGTGGAAAGATTAACATTGGCCAGCCGTACCGCGTTCGCCACCTCATCGATGCCGATATTGCGGGCGGCCAACTGTGTGGGATCGACCTGCAGCCGCACCGCATAAATTTGCGAACCTTGGACGTTCACCTGGGCGACACCGGCCAAAGTGGACAATTGCCGCGCCAGCAAATTCTCCGCAAATTTGTCCAGGTCGTAGAGAGGCATGCTGGAGGATTGCAGGGAAATATAGAGGATTGGCGAATCCGCCGGATTGACCTTCCGCAGGGTCGGCGGGCTCGGCATATTCACGGGAAGCTGGCGCGAGGCCGCCTGAATGGCGGCCTGCACATCTTCCGCGGCACCGTCGATATCGCGGTCCAGATTGAACTGGAGCGTGATCGCAGTCCGCCCTGCGGAACTTTGCGACGTCATCGAGCTTACGCCCGCTATGGACGTAAACTGGCTTTCCAGTGGCGTGGCCACGGCGCTCGCCATGGTCTGCGGATCGGCGCCGGGAAGCGAGGCTTGGACTTGGATGGTGGGGAAATCAACGGCGGGCAATTCGCTGACGGGCAGTGCGGAATAGCCAAAAAGGCCAAATATCAGCAGGGCCGCCATCAAAAGAGTTGTCAGCACCGGCCGTTCGATAAAGACACTGGAAATGTTCACCCGCTGCGCCCCCCTCGCCGCCCTCCGCCGATAGCGACCTTGGAGCCGGACACCACCCGCAACTGCCCATCGGTGACAACCCGGTCTCCCGGCTTCACATCTCCCTGAATGGCGTCCTGGACCCCGTCGTCATTCAGAACGGTTACCGGCTTGGCGACGGCAACAGAATCCGCTCCCACGATGTAGACATAGGGGCCATTGGGCCCCGCATTGACCGCATCGCGCGGAACAACCACAGCATTGGGAAGATCGCGCATGGCGACGCTGACATTGAGAGTCTGGCCAGGCACCAGGCGCATATCCCGATTGGGAAGGGTGGCGCGCAACTCGATTGTCCCGCTCGCGGCATTGACGACATTGCTGATGAAGTCGACCTTTGCCTGCACGGCTGAAGAACCTGGTATCGACAACGACGCGATCAGCCGGCCTTTGGCCATCTGATCCTGGATCTGCGGCAGCTTGTTTTGTGCAATGAAAAATGAAATTTTTATCGGCTGTATCTGGGCCACGGTCACCAGGCTGGTGCCCGCCACCGTTACCAGATTGCCTGGCTGAATCTGGATGGGGCCGGTCTTTCCTTCGATCGGTGAGACGATCCTGGTGTAACCGAGATTTTCCTGTGCCGTCGCGACTGCCGCGAGGTCCGACTGAACCGTCGCCCTGGCACCCGCCGCGGCGGCAACGGCTTGGTCGCGGCTCTGCGCCGAGGTGGCGCCTGCCGCAAAAAGAGCGACGTAGCGCTGCTCGTCCCTGGAAAGGCTCTCGGCCTGGGCCTGGTCCTTTGCCAGGGTCGCCCGCGCCTGGGCAAGGCTGTTGCGAAAGGGCGCGGGATCGATCTGGAACAAGGGCTCGCCCTTATGGACAATCTGTCCCTCCTTGAAAAACGCCTGAAGCAGTTTGCCGGCAACCTGGGCATTCACCTGCACCGTCGCCGGCGAGACCACGGTTGCGATGGTGTGTTCGTTGACGGTGACCGCTTGGCTTTTGGCGCGAGCCACGGAAACGGGCGGCGGCGGCGGGCTGCGCTGCGTGCGGTGCAGCCATCCCGGTAGGAACTGCCAAGCCAAGAGCGCAACAACTATCGCGCCCGCGGCAGCAATGATCCATTTTCCGCGCCGGGAAAGGCGGCCGGACCTGGTGTCCTTTCGCCCAGACGGGACATATGTACTGACCGCCATACCCACAGTTCCCGAAAGACACGCCCCCGCCCAAGGAAAGGGTTGGACGTTGCGGCCGTTCCCTAGCGCGACGTTTTCTCGCAAATATCGAGCAGGTATCTTGTGTTGTCGCCAATTGGGCGGACGAGAAATCCACCGACATCATTGCCCGATGTTCACCCCGCTGACTGCAAGGCGTCATGTGGCCGGTGCCCATACCGCGATGGGGGGAGCTTTGCGCGAGGTGGGTTTGGTGGTGCCCAGGGACAGAATCGAACTGCCGACACGCGGATTTTCAATCCGCTGCTCTACCGACTGAGCTACCTGGGCACACGCGGGAGGGGCTTCTTAGAGGACGGCCCCACCCCTGTCCAGCGGTGCCGGCAAGGCCAGGGGACGGCCTTAAGCGATCCTGCCGGCCGCGGCGCACGATCGGGCTTACCTCCTCCATCCCCTTGAAATCCAATTCAGTTCCTACAGCACAATATTATTGTGCATTGCAGCATAGGCGCCCGCTGCCTCCGCCCGACCGCCCGCGGGGACCGTTATGGGCGGACTAATCCTCTTGCGGCTCGCTTGCGGGTTTTTCGGCGTCTTGCGCCGGTGCCCCGGGAATGGCGTAGCCGCCCTTCAACCAGCGGCCGAGGTCGATATCGGCGCAACGCTTGGAGCAGAACGGAGCGAAGCGCGGCTCCGGCACCTTGCCGCAAACGGCGCATTTGGGTTCAGACGGCATCGATGGACTCCTTTCCTTCTTCAAAGCTAACCCGCGCCACGCCGCGGCGCTGCAGGCCGGCACGCACGTCTTCGTCATGCGCGCGCAGCCATTCCAGAACGCGCGCCGGGGCACGAAGCCGCAAGCTGCGTGCCGGATTGGCGCGCGCCTCGCGCTCCAGCCGGCGCAGCAAATCCAAAGCCCGTGTTTGCGCCGAAGGCCGGCGGCCCCCCTCGCAATCGGGGCAAGGTTCGGTGGTGAGGGACCTTAAGGATTCGCGCTGCCGCTTGCGGGCGATGGCGACGATGCCGAACTCCGCCATGGGCGAAATCCGCGCCGCAACACCGCTCGCGTTCAGGCTTTGCGTCAGAGCCGCCAGCACGGCGCGGTGATCGTCCGGCTGCCGCAGCTGAATGAAATCCACCACGACCAAGCCGCCGATGCCGCGCAGATGAAGCTGGCGGCCGATCTCGCGTGCCGCCTCCAGATTGGTGGTGCGGGCGGTATCGGCAAGGCCTGTTGATTGGGTGAAGGCGCCGGAATTGACGTCGATGGCGGTGAGCGCCTCGGTGGTCTCGATCGTAAACCAGCCGCCCGAGGACAGCGCTACGCGCGGCTGGGACAGGGCGGCGATCTCTTCCTCCAGCGCCTCATCGAACAGGGGCGGCGACGCGAAACTCAGCTTGGTTTGCGTCTCGGGGAGCGCATGCCGGCAAAAGCCGCGCGCCGCCTCCAGCGCGGCGGCGTCATCGATGCGGATTTGCGATACCTGGCCCGCCAGATCGCGCAGGCTGCGCTCCACCGCGCCCAGTTCGCGGTGCAGGATTTGGGGCGGACGCGCGCGCTGGTGGCTGGCTTCGATCTGGTCCCAGATGCCGCGCAAAGCCTGCGCTTCGGCCCGCAAATCTTCCTCGCTCGCTTCGGCCGCCTGAGTGCGAAAAATGAAGCCGGCATCCGGCGCGGCCACCCGCAGCCCTTCGCCCAGGGCCCGCAATCTTTTGCGCATCGCTTCATTCTCGATATGGCGGGACAGGGAAATGTCCGGCCGGCGCGGCGTCATCACCAGCAACCGTCCGGGCAGGCTGATATCGGCGGACAGCCGCGCACCCTTTTCCCCAACCGGATCCTTGATCACCTGTACCAGCATGGCTTCGCCTTCGCGCAAGCAGGCGGAAATATCTTGCCGCCCATCGCGCGACAGCACCATGGCTTCCGCTAGAGCCAGAAAGCCGGGCCGGGACTGCCCGATATCGACAAAGGCGGCCTGCATCGCGGCCACGACCTTCTGGACCCGGCCACAGATGATGTCTCCGACTCGGCCTATAGGGCGGTCGAACCCGCGTTCCAGGATCAAATCCGCAAGCCGGCCATTGCGTCTTACGGCAATTCGCGTTTCGCCGATTCCGGCCTGGATCAACAGTTCAGCCGTCATGCCGCGCCCCCGCGCCTAAGGCGCAAAGCCGTTGCCGGCCAGAAGGCGCACGGTCTGCGCCAATGGCAGGCCGACGACATTGGAATAGGGCCCCGAAATCGCCTTCACGAAAATCTCGGCCCGGCCCTGGATCGCGTAGCCGCCCGCCTTGCCGATGCCTTCGCGGCCTTCGACATAGGCGTCCACTTCAAGGCGAGAAAGGCGCAGGAAGGAGACCCGCGTCACCGCCACACGGCTGCGCAGCACCCCTCGCGGCGTCACCAGCGCCACCGCGGTGATGACCTGATGGCGGCGGCCGGAAAGCAGGGCCAGGCAGCGGCGCACCTCGTCATCATCGCCGGCTTTTGGAAGAATGCGCCGGCCCAGCGCCACCACCGTGTCAGCAGCCAGGACAAAGCCGTCATGATTATCCGCCACCGCACGCGCCTTTTCACAGGCCAGGCGCAGGGCATGGATACGCGGCAATTCGCCTTTGATGACGCTTTCGTCGATGGCGGCGGGAATGATCGCACCCGGAATGATTCCGGCCTGGGCCAGCAGCGCTTTGCGCCGCGGCGACTCGCTGGCCAGAACCAGGACCGGCTTACCGGAAGCGATAGTTGATGCGCCCCTTGGTGAGATCATAAGGCGACATCTCCACCATAACCTTGTCCCCGGTCAGCACCCGGATGCGGTTCTTGCGCATTTTGCCGGCGGTATGGGCGATGATGACATGGTCATTGGCGACCAGCTTCACGCGGAAGGTCGCGTTGGGCAGCAACTCCTCAACAATACCTTCGAATTCGAGCTGTTCTTCCTTCGCCATCAGTCCTCTGATTTTTGCCGCACAACCGGCGGCAGATTGCAGACAAACCGGCCAAAATCAAGGGCTTTCAGGTGTCCGAGGCCCGCTGACCGACAAATCGGGCACGGATTCGGGCCATCAGCCCATCGCGCACCTGGCGATAGGCGGCAAGGCGCTGTTCGCGCGAGCCTTCCACCGAGGTGGGGTCCAGGGTCGGCCAATATTCGACGACGGTGGCCGCGGTGCGGGTGAGTTCCACCGCCTTGTGCTGCGCTTCCGGGGACAGCGTGACCACCAGGTCGAAAGAGCCGTCTTCCAGATCCTCGAATCGGCGGGGCTTGTGGGCGCCGATTTCGATGCCGATCTCGTCCATCACTTCCACGGCCAGGGGATCGAGCGCCCCCGCCTTCACCCCCGCCGATTCGACATAGAGCATGCGTCCCAGAAGATGGCGCAGCATCGCCGCCGCCATGGGTGAACGAACCGCATTCATGGTGCAGGCAAACAGGACTGCATGGGGCCGCTCCTCGCCCATTCAGACCTTCAGATGCAGGACGCAGATCAGGGTGAACAGCCGGCGGGCGGTGTCGAAATCGGTCTCGATCTTGCCCTCCAGCCGCGCGCGCAGCAATTGCGCGCCCTCGTCATGCAGGGCACGGCGGCCCATATCCAGGGATTCGATCTGCGAAGGCGGCGCGGTGCGGATCGCCTTGTAATAGGAATCGCAGACCAGGAAATAATCGCGAATCAGGCCCCGGAATGGGGCCAGCGACAGCATCACCCTTCCATGCGGCGTGCCGTCTTCCAGGGCGACGTCAAAGACCAGCCGGCTTTCTTCCGCCCCCAGGGTCAGCCGATAGGGGCCACCGTCCGATCCGCTGACACGGAAGCTGTTGGCTTCGAGAAGGTCGTAGATCGCGACTTCGCGTTCCTGTTCGATGGCGCGCGTGCGGCGGGCGACGCTTTCATTGTCCAGCGAGATCGCGCTGATGCGAAAATCACTCATCAGACTTTGCGGTTCAGGCGGGACGCGATGGAACGCGCATGCGCCTCAAGCCCTTCGGCCTCGGCGAGCACGATGGCGTCCGGGCCCAGCGCCGCCATGGCGGCTTCGCTTAGCGACAGGATGGTGGTGCGTTTGAGGAAATCCAGCACCGAGAGCCCTGAGGAAAAGCGCGCCGCCCGCGAGGTCGGCAGCACATGGTTCGGGCCGGCGATGTAATCGCCCATCGCTTCGGGGGTGTGGCGGCCCAGAAAGATCGCCCCGGCATGGCGCACATTTTCCAGCAGCGCTTCGGGCGCGGCGGTGGCGATTTCCAGATGCTCGGGGGCGAAACGGTCGGACAGCGCCGGCGCATCGGAAAGATTGTCCACCACCAGAATGGCGCCGTAATCGTTCCAGCTTTTGGACGCGATTTCGCGGCGCGGCAGCAGCGCCAGAATGCGCTCCGCGGATTCCGCCACTTTATCGGCGAACGCTTCGTTGTCGGTGATCAGGATGCTTTGGGAGGATGTGTCATGCTCGGCCTGGCTGAGCAGGTCGGCGGCGATCCAATCGGGATTATTGGCGCTATCGGCGATCACCAGGATCTCGGATGGCCCGGCGATGGAGTCGATGCCCACCTGGCCGAACACTTCGCGCTTGGCGGCGGCGACATAGGCATTGCCGGGGCCCATGATCTTGTCCACCGGCGCGATCGTGGCGGTACCATAGGCGAGCGCCGCGACCGCCTGTGCCCCGCCGATGCGATAGATTTCCGTCACCCCGGCGCGGCGGGCCGCGGCCAACACCAAGGGATTGATGGCGCCGCCGCTGGCCGGTGTCACCATCACCAACCGCTTGACGCCGGCCACCTTGGCCGGAATCGCGTTCATCAGCACCGAAGAGGGATAAGCGGCGGTGCCGCCCGGGACATACAATCCGGCCGCGTCAATGGGCGTCCAGCGCCAGCCCAGCTCCGCCCCCACGCTATCGCGGAAGCGCTCGTCGGCGGGCAATTGGCGTAGGTGATAGGCCTCAATCCGCGCGGCGGCGGTCTCGATCGCGCCGGCTTGCTCCGGCGTGATGGCCTGGACCGCGGCATCGATCTCCTCGGCCGAGACTTTCAGCGTTTGCGCGGTCAGTTGGGCGCGGTCGAATTTGCGCGAATAGGCGATCAGCGCCGCATCGCCGGATTTGCGCACCTCCTGGATGATGGCGCGGGCCTGCACCGCGACGTCTTCCTCGATCTCGCGCTTGGCGCCAAGCAGCGCCTCGAAATCCGCGGCGAAACTTGCATCGCGCATATGGAGCCGGCGGACCATCAGGGCGCCTCGTGACGGGGACGCGCCAGCGCGGTCCAGGGGCCGGTGAGATCGCGCAGCTGCGCATCGATGCACTCGACCTCCAGCCGCAGCGCACCGCCACCCGCAAAGACCAGCTCGACCATACCGCCCGGATCGTCAGCAGTTTTGGGAGTGAATTGAACGGCCAGCAGCGACACCACGGCCTCGGGGGCGCCGCGCTTCATGTTGTGAGATTTTACCGACAGCACGCCATCGAAATGCAGGCCGGCACGCACCCGGGTGCCCGGGCCCCGCGCATCTTCCCAGCGATAGCGGTTGAACAAAGCCGCAAAGCGCCGCTGCCGGGGCAGCCAGACCAGATCCTTAAGCTTGGCGGTGGCGTCCTGCAGCCGAGCCGAGATCACTTCCAGGTCCTCGGCATCGGCGGCCGCCAATTTCAGGGTGCCGGTCATTCGCCGATCCGCGCGATATCGGCGCCGACGCCGGACAATTTCTGCTCCAAGCGGTCGAACCCACGATCCAGGTGATAGACGCGGTTGACCAAGGTCTCGCCTTCCGCCGCCAGACCCGCCAGCACCAGGCTGACCGAGGCACGCAGGTCGGTCGCCATCACCGGGGCGCCCTGCAACTTTTCCACGCCCCGCACCACGGCGACGTCGCCGGTGACCTTGATGTCCGCGCCCAGGCGAGCGAGCTCGGGCACATGCATGAAGCGGTTTTCGAAAATGGTTTCCTTGATCACCGAAGTGCCCTCGGCGACGCACATCAGCGCCATCAACTGGGCTTGCAGATCGGTGGGAAAGCCGGGGAATGGCGCCGTGGTGACGATGACCGCGCTGGGGAGTTTCTCGCGCATGCGCACGACCAAGCCGCGCTCGCTGTCCACCACCGAAGCGCCGGCGGTTTCCAGCACAGAAATCAAGGCGGCGATGCTATCGCGGCGCGCGCCCACCAACTCAACCTCGCCGCCGGCGATCGCCGCGGCGATGGCATAGGTGCCGGCTTCGATGCGGTCGCTCATCACCGCGTAATCGGCGCCGTGCAACGTGTCGACGCCCTGCACCACCAGTTGCGGCGTGCCCAATCCGGAAATCTTCGCCCCCATGGCGATCAGGCAATGGGCTAGATCGGCGATCTCGGGCTCGCGCGCGGCATTGCCGATCACGGTTTCCCCATCCGCCAGGGTGGCGGCCATCAGCGCTGTTTCGGTGGCGCCGACCGAGACAAAAGGAAATTCAATCCGCGCGCCTTTAAGGCGACCGGAAGTGGAGGCCAGGACATAGCCGTCGGCCAGATCGACCTTGGCGCCCATCGCCTCCAGCGCCTTCAGATGCAGATCGACCGGCCGGGCGCCGATGGCGCAGCCGCCGGGAAGCGATACCTTGGCCTCGCCATGGCGCGCCAGCAGCGGCGCCAGAACCTGGAAACTGGCGCGCATCTTGCGAACCATGTCGTAAGAGGCATAGGCGGAAGTGATGGTGCCGGCCTGAAGCCGCATCACATCGCCCTCCCCCAGCCCGGCGCCCAGCATCACCGTCACCGCCACACCGAAGGTGCGCAGCAACTCCCCCATCGCCCGCACATCGGCCAGCCGCGGCATGTTGGCCAGGGTGAGCGGCTCAGCGGTTAGCAGCGAGGCCGCCATCAGCTTGAGGGCGGCGTTCTTGGCCCCGCTGAGCGGGATTTCCCCCGAAAGGCGACGCCCGCCACGAATACGAATACGGTCCATGATCCCTCGAAAAACGCCCCCATATGGGGGCCCTGCTTGTAGCCTGCCGCTATGGAACAGGAAACGCCTAGCTTTTGCGGGGTGGGGGCGGCGAAATTGGCGGGTTTTCCCCAGCCTTTGGGGCGGGCTTGAGCTTTTGCGGGGGTGGGGCGGCTTTGCGGCGCTGAAGATTGGCCCTGAGGGCCGCGGCCAGCCTTTCGGGGGGTAATTTTGCCATGCGATTGCCCCGTCGGAGCGCTTTCCTTGGGCGAATCCTTAAGTTATAGCAGCGCACCCTTCGGGGTGGGGGCCTCGCCCCGAATACCACGGTTGCCGCAGTAGCGTAGTGGTAGCGCAATCCCTTGGTAAGGGATAGGTCGTGAGTTCGATTCTCACCTGCGGCACCACCTTCGTTCCTCTCTGTGTCTCAGGCATTCGCAAAGGTCCCAATAAGGGGCTGATGTGAACGTTATTTTTGTCTCCACGCGTCTCATGAAATCTCCCTGCGCCTCCTCCAATTGTTGGTACTTGCGTTGGTATAGTCTCCTACCAATGTTGGTATCCAGGGAGCCCGCTGATGCCTTTGTCCGACACAACTTGCCGCGCAGCAAAGCCGGCCGCTAAGCTGAAAAAGCTGTCGGATTCCGGTGGGCTCCAGTTGTGGGTTTTTCCGAACGGGTCCCGGCTCTGGCGGCTGGCATATAGATTCGGCCGCAAACAGAAACTGTTGAGCCTGGGACGCTACCCCGAGGTGGGCTTAGGCGAAGCCAGGGATGCCCGCGACGCTGCACGCAAACAACTTCGCGGCAACATTGACCCCTCCCAAGCAAAACAGGCTGCCCGTCAGAACCAGGGTATGGGGACAACTTTTCAACATGTTGTGAAAGAATATCTCGCAAAGTTGGAGCGTGAGCAGCGCGCTGACGCGACCAAGAAAAAAGCGGAATGGGTCCTAAGCTTGGTCGAGGCTCGTCTCGCTGGCCGGATCCTGCATGACATTACCTCCGCAGATGTGCTGGACGCCCTTCGCCCCATCGAGGCCCGCGGGCGATACGACACCGCCAGGCGGGCTAAATCGACCGTGGGTGCGGTGTTTCGGTATGCCATCGCCAATGGCCGCGCGACTGTTGATCCGACCCAAGCGCTCAAAGGGGCGCTTACCCGTCCCAACGTCACACCTAGGGCGGCAGTCACGGAGGCGCGGGCCCTAGCGAAGCTATTGCGCGCCATAGACGGCTATCGGGGGCAACCGACCACCGCTGCTGCCCTGAGACTGCTTCCGCTGGTGTTCACCCGCCCCGGCGAACTGCGGGCTGCTGCGTGGTCAGAATTTGATCTTCAGGCCGCAGTTTGGACCATCCCTGCGACCCGCACCAAGATGCGACGTCCTCATAAGGTCCCCCTCTCCCCGCAGGCCCTAGACATTATATGCGGATTGAAGTCCCAGCGCGTCGGGGGCTCCCTGCTATTCCCTTCCATCCGAACGTTGATCAAGCCCATTTCGGAGAACACCCTGAACGCCGCCCTTCGCGCGCTCGACTATGATAAGCATACCGTCACCGCCCACGGTTTCCGGGCCACCGCCTCCACCCTGCTCAACGAATCGGGGAAGTGGGGCGCTGACGCCATCGAGCGCCAGCTTGGCCATGTGGAGGGCAACGCCGTCCGCCGCGCCTATGCTCGCAGCGAACACTGGGCGGAGCGTGTTAAGATGATGAACTGGTGGGCCGACTATTTGGACACGCTGAAGACGGGCGCACAGGTCATACAGTTCGTGCGCTGAAGGGCCAGAAGAAAAAAACAAGAAGTTGGCTAGATATCCACGCTCCCTCCAGGCCGAGCGTGTCGGCCGGGGTACTTGAATTAGGTCAGCCGGCACCAGATTTCCGATGGGTATCGTATTCCCAAGGATCTCCGATGAACTCCATTCAGCTTCCCGGCCAACACCTGCTTGCTCGGGTCGCGCAGTCGCCCACGGTCACACTGCCGGACTATCTGACGTATGTGGAGGTCCGTACCGGGGAAGCGTTGGAGACAATATTAGCCCAGGGCCACAACTTGAAACCAGCCGAACTCGCCGCCCATGTTAGTTGCCAGGAGGCTCAGCTTCGGCCGCGAGTCCGGCAACACATCGCCCAAATAATTCGGGGTGATGTCATGAATTCCGGCCATCCCAAATCGGTAGGCGATATTATAAAGCGCCGGCTAGCGCGCTTGATGTATGATCGTTTGGTCAGTCACGGGGAGCGAGCCAACAAGGCGCGAGGCGCCGTAGCGAAGAAATTCGGCATCACCATCGGCACCGTTAAAAAAAAGTGGCGGATCTGACCCTCAAATGTGGGGTTTGCGGGTAATGTAATCCCGCGTGCCCGGTTCCAACTGTATGGCTTCAGGAATGGAAGCCGGACGTGGAACAGATCGCCTATTGCATAAAAGAAGTGTGCGCTGCCCTGGGCCTTAGCAAGGCTTCGGTTTACAGGGCAATGGCACGGGGCGATCTCAAGGCCATGAAGTTCGGCAGCCGGACGTTGGTCATGGCGTCGGAGCTCAACAAATTCACCAATCAGCTACGCCCCGCGCAGTTCCGTCACCGGCAAAATCGTAAGCGCGGGGGTGAAAAATAATGTCTGCCCAGGCGACCGAATTCCGCTGCCGCTGGTGCGATCGGGTTTTCCAACCTGGAAGCGCAGGTAAGACGAAAGCCTATTGTTGCACCGCGCATCGGCACGAGCACTACACGTCCCGCCAAATATGGGCGCAGGAAGAAGAAGCTCAGGGTCGTGTTAGCCGTGAGGACCTCCAGGCGGCACTAACTCGGCACCGGAGCCCACAATGCTGACCACAACACCGCCTACCCGACCGCACAGACCGTCGCCACCGGGCGCTCTCCAATCCAAAACATGCGCACCTTGCCGGCCATACCGGGCGCGGGTCGATCAGAAAGGTCCAGGCAAGCCCTCGTTTTTCCGGCTCTGGTCCGCAGTCGGCCGTGCGGCGCGCACTTTATATGGTTCGCCCCTCACCTGGTCCCTTATCCCTGACAAACAGAACTTCCAATTCGATATTGATCATGAACCATTCGAATAGGACCTCCTCCTTCATCACGGAGCGGCAGGGTGTGTTGGTCATCGAGGCGGCTGCGCACGCCTACCGGCTTGGTTCGCCCTTCACCCATACCCTAACCATCCACCTCCAAGGGATGGGCGTCACGCAACCGCATGCGTTCATCACCGACTTTTTCAAGCTGTTTGGGGATTCACTACGAGGCGGTTATGGGCCGGCTTGCTGGGTCTGGGTTCTGGAAACGGGACCGGGCAAGGGCCTTCACCTTCATGGCGCGCTCCATGTACCACCCAGCCGGTGGCAGGGCCTCCGGAGACGCGTTGAGCGCTGGTCCGAGCAGATTCTGCGATCACCACCTCCACCAAAAGCGATCAGCCTGCGGAGGATAGACTTCGCCGACAAGCCGCGATCATACGACTACCTGGGAAAGTGGTGGAAACCAGGGACAACAAGATGCGGCCTTAAGGGCTGGCTAGGTTACATGTTGAAGGGCTGCGATCCGCTGTTTGCTCAGAAGATCCGCATCCAGTCATCCCCCCAGGGCCGAGTAGCGAACCGACGCTCGAGCACGTCGCAAGCGCTCGGCGGGGCAGCTAGAAAATCATTTCGCGCGGTGTTGACCACGCCGCATCCCCGCTTTCCCAGAGTCCTCCTCCTGACTGAGGCCGCCATAATCGAACGCGTGCTTTTGTACGCCGGCTTTACCGACGCGACCGCCTACCAGGCGGTGGAGGTCTGAGAATAGCCGCCTAACAAACGCGTGCGAAACGCACAGCTTCCGAACACGCCGCAGTCCTGGCCCATCTGCCAAGCGTGTCACTCACGGGCCTTTATTGGAGAAAGAAGATGCCGAAAGGCAATAAACCTGACTACGACGTGAAGACCAGCGGACCAATTAATGGGAAAACCCATTACCGAACGATCGGTTGCGCTTGGAAGACCCCAAAGGGGGCGATCTCGGTGAGGTTCAACGAGGAGCCTGCCGGCAGGGACATGGTTCTCCTCCCGACCAAGAAGTAACGGCGGCGATAGCCTTACGCTCCGTTGACCGACCGACGGGGTCAAGGGGGGAGGCTAAAATCCGGACCCATGCCGGTGCCACATTGCGGGGCTGGCGTGCCGATACTGCAAACGGATTTCCAATCACTTCGAATATTGCTAATCCTTGGCGCGCGGATAGGAACGCGGGATGGCGCGCAGATCATTATTTACTAACGAGACTTTGCCGGCTCCAATGCGTGAAAGCATTGTTGGGCCGATAAAACACAGCAGAAATTGCCCCTAAAGAAGCGGATATGCACCACTGATGACAAACTTTCCGATAAGCCGAATTGGAATAATGTCGCTAACGCTGCGTATACGGTATGGCAAAAATATCGGCAGTTCCTTTTATGCTCAAATTCACGGTGCCCACTTCGTCATCACGGCAAAACATTTGGTCCCCAATTTGTCCAGCGGAGAAAGGATCGCGTTTAGATGCGGCAACGATTGGGACTTTTTTGAAGTCAAAGCCCTCGCCTCTTGTGAGCATGGAAATGATGTTGTGGCGATTAGATTAAGGGAAGATTCTGTTCGCCCAACCGCAATTGGCCAGCACCAATTTGAGGACAATGTAATAGTGGGCGAGAATATCCTTTATTGTGGGTTTCCACTTGGTATGGAAAACGAACCCCTTATCGGTGCGCGAGATTGGCCAATGCCGCTGTTAAAGGCCGGCATGATGAGCGGCAGTCGCAAGGTTGGCGACGACAAAGTATACCTTTTTGATACCCTCAACAACCGCGGTTTCAGCGGCGGGCCAATTATAAGAGGCGAACCCGAAAGTCCGAGCGTGATTGCGGTGGTGTGTGGATATGAGTTCGATGCTCCTTTGAAGATTGAGCAAAAGAATCCGTGCGGGACGTTTGAAGAAGTTTCGGATTATCGCGTGCGTCCTAATAGCGGGTTTATGATGGGCACCCCTATTCGTCACGCCGTTAACGCGGCCAAACGGCTTTTATAGGCAGTTTGGCCATGTGGGCTTGATTTCCGGACCAGCAGGGAGCATTCGAAATTTACCCGCGAAAGATCGCTTGGCTAAATCTGTTCACCTTGAATGTTCGAGGGTAGCACGGCGGCATGGGGTGTGAACAAGTTGGCAGTATTGCATACGTTTCTTGTTCCCCCAGCCGATAGTAGTGCAGATTTGGCTGGTCTAGATAAATTTGGGAACATTCACGGAGGGGGGCGCTATGGATTTTAAAACGGTTGTGACTTCCGCTGTAACGGCCGCGTTCATATCAGGAATCTTTGCCCTAATCACCGCACTTCTCGCCCACAGGAGCGCCAGGAACCTAGGCCTCAGAGAAAAGGCGTGGACCGATTATGAGTTGCGCAGAGACCGATATTTCAGAATTGCGGAACTGATAAGTTGTCTCTTCCAAGGTGGAAACGCAAATGATCGGGCGGAATTTCACAAAGCGGTCCGAACAATAAGACTCGTTGGGTCAGATGAGGTCGTTACATCACTTAACCGGCTCACGGAAAGTATCAAGGCCAACATGTCGGCCGGCGAACGGGAACAACGTTACCGGGCGCTTTTCAACGCAATGCGGAGCGACATTCGCCGCATTCATGAACTCCCCCCACGAGGAACGGATCTTGGTCCGGACGCCTTTCCGATTGAAAATTGAATGACCTAATGCGGACCCAATGCTGGTAAAAATCCGACATTGCTTGCGTGAACCAATTCCAGAGATTTTCCAAGCAGCCGAATTGTTGGTTTTAGGCGTAAGACCCGCGACGGCGAGAGGCAGTTCAATCGGACTGGGGCGGCCTCGAAGCGTTTCGGCGCGACTAGTGAATACCTGGGGCCCTTCTTGAGCTGGTTATAAGATAACGACGGCAAGCTGCTCGAGAGTTTTCCAGCGCTAATAGGCTGCAGCAGCAGTTGCGCACGGATTTTTTAGCGCCGCAATAAGACCTCTGGTTCAATCTTCAATGCCGCCGCCAGCTTTGCTATAGCTTTGACGGTGGGATTTCGCACCCCGCGCTCCATGTCGCTTACATAGCTTCGCTTCATTCCCGTCTCGAGGGCCAACTCTTCTTGTGAAAAGCCCCGGCGCTTGCGCCATTCGCGAATATTGCGCCCAAGAATCCGTGCCAAATCCATTGCCACAGTTGGCGAAATTTGAGCGCTGGAATCTGTCCCCTAATCGTGTCATTTTACTGCAGCAACGGGGTGTTGGCGTTAGCACCGCTGACGAAGGTCAATTGAGCAATTGGCGGGGGGGGATGAAGATCACCGGCGCTTTCGTGGGAGCAGCAGTTGCGCTAGCGGCAATAACTTCGGGTGCCACTGCTTGGTTGGTGAAACTGCGGCCGGCGGCATCCTCGATAAGCCCGTCCATGCCGATTTTGCAAACTGTTTCCCAAAGCGGCATGGGCGACAAGGCAGCGGTCGGAAAACATTATAAAAGCCCCAGCCTGAAAGTCCCAGACATCACGGCGCTACCCTCTCCCGTCCCAAAGACAATTCCTCTTTCTCTAGTTGGTACTAATGTTCGGGACCTTTATCAGGCATTGGAACACCTTTCTGTACCCCCGCCGAACGAGTTTAAAAAAGCCAACGAAAATTTGTTGGACTACGCCAAATTCGCTGAGTCCTATCAAATAGGCGCTCATTCATTCGGTGAGGGCCTCGTCTTTGACGGTGCCGAACCGAGTTACGACGCTAATACTGAGGAGTTTTACTGGTACTTGCCCGTTGTGGGTAACTCGAGCCGCTGCCTGACAATGCACTCGGCCATATTGGAAAATGGAAGTTACACTGGTTCCACGGCCTTGGGACTTACGGGGACAGTATCCCGCAGAACAAGAACAAATTATAATATCTGCTTCCATAATGCCGAAATCAGCTATTCGTATCACCAAAACAAGAGATGCCCGGACTGGTTCTACTGTGTCGCTTCCACGCAGAAGCTGAAAGTTGGGCCGGTGGAGGCACAAAAACTGACAGAGCATCTCAGATTAATACTGGTAGCGTCTCTCGCTATTTCTACATTTGATTGGAAGCACCCGGCGGCCAGCGAGAGCAGCACCCATGAACCCCCCACGGTAGGCATACCCATAGATTTCACCCAAGAGGACTATAACGTCTGGCTGCAACTTTCGGATATAATCATCTACGACCGGGAATCAGGAGTTATTCTGAAGCGCACCAGCATCCCAACTGGCACATCACGTACGTCCACGACAGTCGGAATTTCTGCCGCCAAAACGTCAAAGTGATCGCGCGACGTAGTTTGCAGCCCAGGGGGTCAACTTTGCAGGGGTAAAAGTAACGCAGCGGAGAGCAACGCAGCTTGCGCGGTCCAGGCCATGAATGGTCCCCAAAGGCCAAAAATTCCGCTATGCACAGTTATCTCATCTTGCGATATTTTTCCATGGAAGACTATGTTTCTGTGAGGAGTTGATTGGCTGCGAACCGAACCCTTCGAGAGACGAGTCCGCGCCGTGAGTCAAATCCACCTTCCGATATGGGACGAATACGTCCACCCAGCGCTTCTGCCGCGTGTTCGCCACGGTTGGGCGTGGGTCTACTGCCAAATCCCATTTTGCGGCCATGCCCGCGCCATCCCCATGGCGCCTTGGCGCATTCGGTGGGGCACCGATGAACCTGAAAAATATATAGCCCGTTACTTTCGCTGCTCTATGTGCGGGACGCGGGGGTGCGTGTTTGGCAATCCCTTGCTCGACGGCGCGGGCGTTGAACACTTCCCACACCGGAAAGACTTGGTTCGGCTGGGGGGCACGTGGCCAAGCCTTCCGGGCGAAGTTAAGTGGCAGACGGTGACGCGGAAGCAGGCGGAATATCTGTCGAGATATCCCACCGGGGATGCCCTTGGCGAATTTCGCGGGGCTGGTACGCTCCGGTTTATGTGCAATCTCTACAGCGTCAAAGTCGGGCAGAAACATATCGCCAGCACGGCCGGCGCATTGCGCGATCTGACCGGCAATATGCCACCGCTCCCGGCAATCTTCCCAAATCGAATGGCACCTATCGTTCGCGCCGGCGCGGATGGGGTCAGGGAATTGATGATGGCGAGGTGGGGGTTTCCGCCACCAATAATTCCAGGCCAAAAGCCGCGTAATCCATATCTCACCAATTGCCGCAAGACTGACAGCCGGTATTGGGCGACCTATCTCAAAAAGCCGGAGCACCGAGCTTTGGTGCCGGTGACGAGCTTTGCCGAGCCGGACAATAACCAGGGGTCACGATCCATCTGGACCTGGTTCGCCCAGGACGAAAGCCGTCCGCTGTTTTTCTTCGCCGGAATCTGGCGTGAGTGGGAGGGGGACAGGGGCACGAAAGCCATCCCTGATGTCGGCAAGCATCTGGTTTTCAGCTTCCTCACTACTGATGCAAGCCCAGACGTTGCGCCCGTCCATGCCGACGCGACTCCGGTGTGTCTTTTCGACGAAGGGCAACGCGAACAGTGGATGAATGCGCCTTGGGAAATTGCCCGCGAGCTACAGAAGCCTCCGCCGGTTGGGGCGCTGATGGTTGTGGCAAGGGATACAAAGGAAGACAAATAGAGGGGCGAAAAATGGATCTAATGACCTTCCCCGAATTGCTGGGTTCAATGACAAGCGATGACGGCCAAGTCTTTTGCCTTCACGTCAAGGACGTTGCTGGAACGGAAATGATGATCGGAATCCCGCATCGGGAGATTGCGCACTTGATCGAAGTTGCGGCGGTGCAGGTTCAGGAAGGTTCGCGGTTGAGGGGTGACAAAGACCTAACCGCGTTCAACACGCGTTCCTTTTCGGTTGGCGTGAGCGAAGGGGGACAGGTCGTATTGACGTTGGCGATAGGCGCCACCGCGAAACTCGCTTTTGTGCTTCCAGGAGACATGACGGGCCAGCTTTCGGAAACCCTGGCGATTGCAAGCGCGCGGTCGGCGGAAGCCAAATCTGGAGGCGCCGTCAATTGATTGGCGCGGTCCAGGCCTCTATTATCTGGGATTGCATTGCCGCCTAAGCACCTCAACCCAAGGGGATTCTCAATGTTTAAGAAACTGGCCCTGATTGCTGCGATTGGCTGTTCATTGTCAGGGACCGCGTTCGCTGACACCTACAAGATGGACGCGAAAGGCAAGTGCCACGATGCCAGCGGAAAATTCGCAAAACAGGAACTGTGCGTCACCTCGCATATCTACAAACTGGACGCGAAGGGAAAGTGCCGGGATGAAGCGGGCAAGTTCGCCAAAGCTGCGCTCTGCACCCCTAAGTAGCTCTTGCTCACAAAGGCGTCATTGAGCCGCCAACCTAACTGAGCTACTTGCGTCAACTTGTGTATCCAATGGTACGGAACCGTATAGTCCATCGGGCGTTTCGCCTTGGAGGGACACGGGTGGGAGGCGTTTTGGAAGAGGATAAGGCATTGGGCCGTCTAGTCGAATCGCTGCCACCCACCCAGCGGGCAGCCCTTTATAGGCAGCAGGCGGATGACGCCATGCGCAAGGCGCAAGCTGCTACCGACCCAGACAGGCGTGCTGAGTTTTTGAGCATGGCGCAGGGGTGGCATAGCCTCGCTGCTGAGGTTGAGCGCGCGGATCGCCAGATGGCGCAGTCACCGCCTGGGATGTATCCATCCCGCAGGGGATCAGACGCCGAGTCCTAATAGTTGCAACCTTCCTCGCCGTTTCCTCATGCGACGGCGGACTTTTGTTTGGGGCGACCTTAGCGGTTTGGATACGGATAAGCGCTAAATTCCGGCGGTTCATTGGATCAGGACCGCGCGCGTGAACACAACCGACTTGCTTGAACTTTACCGCGCCAAGGCACGGGAGGCTGAGGAACGCGCGGCGTTGACTGTGGACGCGGAAGAGCGGGCAAAACTTTTGCGAATTGCGGAAGGGTTTCGCAATCTGCTCACGCACCACGAAGAGCCGTTGCAAGGAACCTCCGCTACGAAGCCTCCCGTCACTGGCAAATAGAATCGGTCTGGTCGTCTTCGCTTGTTGGGTCGGAAACAGCGGCCTCTAGTCTGCGCGCCACCTCGTCAAAATCATCTGCCAGTCTGGAATAGGCCGCTCGCAAATCTTCGAGCGGAAAATCTTCAGCCAATCGACGCATGAATGCGGCGCGGTTGCGATACTGTTTGGCTGTTTTCACGACTTTTCCCTTGCAGAAGCGCCGTGTGCATAACCGCACGCATGGGCTGGCTGCAATAAAAATTCGCGAGCGTTAAGCGGCCTGAAACCGAGGGTTGAGCGAGTATTTTCTGGCAGGCAAGGCGATTTCACCTGGAGTTACGCTTTGGGTCTTGGTTCCCTGCGCAAGCAGGTTGGTTCCGCTGGGAACTCCTGTTTGCGCTTCGGGTTGAGTCCCCAAACAACATGGTAATGGCATGTCTGGGTTGAAGCCGCGCACAACGCGCAAGGCGCCGCGCGTCTTTACAGTGCAATGGGATGACAGCCGCCGCCGTTATATCGCAGCCGACGAAAACGGCGATGATTTAGGCGTGTCCCCTGATCTCAATAACGCAATCGGTAGTGCGGTACGCGAAGCCAACTTGGCAAGTAAGGCGGGCTGCCGCGTTACTGTGAAGGTTCAACAGGGAAATGGAAAACTCAAAACCGAATATATTGCCCAGCCCCGTAGACTGCAGTAAGGCCAGCAGCGTTGCAGAAGTCACAAGGCGCACTGAACTGGTCGCCTATGGCCCTAGGACGCGCTGTGGCGCCGAACCTGCAGCCGAAGCAAACCCCCTTTTGGAAAACAAAGAGACGCCCTGCTCCCTGGAGACACGTGGTCCGTTCCCATCATTCGAAGTAATATGAAAAAAGGCGTGCATAACAACTATTCACCTCCCGGGAGGGAGGCCTTAGAAGGTTCGCACACCCGTAACCCCGGAAACGTACCCTGCCCGAGGCTGCGCGTCGGAATTTTATCACTTCGAATGTTGCACGGTGCTTTGCCGGACGTTGCCGCTCCCGGGCTTGACTGCCCCGACCCTATCTTCGCCGATGCGACGGCCTCTCTGCCATTCGAGGAAATATATTTCCGAAGCATTCCGATCAGCCCGACAATTATGTTTAGTACCGTCATCAGCACGACGACGACAAACATGGCGACAATTACCTGGCCCTGCACTTTACTTACCTTGCGCCCGTTTTTGACATTACAGTGACGCACACCATTGCACGACTCGCCAAAAAACGTCGAATTTTCCAGCAACGCGGTGTCATGCAAGCCGCTAACGTTCGCCAGGCATGCCATAACAAATGGCTGCGCTCCAACGTGACACATAGCTAACGGCTTGAGTTTGATGGATTAAGCCCGCCCAACTGTTTGACCTGGCCGGCCTTTGCAACGGCTCAGTTCGTATCTACACTCACCGCCATATTTCCTGTTCTCGATCAGATTTGAGGACCAATGCCGATTTCGCTCGACACTTTGTGCGCGGTGGTAACGCCCGCACGTACCGCATTAGTACTTGGCGCTGGCGCTTCGGTGCCCTCCGGGGCGCCGACAGGGGCTGAACTCGCAGCCTTTCTATGGAGAGAATTGGCGAGTAGCGACGCACAGAGCACCGACCTCACAGAAACAGCGACGATTCTGGAGAGGCGTTATGGCAGGGAAAGCGTGGTGAGGAGGGTCGTCGCGAATCTTCGCAGGCTGACGCCGACCGGGGGCCTTCTTGGCCTCCCGACGTTTGACTGGAAAAGATTGTTTACCACCAACTTCGACTGCCTGATGGAAGATGCTTACAAGAAGCATAACCGCCAACTTATCCCTATCCGCTCCAATTTCGACTTCTCTGCTAAAGAAGGGTTGGATGGTCTCCGCCTCTTTAAAATCCATGGCTGTATTACTCAAGACGAAGCGCTCGGCCATAGAGCATCGATGCTCCTAACGGAAACCGACTACGAAAATCACAAGAAGTACCGCCAGCTCCTTTTTTCGCACCTCGCGAACGCACTATTGGAAGGGGACGCACTGTTTATTGGGCAGTCGCTTCGTGACAGGCATCTCGTTGAACTGGTACGCGAGGTTCTAAAAGCGAAGCAAGACGAAGGCGCCCCAGGGCAGGTGTACGTGCTCATCTACGATCCCGATGATCTTCGGGCGCCACTCTTGGAAGATCGAGGCGCGCGAGTTGCCTTTGGCGGAATCGACGAATTTGTCCACAGGTTAGCTCAACGGGGCGCGGTGGCGCGCACGGAGCCAGATTTTGTTAAGACCGGAATTTTACCGGGCGAACTCGTCAGCACTGTTCTGGACGCAGCCCAAGAATTAAAATCCGCCTCAAACGTCGTGAGAATGTTCAATGGTGGGCCCGCGACGTATTCGGACATAAATGCCGGCGCCACATTTGAGCGAAGTCCATATGCGGCCACGATGGAAAAGCTTCTGTCGAATGCGCAGACTGTTACAATGGTGGGTGCCGCCGGGGTTGGAAAATCGACCTTTGCAAGGCAGCTCGCGAGTAGATTTGTGCAACTCGGCGTTCCTGCTTGGGAGCACCGAGTAGAATTTCAGTTCAAAGCAAAGCCCTGGATGAATATTGAGGCGCAGCTTAGGGCGACCGGAAAGTTTGGTGTTTTGGTCTTAGACGAGTGCACTCACTACCTGCGACAAGCGAACGTGCTGATCGATCATTTGGCAGACATAAAAGAGCCCGGCTTGCGTTTGATTTTGACTGCCAACTCATCGCAGTGGGCACCTCGATTGAAAAGTCCCCGAATTTTTTCGCATGGCACAGTGATGCAGCTGTCCCATTTGGAAGATGCGGAAATAAGCTCATTGATCAACTTGGTGCAGTTTAATGGTGAAATAGCGGCCCTGGTCCATTCCACTTTCAAAAGGCTTGGCCGAGCGGAGCAAGTGAGAGCTCTTCGTCAAAAGAGTAGCGCCGACATGTTCGTGTGTCTTAAGAACATCTTCGCAAACGAAAGCCTCGATACAATTCTTTTGCGTGAATTTGACGAACTGGATGAGACGTTCCAAGAATATTACCGGTATGTTGCGGCACTAGAAGCAGTAGGGACTAGGGTCCATAGACAATTGATTATACGAATGCTTGGCCTTCCTCCGACGCAAATAAGCGGCATCTTGGGCGGTCTGACAGATATTGTAGACGAATATGATATTGTCCCGCGCGACGGGATATATGGCTGGCGAACTAGACATTTAGTGATTGCGCGGAAAATTGCGGACTATAAGTTTTCCGGCGTCGCGGAAGTCACGGCTCTTTTTGAAACTATCATTGCCAATATCAACCCGTCAGTCCCCCTGGAGCTCCAGACACTTAGAGAAATTTGCGATAGAGATTTTGGGATTGGTAGGATCGGGGACGCCACGGTCCGGAAAAGACTCTACCGGGATCTAATAGATGCGGCCCCGGGTGAACGTATTCCCTGGCACCGGCTGATACGGGAGCTCTTAAATGAGGGCTCATTAGAGGAAACTGAGTATGTCATTCGGGATGCGGAAAAAGCGGCGGGCGCTGATGCTCCAATTGATCGCTTTAAGGTTCGGCTGCTCGTAGTGCGATCGCAGAACACTGGGGGAATTTCTAACAACGATAGGCTGGCGCTTTTGAGGCAGGCATACGAACTTGCTATGATTAACATTGGTAAGCATAGCCGGGATCAGTACTCATATTATGCATTATGCGATGTCGCAGTTCAGCTTGTTGAAAAGGGTGAAAGCGCTTATCTGCTGGACGAAGCTCTGGTCCAGGCCCGCAAGGGCGCGGAAGTTATTCTGGACCCTGAAATGACTAAGCGAATTCGTGAATATGAGACAGGTCATCTGCGTCGACACTGAACGTGTATCAGCCGCCTCTAAAGCGCAGAACTCGCGACTCATGACTGCGGGCGCCACGTTATTTTCGAACCCCTAGGATTGGCGGCCCCGGCGGGCTGGCGGGCGTCCTTTGAGAGCGGCGGCGTTGCGGGGGTACGCGTCCCCATGGGTTGCCGCCCCCAATGTTGGTATAAGGGTTGGTATTTCCCGAAGATGATAACAACTATGCCATTATGTTCAGGCACTTAAGGCAGCTTTGGGGTGACCACCTGCGGCACCATCTCGCCCAATAACACCGGGGACCGCTGAAACAGTGACCATCGGCAAAACAGCTTTCCATCTCGCCAAACGGCTGATCCCTGCCCCAGTGTGGAATTTCCTGGCCTCCGATGTCCGCACCCGACGCAACCGGCGCTGGGCCGGCGAGGAAGCAACGCGCAACATGCAGAGCGCTGCAGCGGCAAGCCTGCCGCCGAATCACGGCTTCGCCATCAGGCGCAGTGCCGCCGAAGCGATTGAAGGCATGTTGTCCCCATTTTCCATGGCGGTAATCGATTGCCTGCTCTCGCTACAAGCGGAAGAAAAGACCGGCGGCAATATCCTGGAGATGGGCGTTTTCCGCGGCCGATCGGCTGCGCTTCTGGGGCAATGGCTGGGCCCAGGGGAAAGAATGCTTCTGGTCAACATCGCGGATCATCTGGACCGCAAAGCCATCGAACCGGTACGCGATGTGGTCGACTATTTCGTCCAATCGACGGTCGAATTTTCCAAAATGGCGGCCACGCTCGCCAGCAATTTCCGCTTCATCCATATCGACGCCAGCCACGAATATCGCGCGACCTTTTCCGAGTTGGAAATGGCGGACCGGCTCCTTGCTGCGCGCGGGATCATCGCCATGGATGATTTTGCCAATCTCAACTACGCGCAAAACATCGCCGCCATCTTCAAATATCTCCACACCACGGGGACCGGTCTGCGCCTGTTTTTGGTGACCAACGAAAAAGCCTATCTGTGCCGCAAGGAAGATTGGAACTTTTACGCCGGCTTTGTCCTGAAACGCTTTGCTCCAGAAATGATCAGCCGAGGCGTGGCAGATATTCATATCGCCCGCACCGATGCCGACCCGGAATTCGCAGCCTTCTATGGCCGCGAACGCGAACCCGGCGAAGAAGGCCATTTTTATGGACCGGCCATCTATGGGAAATTTTTCGTTGAACCTTGAGCGGAACGACGACACCCCGACCCACGAAAAACAAAAGGCGCCTCAATGGCAGAGATCATAAGCGCATATCCGCAGCGCTCGTTGGATTCAATATTGTTGGCCTCTTACGGAATTCGTCGCGGTTCGGATCGATGCCGCAATCCGGCCATTTTTTTGGGGTGGTCTCGACGCGGCGCTGATTGCAGCCGCGCTCGCCTGAGTAACCGCCAAAGCATTCGTGTTGGCGCCGACTGACCGCTGGCTATGTTTGCGCCAGTATCGCGGGCCACAAAAATGATGGCTGAAGCAGAACGATAGGGCAGTTGCGCCGTTGTATGTGCGCTCGGACCTGACGCGTTGACGGCGTCCGAAACCACACAGGACCACAGGATGCCTTTCAAAGCGATCGTTCAATGCCTTGTGCCGCCTGTCATGTGGGGCGCTGCGCATCAGATAAAATTTGCTCTTCGCCCGCCGCCGCCGCCGCCGGAGCCACCGCCGCCGCCGCCGCCGAGTGTTCCGCTGACCGAGATCAGGTTTTCTTCTTGGGCGGAAGCCTGTAACGCGTCGTCCAGTTATGAAAACGAGCTATTGGTGCGGTTTCGCGTGGCACGTTTTATCCTGAACGCCGGAAAAGATCTGATCCCCGATGTCACAAGCAGGCCGCTGTTCTGGCTGACAAAGATATTGGGGGAAAAATTGCGAATAACGGATTTCGGCGGCGCGTTTGGAGAATATGGCACCGGCCTGTGTCGCCAGATCGACAGCATCGACTATACGGTGGTCGAGACCCCAGCGCTGCTTGCCCAATCGCCGGCCCTGGAACGCGTCGCCATGACAAGCGAAATGCCGGAAACCTGCGATATATTTTACTGCGGTGGAGCGTTGCAATATTTGGCGCGTCCCTATGAGGTTCTGGACGCCGGTTTTAAATCCGCATCCAAGGCACTCGTGCTGTCTCGGAATGCCTTTTCGCAACACGAAACGTTTCGGGTTCAAGCCTCACCGCTGTTCGACAACGGTTTCGGCGAGGTGCCGGATGGATTCGAGAACGAAATCATAACGCACCCGCTGCGCACGATGCGAGAGGATCATGTGCACAGCTTGGCGGCCGCGCATGGATTCACCCTGCTCTCGCGTTTTTTGGAACCGTCGGTCTTTCCCGATCCCGAGGTTTACAGTGCGCAGCTTGTATTTGTCCGATGAATAAATGGCCGGCGGCGTAAACGGAAGCTTCGAGATCGCTGGCCCCGAACATGCCGTATCGACGATTGACCATCTCATCCGGTACACTGACGGCATGTCCCCTGCACCCATTGTCTCATCCGTTCAAGTCGGCGGTGTCGCGCCGCTCGGCCCTGAACAGGTACCCAGCGGCTTCGTCAAGCGCGGCGTCCCGCAAGCGCGCGTGACGACCAAGGGATTGGACGGCGATGCCCAGGCCGATCTGGCGGTGCATGGCGGCCCCGACAAAGCGGTTTATGGCTATGCGCAGGCGCATTACCTGTCATGGGAAGCGCAGTTACCCCGCCATGCCGGCCGCTTCACCGGCGGCGCCATGGGGGAAAATCTCACCATTGCCGGCCTGGACGAAACCGCGCTCTGCGTCGGCGACGTCCATGCCGTCGGCTCGGCGCTTCTGCAAGTTTGCCAGCCGCGCCAACCCTGCTTCAAGCTGGCGCTGTCTTTCAACGACAGCCATATGCCCAAGGCCATGGTGCGGAGCGGCCGCTCGGGCTGGTATTACCGCGTGCTTGCGCCGGGCATCATCCGCGCCGGAGACGAACTGCGCCTGGAAAACCGGCCGCATCCCGATTTTCCGTTCAGCCGCCTGGTGGAGATCATAAGTTTCGGCGGCGCGACGCAAGACGAGTTGCTGCGCATGACGGAGATGAAAGGCCTGGCACGACAATGGCAGCGGCGGGCCCGCGAAGCGCTGGCCGGCATCGATCCGCAATCACCTCGGTCATGAAGCCGGATAGGGAACACGCCGTCAATATCTTGGGGGGGCATACACGATGATAATGCTCCCTAGGCGTTGACTCGCGGTGCATTGCGCGCCGAAATGAAGCCCCACCAGCGCGAGGCAGGCATGCAAGGCGAATTCTTCTGGTACGACGTCATGACCACCGATACCAAGGCGGCCGCCGCTTTTTATGGCGCCGTGGTGGGATGGCAAACCCAGGATGCCGGCGGCGCAGACGGTCAGCCCTATACTCTATTTACGATGGGCGGCCAGGGCGTCGCCGGCCTGATGCCGGTCCCCGATCATGCCAAGGGCATGCCGCCCTGCTGGTTCGGTTATGTCCGCGTCGACGATGTCGATGCCGCTGTGGCGAAACTGGAAAAACTGGGCGGCAAGATCGTTCGCCCGCCCTGCGATGTTCCGGGCGTGATCCGTTTTGCCGTTGTCGCCGATCCGCAAGGCGCGGGTTTTCTGATCGCCAAACCTTTCCCCAGGGAAGCGCCGCCACCCCTGCCGGTGGGAACGCCCGGCACGATCGGTTGGCGTGAGCTTTATGCCGGTGACGGCGCCGGCGCATTCGCCTTTTATGAAGCCCTGTTCGGCTGGACCAAGGCGGAGAGTTACGACATGGGTCCCATGGGCACCTATCAACTCTTCGCCACCGGCGGGGCGGCTGTGGGTGGGATCATGACCAAACCGCCTGGCGTGCCGCATCCCGCCTGGGGCTATTATTTCAACATCGCGTCCATCGACGCCCCGGTCGAGCGGGTCAAGACCGGCGGCGGCACCATCCTGCACGGCCCCACCGAAGTCCCCGGCGGACAATGGATCGTGCAATGCCTCGATCCCCAGGGCGCCTATTTCGGTTTGGTGGCGCCCGGCCGCTGACGGCCGTCGGCAAGATCTCAGTCGGCCGGCGCCGTCGACGGGTTTCTGAAGCGGGCAATGAATTCGGCGCGGCTGTTTTCGGACGGATAAGGCACATCCGGCACACCAACCCGGAGGAATTCGCACAGCGGCGCCCAGCCCTGACCCGCTTGATAGATCAGCAGGCGTTCCGGCGGGATCGCCGCTTTGACCGCTTCGGTGTGGCGGCGGAAATAATCGGTCATCCAGGCGCGATCATGCAGATGCGCCCGCATCGGCCCCATGAAGCTGGCGAAAAAATCCGATGCCGGCCCGGGCTGCAGCGCCGGAGAGCGGGGCGAGAAGATGGTGGCTTGGGTGGAGTCGAACCACTCGTCGGGATCGCGCACCGAATGCAGCACCTTGGCATCCGGATAATAAGCGGCGAGTTCGCGCCAATAATGGGCGCCGGGATAATCCACCATCGAGGCATAGCCGGCGAAGATCGCCTCCCAATCCGGTTTTCCGCACCCCGCCGCGACCCATAGCGACATGGTTTCGGGATGGGCAAAAACTTCGACCATGTGATGGCAAGGGCCGAAGCCCAGAATATTCAGCGCCGATTGGAGAGATTTTGTCCCTGTGCGGCCAAGTCCCGAACCCACCACTTTCAGCGCCATGTCGACCTCCCACTTTGCCGCAATCATAGCAGAGCGCGTCCGGCACGAAAGGCCGGCGGCGTATTCGGTTTTGCCCCCGCACTCTTAGGGTATATCGTTGCGGTGGGGAGAAACCTCTGCTGAAAAAGGGCGTGCCATGAAATTTTCCTCCGCGATTATCGCCTCCGCTTGCCTGGTCGCCACCACCGCGCTGGGCCAGACGCCCAGCGCGGCGCCGCCGCCGGATTATGACGGCCATCTGGCCGCCGCCAAGCAGGCCGCGGGCTTCGATTTCACCGGAACGCTGGCACGGCTATGCGTGGCGCCCTGGGCTGGCCCGGGCGGCGGCGGGGGCGGAAGAAATCCGCCTCGCGCCCTCTGGTATGCCGAGCCGGCCAAGGTCTTCGACAATCTGGTTTGGCTGGGCACCAAGGTTCATTCGTCCTGGGCGCTGACCGACAAGGACGGCATCATCATCATCGACACCCTCTACAATTACGCCTCGGGGCCGGAGATCATCGACGGCTTGAAGAAAATGCACCTCGATCCCAAAGACGTGAAATATGTCATTGTCAGTCACGGCCATGGCGACCATGACGAAGGCGCCAAGATGCTGCAGGATCTGGGCGCCCATGTGGTGATGGGCGCGCCCGATTGGGATGCCATCGCCAAAACCCAAATGCCCGGCGGCAATCCGAAACGCGACATCGTGGCCGGCGACGGCCAGAAGATCACCGTCGGCGCCAACACGGTCACGATTCTGACCACGCCCGGTCACACCCCCGGAACGCTGTCCTTTCTTTTCACCGTCAAGGACCAGGGCAAGCCCTTGGTGGTGGCCTATTCCGGCGGCACCTCCAATATTCCGCTGGTCAATGATGTGCCCGGACTGACGCAATATATCGACTCCCAGCGCAAAATGGCCAAGGCGGCCGCGGCGGCCGGCGCCTCCATCGTGATGTCCAACCACAGCGAGTTCGACGCCGCCTATACCAAGGTCCGGCTGCTTGCCGCCCGCCAGCCCGGCGAAGCCCATCCCTATGACGTCGGCTCCGATGGCGTGCAGCGTTACTTCAAGATGGCCGACGAATGCGCCCAGGCGACACGCCTCAAGGCGCAAGGCCACTGATCCGGCAGCGCGGGCCATAATCGGCAACAAAAAAGGCCCCGCCGATCCATCGCTGGATCAAGGCGGGGCCAGTGTCGCGCCCGCACGCCAGGGGAGATGGCGCGGGCAGCGGACGCAAATTCGGATTTATTCAAGGGAAAGCGCTGGGTGCCGATGTGCCGGAAAAGGTCGGCGAGATTGGAGGTAAGGAGCTTACGGCTCGGGATTAAATTCGTTTTCCCCGGCGGCGCATCAACAGGCCGGCCAACGTTCTGGCAAGGCGATCCGCTTCAGGCGGATTGGCCACTTTTGCCGACCTTCGGCATCAAGATTCGTTGATGAACCGCCCGAACTGAGCACGATCGCAGTTTTGGAAATTGTACCATGCACGGTAAATGAGCGACCGCCATCGTCAAGTTGGAAATCCAACCGGCCTTGTTTTAAACTTTTCTCGTCATCCGGCGTAAGCAGGTGCACGATGGGAATCCCCTCCCCGCCCTGTGCTTCGCTATAAAGGATTTGCTTATCCTTGGGTCCCAAATCCAAAAGAATTATTCTGGTCCCAAGGACATCGCCAAACTCACTGTTGTAGCAGACATTGGAATAGACCGTGACGGTTGCAGGAGCTCCATGGACCGACAGCACCGATCCCAACAAGATTGTGGCACTACTGGCCATCCCCCTCAATCGCCGCATTAATTTCCCCCGACCTTGTCCAGCAAGGATGAATCCGGATTGGTCCCCTTTGGGGCCAATTGGAAATGGACAGGATCGCCGTATCCGCCGCCCCACACGAAGCCGTGCTTCGCCATGATCGCGTGGATAATCGGGAAATTCCGATCATAGTGATCGAAATCGACAGCCTGTGCCGCCTGATGCCAAGATGCCCCTTTGGCGACCGGATAATTTCCAGGATTCTTTCGAAGAGCCTGCTGCTCCGCAGCGGTCCGAAATCCCTTGGTAATGGTCGGTTTGACGCCCAATGCGTTCATCTCCCCAATCGCTCCCGTTAATGCGTCCGCAAAGACTGGATCGAATGTGGCGTCGGTGTCAAACGAACCTATCTTTTTAAAGATTGTAATTGCCGCCAGGCGGCATGCGCCCATTTACGAGTGGCATCCGACTTGTAGAGGCCCTTACTTGGGCGTTGCTGGCGTCAAACGCAGATTTGGATATCCGGTCATTCATATCCCGCAGATATTGCGATCCGAAGGGAGAGGATGAATTATCAGTTGTTGATCCGCCCAACTCGTTTCCGTCGCCCTCTGGAACGGTACCATCAAAATCAAAAATTGAACCTGTCAAAAAGCTCGAACCCCCTTCCTGGCCTACGGGCCGGTAATTGGCGAGGTCCGAGGGATCTCCACTACCCATATAGCGCAGATTCCCCACTGTATCGCTGCGCTGCGGGATCGCCTTGCCGTTCCTCACCTCTGCCAATGTGAGATTTGCCATGTGGCCCTTCCTTTGCCGATGGATCACGAAATATGTTTGTAAGCGGTAAGAAGTTCGCCGCTCAGAACGAACGAATATCAAAGCCATGGGCGCGGCACACGGCGCGCGCCAGGCGGCGAAACATGTCGTTGTGATTGCCGCTGTCGCCGGCCATGAACTGGCGCACATGGCACATTTCATGCGCCAGGGTGGCCAGTACCGTCACGCTATGGCCGTTCTTGGCCTCGCTGACACGGATCACCGGCACACCATCCTCAACGCCACAATCGGCGAAAATATGAGAAGCGCGGATGACCGCGAATCCAACCTCTTCGGCCGGCGGCAGTTTCCAGCCCTTGAACGGCTGGGTCTCGCGCAGGAAATCATAGCCGGCCGCGAGCATGTCGGGTGTCAGGCGCAGCGGCATGAAACCCTCTCCCGCGCGATTTCGCGTCACCAATCGGATGGCTGCGTGCGCTGCCAGCAAACAGCACGGTTCGCAAGCCTTTTATCGCCGCGTCAATGGCAGTCGGGATAATAGAACGGCAGCTTCACCCGTTTGAGATGAATCGGGCTGTGGTCCTTGTCATTGTAATCGCCCGTATTGGTCATTCCCCCGGCGGTAAGAACGATCTCTCGGTCAGTGATACGGCCGCGATAGGTTCCGGGCGCGCGCGCATCGGCGCTTTCAAATTCCAGCGAACCCGCTTTGGCCTTCTTGTAGTCGTCAAGGGTAAGTTCGGCCACGGAGATCGATACAAAGCCGCCATCGGTCACGCGATAGGTCACATACATCTCACGCCCCATATCCACCAGCCCGATTTCAGTGCCAAGGATATCGCCGCTTTCGGTGTTGTAGCAGATATTCGAATAATCTCTTACCTGGCCCGGGGCGGCGGCGGCATTCCCGCCCAATCCGGCCAGCAGGACGGCGGTGATACAGCCGATCGCAATAGGACTATTCATCAATTTCCTCCCACGTCGTCCATCACGGACGGAGTCGGGTTGGTTCTAGGGGGCGCATATTGGAAATGGGGCGGATCGACCCTGTTGAACCGGCCGCCCCAGGTAAACCCATGTGCCTGCATGATAGCACGTACCGTATCAAAATCCACGCCGCCGGGGTTGATATCGACAGCACGTCCCGCCTGATGCCATGATGGTCCCTGGGCGACTGGATTTTTGCCCGGATGATCCCGTATGTATTGCTGCTCAGCGGCGCTGCGGAAA
This sequence comes from Alphaproteobacteria bacterium, assembly GCA_025924715.1. GTDB lineage: Bacteria > Pseudomonadota > Alphaproteobacteria > Micropepsales > Micropepsaceae > Rhizomicrobium. Next base: position 85,275 of record JAICHV010000001.1, read on the forward strand.
CCTTTATTGATTTGAGGGACTAGTCCTTTCGCGTTCATTTCCTTTATGGCCGCGGTCAATGCCGCAGCGGTGATTGGCTCAAAGGATGGATCGGTCGGGTATCTTCGGTCTGTGGAATTTACCGTGTAGTTTCCACCCGCCACCATCCTTCCATTCACCAACGGTATCTGCCCCGCCGCAGCTCTTATTTGGGCGCCATTCGAGTCTGCCGTCGATTGCTCAAGCCGTTTGTTCACCTCCTGCAGATATTCCGCTGAGAACGGCGAGACGGGAGCCGCCGCTACCGCCGGCCCCATACCTTGGCCGGCCATAGGTACTGCCCCGCCGGCGTCCATCCCCACCGCCTGCCGTGCCGCGGCTTGAAGCAGCGGTGGCAACCCGTCAGCTGGGCCGGGCGGCGGAGCCGCTTGCTGGTTCGCGGCGTATCGGCCGAGCAGCGTGGCGGCAATTCCCGGATCGCCACCACGAGTAACGTCATTCCCGGCGGCGCCGAGCCGCGCATACAATTGCCGGCGCATATCGTCGAAGTCAAAATTTGACATGGCTATCCCTCCGATCCACCGCCCTGGTCATCAGCGCCCACCCTCTCGCGCTTCCAGCACCGTGACGCGGTGGTCCAGCACGGTCTGTTGCTGCGCCAGGCCGTCCACCGAACCTTCCATCCGCCCCAGGCGGTCGTTCTGATCGTCCAGCCGTCCGCTGTTGCGCGCCACGGCCGCGGTGACGCGGGTCATGCTCCGCTGCAGTTCCGACACCCCCGCCTGCAAATTGTTTCCGATCACCATCAGCAGGGTCACGATCACCGTCGCCATGATGCCGACAAAGGCGCGATAGGTCACAACCGCTCCCGGCGATTGAAAGCTGCGCATGATGCGGCCCGGCCTGTCTTCGTCCATCCATGCCATCTATTGCCCCTTCGAAAGATCGTGTTGCGCCCGGATCCAATCCTGCAGCGCGGTCAATTGTGCGGCGCAGACGTCATAGGCGCCGTCGTTCCAGACGCCGGCTTGGGCAACTTCAGAGAGTGCAATTCCGGAGGACGCGTCATCAGTTCCGCAGGTGCCATCGGGTACGGGGTCATGGACGCCGGCGTTGAACAGGCGGACAAAGCCGCAAGGCACGGGATAAGCAATATCGATCTCGGGCGTGACATGAACAGGAACCTCCTCAAGCAAATGGTTGGTGGCGGTGGTATCGGCCAGCCGCACCGCCTCGTAATTCACCGCGATGGTGTAGGTGATATTGGCTTGATGCTCGACCAGCCGAACGGCCTGCCGCGCGGCGCCCAATTCGGCCGCGGCCGCGCGCCACGCCATCACCCGCCAGGTGCCGCCCGCGCCAATGATTCCGGCCACCGCCGCCACGGCGGCATAGCCATAAATCCCGCCAAGGGCTTTGCCCGCGGCGTTCCACAAGCCTGCCAACATTTTCAAACTTCCCATGGAATGAGTTTGCGGTTGCGCGGCACCCGAAGCCCCGAGCACCTATTGGCGAGGGGCTGCATTCAGGGCTCGCGTTTGGGCGCGAATTTGGCCGCCTGCTCCGAAACGATGAACCCACCCAGCCATTTGATCAGGTCTGCGGCACGGTCCTGACTTGCCTGCAGCACCGGCACCGCGGCCGCATCCACCGCATGGAAGCACAGAAGAACGGCAATCCCCACGAACAACGCCACGAACACAAAAAACGCCGCGCGTTTGGAGCTGTAGCAGCCATCGATATCCTGAAAGATCTGGTGAAGGAACGCCATGGACACCCCGCAAGCAGATAATTTCCTTTACGACCCAATCGAAAGACCTTATCAATTGCCCGCAACTTCAAACCGACTTCCGGCCTCTGCAGCCGGCGGCACGCTGGATCCGGCACTTTAGAAACGCGCATGAAAATCGGCATCTACACGACAGGCGTGCCGGAGAGTCTGGGCGGCGGCTTCGTTCTTCGCGACGATCTGGAGCGGGCCGCGGCCGCCTTGAATGGGCGCCATCGCTTCGAATTGGTGACCACGCCACCACCCGATCCGGTTGCCGATCTCAGATTTCCGGTTCGGCCGGTTCGCAAATTTTGCCGGATGGTCGGCATACCTTATGAAACCAAATATATCGTCACACCGCCTCGACAACGATTAGAAGCCGAAATACTGCGCCGCAAATTTGATCTGCTTTGGTTCAATAATTTTGACCCGCTTTATCTGGACGTGCCGTACATTTTCAATATCTTCGACCTACAGCACCGGGTGCAAACGTTTTTCCCGGAAGTCAGCCATGGCGGCCAGTGGCGAATCCGCGAACAAGTTTATGCCGAAGCGGCCCAGCGTGCTGCCATCGTAACGGTCGGTTCGGAGGAAGCAAAAAGGCAGGTGGGCTATTTCTATGGTGTTTTACCCGAAAACATCTACGTTCTGCCTTTTCCCACCCCGCAAAAAGCCATCGACATCGCCACCGGAAAACTGACTGTGGAAGCCACGCGCGACGTCCGGAAGAAATATGCGATTAAAAATGACTTTTTGTTCTATCCGGCGCAGTTCTGGTCACACAAAAATCACATCAATCTTCTGCATGCGTTGAAAATCCTCAAGGCGCAGCGTGGGCGTGACATTTCCCTGGTGCTTACCGGCAGCGATCACGGCAATCGCAGCCATGTCGAGGCGGTCTGTCACGGGCTAGAGCTTGACGATGCTGTTCATTTTTGCGGCTTCGTGCCCTATGAGGATATTCTCGCCTTTTATCGGGAGGCGCGGGCACTGGCCTTTTTGAGTTTCCAGGGACCGGAAAACTTACCACCGCTCGAAGCCATGGCGCTTGGATGTCCGGTTATCCTGTCCGATATCACCGGCGCGCGAGCCGTGAACGGCCAGGCTCCCGTCTACGTCGATCCGCGCCGCCCTGCTTCCATCGCCGACGGCGTTGAATTCGTGCTGGATAATCCGGAACGAATTGGCAGCCAGGTCGCGCTGGGGCGGGAGTTCGCCCTCGGTAACAGTGCCGGCAAATATCTGGAGAATTTCCAGGCCATGCTCGACGAATTCGAGCCCTACCGATGCAGCTGGTCTTGAGCAATTGCGGGACCAGCTTTCATTGCCGGCCGGGATCGGGCCGAAATTGCCCATGGCTTCCAAAGCTGGATTGTTCAACCCTGGCCCGCGCCCGCTATATAATAGCGCCCGCGATGGGCTTTCCATCCTCTAGCATCCGGGGATGAGCTGGGATGTAGGTGAACATCAGGGCTGCGCTTCCAGGCCAATTCCTTAGCCGGCCTGTTAATCGGCAGGCGGCGGTTTCCAAGCCAGTTGGCAGACAGCAAAAATGGTTTGCCAATCATCATCGCTGCAATGCTCAAAGCCAAGATCGTCAGCCGAGAGGTCAAGTTGCCTGCGAAGATATGGAAGATCGGACGGAATGTCTGCATTCGCGCCAACGTAGCGCGGTATAACAAGAATGTGTCCTTCCGCGCCCTTTTGTTCGACGCCATCTACGAAGGTTGATTTGCTAAATAAACAGAGAACCGAACCGTCTTCTTGCGATGGTTGCGTCGAACGTAGGATGAATTTTTTTCCGATTGTCATAGCGGCACACTCCCAATTAAGTACATACGCCAAGTGGAAAACACAGAATTAGCAGGCTGCGTGCCACCAGCGTCTCTAAATGTGCCGGTTGTGGCGTTTTGGTTTGCACTAAGGTACATTAATGCGCCTCCCCAAGACCCATTGGTGAAATTGATAGGCGTATACCATCCGGCGACCGCGAACGTGTTTGATTTCGATGTAAAAGGAAGACCTGCGAGCGCAGCACCGTTTCCGTTCGCAGTGGACGGATATGTGAGTTCCCCCCAAAACAAATAGAAAGTAGCATGTTTTCGATAAACGAAATTAGTGGTCAACGACAAGCTCGCGCCGCTATTATCTGTCGGCGTAAAGGTACCGCTTGTAAACTCGCTACTAGCGGCAGGGTTTATCAGTTCCCACCGCGTATTCGCCAGATTGTAGCGGAGGATGATTTCTGCCAGGGCTGCGGGGATATCGCCCACTGCTAAAGGCGCGCCACCCTTCTTTGTGATAGTGTGCGCCGTGAGCCCATTTGGCGCGAATGTCGGGGCTGTGGTGGCGTTGGCCGCGCTTGCTCGCACGAAGCAGAATTGCCCGTCCCCAAGGGCCGTAAGGGCTGGGGAATAGGTTGCGGTAATGGCGTCGGCAGTCCCGCCAGCAGCTACCCAATTGATGGTGCCAGCTTGTAGCCCTGGAATGCAATTTTGCCCGACAGGCGCCCCCGTGACTGGAGACTGGCTGATCGAAATCACCAGACTCTCATTCGCCAGCGATCCCGAATCCCAGGTGTAATTGACCGTCGTATTCGGCGCGCTGTAGGAGCTGGACGATATCGACCCATAGATCGTACCCGTGGTCGCGCCCACCGCCCGCACCCGCCTCCCCGCATGATACACCGCGGTCACATTCGCTCCCGCCACGATGGTCGAAGTCGCCGAGGCATAGGCATGCGCCACCGGCCCATCCCCGATCCCGTACGCAAACCACACCAGGTCATTGGCCATGCTCCGCATATCGGCCAGCACCTGGCGGGCGCTGTTGTTCACCGCGCGATCCTGCATGCCCGTAAAAATGATCAGCCCACCGCCCGGGGTCTCGATCCGATCCTTGAACACGCGAAATTCTCTGCTGGCGCCCAGCGTCTTGATTTTGTGCTCGATCAGCCGCTTGCTCGATTGCGCCAGAGTCTTTTGCACCTCGCGAATGCACACCGCCAGCAACCCGCGCTGCTGCAGGCAATCCTCCACCAATTGCTCGCCGAAAAAATGCGACTTGCCGCTGCCCCGCCCGCCATAGGCGCCCTTGTACCGCGCCGGCATCAGCAGCGGCGCAAACACGCGGGCGATATTACGTTTTTGGATCAACAAGGGTGCGCTCGATACGATAAGACGTGGCGGCCGGCCCATCGGGCTCGATCAGGGCGCTCGCCATGTCGGGCAGACATTTGCGAAGCAGGATTTCGGCCGCCCGTATCTGGGTTGCGGTCATCTCCGCCTTGCCCTTCACATGCGCCGCCAGGCATTCGATGATCTGCTCGGCCTTGATCTTCTGGCGCAAAGCCGCGCCTTCCTTGGAAGCGTTCCGCGCGGGCATGGCTTACCCCACATGCGAACTGCAGGTTCGCTCACCGGTCAGCCGGTACCCACGCCCCCAAACCGTCTCGATGGCAAAGCCGGTGTCCTTCAACTTGCGCCGCAGCCGGCAGATATAAACATCCACCACCTTGGGCATCGGCTCGCTGTCCCAGCCATGATGAAATGCCGCCGCGTCGAGCAGCGCCCCGCGATTGACCGGTTGCCCCAACCGCCGCTTCAGCAGCGCGAACAGGCTGCTCTCGTTGGGGGTTAGCCGCACACCCGGCAACACGTCTTCCCCCGCCGGCTCCATGTAACCGCGGCACAAAAGGCTGATCTGCTCGCTCAGCTTGTCGACTTCCGGATCCCGCGCCCGCCCGCGCAGCCGCTCCAGCAGAACTTCCACCTGATCATGCGCCGATTGCATGCGGCTCTCCCAACGGTTGTTTGAATGGCTGAGCGGGCGAAGATTCGGCGGCGCCTTGCACGCAACCGGCTTTACGCGACACGTCGCTGAAATGGAAAACCCGCTCTGGCGGGGCGTCTGGCGCAATCATGCACCGTAGGAAAATTGATGCGCCGCTTTTAGAGCAAGGTCAAACGCAACCCGCTTCTTATGCACAAACCATCCGACCTGCGGCGCGCCCACCACAAAGCATTGCGGCGCGCCCCCTTGCAGGAACGCGCCGCTTGCGCCGAAAACAGATCCAATCTTACGGGTTCGTGCCCGTGGTGGCGGCGCTCTTGTCGCTGCCGTTATTGGCCAGCAGCACGATGCCGGCGATCACCGCGCCCGCACCCAGAACATAGAGAAGGGTGTTATCGCCACGCTGCGCCTGCTGCACGCCGGCCGGCTTGCCGGGGGCCAGGGGCCCGGTGGCGACGTCGGCCGCCATGACGCTGCTGGTGCACAAACAAGCGGCAATCGCTGAGACAAATAACAGGCGCATAATAAAATCCCCCGAATCAATCGACCCACCATACCCCAAACAGGGTAAATGAAAGTCTTAATTCGGACAGGAGGCGCCCAAAAGGCCTCTGCGTCCCCCGTCAGGGGTTGGTACCAGATGTGGTGCCGGAGGTGGTGGTGCCGGTCGGATGGTCATTGCCGCCATTGCTGGCCACCAGGACGATGCCCGCGATGACGACACCCGCGCCCAGTATATAAAGTATCGTGTTATCGCCGCTTTGAGCCTTCACAACGCCAGCCGGTTTGCCAGGGGCCAAAGGCCCAACGGCGCCGGCGCCGTCGGCCATGACGCCGGTTGCAGACAAACAAGCCGCCAGAATAGCGGAAATAAGAACGCGCATATGATCTCCATGGGGGGCCCCACGCGAACAACCCACGGTCGCGGACTTGGTTCCCACATTAAAATGGCTACCCGGCGCATTATGCAGGACTGTGACAAAGACTCGACACCCGCCGGTCAGGGGCCCGAACGTTCGATCGCCAAGGTCAAATCCCCGATCTCTTCCAGGATTCGCCCCCGCCTTTCCCGGTTAAGGGATTCGATGAAGAAGCCGACCAGCAGCGCCGCGGCCATGCCGCTCAGCAGGAAGAGCGGCCTGGTGCCGCCAAAGTTCTTTTGCAGCGTCAGCACCGGCGGCACGAACCACAGCCACCACACCAGACACCGTATCCGATGCTGCCGCGCCATTTGCTCCTGGAACATACACCGCAGTCCTGAAAAGCTGGCACGCATGGGCGCCGGACGAACTGCGCCGTCGACCAACAGATAAAGTGCGGCCATCAGATAGGCGGGCGTGGCAAACGGCATGCGCGCCAGAATGATCGACGCCGACACCAGTGCCAGGATCTCGACAAGATTGCGCCGCGCGACCCGCCGCTCGAACAGCCGGTAATCGGATCGCACTTCGTCCACCGAAAGCTCGCGCCGGATGCCGCGGTTTCCGCGATCGCCCCAACGCACCAAAGCCGTCCGCACCAGACACAGCAGCGGCACCATATAAGGGCCCAAAAACGTGAAATAAGGCATCTCCGACAAGCCCGGCTTGACCGCATGCGCCGCCACCAACCCGGCAAGCTCCGCCGCACCACCCGCCGCCAGAACCGCCTCGATCATGGCCAGCCGCGGCGAGGGCCGGCCGCCGCTTTGGTAGGCGCCGCCCAGCACCATCAAAGCCAGGATCGACGCGGTCAGTGCGGCCGCTTCCTGCCGGGAAGAAAACCCGAGCATCAGCGTAAACAGCAATATGCCTTTGACCGCCAGCACGGGGAAATCCAGATTGCGCCGCGCCTGGCTGGCGACGATGAAGACGATCGCGCCCAGCGCATCGCAGACATATTGGCTTGGCCCGCGATACAATTCCCACAAATCGCCGGCGACGCTTTCGCGCGCGGCAGGGGGAATCAAAAACAGAACGACATTTTCCAAACCGGGAGGCGGACCGTTCAGCGCCCGGCCTTCCATGTCAGGCCTCCCCAGCTCTGGGCAATACTCTCGATGATGCGCTGCGCCATCCCGGCGGACTCGCGCAAGGCCTGTTCGCCGGGTTTTTCCAACCGGTAATGGCGGCGCGAACGCCCGCCCCGTTCCGCCGTCGGCTCCGACAGCCAGGATGAAATCAGCCCTTTGTCTTCCAGCCGGTCCAAGGTGGCATAGACGGCGCCCAGGCTGATCTTGCGCGGCCGCGAAAGACTCTGTGCCTTGTCATGCACGGTGACCCCATAGGCATTGTCGCCCAGCGACAACACCGCCGTGAGCACGATCTGCTCGAACTGTCCCAGGGAAACCGGACTTGCCATTTCATCTACACGGTATAGATTATGCGCCGGCTGTCAAGAAACCTCTGCATCCAAATCGGCCAATAGCGGCCAACAGGTTCACAGGTTTTCTTTTCGCCACCGGCGTGTGCTGCCGATTCCTTTGCGTTCCTTCGTGCCGTCGTTTCACCAGCAATTCACAGCTTGGAGAATGGTATGGACGCTGTCTCAATCCGTCATGTTATCAAGGCCTATCGCCGCGGGCGCGAACAGGTCGAAGTCCTGCACAAACTCGACCTTTCGGTGCCGGAGGGCGAATTTCTCGCCCTGATGGGCCCCTCGGGCTCCGGCAAGACCACGATCCTCAACCTGATCGGCGGCCTCGACCGCGCCGACAGCGGCGAAGTCGTCGTCGCCGGCGAACATCTCGAAAAGCTCTCCGGCGGCCAGCTCGCCAAATGGCGCGCCCGCCATATCGGCTTCGTCTTCCAGTTCTACAATCTGATGCCGATGCTGTCGGCCGCCGCCAATGTCGAACTGCCCCTGCTGCTCACCAATCTTTCCAAAGCCGAGCGGCGCCGTCATGTCGATGTCGCGCTTGGCGTCGTCGGCCTCACTGAGCGCGCCCAGCACAAACCTGGCGAACTCTCCGGCGGTCAGCAGCAGCGCGTCGGCATCGCCCGCGCCATCGTCACCGATCCCTCGATCCTGCTCTGCGACGAGCCCACCGGCGACCTCGACCGCCAATCGGCCGACGACATCCTGCATCTGCTCCAGCAGCTCAACCGCCAGCAGAAAAAAACCATCATCATGGTCACCCACGACCAAAAAGCCGCCGACTACGCCTCCCGCACCCTCCATGTCGACAAAGGCGCCTTGGCGGAAAAGGAACTCGCGTGAAATATCTCCCGCTGGTCTGGGCGGCACTGCGGCGCAAGCCGGTACGCCTCTTTCTCACTCTGCTTTCGGTGGTGGTGGCCTTCGCCCTGTTTGGAGCGATGGTCGGCTTCCGGGCCAGCCTGAGCCATCTGGTCGATACCGCCCGCGCCGATCGCATCTATGTCAGTTCGCGCTTTGCCGGCGGCCTGCCCTATTCCATGCTGGACCAGCTCGCCCGCGTGCCCGGCGTGACCCATGTCGCGAACCAGGGAGGTGTTGGGGGCTATTACCAAAACCCGCGCAACAATGTGGGGGTCCAGATGATCGATGGCGCCATGTATCAGGTCTGGCCCGAGCTGCCACTCACCGCGGCGCAATATGAGCAACTGGCCGCCAATCGCACCGGAGCCTTCTTCAGCCGCAACCTCGCCCGGCGCCTGAAACTCAAAAAAGGCGATGTTTTTCCCATCAAGGCGCCCAGCATCCGTCGGGCCGACGGCACCCAGACCTGGGCCTTCACGGTGTTGGGCATTGTGCCGGATATGGAGACCTCGCCGGCAGGCTTCGCCGTCGGAAATCTCACTTATTACAATGAATCGCGCATCCCCGCGGAACGCAACACCGGCGGCTTTTTTCGTGTTCTTGTGGCCGATCCCGCACGCGGCGACGCCATCGCCAAGCTGATCGACCAGACCTTCGCCAATTCCGGCACGCCCACCAACTCGATCACCGAGAAAACCGCTTATGAGAATGGCGCCGGCGGCGGCAATGGCATCGATTTTCCCTTCATCATGGAATCCATCGCCGGGGCGGGCCTCTTTATGATCCTGTTCCTCACCGGCAATTCCATCGCCCAGTCGGTGCGCGAGCGCATCCCCGAATTCGCCGTGCTCAAGACCGTCGGCTTTTCCGATTCCGGCGTGATGGCGCTGGTCTTCGCGGAAGCGGCCGTTCCCTGCCTGGCCGGCGCCGCAATCGGCCTGGCCCTGGCCACCTGGCTGGCCGCGATCTTTCCCCGTCTGCTGCCGCCCAATGTCGGTTTTCCCGCGCCCTATATGTCCCCCGCGGTCTACGGCATCGCCTTGTTCTTTGCCGCCCTGGTGGCGCTGGTCAGCGCCGTGCTGCCCGCCACCCGCATCGCCCGCCTCGACGTGGCCACCGCTCTGTCAGGACGCTGAACCATGCTGAAGCAGATAATCGCCGTGACCGCGATGAATTTTAAAAGCCTGAAGGGCCGCTTCTGGCCATCGCTGGTGATCGTGATCGGTATGGCCTGCGTGACGGGCGTGATGCTGTCGATGATGTCTTTTACCGTGGGCATTGTCAGCGCCTATGTGGGCGCCGGCGACCCGGGCAACGCCATCGTGTTCTCGCTTTCGGCGCAGAACGAACAGCAAAGCAACCTGCCCCGATCCGGCTTCGCCACCATCTCAGACGCGCCCGGCGTGGCCAAGGACGGCGCCGGCAAGCCCTTGGCCGATCCGGAAGTTCTGATCAACATTCCCATGCGGCGCAAACTGAACGGCCTGGACGGCACCATGCTGCTGCGCGCCATGGGGCCCCAAGGCATCGCGCTTCGGCCCGATTTCAAGCTGGTGGAGGGGCGTATGTTCCGTCCCGGCTCCCGCGAGCTGATCGTCGGCCGCTCCGCCCAGGGACAATTCACCGGCACATCCGTGGGTGACAAGGTCACGCTTCCCGACGGGCAATGGCCCATCGTCGGCGTCTTCACCACCAAGGGCAATTTTCTGGAAGGCGAATTCTTCAGCGATCTCGACACCGCCATGACCGCCAACAAGAAGACGACCTATAACGGCATTCAGGTGCGCCTGACCGCACCTTCGGCCTATGAAACCTTCCGCCGCGCCGTCACCACCAATCCGGCGCTGCCGGCCTCGGTGGAACGCCAATCGGCTTATTATACCCGCCAGATCGCGCAGCAAGCGGCGATCTTCGACGGCATCGCCTATGTCATCGGCGCGGTGATGGCGATCGGGGCGATGTTCGGCGCCCTCAACACCATGTATGCGGCGGTCGGCGCCCGCACCCGTGAAATTGCCACCTTGCGCGCCATCGGCTTCGGCTCATCCGCCGTCATCATCTCGGTGATATCCGAGGCGTTGCTGCTGGCTGTGACCGGGGCCCTGATCGGCGCCGCCATCGCCTGGGCGATGTTTGACGGCAACCAAAAAGCCGTGGGCGCCAATGTGTTTTACATGACGGTATCGCCGGGCCTGGTGATCACCGGCATCGTCTGGGCTCTGGTCGTCGGCTTGATCGGGGGCCTGCTTCCCTCCATCCGCGCCGCCCGCCTGCCGGTGGCCACAGCGATCCGAGCCACCTAGGCTTCTTCATGAAATATCTCCCTCTGGTCTGGGCCGGCCTCTGGCGCAAGAAAACCCGCACCATCCTGACCTTTCTGTCGGTGGTGGTGGCCTTCATTCTCTTCGGGATTCTGGCCGGCGTCAGCGGCGGTTTCGACCATATCCTGGCCACCTCGCGATTGGACCGGCTCTTTGCCGATCCGAAATTCGGCACCCCCGTGCCGCTGGCTTACCAGACGCAGATCCAGGCGGTGTCCGGCGTCAAGATCGTGGCGCCGCGCATGGGTCTGGGCGGCTATTACAAAGAGCCCAAGAACGGCATGGGCGTCATCATGACCGATGCCCGCTTCTTTGCCGTGCGCCCGGAAGTCCTGGCGAAGAAAGCCGATATCGACGCGATGCTGGGCGACCGCCAGGGTGCCATTGTCGGCGTCTCCCTGGCAAAACAATATGGCTGGAAGGCGGGGGACAAAATTCCCTTGATCTCCAACATCCCCACCAAGGACGGCTCGAAAGTCTGGACCTTCGACATCATCGCGGTGGTCGACGATGCCAATAACCCCACCCAGTCCTTCTGGTTCATCGGAAATTACCGCTATCTCGATGACCGCCGCGCCAAGGGCAATGGCAAGTCCGACCGTTTCCTCATCATCATCAAGGACCCCCAAAGGGCCACCCAGGTCGCCCAGGCCATCGACAATCTGTTCCTCAATTCCCCCTACCCCACCCGCTCCGGGTCGGAGCGCACCGGCGCCCAGGCCAATCTGCGGTCCTTGGGCGACGTGAATTTCTTCACCCATGCCGTCATCGGCGCGGTGCTTTTCATGCTCTTGTTCCTGACCGGCAACACCATGATGCAGTCGGTGCGCGAGCGCATACCGGAATTCGCGGTGATGAAGACGGTGGGCTTCTCCGATGGCGCGGTGCTGGGCCTGGTGCTGGCGGAAGCCGTGCTCCTCTGCCTGTTCGCCGGCCTCACCGGCCTGCTGCTGGTCAAGGCCATCATGCCCTTGGTCGCCGCGCGCTCCCAGAATATCGCCTCCATCCTGCTTCTGCCCTGGTCGTCCTTCGAGTTCGGCCTGGCCGCCGCTTTGGTGATGGCCGCGATTGCAGCCTATTTTCCCGCCATGAAAGTCCGCCGCCTCAGTGTGGTGGATGCACTGCGCCGCTAGGGGAAAAGATGGAGCAACTCCTCACCGTGATCAGACTGGGCCTCTCCACCCTTCCGGCGCGGCGCGGCGCGGCCTTGGTGGTGGTGGTGGGGATGGCCTGCGCCATCGGCGCCATGGTTTCGGTCCAATCCTTATCCGAAGGGCTTTCCGGCGTCATCGATATGGGCCGGGCCGACCGCGCCGTGGTGCTTTCCAAAGGCACGGAAGGCGAATTCGGCAGCACCATCACCCATGCCGACAGCATCACCATTGCCGATGCGCCGGGAATTGCCCGCGCGCCGGATGGCCGCCCCGCCGCTTCGCCGCAGAGTCTCGCCTATGCCGCCATTGCCAAGAAATCCGACGGGCTCGATGCCTTCATCACCATGCGCGGTGTGGGACCGCAAGGCATGGCGGTCTTTCCGGACGTCAAGCTGATCCAGGGCCGCATGTTCCAGCCGGGCAAATATGAACTGATCGCCGGGCGCGCCGCTTCGGACATGTTCAAGGGCCTGGTGCTGGGGCAAAAAATTGCCCTGCCGGGCGGCGAATGGACGGTGACGGGGATCTTCACCTCCAACGGTGACACCCATGAATCGGAGATTCTCACCGACGCCGCCACTTTGCTGGCCTCCCAGCGCGACGACAATTACAAGAGCGAACAAGTCCTGCTCACCTCGCCGGCCGCGCTCGCCCATTTCAAAAGCGCCCTCACCTCCAATCCTCAGCTCAGCGTCGACGTCAAGAGCGAGCGCGACTATCTCGCCAACGACTGGAAGAGCCTCACCACCCTGCTGACCACCGTCGCCTGGCTGGTGGGCGGCATCATGGGCTTTGGCGCCTTGCTGGGCGCTTTCAACACCATGTTCAATGCCGTGCAGCTTCGCACCCTGGAGATCGCGACCCTCAGGGCGCTCGGTTTCGGCGGTGGGGCCGTGCTCGCTTCGGTGCTGGTCGAAGCCATGCTGCTGGCCGTGGTGGGGGCGGCCATCGGGATGGCGCTGGCATGGCTCGCGTTCAACGGCGCCCAGCATTCCATGGGCGGGCTGGTGATACGGCTTTCCATCACATTCCGTCTGGTTCTCACCGGACTTATCTTTGCTTGCTTTTTAGGCCTTGTCGGCGGATTCTTGCCCGCGTTGCGCGCGGTACGAATGCCGGTCGCCACGGCCTTGCGCGCAACATGATCGGGGCAGCATGACCAATCCTTCTCTCGACGCCCTCAAAATCCATCGCGCGGCACCATCGCCACCGCGCCGCGGCTGGCTCTATGTCACCGCCGCGGTCCTGGTCCTGTTGGGTGCCGGCGGTTACGCGGCTTGGCGCTTCTGGCCGGCCAGCGGCATCCCGGTCCATGTCGCCACCGCCCAGTCCGACGCCGCCTCTGCCGCCTCCTCGCTGGATGCCTCCGGCTACGTCATCCCCCGCCGCGCCGCCACGCTTTCCGCGAAAATACAGGGCAAGCTGGTGGAGGCCGATCTGGAGGAAGGCGAACAGGTTCACGCCGGGCAGATCGTCGCCCGGCTGGACGATTCCAATTATCGCGCCGCGCTCAACACCGCTCTGGCGTCCCAGCATTTGGCCGAAACCACGCTCGCCAACATCACGCCAACCTACGAACGCTATCGCAAATTGCACGACCAGGGCGCCATCAGCGACGACGCGCTGCAAACCCAGAAATCGCTATTCGATTCCGCCCGCATGGCCGTGGATGTCAGCCGCGCCGCGGTCGCCCAGGCCGCCAGCAATGAGAACGACACCGTCGTCCGCGCTCCCTTTGCCGGCGTCGTCACCGACAAGGCCGCGCAGGTGGGCGAGATCGTCGCCCCCGCGGCGGCCGGCGGCGGGTTCACCCGCACCGGCATCGCCACCATCGTCGATATGGATTCGCTGGAAGTGGATGTCGATGTCAGCGAAAACTATATCGATCGCGTGACCCCCGGACAAAAGGCCACCATCACCCTCACCGCCTATCCCGAATGGGAGATTCCCGCCTCGGTCATCGCGGTCATTCCCACCGCCGATCAATCCAAGGGCACGGTGAAGGTGCGCATCGCCATCGGCCTCAAGGACAAGCGCATCCTGCCCCAAATGGGCGCGCGTGTCTCATTTCTGGCCGAGGGCAAAGCGCTCCAGACGCCGGTCTCCCATGGCGTGCTCATTCCCGCCGCGGCCCTGCAGGGCGTGGGGGAAAACGCCAGCGTCTTTCTCATCAAGCCCGACGACACGGTGGAAGTGCGCGCCGTCACGCCGGGCGCCAAGAATGGCCAGAACATCGCCATCCGTGCCGGTCTGGAACCGGGCGACCGCGTTGCCATCGACAATTTCGAAAAGCTCACCGACGGCGCCAAGGTCGCGGTGGGCGAATAGGGGCGCGGGTCCACCCGCCGAGAGAAATCCTCCAGCCGAATTACGCGGTAAACCGGCGCCCACCCGCCTGGCGCCCGATGACAAGCCGCGTCCAAAGCGCGATCCTCACCGCACCCAGAACGCAGGTCGGGAATGCGGGAAAGAGCGATCATCGCGGCGTTGTGTTTTGCCGGTTTCTGCGCTTTCGACGTGCCGCCCTTTGATCTTACGGCGATGACCACGGCCCAAGCCAATTTTCGCCAGGGCTGGACCGCCTGCGCCGCCCGCACCGACTACAAGACCTTGGCCGACAGCATCGATTGCGTGCTGGCCGCGGACCGCGCCCTTGTCGCCGCCATCCGCTTGCGCGACACCCATTCCTTCGACGCCTTTCTTGCCAAGGTGAAAACCCTTTCCGAGGCCATCACCGCCGGAACGCTCGCGCCGGCGGAAGCAAAAAACCGCTTTCTCGCTCTGCACAATGACTTCTTTGATTCTCTGCGCATCCAATATGCCGATTACCAGTCGCGCATGGCGCAGGATTACCTGCGCGACGGCAACCGGATGCCGCCTCCGGCAAGCGACATGGGAACCATGAACGGCATGGGCGGAATGTAGCCTTCCAGGCGCCGTTCCTCCGTACAAAGACTTTCGCGGCGAAATCATGGCAAGAGTCCGGCAAAGCTTTGACCAACCGCGGTCCCTCTCGCGACTTTGACAATTTTTAATCCGCGATCCATTCAATCTCCATCCAGCGCACTTAGATAACTGTCAACGCGACGCCACAGCGCCGATTTTTCAGTTTTTCGCAAAGGAGCACATCATGCCATTCGACAATTCTTCGCGCAGTCCCCGCCGCATCGCGGCCGCGCTATTGCTGGGCTCGGTGCTGGGCGCCGGCGGCGCCGTCCTCGCCCTTTCCGGCGAATCCCTCGCCGCCTCCAGCCCGCCGATCACGGTCGTTCCCACCAATCCGCAGCCCGGTTTCTCCACCCTGGCAGCCAAGGTCAAGCCGGCGGTTGTCCAGATCGCCACCATTTCCGGCCCCTCCGCCCGGGAAGGCGCCGAGGCAGGCCCACAGCAGATGCCCGATCTGCAAGGCCCGTTCGGCGACATGCTGCGCCGCTATTTTGGCCAGCGCGGCGGTCAGGGCGGCATGCAATTGCAGATGCCCGAACAGCGCGCCCTGGGCTCCGGCTTCATCATCGATCCCGCCGGCTATATCGTCACCAACAACCATGTGGTCGAGGGCGCCCGCGACGTCTCCGTCACCCTCACCGATGGCGACAAGTTCAAGGCCCGGGTGATCGGCCGCGATTCCAAAACCGACCTGGCTTTGCTCAAGATCGATGCCGGCCATGCCCTGCCTTATGTCGCCTTCGGCGATTCCGACAATGCGCATGAAGGCGATTGGGTGATCGCGGTGGGCAATCCTTATGGCCTGGGCGGTACCGTCACCGCCGGCATCATCTCGGCCCATGGACGCAACATCAATTCCGGCCCCTATGACGACTTCATGCAGATCGACGCCCCGATCAATCCCGGCAATTCCGGCGGCCCGCTGTTCAACCAGACCGGCCAGGTCGTCGGCATCGACACCGCGATCTATTCGCCCAGCGGCGGCAGTGTCGGCATCGGCTTCGCCATTCCGTCCAATGTCGCCAAGAGCATCGTCGCCCAGTTGCGCGAGCATGGCAAAGTTACGCGCGGCTGGCTCGGCATAGCGATGCAGCCCTTGACCCCCGCCTTGGCCAAGGCCGCCGGCCTCAGCAGCGCCGACGGCGTCCTGGTCGACAGCATCACCGACGGCTCGCCCGCCGCCCACGCCAATCTGCAACAGGGTGATGTGATCACCGCCTTTGACGGCAAGCCGATCAAGGATGCGCGCGATCTCGCCATGGCCGTGGCCGATACTCCCGCCGGCAAGACCGTCGGCGTCACGGTCTGGCGCGACAACCATTCGCGGCGAATCGACGTCACCATCCGCAATCAGGAAAGCGAAAAGCTTGCCAGCGCGGCCCCGGCCGACGCCTCCCAGGCCAGTCCGGTCGGCATGTCGCTGGAGCCGCTGACCCCCGACTTGCGCGACCAGCTCAACCTTCCGGCCAATGCCAGCGGTGTCCTGGTCGGTGAGGTCCAGCCCGGCAGCGCCGCCGAAGAAAGCGGTGTCGAGGCCGGCGACATCATCCAGCGGGTGGCCAACGACCCGGTGCGCTCACCGCAGCAGGTGGCCGCCGCGATTCGCACCGCCCGCCAGCAGAAAAAAGAAGCGGTATCCCTGCTGGTGATGCGCGACGGCGTCAGCTCCTATCTGGGGCTGCAACTCCAGGCCTGAAGCGGTCATTCCAGATCCGGCGCGGACCAGATCCGCGCCGGGTCCGGCCATTTTGCCAGGCTCAATGGGCTTTGAAAGCCATCACCTTTTCCGCGGTCGCGGCCAGGCGCAGCCAGCTTGCCTCCAGCGACAGATAAGTGCTGCGCGCAATTTCGGTCTGCGATTGGTCGGCCAGCCGCCGCATATGGGCAGCTTTGATGCGATAGAAGCCGGGATCGACCCCAGTCTCGGACATAAAACACCCCAACAAAAGTACAGTACTGCACAGAGAACCCGTAACCCCTTGGTCCGTTCCGATAAAGTGGAAAAAAATCGCAAAAAAACCGGCCGAACGCGGACCCGGGTGGTCGCCGGCAATGTCTGATTTCGACACTGGAACCGGCCAATCGCCGCGCCATCCCTGCGCATCGAGGCCCAAAGCCGCCCCGCGCGGACGGAAGGATGTTCCTGCCTGATCCGTATCCACATGTACGCAGTTGGGCGTATCGGCCTTCCCAAATTCGTCTCATAGTGCCCGTGGTGGGTTGCGGCCTTGGGTGCCGCGCGTCGATAAAATGCAGAACAGAGCCATGAGCGCGAGCGCCAAAGCGGTCCGAGCGGGGGCCGCCACGACCGCATCGGCCATAGGGGCCCCCGGGGTCGCCCAATCCGGGCGCTCAGCCTGGCGAGCCGTGGTCCGCAGGGTTCCCTATCGCCCCCCGTCCTTGTGGAAGGGCCAGGGAATCGCGCTGTTATGCGCCCCAGCGGGGCTGGGTATCCGCCTGTCCCTGAATCCTTATCTCGGCGACACCCTTCCGGTTGCCCTGTTTTATCCCTTCGTCCTGGTCGCCGCGGTATGGGGCGGCACTTGTTCGGGACTCACGGTTCTGGTGATCTGCGGCGCCGCCGCCGACCTCCTCTGGCTACAGCCCGGCTACCACCTCGTCACCCTGATCGCCTTTGCCGTGGCGTGTTTTTCGATCATCGCAATGGCCGGACTATTCCGGGCCGTGGTCGAAATCCATGTTCAGGACGAAGAACGCGCCGTTCTGCTCGCCCATGAAATGACTCATCGGGTGGGAAACCTGTTCGGCGTGGTGCAGGCGATCTCGGCCCAGAGCGCCCGTCACGCCGCCACCGTCGCCGACTATCAAACCCAGTTCACCGGCAGGCTGATGGCGCTGGCCCGCACCCAAAGGCTCATCGCCCATTCCACCACCGCCGCCACCGATCTCAAAAGTTTTATCGGCGAGATCATCGAGCCATTCGGCCCCCCCCGTTTCGCCGTCGACGGACCGCATGTCGTGGTGCCCCGCTATATGGGCACGTCCTGCGCCTTGCTGCTGCACGAATTATGCACCAATGCCCTCAAATATGGATCGCTCTCGGTACCCAAAGGCGTGGTGGATCTGTCCTGGCGCGTCCAGGACCATCGTGTCTATCTGCATTGGCGCGAACGCCATGGCCCGCATGTCGCCGCGCCCCAGCGGACGGGATTCGGCTCCCGGCTGCTCAAAACCGCCTTTCCCGCCGAGCATGGCAGCGCCGATCTGCGTTTCGAGCCCGACGGTGTGCAATGCGATGTCGAGTTCGCGCTGCTTTAATTTGCGCGAATTCACTTGGGCGACACAATTTTAAGCACGCAGCCGGCTAGACTGCCTTTGGGACCGGCATCACGCCGTCCAGGGGAGGCTCACAATGTCCAGCGCATTTTTCAACATTGCCCGGCCGATGGCGCCGCGCTTGATTCAATGCCTTTACTACGTCGCCTTGGTGCTGATCGCGCTGGGGCTGCTGCGCGGAATTGTCGGCGGCGTTCAAATGATGCGCGCGCCCGCGCCCGTCACCACCGCATCAGGGCCTTCCATGGCGCCCCAGGGTCAAACGGCTGGGCCGGCTGCGGGTCAGCCCGGCATGGGACAATTCCCCGGCCCGAGGCGCCCAGGCATGCGCCGGCGCGGTTTCGGCGGACCGTTCATGCGGGGACTCGCCTTCCTGCGCGGCGCCGCGCCGCCATTGCGCGCGGGCGTGTTCATATTTCTGGTTCTGCTGCGCGCCGTGATCGGCTGGATGGTGGTTCGCATTCTCGCCGAAATCGGCGCCACGATCTTGTCCCTGCGCAATCGGCCCGCCTAGACGGGGCCGGCGCGCCGTGGGCTTTTGCTCCTCCGCGGGTGCCTGGCGCGGCGCAAGTTGTGCGATCGCCACCGGCGGCGTCTCCGTCACCGACCCCAGTGCCGGCGGCGGCACGGCGCAGGGACTGAGAGGATCGCAGTCCGCCTTAAGCGGAGGCGCTGCGCGCAGCGCAGGCTCGACCACCGCAACGTCCTTTGTGGCGGCGGTGGGCGGAATCACGATCGATGGCGGCTTGGGATCGGACAGGATCGGCGGCGTGTTGCCGCTCGAAACCTCAGCCTTGGACGGCACGGACAGCCCTGCCGTGACCGCAGCCATTGCCAAAAATACAAATATCCTGTGCTTCACCATCGCCAAACTCCCGCCGCCATAACGCTCGGCGCCCCCGAAGGGTGCCCGCCAACTGGCAGGCGCGGGAACCTTATAGGCCGACCCGTACCTTGATCACCTTGTCCGCCACCAAATATTTGCGCGCCGTCGCGGCGATATCGGCCACGGTTATCTGTTTCAAGTCCGCTTCATAGTCGCGGATCAGGACGAGTTTTTCGGGATGCTCCGCGGTGTCGTCAAGCGCGGTCAGCCAATATTCGTTGGTCTGACGCGCCTTTTGCAGGTTCTGCAGCGCCGGCACACGCGCGCGCTCCAATTCCTCGGGCGCGATATGTCCCGCCTTGATATCCGCGATGATCGCGCTCACCGCCTCATCGAAGGCCGCCGTCTTGTCGCGCGGCATCTGCGCCATCGCCTGGATATAGCCGTAATCGAAAACCTTCGACGACGACCCGCCCACTTGCGCCACATAGGTAAGGCCCTCGCCGCGCAGCTTGTCGAACAAGCGCTCCTGCATGATGTCGGCGGTCAGGCTCTGGGCGACATCGTCCTTGATGTCGGGAAAGCGTCCCAGGGTCGGCCACAACAGGCTGGCAATATCCTGTCCCGGCGAGCCGCTATGGGCCAGCGCGATGGCGGCGCCGCCGGCCGGCAAATGGGTGGCATTCTCCCGCGTCACCGTCGGGCGCGCGGCATCGCGCGGCGGCAACGCCCCGAACGTCGCCGCCACGGCTTTCACCGCTGCTTCCGGCGTAATATCGCCGGTGATGGTCACGTCGATCGCGCCATGGGCGAAGGCCGGCGCCAAAAGGCTGCGCACATCGTCGACCTTGGCGTCTTGCACCTCTTCAAGGGTAGGGAATTTCCAGCGCATATCGTTTTCATGCAGGAATTGCGGCGCCCTGGCGCCAAACACCGCCGAAGGATTGGAATCGATCTGGCGCAATTGCGAGCCCAGTTGCGCTTGGGTCTGCTGAAAGCCCTCCGGCCGGAATCCCGGCTGAGTCAGATAAGCCGCCAACACCTGAAGCTGGGTATCGATATCCGAGGGCACGGTGCCGCCCGACAGGACAAACCCATCCTCACCGATCGAGAAATTCGCGGAATAGAGTTTTCCGACCAGCAGGCGCTGCATCTGCGTATAGCTCATATCGGAAAGTCCGCCGCGGATCAGCGCCCCCGGCGCCGCCCAGGCCGCGGTGGCGCGGTCGCGCGGCAGATCCAGCCGGCCGCCGCCCACTTTCACCGAAACCAGCACCTGATTGGCGCGCAGCTTGGATGGCCGCAAAGTCAGCCGCACGCCATTGGCGAAGCGCATATAGGTGACGCCCAGATCGGCCACCTGCCTGGTCTCGACCACGCGGCCCGGCCGTCCGAAATCGGCATGGCTCCAAGCCTTGATGCCCGATGACGCCTGCGCGACGCGCGGTACCGGCGCCGCCTGCTCAGCCGCCAGATAGGCCGCTTTCAAGGCGCTTTCCGCGCCCGGCTCCGGCACCCGGGCGGACAAGAACATCACCGGCCCGCCGCCGGTGAACAGGGCCCGGAAATGCGCCGACACCGTCTCGGCCTTCAGCCCGGCGAAATCTTCGTCCAGCGTGGCCAGATCGCGCACCGGGCTGGTATAAACGTCGTCCTCGCTCACTTCGCGCAAGATGCCGACGGCCAAGCGCGATGAGGGACGCGTCCCCGCCCCGGCCGCGCTCGCCGCAAAACTGGCATGGAGTTCGGTGACGGCCCGGTCCACTTCGTCTTGGGTCACGCCGTCGCGCAGCATTTCAAGCCGGATCGCTTCCGCCGCGGCCAGCGCGCCGCGCCAATCCTTGTCGCCATAATTGATCGAAACATCGGTGATCCCGACGGCATGCAAATTATCGTCATGCGAAGCGCCGGCGCCGTTGAACGGATGGTCCGCACCCGCCGCCGCATCCTGGAACCGCCGGTTCAATATCCGCAAAGCGACATAGTCGATCAGGTCCGACTTCTCGACCGCCTTGTCCTGAGGCTTTTTCTCCGGCGGCCCCATCCAAGCCAGCGACAGATTGGTGGGCGCTCCCGTCTCGGCATAAATCCCCGCCTCCAATCCGCGGCGAAGCGGAACCGACAGCACCGGATCGGCGCCAGCCGGCCCGGTCACGGCCCAATCTCCGAACAAGGTCTTGATGCGCCGTTCGATCTCAGCCGGGTCGATATCGCCGACCACGACCAAGGTGGCGCGCTCGGGCCGGTAAAAGGCATGGTAATAAGCCCGCAATTGCTCGACCGGCGCCTGGGCGATGATCGCCGGATCGCCGCTGGCAAGCGCGGTGGCATGGGGATCCACCAGCAATAGGTCCAGCCGCTTCTGCAAGGCGCGGTAGCCCGGACCATCGCGCAGGCGCAATTCCGACAACACCACGCCGGCTTCGGTTTTGGCGGCAGCGGGATCGAGCGTCAGATTACTGGCGATCTCGCGCAGATAACCCATCGCCGTCCCCAGGATCGGCCCACTCGATTGCGGCAGGTCGAATTGATAGATGGTTTCATCCTGGTCGGTGGAGGCATTGATGTCGGCCCCGAACGACAGCCCCATCTGGGACAAGGTTTTTTCAATCGCCCCGTCGGGGACATGGGCCGAGCCGCGGAAAGCCATATGCTCCACGAAATGCGCCAGGCCCCGCTGCTCGGGACTTTCCTGGATCGAACCGGTGGCAATGCGCAACCGCAGCGAGACCGCGCCCGTGGGCGTGTTGTTGTGCATGATGGCGTAGCGCATGCCATTGCTCAGCACTCCGAAGGTCACGGCCGGATCGGCGGGGATATCGCTTTGGGGCCAAGGGGTCGCAAAGGCGGGCAACGCCAGCGCGGCAAGCACCAAGGCAAGGACGATCTTCAAACGCATGTCAAAGCTCCCAACTCCCCGCAGCTTTATAGCCCGCGCGCTTTATAAAAGTGTCTCACAAAAGCGGGCATTAAATCCATGCCATCCGCGGGGGCGCCGGAACCGCAGGGAACGCCCAAAAAAGCCCCGCTAATGCGCCATATGCGGATCGCGCTCGCCCGCCGTCACCGCCACCGGAATGTCATCCAGCGCCAGCGGACAGGTGTAATGCGCCGAACGGGCGCAATTGGGATTGTACGCCTGGTTGAAGTCGATGGTGATGTTGGCCGGCGGGAACTTCCCGAAATTTGCCGCATCGACATAGCGGCCGGCGCCATAAGCGCCCTTGCCTGTCAATTCGTCGTGAAAAAAAGCCGACATGTCCTCGATCTTCTTGGGATCGTTGCTGTCGGTATAGAACGCCAGGGTCACCGGCTTGCCTTGCAGCACGAACCAGGCATCGCCGGCATGATAGAATTGCTTGTCGGTGCCGCGCGAGGTGCGAAACACCCGCGCCGGCAATTTGGCGTCCGCCACGAACCGCGCCTTGACCCGGAAAGCGGGATTGAACGGATAATAGGAAACGCCCCTGAATTGCGCCGCCGCCGGATTCTTCTGGTTATAGACAAAAATGCGCCAGCCATTGACGCCGGCGCCCACCTGGGTCGGCTGTCCGGCAATATCGACATCCTTGTCGATCGGCACGCTTTTTTGCATTTGCGCCTCGGATACGGGCTTGCCGTCATGCAAAGCGATCAATTTGCCGCCGCGAATGGACACGCTCAGCACGCCCTGCGCCTTCGCATCATGCGCCCATTTCCAGCTCGCCGGATCGCCCTTGCGGCCCACCAGCACAGCCGCCTGCCCCTCTCCGATATAGGCGCTGTCCTGGATCTTCAGCATGGCATGGGGCTTTTTCGCATAAGCCTCATTCTGTTCCGCGATCCCCTTCTTCCACTCCGCCTCGGGCGATAGGGGGGCCGCCGCGCCCAGCAGCAATAGGGCCATCGCTGCTACAGGATATAAAATACGCATCCGTTTTCACCGGCTGGACCTCCCTTCCATTATAGCGGTCCCGCTACAAAGCACCACGATCCGCAAAAGTTTGTTCAAACCTTGTCAGCCGGGCAGATATAAAAATCGACAGACCGCGCCGGCTGTTGTGCAATCACGACCCAAGATTCGCCGACGGAGGCCGCCGATGAACCGCCCTTCCCTTTATGCCGCGCTCCTGGGCACTGTCTTCGGCATTTGGCCCGCCGGCGCCCAGGCCACAAGCTGGCAGTTCCATGACGATCATGTTCTGGGGACCTCCCTCGATATGATCATGGTCGCGGCGCAAGAGAGCCTTGCCGTTCAGGCCGCGGATGCGGCGCGCGCCGCCCTTCGCAGGCTGGACGCGGTTCTCAGCGGCTGGCGCGACGACAGCGAACTCGCGGCCCTGAACGGCGCGGCCAGCCTGAAGGCCTCACCCGATCTGTTCAACCTCATCGCGCTGGGCGAATCCTGGCGCCACGTCACCACCGGCGCCTTCAGTCCGCGGCTGGGCAGGCTGCTCGCCGCCGATGCCCCCTCCCCCGATCTGGCGGCCGATATCGCGGCCGCGCCCGTCACCCTCGATCCGGCCGCCCGCGTCATCGTCCGAAGCGAAGCGGTGCAATTCGCCGTCGATGGCATCGCCAAAGGCTATATTGTCGATAGCGCGCTCGAGGCCGCCCGCGCCGTTCCCGGTGTCACATGCGTGATGATCGATATCGGCGGCGATCTGCGCTGCTGGGGCTGCGCCCCCGGCGGCGATGCCTGGCGCATCGGCGTCGCCGCGGCCGGCGCTCCCGACAATGCACCCGCCGCAGTGCTTCTCAATCTCGCCGATCAAGCCGTGGCGACCAGCGGCACCGGCCTTCGCGGCAACATGCTCATGGAGCCCGCCACCGGCTCACCGGTCCGCCATGTCGTCCAGGCCACCGCCATCGCGGACCGCGCCGCCGATGCCGATGCCCTGGCCAGCGCCTTTGCGGTGATGGCGCCGGGGGACAGTATCGCCCTTGCCGACCGTCTTCCCGGCGTGGCCGCGCAAATCCTGGCCGCGGACGGCACCGTCCACGCCTCGCAAGGCTGGACCCGATTGGCGCAAGCGCAGCGCCCCTCCGCGCCAAGCCCGTCGTCCTGGCCGGCCGACTTCTCCCTGCGCATCGATTACGAAGTGCCGTTCATTTCCGGCGGAAGGCGCCCGCACAATCCCTATGTCACGCTATGGATCACCGACGCCCAGGGCAATCTGGTCCGTACACTGCTGTTCCTGGCTGCCAAGCGCCGTTATATCGATGAAAATTACGTCTTCTGGCAGCGCTATGGCGCCACCCGCCAAGCCTTGGTGGAGTCGGTCACCCGCCCCACCCGTCCACCCGGCCGCTATTCCCTGGTCTGGGACGGCCTCGACGATCAGGGCCACCCGGTACCGCAAGGAAAATATGTCCTCAATGTCGAAGCCGCCCGCGAACATGGCGATCACAGCCTGCAGCACATCGACCTGGTCCTGGGGAGCAGCGGCATGACTGCCCAGTCCCCCGCCCAGACCGAACTGGGCGCCACCATGGTGACCTACGGAAAAAATCCGTGAGCACCCCGAAAGCTGCCGCCCCGCCGGCGCTACGGCCCCGCGCCGCCCTGACCATCGCTTTCTATACCCAATGCCGCCTATGGCATGGCTATCTGTCCGCTTTCGCTTTCCTGGCGCTGATCTTTTTTTCCGCCACCGGCGTCCTGCTCAACCATCCCGATTGGCTGGCGCAGGATGAAAGCGATGCCCGCATCGCGACGGCACATCTAAGCCCCGGCGAATTGGACGCGGCGCGCCGCAGCACCGATACCGGCGCGGCCCTGGCCCTGACTTTAGAGCGCAAGATGGCTCTGCTGGGCGCTTATGCCAGCGGCGATGTCGATCCCCGCCAAGCGATCCTGCGCTTCGAAGGGGTCAAGGGCAGTTCCGACGTCACCCTCGACATGCACAGCGGCGATGCCACCGCGCGTCTGCGCCAGGCGGACATGCTTTCGACCTTGGACGATCTGCATCGCGGCAAAGGTGCCGGGAGAGTCTGGCAAGCGGTCATCGACATCAGCGGAGCGATCATCCTGGCCTTGTCGGTGATCGGTTACTTGCTGTTCTTCTCTCTGCGCTTTCGCCTGCGCACCGGATTGCTTCTCACCGGATTGAGTCTTGCGGCCCTGGCGGCCATTTTCGTCTTCTTCATCCCCTGACCAGGGCCCCCGCGCGCTTTCTTTATGCCGCGATCGCCGCGATCTCTTCGCGTGCTTTTGCGATGGCGGCGGCCCGGGCTTCCGGACCAAGCGCGATGCCTTCGGCCCGCACCACGGTGACATCGGTGAGCCCGATAAAGCCCAACACGCCCCTCAGATAACTTTCATGATGCTCCAGCGCCGCGGCCGGCGTGCCCGCCTGATAAAAGCCGCCCCGCGAGGAAGCAATGAAGACTTTCTTGCCCGCCGGCAAAAGCCCCTCCGGACCATTGGCGCCATAGCGGAAGGTCTTGCCCGCCACCACCACGCGATCGACCCAGGCCTTGAGCTGGCTGGGGATCGAAAAATTATACATCGGCGCGCCGATGACGATGATGTCGGCGTCGAACAGGTCCTTGATATATTCGCCGCCCGCCGCCAGATCGGCGCTCAACGCGGCATCCTGCACCGCGCCGCCCTGAAACGCGGCCAGATGCGCGCCCGACAAATGCAGGGCGGTATCGGCGGCCAGGTCGCGGTGCACCACTTCCAAGCCGGAATGCAGAGCTTTCTCGCGCGCGACGATATCGGCGGTGAGCCCCCGGCTGACCGAATGCTCACCCAAGATACTGGAGTCCAGATGCAGAAGTTTCATGGCCTGTGCCTTTCAATGTCCAGACCAATATCTGGGCCTTGCCAATCCATCTGAAAAGTACCCATATTCCGATGCTAACCATCGGAATATCCGATAGATGCTGGATGGTGTTTCCCTCGACCAGTTGCGCGCCTTCATCGCCGCCGCCGACGAGGGTAGCTTTTCCGCCGCCGCCCGCAAACTCAGCCGCGCTCAATCGGCCGTGAGCGAATTGATCGCCGGGCTGGAGGGGCAGATCGGCGTCACCTTGTTCGACCGCGCCGGCCGCACTCCCAAACTCACTTCCCAGGGCGCGGTGCTCCTAGCCGATGCCCGCGCCATCGCCGCCGATGTCGACGCCATGAAAGCGCGCGCCCATGGCATGTCGGCGGGACTGGAGCCGGAACTGTCGGTGGTGGTGGATGTGATGTTTCCGCTTCTCGCGATCACCGAAGCCGCCAAGGAATTTCGCGTCACTTTTCCCGCCACGCCCCTGCGTCTCTATGTCGAAGCCTTGGGCGCCGCCTATCAGCCGGTGCTGGATGGCGCTGCCGGCTTCGGCATTGTCGGCTCGCTGCCCTTGATGCCGGCCAGCTTCAGCGCGGAAAACCTGGTCAGCGTCACCATGGTGACGGTGGCGGCGAAAGATCATCCCTTGGCGGCGAAAGCCGCACCCCTGACGAAATCCGATCTCGCCAAACATGTGCAGCTGGTGCTGACCGACCGCTCCACTTTGTCAAAGGGGCGCGAATTCGGCGTGCTCTCGCCGCAGACGTGGCGCCTGGCGGATCTCTTCGCCAAACACGCGTTCCTCCTCAATGGTCTGGGCTGGGGAAACATGCCGTTGCATGCGGTGAAAGAGGATATCGCTGCCGGACGGCTGAAAGAACTCACCATCGCAGAGATACCCGCCGGCAGCCTGCAATTGCCGATGTCAGCCGCCTATCCCACCGCCTCGCCACCCGGCCCCGCCGGCCGCTGGCTGATCGAGCGGATCAAACGCTGCCCGTCGCCCTGACTGGAACTTTTCGGAACCAATCCCCTGCCCGGCCTTTGTCTAAAGGCAGGTCAGTGGAGGCTTTCAATGGCGATCACTTTCACGCACGACCTTTCCAGCGAACCTCGCCGCGCCTGGCGCAATCGTTATCGCATGTTGCGCGTGGTCGCCCATGCCGGCCCCGCGCCCAAGGAAAGCGGCACCGCCGCGATCGCCGCCATCGTGTTGGGCGCACTGTTCTGGATCGTGATCTTCACCCTTCTCATCACTCTTTTCGGACCGCGCTGAGTCGCTCGCGCGGTCCTTTCGCCCGCCGCCGCCTCCTTCGTCCCCAATAACCCCTGACGACCTACGCCCGCCGATGCTGTATAAGCATTCGGCCGCGCCCGCCGCCGTGAGGTTGGCGCGATAACAATGGGCAATTTTTGGAGGGGACAATGGACAAGATTTTGACCGGCTTAGCCGCACTGCTATTCGTCTCGACCGCAGCGTCGGCGCAGCGTGCCGCCGTCGACATCACCAATGCGCAAGTTCAAGAGGTGCTCAAACAGGGCACCGGCATCGATCATACCCTCAAGGTGGTCGATATGGGCGATTACCAGCTCTCGGTCGCCGTGATCCATCGCGGTCCCTCCGCACCGCCGGCTGCCGGTAACGGCAGCCGTGCTGCGGCGCCTGCGGCCAATGTGGTGCGCTGCGGCCTCACCGCGGCACCGGCCGGTGCGGCGCCGGGACCGGCAGGCATGATCGCCCATGACGACACCGCCGAGACCTATATCGTTATTTCCGGCTCCGGCACGCTGGTCACCGGCGGCACCATCGTCAATGGCAGCCGTTCGGCTCCCGACAGCGACGTCACCCGGATCCTCAACGGTCCGTCCTGCAGCGGTGCGGTGGTCGGCGATGTCGTCAGCCGCAAAATGGGTGTCGGCGATATTTCGGTCATTCCGGCCGGCCTGCCCCATGGCTGGATCGGCATCGACAAGGAAGTCACCTATCTCAGCGTCCGCCCCGATCCCAAAAAGGTGCTGGCGCATGACTACGTCAATCCGCTGCTAAAATAGCGGCACGGCAATCACCGGCCGGTTGCAAAGCCGCCCCGCTCCCGCCGCGCAGCTTCGAAGGCCTCCACCAGGCCATCCAAAGCCTCGCGCAGCCGCGCCGGAATGGTATGGCGGTAATCGGCGCAAACCTGCCGCACCGCCTCGGAGGGAAAAAAGCCCTGGCCGCAGACCATGCGGATGATGGCCCGATCGCGCTCCGACATCCGGCTTTCCACCGCGATCAAGCGCCGGATCGCCTGAGCCTGACTGTCCGAAATCGAAGCCCCGCCGCCTGAGCGGCTGATCCGGTCCATATCGGTGGAGTCCCGCCCGCTCGACTGCGCCAGGGCGAACATTTCGCCATAGCGCTTGCCGGCTTCATAGCGAGCATGGGCGTCATATTTGAGCGCCCCCCCCGCCAATTGCCCGCGCAGAAATGCCTGCTCCAGAGGCGACAGCCGCCGCCAGCCCTTGCCCGGCGCAATCACCCGCTTGGCGCCGGGATTGTCCGGCACCTCGATCACAAAGGCGCGATTTTGCACATGGTCGGCGGTGATCTTTGCCGGGGCCGCGATCTCTTGGTTGCGGCCGCGCCCGCGGCGCTTTGCTTTCAGTTTGGCGCTCATGCCGCCTTTTCCTCCATGGGTTTGCGGTGTTGATCGGTCAGACGCGCCAGAATGGCGCGCACCTCATCCAGATAGGCCGGCATCCGCCCGCCCGCCGCCACCATGGCGGCGACTTTGCGCTGGGCGTGCAGCACCGTGGTGTGATCGCGCTGGAAATGCCGCCCGATCTGGGGCAGCGACGCCTGCGTCAATTCGCGGCACAGATACATCGCCATCTGGCGCGGCCTGGCGATCTTGCGCAGCCGGCAGGGCCCGCGCATCTGCTCCACCGTCAGATGAAAGCGTTGGCACACCGCCTGCTCGATGTCGCGGATGGTGGTTGTCATGCCGCCCTCTCGATCCGGATGGTCACACCCGTGACCGGCGCCCAGGCGCAAGTCAGCCCCCGCACAAACCCGGCGCCCGCATCCGGCAGCACACCCGCCACCACCAGCAGCTCGACAATCGGCGCGATGCAATCGCTGGCGCTGCGCCTGGCATGGCGGTCCTCCAGACCGATCGAAATCGTCACCCGCCCCGACAGCCGCCCTTTGACCTGGGCCCGCAATTGCGCCGCTGCGGCTTGCAACCAGCCTTCATAACCTGCGCTTTTCCCGCAGGCAGGCGCCGGCACATAACGCTGCAGCGGCGGCAAAGAGCGCAGCGTCAATATCAGCGGCGCGGCCGGAATCTTGCGCCGCACCACCGGCACTTGGCGGGCAAATTCAGCCATGGTTCGCCTCAAACCAAACAGGCCTCGGCAAGAAAGGCTTAACCACGGCGCGCTTCGATCGATTGTACCTTGCCTCTTTTGCGCCACACTGCGGCGTCGCCAGGGCTGGGAGGGTTGCGTTGGAAACAAACGCGAACGTCTCTCTCGCCATACTGATTGCCGCCGCCCAGGTACTTCCCCGCGTGATCGGCGCGAAGGAATGCGGCAAGCACGGTGTCGGCGAAATCATCCGCGAATTGGGCGCCGAGTTGCCCGGCAATCTGGTCGGCCCATATGCCGGGGCGCGACGCGAAGCGGTGCAAATTCTGCAATCCCATTGCCGCCAATGTGGCCGCTGCAAGATGGCGCGGCGATAGCTCATGGCGCGCCTCGCTGCGAAAGCCGCTTCAGCCGCAAATGCTCTAGCCGGGCAATCTGGGCGCGGTTCAGGTCCGCCACCGGCCCCAACTTCACGCCGGTGGCGTGCCAGATGCGGATCGCCAGCCTGAGGCCCGGAACGCGCCGGCCATGGGCGATTTGACTGGCATAAGGCGGGCTGATGCCCAGGGCCTTCAACTGCTGGTAAAGACGTTCGCGGCGCATGCCAGTTGTTTACATTTTGCAAACTCCGGAGTCAACAGAAGTTTGCGTTTTGTAAACTCGCACGCCCGCTGGGGACCGCAGCAGACTCTTCTTATGAAGCCTTGCGGGCGAAAATTTTCAGCATTTGAAGCGCCTCGTCATGGCGCTCCTCGGGGATCGTCGCCCAGATCTCCAGCATGTTGCGATCCAGCGAATCCGGATCGTAATCGAGCAGCCATCCCGGCTGCGCTTTCAGCAAAGGAGCCAAGCGCCGCAGCCATTTGTCGGACAACCGCCGGTCGCCCGATTCCAGCAGGCTGATGACCCCTTTGGTGGTCCCGGCCTTCTCGGCGAGCTGGTCCTGGGTCATCCGGCGATACTCGCGCCAATGCCGCAGATAATGCAGCGGCCGGTCCTTGCGGGGCGATTTTGCCTTCTTCACCATAGCCTTAGTTTGCAATAAGCAAACCCGCTTGTCGACAGCCTTTTTGCAAACTTTTCTTGCCTCTATGTTTGCATTATGCGAACATTCAGCCATGACGGAAACCGCCTGGACGCGCTTTGTCGAACGCCAATTGGCCGCCCTGAAAGAGCTCGGCCTCAGCCCCGAGGCACTGGCCCGTGAAAAGGCTTTGCTGCAATCCGGCTTCCTTCAAACCGCCTGGCTCAGCGGCCTCACTCAAAGGCGTGACGGATGAGCGACAATTTCTGGGCCGAGGCCGAACGCCAGCACCATCTCGCCTTCGGCCGGGCGCAGCGCTTCAGCGACCAGGAAACCAGGGGCGAGATCCGCGCCCAAGCCATCTTCTTCCCCGCCCTGGCGCGCTTTCGTCTCGCCATCCGCGATGCCGCGGCGCTTTCCGCCTTGATGGACGAAGAATTCCGCTATCTCGGCGATGTGCTGGACGACCATGCCCCATCGCAAAGCTGTTGGGACGATAAAATCCGGGGAGTCCGCGGATGAACACTTTCATCTCTGCCCATGCGAAACAGCGCGGCAGCAAATTGCTGCTCGCCCTGATCTTTGCCTTCGCCTCATTCGCCGGCATGACCCTGATCAGCCTGCTCGGCGCCTGGCTGCTGGATTGAGTCCAATGATCGACGATCTCCGCCTTCGCCTCTTTTATCGACATGGCGCTGATCGGGGCGATTATCCCGGACTTCACTATCACTTCGGGGGTAGTGTCCCAAGTCGGGGTAAGTCCAAACGGGGGTCAGTATGGGGAAGCTTAGACGGGCTCGGGAATCGGCCCTCTGGGTATTCGATTGGTATTTGCGCTTGGACTGGGTGGGGAAAACCATCGCCGGAATCGGCGCGGTGGCAGGCATGATCAGTTCTGCCAGCTCATTTTTTGCGGCGGTTGAACAGGGTATCACCCCGCTCATCGGATTATTTTTAGCGCTTCTGGCGTTGGTTTTGGTGGGTGTCCTCACCCTGATAATTATGGAGATAACCGGGAAGCGGAACCCCCAGCGTACAGTCACCAAAACCAGTCCTGCCGCCTCACTTGGGATGGTGGTTCAGAAGGCCTCGGAACGCGTACCGGTGGTAGACGCTCTTCTGTACGCGGTTAATCGCGTCTGGCCGGGGCCAGAAGATAAATTGAAAGATGGACAAGACAACCCTGCCATTAAGGCACTTTTCAGATTGCGGGAGGCTGCGGGAGAAGGCCAGATCACTGTGTGGGGGCAATTGAGTCCGCAACACCTAACGGTTGCAATTCCGCCCGTTTTTTGGGTCACAAACCAATTCGATATTATGTCGGTGGTTTTCCAGGACGCGGATGAGTCAAAAACAGAGCCCGCTACATTCCCGATATCATCGGAGGTTTATCAGAATCTCAAAGTAGATAAAGTGCAGGTGGAGGAATTATGGCCGCGGGCCTAGCACCCTTAGCACCGCCTCACCGAAAATATCGGCATGCAGCTGGTTGTTATACCGCTGTATGGCCATCAGCCTGGTCGGCGCCTGGCTTCTGGAGTGAGTTCAGCGATCGACGGTCTCGGCGCAAGTCTCATTCGCGGCCATGGTCACCGCGACGCGTTTGCCGGCGCAATTGTAGCTGCACAGCTTGCCGGTCTTCGATGTTTCTTCATCGACCTTCAGGCATGTCATCGCCACCGCCAGCGCGGACTTCTGCGCCCGCACCGGCGCTTGCGGATGGGCGGCGACCATGACGCTCAAAAACAGCAATGCGTTCAGCATGTCCCCACCCTGTTGTTGTTCTTTGAAACAAGCCTATAGGCCTTTGCCGATGCAAAGCTATCCCCGCAGCGTTAACAACGCCGGTTTTTGAACGTTTTCGCGCCCATCCGGCAAAAAAGCCGCGCAATGCCGCGTTAAAGTAAAGGGGAACTCAGCCCCCGGAGGACGGGAAGGCCTGCTTGACCGCCGGGTGCACGATCTCGCCGGCTGCGATGTTCAATCCCGCGGCCAGATGGGGATCATCGGCCAGCGCCCGCTCCACACCCTTGTCCGCCAGTGCCAGCACGAAAGGCAGCGTCACCGCGGTCAGCGCATAGGTCGAGGTCAAGGGCGCCGCCCCCGGCATATTGGCGACGCAATAATGAATGATGCCATCGACCATGAAGGTCGGCGCATCATGGGTGGTGGGGCGCGAGGTTTCAAAACAGCCGCCCTGATCGATCGCAACATCCACGAGCACGCTGCGCGGTTTCATCAATTTCAAATCCTCGCGCAGGATCAGCTTGGGCGCCGCAGCCCCCGTCACCAACACGCAGCCGATCATCAGATCGGCCGAAGGCAGAAACGCGCGGATCGCCTCAGCCGACGAGAACACGCCTTTGACCGCGCCGCCGAACGCCGCATCGGCCTCCGCCAGCCGGCTTTCCGAAATGTCGAACAGCGTGACATCGGCGCGCATTCCCGCGGCGATCTCGGCGGCATGCAAGCCCGCAACGCCGGCGCCCAGGATGCCGACGCGCGCCGGGGGCACCCCGGGCACGCCCGACAGCAACAGCCCGCGGCCGCCAAAGGGTTTGAGCAGATACTGCGCCCCCACCAGCGCCGCCATGCGCCCAGCCACTTGGCTCATCGGCGCCAGCAGCGGCAAGCGCCCCTCATCGTCGGTGATGGTCTCATAAGCGATGGCGGTGGCGCCCGACCGCATCAGCCCGCGGGTCTGCTCTGGGTCCGCCGCCAAATGCAGATAAGTGAAGATCGTCTGCCCCGGCTTCAACCGGGCGATCTCGGCGGGCTGCGGCTCTTTCACTTTGACGATCAATTCGGCGCTGGCGAAAACCCCGGCCGCGTCGGGCAGGATTTGCGCCCCCGCGGCCCGATAGACCTCATCGGTGATTCCGATGCCGCCGCCCGCGCCGCTTTCGACAAAAACGCTATGGCCGTGATGGGCAAGCTCGCGCACATTTTCCGGCGTCAGGCCCACGCGGAATTCGAGGGTCTTGATTTCCCGAACAGTGCCAATGCGCATGGGGCTCACCGGCCGCCACGCTAACATGCCATGTCCCGCCGCCCAAGCCGAAGCCACCTCTTAACGCGGAACCCCCGGGGCGTTTTTTATCTGCCGTAAAACAAACCCGTCAGCCCTTTGGCGTGTTACCGTCTGGCCATGACCCCAGCCTTCATCAACAAAATCGCCACCGCCGCCCCTCCCAACGATGTGCATGAGGCCTTCATCGCGTTTGCCCGCAATCTGCTGCGCGAGGATCGCCGCAAATCCGCCCTGTTCAACCGGATGGCCGAGCGCTCCGGCATTGCCCATCGCTTTTCCTTTGTGCGCCCCTTGCCCGGGGCGGTGCCGACATCCGCCGGAACGGCGATGGACGAGGCCGGATTTTACCGCGCCGGCGCCTTTCCCGGCACGGCGGACCGGATGCGCGCCTATGAACAAACCGCGCCCCGTCTCGCCGCCCAGGCGGTGGAAAAATTGCTGGCCGGCGAAGACCCCGCGGCGATCACCCATCTGGTGGTGACCAGTTGTACCGGCATGTCGGCGCCGGGCCTGGATCTGCAATTGATCGAGCGCTTCGGCCTCTCCCCCAAGATCGAACGCAGCATGATCGGCTTCATGGGCTGCTACGCCGCCATCAACGCCCTCAAATTGGCCCGCCACATCGTCCGCTCCGAGCCCGGTGCCAAGGTGCTGGCCCTCAATCTGGAGCTCTGCACCTTGCATCTGCACGAAACCCAGGACGTGGAAGAAATTCTCTCCTTCCTGCTGTTCGGCGATGGCTGCGCCGCCGCCCTGATCTCGTCCGATCCCAAAGGCGTGGAGATGGAAAGCTTCCATGCCGCCCTGGTCCCCCAGACCGCCGAGCTGATCCGCTGGAATGTGCGCGATGCGGGCTTCGACATGGTGCTGTCGGGCGGCGTGCCGGGGGCCATTCGCGCCGGCTTGGCTGAGGCCAAACCCGCCATCCTGGGCAACCGCGCCGTGCAGGATATCGACCTCTGGGCCGTGCATCCGGGCGGCCGCACCGTGCTGGATGCAGTCGAAACCGCCTTCGAATTGCCATCCGATGCCTTGGCAACCTCGCGCGGCGTGCTGCAGGATTACGGCAATATGTCGTCCGGGACCGTGATGTTCGTGCTGCAGCGGATGATGCAAGGCAATGGGGGCCGCGGCTGCGCCATGGCCTTCGGTCCCGGCCTGGTGGCCGAAACCATGCGCTTCCAGCTCGCGGCATAGGCACGGGCGCGAAAAAAAGGATGCCGGATTTCCGCATCGTCGAACCCGAACTGCTCGACACGCTCCCCGCCACGGACAGCGCCGCCATCCGCTCGCGCCGGGATCTCGTGCGCGTCAACGCCATCATGGGCCAACACCGGATGATGGCGGCCGCACTGGCCGCGGCGCCCGCCGATGTGCCGCTGGTCGATCTGGGCGGCGGCGACGGCCGCTTTTTTCTCAGCGTCGCCCGCCGCCTCAAATCCGAGCCCCGCGAACTCCTGATCGCCGATCGTCAGACGATCCTTCAGCCCGCGACCCTTGAACAATTCACCAAGCTGGGCTGGCGCGTCCGCCCTTTGCCGGGCGATATTTTCGAGACCATCCCCACCATTCCCGCCGGCGCGGTGATCACCGCCAATCTTTTCCTGCATCATTTCGAAAACGAGGCCCTGTCGCGCTTTCTCGCCATGACCGCCGCCCGCGCCGGCCTTTTCATCGCCTGCGAGCCGCGCCGCTCCTCCTTCGCACTTTTCGCCGCCAAGCAACTGCGCTGGATCGGCGCCAATGCCGTCACCCGCCACGATGCGGTGGTCAGCGTCCGGGCCGGTTTTAACGGCCGGGAATTGACCGCACTCTGGCCGCAAACCGGCTGGACCTGCCGTGAGGGTCCGCGCTTTGCCTTCACCCATATGTTCGTCGCCCATAAAAATGCAGTTTGATGCCGCCGTGGTGGGGGCGGGACCGGCCGGCAGCACCGCTGCCCGCCTGCTGGCCAAGGCCGGCTGGCGTGTCGCCTTGATCGAGAAAGCTGAGTTTCCCCGCCACAAGGTCTGCGGCGAATTTATCTCGGCCGCGACCATGCCTTTGCTCGAGGCCTGCGGCATCGCTAGCGCCTTTTTCGCAGGCGCCGGTCCACCAGTGCGCCAAGTCGCCCTCTATGCCGCGAGCAGCATCACGCAGGCGCCCTTGCCCTCGGGCGGCGGACGCGCCCTGGGACGCGAACATCTCGACCTGTTGTTACGCGATGCGGCCCTGGCGGCCGGCGCGATGCTGTTTCAACCCGCCGAACTCATCGCCCTGGAGCGCCATCCCACCGGCTATCTCTGCCGCCTCCAATCTGGCGAAAGCCTTCAGGCTCGCATGGTCATCGCTGCTTCGGGTTCGTGGAATTCCAAGGGCCCCTTCGCTCTCGATCGCCCGGCCCGGCCCAGCGACCTTCTGGGTTTCAAAGCCCATTTCCGCCGCAGCCCTTTGCCCGAAGACCTAATGCCCTTGCTGGCCTTCCCGGGCGGCTATGGCGGCATGGTCCATAGCGATGCCGGCCGCGTCTCCCTCTCCTGCTGTGTCCGCCGCGACGCCTTGGCGACAATCCGCGCGCGCCATGGCGGCCGCGCCGCCGAGGCGGTCTTCGCCCATATCGCCGCCACCACCAAAGGCGCCGCCCTGGCGCTAGCCGGTGCCGAGCCGGATGGCGCCTTCCTCTCCGCCGGGCCGATCCGCCCGGGCATCCGTACCCGCTACCGGGACGGCATTTTCTTCACCGGCAATCTGGGGGGCGAGGCCCATCCGGTGATCGCCGAAGGCATTTCCATGGCGGTGCAATCCTCCACCCTTCTCGCCAAACTCTTGATCGGCGAAGCGGACATCGCCCTTGCCGGCCGGCGCTATAGCCGCGCCTGGCGCCAAACCTTCGCCCCGCGTCTTGAGGCCTCCAGGCTGTTCGCCCATATCGCCATGCAGCCGGCGACCCGCGCCCTGGCCGCTGCCCTGGTACACCGCATGCCGGCCCTTCTCACCTTTGGCGCCTGCCTGGCGGGAAAGGCGCCCTAAGGCGCGATTGCGGGATCAGCCAGGGCGGCATATTCTCCCGGCCGAATCCTTTTTAGGACATTTTCGAGATGGCGAAAGAACAGCGCAGCGTCAAAGAAAAGAAGAAGCCGAAGCAGGACAAGAACGCCAAGGCCGCCAAGCCCCTGAGCGCTTACGCCCAGGCCAAGGCCGCGGCCAAATCGAAATAGCGATTTCATCCCTTCGATTTTGAACTTCCCCTCATAAAAAGCTGGAGCGCCCATGAGCAACCCCTGGACGCCTCCGGTAAAGCTCCCGCGCTTCAACCCCAACCCCCTGCATGCCGGCGGCTATGCCGTCGTGGTCGCGGGAATCCTGGCGGTGTTGCTGCTCTATGCCTCCTATTTCACCATCGACCAGGGTGAGCGCGGCGTCGTGCTGCATTGGGGCGCGATCAGCGGCGAAGCCGAGCCGGGCCTGCATTTCAAGCTGCCCATCGTCACCACCATCGAAAAAATCTCGGTCCAGATCCAAAAACAGGCCTTCGAGAAAACCGCGGACGCCGACACCCGCATGCAGGCCTATTCGCGCGACCAGCAGCCGGCCACCATCGCAGTCTCGGTCAATTATCACGTCACCGATGCTTCGGAGGTCTATGCCCAATATGGCTCGCTCGGCAACATGGCCTCGCGCATCATCAACCCCAAGGCCTATGAGCAGCTCAAAAACGTCTTCGGCCAATTCGACGCCGCCGACGCGATCCAGAAACGCGCCTCCCTCAATGCCGAAGTTTACAACGCCATAAGGGCTGCGGTGCGCGGTCCGGTGGTGATCGACAGCGTCCAGATCGAGGATATTTCCTTCTCCACCCAATATGAAGCCGCCGTCGAAGCGCGCATGCAAGCCATCGTCAAGCAGCAACAGGCCGAAGCCGACAAGCAGAAGCGCATCATCGATGCCGACGCGTCAGCTTATGAAGTCAAGGCCGCCGCCGACGCCAAGGCGCACCAGATCGAAGTCCAGGGCAATGCCGAAGCCGGCGCCATCAAGGCCCGGGGCGATGCCCTGCGCGATAATCCCGGCCTGCCCACTCTGGTCGCCGCCGAAAAATGGAACGGCGTGTTGCCCACCACCATGGTGCCGGGAAATACCGTGCCCTTCGTCAGCGTGAAATAATCGGGGGGCGGCCGCTCTTGCCTACTTCGCCACGATCTGGCTGGGCGAATTGAGAATGATCTCCGGCTTGCCCTGAAACATCTGCACCGTCCCGGTGATATCGACCGTCTTGCCGCTCAGCCCGGGAAGACCCCGAAACAGCGCCGCGCTGGCCGGCAGGATCACGGCGGTGAAATTCTTCGATCCCAGGGTGATGATGGTGGCGCCGCTGGGCGCCGTGGCTATGGCGGCCACCCCTTCAACGGTGACCGTCCCCCCGACATGATCGGCAACCTGGTCGGGTGTCACCGCGTTTTGGGCCCGGGCCTCTACGGCACCCAGCGCCAGGACCGCAAGGCCCGCAACAATATCAGGACGCATGAATTCTCCCGCTCAATCGGCGGCATCGTCCGCCACCTGCCCAGTGCGCGCAACCACCCATCGGCGAATATGGTTTTCAAATTCCACTCGAACTGTCGCGGTCACGACCAGGTTCCCCGCAGCGCGCGAAACTGGAGCCCCTTTAACTCGGCCGCGATCTGCCGGGCCCGCCGTTTGGGCCGCCGGAGCAGCCCCGGCCGGCGCAAAGTCTTGACGGCCCCCGCCAGCGCCACGGCATTGCGATCGACATAGCCATCGGTGTCCAACAACCGCACATCCCGCCAGGCCGATTGCATCAGGGCGCAGAAGCGGTCGGGGGTGTCGTCGTCATCGTCCTGCACGGTGATATTGACAAGAAAAACCCCGCCGGGTCGCAGCCGCCGCTTGGCCAAGCGGAAAAAAGCCTCTCGCCAGAAGGTCCTGGGGATCTTGTCGTCGTCAAAAGCGTCCAGCACGATCGCATCGTACCGGCGCCGGTGCCGAGCCAAGAATTGCGCCCCGTCGGCGATATGACAGTCAACCTCCTGCGGCAAATGAAAATAGGCCTTGGCGATGGCAAATGAGGCGGGATTGATATCGACCATGGTGACCGACACGCCGGCCTTCGCCAGCATGGTCGCCAGGGTGCCGCCGCCGCCCCCGATCATAAGCACCTTGCGCGCCCCGGCCTGGCGCAAAAACCCGTACAGGGCATGGACATAGGCCGCCAGACTGACGCCGTCGCGGTCGGCCTCGCTTTGATGATCGCGCCCCTGCCAATAGGACAGAGTGCCGGCGGCATTGTTCTGTTCGATCGCAATGGGACGCATCAGCCTGCCTAACCCGCGCCCACGCGCGAGGCAACCCGCTGCCGCACCACAATTCTTTCCATGGCGGAACCTTCGCTGCCACCACTACGGGCTTCGTGCGTTCTCCTAAGGCCAATTTCAGCAAACCCGATTTTACCATGGAGGCCCCATGAATATCGACATCGTCGCGCTACAGCCCCTTTTCGCCCTGCTGTTCGGCATCCTGATCCTGATCCTGCCGCGGCTGCTCAATTATCTGATCGCGATCTATCTGATCATCATCGGACTTAGCGGGCTGTTCCCCCATCTCTTCGCCACGCCCATCGCACGCTAGGAGGCTGCCATGAAAGCCGAGCCGCATCCCACCCCCAGTCCCAAAATGCCCGAGCATCTGTCCATCAACCCCGCACCCCGCGGCAAGGAAGAGAAAATCGACAAGCAGGTGCGCGATTCTTTCCCCGCCTCCGATCCGCCCTCCTATTCCGGCGGCAATCACACCATCGGCGCGCCGCCAAGCCGCGAAAGCGAAGCCCCCAGCGGCGACGACCAGGCCGTCAAAGCCGCCGAGCAAAAGGTCAAGGACGGCAGCGCGCAGGACACCGGCAAATATTAAGGCAGTTTATTGCCGCCGTCCCCATTCCGCGGGAATGACGCCGGTGCGGATCAACATATTCTCCATCCCCGTCCCGCAGGGTGAGACCGCATGGGGTGCGCCGATCCTGGCCAGCGCGGTCAAGATCGGTCCCTCCGAGGTGAGATCGGAGCTGCAATTCACCCGTTGCAGGGCCTGGCGCAGGGCCGGCGCCGCAGCAAGCGCCGCAGGCCCGGCCAGGCTCAACACTTGCGCCATCCAATAGCGCACCCGATCATCCTTGTCGGACAGCAGATGCGTCACACTGGCGATATCGCCGGCATCGATGTCGCCGGCATGAACCTTCGCCAGCAGCTCGGGAAGTTTGCTCTCCAGCCGCTCGCTTTCCGCCGGATCACGCGCCGCGCTCATCGCCTGGGCTTGCCGCACCACCGCCGCCACCGGCCGCTCGCTATCGGCCATGGCGGGCGCCAGCAACAACCCGGCTGCTATTGCCAATCCCCGGCACCAGATCCGCATTCCAGGCCACCCTTTGCGCCATCATAGCGCAAAAACCGAACCTATGCTCAGGAGCCTATCGCCCCCAGCACTTCGCCCGAGGTCAAAATCTGCGAGAGTATTTTGGGCTTGGCCGCGCCCGGCGCATAATACAGATACAGCGGCACGCCGGAGCGGCCATTGTCTTCCAGCAATTTGGTGATCTCCGCATTGCGGTTGGTCCAATCCGCCACCAGATAGGTCACGCCTTTGTCGGCAAAAGCGGCTTTCACCTCCGGACGCGACAACACCGCCTGTTCGTTGACCAAACAGGTGATGCACCAGGCGGCGGTGGCGTCGACGAACACCGGCTTGCCTGCCGCGCGCAGGGCGTCCAGCTTCGCCTGGGTAAACCCATCGGCGGCATTCACCGCAGCCGGCGGCGGCTCGCCGGGCATGCGCGACAAAGCGAAGGCGCCGCCCAAGAGCAGCAACAGGGCGCCCACCACGCCGGCAATCCGCACCGCATTCTGTCGATTGCGCGTCGCCCGCCAAGCCCAAGCCGCCAAAGCCAGCGCAAGGGCAGCGGCGGCCAGAACTTTCACGCCTTCCGCTCCGGTCTGCAGATACAGCACCCAACCCAGCCATACCGCCGCGCCATACATCGGCAAGGCCAAGATCTGCTTCAGCCGCAGCATCCAGGGCCCGGGCCGCGGCAAGAACGACAGGGCCCGTGGCCAGATGCCCAGCAGCAAAAACGGCAGGGCAAATCCGACACCCAGGGCGAAAAAGATCGCCAAGGCCGAACCCGCGCTTTGCGTCAGGGCAAATCCCAAAGCCGCCGCCATGAACGGCGCGGTGCAGGGCGCCGCCACTGCCACGGCCAACACGCCGGTGAAGAAAGCGCCCAGCGGGCCCCCCTTCGCCGCCAATCCGCTCCCGGCGCTGACCGTTCCCACTTCAAATAGGCCCGACAGGTTCAAGCCCACCGCGAAAATCAGCAAGGCAAATCCGGCAACGGCCAAAGGCTCCTGCAGCTGAAAGCCCCAGCCGATCGTGGCGCCGCCGGCCCTCAGCGCCACGATCACCACGCCAAACGCGATGAAGCTGAGGATAGCGCCCGCCGAATAAGAGAACCCCTCAAGGGCCGCTTCCCGCCGCTCGCGCGCATTGTGCCCAGCCAATGCCAACGCCTTCATCGCCAGGATCGGCAAGACGCAAGGCATCACGTTCAGGATCAATCCACCCAGGAACGCCAATCCCATCGCCAGCCAGATCGAAAGATCGCCCGCCGCCGCCGGAAAATCGGCATCCGGGACGGCACCCAGCGGGGCATCGACATTCAACGCCTGCACCGAGCCATCGCTCGAGGTCAGCACCAACACGCCTTGCAACGTCTTGATCCCGCCCGCCTTGGCGCCCGGCTCCAGCCGCAGCACCAGACCGTCCTTGGCGAAACCCATTTGTTGCGGGGCCGCGTTCTTGATCGTGCCCGATGTCAGCGGGAAGAACGCCGCATCGGCGGGATGGGCATCCACCAGCGCCGGCGCCGCGACATACAGCGCCAGTTGCGGCTGCTGCGCGAAGCTCAGCTTCCAGGGCGAGGCCACAGGCAATTTCGCCCGTGCGGCGGCAAATGCTTTCGCCACGGCCGGATCGGGTGTTCCGGCTCCCACCGTGACGTTCAGATTCAGCACCGCCTCTTCGGGCACGCAAATCTGCTGGCACACCAGCCAACTCGCCTCCGCCTTGATCGGCACCACTGTTCCGGGCTTGGCGTCCTGCGGCGCGGTCAGATCGCTCAGCAGCCACAGATCGCCCTCATAGCCGTAATCCATCAAGCTCAACACCGGCAGCCTTTTGGGTGTCGGCCATTGGATCGGCCCGGCGCTCCAACCCGGCGGCAACGTCCATTTGATTTCGGTGGGAGAACCGGCATCGCCGGCATTGATCCAATAGGTATGCCAGCCGGCACGGATCTTCTCTTCCAGCGCAACGCTAAGACGCCCGCCCGGCGCCACGCTGGCACTTTCCCCAACCAAGCGCGGCGTCACCTTGGGCGCCTGGTCCTGCGCCTGGACAGCCGGTGCAACCAGCAGCAGCGCCAGCGCAAACAGCCCTTTGCGCATCCATCTCATCCGCGCCATTGCGGCCGCAAACCGGGGTTTTTTCATGGCGGTGCTATAGCCTTTTCACGTGCGGATCGCTACTAGGCCCCATGCGCATAACCGGCGGAAAATTGGGCGGCCGCAGCCTGGCCGCGCCCCAGGATGGAGCCGTCAGGCCGACATCCGACCGCACCCGCCAGGCGGTGTTCAACATTCTGCGCCACAAAGATTTCGGCATTGGCTTTACGCTGGAAAATGCCGCCGTGCTCGACCTCTTCGCCGGAACCGGCGCCTTGGGGATCGAGGCGATCAGCCAGGGCGCGCGCTATTGCCTGTTCGTCGACGACAATGCCGGCAGCCGGGCCCTGCAGCGCGACAATATCGAAGCCCTTGGTCTCACCGGAGTCACCAAAATCTGGCGCCGCGACGCCGCCGATCTCGGGCCCCTGGGTGCCGGTGCGGGGGGCCCTTTCGACCTGGCCTTCCTCGATCCGCCCTACCGCAAAAACCTGATCGCTCCCGCCCTGGCCTCGCTGAAAGATGGCGGCTGGCTTTGCGCCCATGCCTTGGTGGTGGCGGAAACCGCACGGGCAGAAGTTTTCGCAGCCGACGGATATGCCGTCCTCGAAACGCGCGACTATGGCGATACGACGATCCGTTTCCTGACCGCCATCTGAAATTCACACGCCTTCTTCGCGGTGATGCAGCGC
This sequence comes from Alphaproteobacteria bacterium, assembly GCA_025924715.1. Taxonomy (GTDB): domain Bacteria; phylum Pseudomonadota; class Alphaproteobacteria; order Micropepsales; family Micropepsaceae; genus Rhizomicrobium. The sequence continues at coordinate 127,919 of JAICHV010000001.1, forward strand.
CGCGTCCACCGGTTCGGCGTGATCGCGGTAATAGCGCCGCAGCAGCACCAACACCAAAGCCGCGCCCAGCAACGCCACCAGCACCGCAGTGGCGGCCGGCAATCCCAGCGCCACCAAACCCGCCGCCAGCACCAGGCCCGCGATCATACCGCTGTCCCAACCGGCTTCGGCGGCGATATGAAACCGCATCGGGCAAGGCGCACGCTTGGCTTGGTTGTACAGGGCCGTCATCAGCACCGGCACATAGAAACAAGATGCCAGCGCCCCCAGCGCACTGGCCGGCAAAGCCAGAAGCCTGTGCGGATCGACCTCGGCGCGCAGCACAATGATCGCGGCCATGAAGGCCATCGCCAGCACGCTCACCCGCCGTCCCTGCCCGGCATCGATCAAGCGTCCCAACAGCAAGACGCCCACAGCTCCCGCCAGGGCCGCCAAAGCCAGCGCCCCGCCATAGGCCAGCGGGTCGCGGCCCAGCGCAAAGAATAGCGCGAACTGCCACACTGTCACCGTGCCGGCCGTGATCAGCCCGTCGCCACAGAACAACAAAGCGCCCGGCAAAGCCGCGCGATAGCCGCCGGGCACGCTGGGCGCGACGCGCACCACCGGCGTGAACAGAAGCGGCAAACCCGCCAAGGCCTGTAACAACGCGGTGGCGGCAAAAGCCGCGCGTGGCCCATATCGCACCAGTAGCCATCCCGCCGCCAGCGGGCTGACAATGCCGGCCAAAGCACCCACCGCCTCACGCACGCCCAATTGCTGGCCGCGATGTTCGGCATCCCCCGCCCCGGCATAATAGGCATGATAGCTGGGCCAATAGATGGTCTGGGCCAGTGCCGTCATCAGCACCAGCACGGCCAGGCGGCCGTCGGCGCCGGTAACGCCCGGCACCAGCAGATAGGCGATGGCCATCAGCAGCGCGCCGGTGAACACCAGCGGCCTCAGCCCAAAGCGCACCGCCAAGGGCAGCACGGCACCGCGCATGACAAATCGCAGCGCGAAGATCGCGGCCACAGCCAGCAGCACCAGCGGCAAGGAGATGCCGGCCTCCAGCAGCCAGATGCCGTAAAACGCGCCGCCCCCCGCCTGGGCGGCGGCGGTCATCACATAATGAGCATTGAGCAGATTGACGGTGGGATTGCGAAAATAAGCCATGCCGCGCATTCACGCACGGCTGGCGAGTTTTTCGATCCGCCGGTCGGGCACCACCCATAGCAAGGCCACCGCCAGGTAACAGCAGAGTCCCGCCCAAGGCACGAAAAAGGACAGCGCGATCCCGCTGGCATACAGCAGCGGCGACACCGTGCCCTTGAAATCGCGCCCCAGCAGCGCTCCCAGCACCGAACCCGGCTCGGCTCGGATCACCACATGTTGCAGAACAAGAAAGGCGATGGAAGGCATCAGCAGCGAGAGGCCATAGACCGCCGTGGGGAAAGGCGCGAAATCATGCTCCCCCATCCAGGCGGTGGTGAAAGGCACCAGCGACAGCCAGAACAGCAGATGGAAATTCGCCCATAGCACGGCGCCGTTCACCCGCCGCACCAGATGAAAATAATGATGATGGTTGTTCCAATAGATCGCGATATAGCCAAAGCTGAGCGCATAGGACAGAAACACCGGCCAGTCCTGCTTCAGCGCGGCGAAATCCGCACCCGCCGGTGCCTTCAGCTCCAGCACCATGATGGTGATGATGATCGCCACCACCCCATCGGTCATGGCCAGCAAACGGTGTTTTTCCAAAGCGCGAATCCTTTGGGATGATGCTGCGGCATCACGGCCCCGAAGTCATCATGCCGCGGCCTTCCCGCATAGCGGCCAGGGCGGCTAGGGTCGCCCGCATGAACCCCCGGCTCGTCCTCGCGCTTGCCTTCGGCGCCGCCATCTTGGCCGTGATGCTGCTGCGCTTCGACCTCGCCGTGGTGATGGCGTCTTTGGCCCGCGCCGGCTGGAGCGGTTTTGCCGCTGTGGTGGCGGCGGGCTTGGGGTGCGAAATTGTCCTGGCCATCGGCATCTGGCCGCTGTTGCCCCGCCCGGCATCGCTTGCGGCCATCGTCGCATCCCGCCAATTGCGCGATTCCACCGCCGACGTGCTGCCCATCACCCAATTGGGCGGCCTGGCATTTGCCGCCCGCGCTTTGGTCCTTGCCGGTCTCAATACCACCGACGCGGCGGCCGCGGTGATCGCCGACCTCACCGCCGAGACCTTCGCCCAGGGCCTCTATGTCCTCTTGGGGGTGCTCGCCAGCCTGTCGCTGCTACGGGCCAGCGCGCAGCTATCCCCTTATGTCGGCGCCATGCTGGCCGGCGCCCTGTTCCTCTCGGCCGGCGCGATAGGCTTTGCCTTTGCCCAGATCGGCGGCAGCCATTGGGCCGAACGGATGGGCGAAAAGCTCTTCCCCGGCAAACTCACCCAGGCCCGCGCCTTCCGCCAAACCATTCATGCGATCTATCGGCGCCGCGCCCGCCTGGCGCTGTCGATCCTACTGCAGCTTGCCGGCTGGGTGGCCAGCGGATGCTGGCTTTGGGTGGTACTGGCCGCCATGGGCCTTCATTCCAGCCTATGGACTGCCATCGCGATCCAGGCCCTGGTGGAAGGCCTGCGCAGCGCCACCGTCTTTATCCCCGCTGCCATCGGCGTCCAGGAGGCGGCCTATGCCATGCTGGCGCCGGTCTTCGGTCTCACCCCGGAAATCGGCCTCGCGATCTCGCTGCTGCGCCGCGCCCGCGATGTCGTGGTGGCGATTCCGGTGCTGCTGTTGTGGCAAGGGGCCGAAGCCCGCCGCGCCGGCAAGGCCTGACCCGCGCCCTTTACGGGCCCCCCGGGATCGGCAGGCAGGGCATCACCTCGACACTGTCGCCCGGGAAGATGGTGAAATGCGGATGATCCCGGAACATTGCTGCCGCGGCCTCATGGCTGTCGGCTTCGATGATGGTGAAGCCGGTCATCAGGTTGCTTATGTCGCTGATACCGTCCCTGCCGATGCGCTTGGTCTTGCCGAGCGGTCCGCCATTCACCGTCACGGATTTCGCATGGTCGGTCATCCATTTGTGCCAGGCGGCCATCCCTTTCGCCATGGTGGCCTGATCCGGCATCTCTCCCTTGCCTGAGGGGCGGCCCATATAAACGGCCAAGAATTTCGCCATTGTCGTCTCCCTTATGGTGTGAGCGCCTTATAGCAGAGCTTTTGCGACAGTTCAGCGCCGGCCGAACAGCCTTTCGATATCGCTCAGCTTCAATTCGACATAGGTCGGGCGGCCATGGTTGCACTGGCCGCTATGGGGCGTGGCCTCCATTTCGCGCAGCAAGGCATTCATTTCCTCGGCATTCAGCCGCCGTCCGGCCCGCACGCTCATATGACAGGCCAGCGTCCCCGACACCTCTTCCAGCTTTTCCTTCAAGGTCAGGGCATTGCCGGTCTCGGCGATCTCGTCGGCCAGATCACGCATCAAGGCTTTGATATCCAGCTTGCCCAGCAGCGCCGGCGTCTCCCGCACCATCACCGCATCGGGACCGAAAGCCTCGACCACCAGCCCCAATTCGGCCAGTTCGTCTGCGCGCGTCATCAGCCGCGTCACTTCCGCGGGATCCAGATCGACCACTTCGGGGATCAACAAAGGCTGGCGCACCACCCCGCCCTGCGCCAGCGCCTTCTTCATCCGCTCATAAACCAGGCGTTCATGGGCGGCATGCTGATCGACGATGACAATACCATCGCCGGTCTGTGCGAGCACATAGGTTTCATGCAATTGCGCCCGCGCCAGGCCCAGCGGCAATTCCGCTACCCCCGCGGGCACCGCTTCCACCCGTGCCGACACCATGGCGCCGCGCTGCCCGGCAAAAGCGGGCTGCGCGCTCTCGCCCACACCGAATTGACGGGCGGGCGCCGGCGCGTCCCAGGACTCGCGCGACCAACCCTGCGGTGCCTGAAATCCTGCCGGCGCTTGGCGTTGCAGCGCCGCCAGGGCTGCTCCCGCCACGGTGGTGGAGGCGCGATGGCCGGCCTGCGCCAAACTATATTTGAGCGCGCCCACAATCAGGCCGCGCACCAGTCCCGCATCGCGGAACCGCACTTCGGTCTTGGCGGGATGCACATTGACGTCGACAAAGGCCGGATCGCATTCCACAAACAGCGCCAGCGCGGGATGGCGGTCGCGCGCCAGGAAATCGGCATAGGCGCCGCGTACCGCCCCGATCAGCAGCCGGTCGCGCACCGGCCGGCCATTGACGAACAGGAATTGCATCTGCGCATTGGCGCGATTGTAAGTGGGAAGCCCGGCATAGCCGCTCAGCCGCAACCCTTCGCGCTCCGCCTCCACCTTGGCGGCATTGTCGTAAAAATCCCGGCCCATCAGCCGCGACAACCGCGTCAGCCGCGATTCCAAAAGATCCAGCCCCGCTTCCAGATCCAGCGCCCGGCGTCCGTCCAAAGTCAGCGTGAACGCCACATCCGGCCGTGCCATCGCCAAACGCTTGACCACATCGCTGGTGGCCAAATCCTCAGACCGCGCCGATTTGAGAAATTTCAGCCGCGCCGGCGTCGCATAAAACAACTCGCGCACTTCCACCCGCGTGCCGTGCTGGCCCTTGCCCCGGAACGCGGTCGGCGAGGGTCCGCTCACCTTGCCGCCATCGACCTTGATCTCATGCGCGTCGCCCGCGCGCGTGCGGCTGGCGATGGCCAGGCGCGACACCGCCCCGATCGAAGGGAGGGCCTCGCCGCGAAAGCCCAGGCTTTGGATATGCGAAAGATCGTCCTCGCCATTGCGCTGCGGCAGTTTCGAGGTGGCATGGCGCTCGATGGCGAGACTGAGATCACCCGCCTCCATGCCGCAGCCGTCATCCTCGACCAGGATCAGATCGGCACCGCCGCTGGCGATGGCGATGTCGATGCGGGTCGCGCCCGCATCCAGCGCATTCTCCACCAATTCCTTCACCGCCGCCGCCGGCCGCTCCACCACCTCGCCGGCGGCGATGCGATTGACGGTCCCTTCGGAAAGACGGCGGATGGTCATCGGGCTGGCCAGATTAAAGTGAGGATACAATTACCGTCTTCATGCTGAGCCTGTCGAAGCATGGAAACAAGTTCCATTTTCCACCCCGCCCTTCGCTTGCGCTGCGGGCGTTCGTCGCTCTCGCAGGTCCACCGGACCTGCTCGTCCACCTGCGGCGGACCGCTCCTCACCCTTCGCCCAAATACTGCCTGGCCAGCACCTTGCCCTCTTCCACACCGGGCTGATCGAACGGATCGACCTTCATCAGCCGCCCCATCAAGATCGTCTCCAGCATGAAATGCATCATCAGAGCGCCCATCGAAAATTCATCCACCTTGGGGACATGGATCAACCGCACCGGCCGCTCATTCTTGAACAAAGTTTGCGCCGTAGCCCGCGCCTCGGCATCGACCAGATCGCCTAACGTCTTGCCGGCCAGATAATCCAATCCCAATTTTTTCGCGCGCGCCGCCGAGGCCTTGGGTCCTTTGCCCTTGGTATCCACACTGATGATGGTGAACAGCGCATTTCCCGGACCGTCGCGGAACAACTGCAATTGGCTGTGCTGGTCCACCGGCCCCAGCACCGACACGGGGGTCGAGCCCTTGCCATCCTTGCCCAGGCTTTCCGCCCATAATTGCCGCCACCAGCCCCCGAAGACCTCGAGTTGGTCGGCATAGGGCCACAGCACGGTGGTATGCAGCTTGTTGTCCAGCGCCAGCGCCTGGTGCAACGCCGCCCCAGCCGCGGCCGGCGCATAATCCGCGCTATGGGCGCCCAAAGTCTGCTTCAGCACCGCATTGGCGCCGGCGCGCAATTGCCCGACATCGATCCCCATCAACAGCGCTGGCAGAATTCCCACCATGGTCAGCACCGAATAGCGTCCGCCGACGCCGCTGGGATGTTCCAGCTTCACCGCCCCGATGCTGTCGGCGAAATCCGCCAGCGGGCTGGAATGCGCCTCGGTGATCACGGTGAAATGCTTGGCCAGGGATTTCACGCCCGCCTTTTCCAGCGCCGACGCCGCGGTCAGCACCTGCATCAGCGTCTCCGCGGTGCCGCCGGATTTGGAAATGGCGACGAAATGCGTCTTCTTCAGATTGAACCGCGCCAGCGCCGCCGCCCAACTGAACGGATCGGGATTGTCGTGGAATTCCACCAGGGGCTCCGCGCCCCGGTCCAGCGCCGTCAGCGCCTGCCCGCCCAGGCTCGAGCCGCCGATGCCCAGTACCGCGACCGTCTTGGCGCTTTTGGCGATGGCCGCCGCGACCGGCTCGGCTGCCGCGATATCATCCTTGCGCGCGGGAATCGAAAGCAGTTCCAGCTTGCCGCGCTGCTCGCGCAGCCAATCCAGCGCCCGGGCGGCATCGGTCTTGGTGCGGGTATAGGCGAGGCCGGGCCGCGCCAATTCCAACGAAAATTTCAACGGCGAGTCGGACATGAGAAAATCCTAGCTGGAAGAAAGCCCCTATCATGGCCCAGGCAACGGCAGGATAACGGCCCAGCGCGCCGCTCGGCGCGAAAAATTCGGGCGCCGAACAAGAATTTTTCGCAAAAAACCCTAGGGCCGGGTGGCCGGCTTGCCGCCCCGGGACTGGAGCGGCGCGGGGGCGGGCTTCTTGGCGGCCGGCGCCTGGCCGGACGGGGTGGCGGCGGGCGGCGGCGCGACCGGGGCCGGTGTGGGGCGAACCGGCGCCTGGGGCCGCTGCGGTGCCCCCCGGCCGTCCTGCATGGTGCCTGCCACGACCACGGTCAGCCGTGCCGGTGTGAACAATTTGCGCGCCACCCGGCGCACATCCTCGATCGTCACCGCCTGAATCAGGGCGTTGCGATGCGCGACATAGCCGACATCCAGGCCCTGGCGCTGAAAGACGGAAAGCTGGCTGGCGATTCCCGCATCGGACGCAAACGCGATGGGAAATGAGCCGGTCAAAAAAGTCTTGGCATCATCGATCTCGGCTTGGGTCGGACCCTTCTGGGCAAAATCGGCCATGGTGGCTTTGACGACATCGATGGTCTGGCGCACCGCATCGGCGCGGGTGGCGACGCTGCCCAGCATCACACTGGCGCGGTGAAAGGTGCTCAATTGGGTGGTGATGCCATAAGTCAGTCCCCGCTTGACCCGCACTTCCTCGGTCAGACGCGAGGAAAACCCGCCGCCTCCCAGAATGTAATTGGCGACATAGCCGGGAAGAAAATCGGGATCGCTGCGCATGATCCCCGGCAGGCCGAACATCACGGTGGGCTGCGGCACCGGCATGGTGACGACATGCACGCCGGGCTGCCCCAGCCGTCCCACCACCGGCGGCGGCGGCGGCACCGCGCCCGAAACCGGCTTGAACGTATCGGCGAGGAGTTTGGCGGCCTGGGGCGCCGTCACATCCCCGGCAATGGCGATCTTGAGCCCGCCTTTCACCCAATGGCTGCGCGCAAAGCCGCGCAGGTCGTCCTGGGTCACGGCAAAGACGCCCGCGACATCGCCGTCGCTGGAATGACCATAGGGATGGCCGTTGAAAAACGCCTTCATGAAATCGCGCTGCGCCACCGCCGGCGGTTCGGTTTCATCCTGCTCGATGCTCTGAATGATCTGGGTGCGCACCCGCGCCACCGCGTCGGTGTCGAAGCGCGGCTTTGTCAATGCCAACTGCAACAGGCGCAGCGCCTCGGGAAGGTTTTCCTTCAGGGTGGTGATGGACACCACCATATAGTCGCGATCGACATTGACGCCGAAGCGAATGCCGCGATCCGCCAGCGCGCTATGATAGCCGCGCGAATTGAGCGGTCCGGCGCCTTCGTCGATCAGCGAGGCGGCGAAATTGGCAAGCCCCGGCTTTTCCGCCGGATCATAGGCCGAGCCCGCCGGAAAGCTCAGGGTCAGCGAGACGATCGGCAAAGTGTGGTCTTCCACCATCCAGACATCGATATTCTTGCCGATATCGACCGGCTTGACCTCGGTAGCCTGGGCCGGCGACAGCGCCGCGACCAACAGAAGCATCAACAGAGCCAGGCGTGCTTTCATTTGCCGGGCTCCAGGTAAGCGGTGACCGCGTTGCGCCGATTGAGCCCCGCCGCTGCTTTCTGCACGCCGTCCGCCCCCACGGCGCGGATGCGATCCGGCCAGGCGGTGACATCGTCGACGGTCAGCCCGATCATCAGCGCCGTGCCATAGGCCTGCGCCATGGCGAACTGGTTGTCATGGCGATAGGTGACGGCGGCGACCAACTGGGTCTTGGCGCGGCCCAGATCCACCGCTTTGACCGGCGCGGCGGCAAAACCGGCCAGCACCTGATCCACGGCTTTTTCCAGATTTTCCAATGTCACGCCGGGCCGGGGCACGGCATAGACGCTGAATTCGGCGGCATCGCGGGCATATCCGTCATAGGAAGCGCCCGCTTCGCTGGCGAGCTTCTTTTCTTCCACCAGCACGCGATAAAGCGTCGAGGTCTGGTCGCCGCCCAGCGCCTGCGCCAGAACCTCAAAACTCTCTGCCTGACCGGGCGACGCCTGGGCATAGGAGGGTACCCGATAGGTGCGCTGGAACAGCGGCACCTTCACATCCGGCCGGGCGATGGTCATGCGCGTTTCGGCCAGCCGCGGCGGCTCGGTGAATTCGGCCCGCGGCTGCAATTCGCGCGCCGGCACTTTGCCATATTCGCTCTGCGCCAGCAGGCGCACCTGCTCGCCGGTGACGTCGCCGGCGATGATCAGCGTGGCGTTGTTGGGCGCATAATGATGGCGATAGAAATCGCGCGCCGCCATGGTGTCGATGCGCCCCACTTCGGCCGGCCAGCCGATCACCGGACGGCCATAAGGATGCGACAAATGCAAGGCCGCCTCGATCTGCTCGCCCGCCAGGGCTTGCGGATTGTTATCGATCCGCATCCGGCGTTCCTCCAGCACCACGTCGCGCTCGGTGGCGACATTGGCATCGGACAGATCCAGATTGGCGATGCGGTCGGCTTCCAGATCCATCACCAGCTTCAGCCGGTCCGCCGCGATCTGTTCGAAAAAGGCGGTGTAGTCATGGGTGGTGAAGGCGTTCTCTTCTCCGCCATTCTTGGCGATGATCTGGGAAAACTGGTCGCCCGGCGTCTGCTTGGTGCCGCGGAACATCATATGTTCGAAGAAATGCGCCAGGCCCGAAATGCCAGGCGGGTCGTCCACCGCCCCGACCTTGAACCACAGCATTTGCGTGACCACCGGCGCGCGGTGGTCGGGGATCACCACCACCTGCATGCCATTGGTGAGCGCGAACTGGTAAATCTGGTTGGAGGAAGCCGGCGGCGCGGTTGTCGCCGCGGTTATCGCCGCTTGGGCCGCCGGGGCCGGGCCGGACAAGGGCGCGCCGCTCAGCAGCAGCACTGCCGCGCAAACAAACCCTCCGAAGCGGAGAGATTTAGAACCAGTCAAACCAACCGCCGCTCGATGTCTTCTTCTTGGGAGCCGCCGGCGGCGCGATGGTCGCCCCGCTCAGCACCTTGTCGGTAAAGTCCGGATCGGCGCCCTGCATGTTCTTCTGATCCGACTGCAATTCGGCGCGGATCGCCGGATCGGCGTTTTGCGCCCGCGCATTGGCCAACAGCATGCGCTCGCCCATGCTGTAATTGCCGCTCATCGAGGCCGCCACCGCGGCCGGATCGTTGTTGTTGAACAGGCTGGCCTCGGCGGCGCCGGTCGGATCCTGCTGGTTGAGCGGAGCGGCACCCGGAGACGGCGGATGCAAATTGAAATCGGGCGGAATGATCAGCGGCGCCTTGGTCACCACCGCGAACTCGTCGGGCGAATTCTTGGTGATGCCGGCGGCGGCACGCAAGCTGTCGCAACCGGCCAGCGACAGGAGGGCCAGGCCCAATCCGGCCACGGCTCCCAAGCGGACAACACAGATCATGCTCGACTCCTTCATGCCGCTGGCCCCACCCCTGTGGGATCGGCGCTTTGCGGCTTGATCACTTCATAGACGATGGCCACGGCGCCCAGTGTAATGGCGACATCGGCGATATTGAAAACATACCAGTCATAGCCGAAACCGTAAAAGTGGAAAAAATCCGCCACCCGGCCATAGACCACCCGGTCGATCAGATTGTTCCCGATGGCGCCCCCGATCACCAGGCCCAGCCCGATCGCCAGGGAGCGGCTATGGGTCCCCCATAACCAATAGGAAAGCCCGGCAATCGCGGCCACCGAGACGCCGACCAGTATGGCGGTGGCAAGCGGGGAATGGGCCGGAAACAACCCATAGGAAATCCCGGGGTTCCACACCATCACCAGATTAAAAAAGGGCAAGACCGGAATGGAGCTGCCCGGCGGCATATGGGCGAACCCCGCCCAATAGAGCAGCGCCAGTTTCGAGCCCTGATCGGCGAACAGCGCCGCCACGGCGGCGATCAGCCCTTGCTCGCGAAACCGCAGCCTCATGCCGGCACGCCCGTTTGCCGGGCCACCACCGGGCTGCAGCGGTCGCAGAGCTCGGCATGGTGCTTGCCGACTTCCGGCAGGATCATCCAGCAGCGGGCGCATTTGGCGCCGCTCGCCGCCACAAAGCGAACCCAGGCGCCCGGCATATCGGGAAGCGAAAACAGCTTCTCCCGCTCGGCGACATCCTGGGGCATGACTTCCACCCCGGCCCGAGAGGTGATGGCGATCTCCGCGAAGGGAATGGAGCTGATCAGATCGGCGTCGCTTTCGCGTTCGACATACAGCATCGGCGCCGCTTCCAGGCTGGAGCCGATTTTCTTGGCGGCACGTTCCAGCTCCAGCGCTCCGGTGACCACCCGGCGCAATTCGCGGATGCGTTTCCATTTCTCCACCAGCGCGGCATCGGCCCAGCCTTGCGGCGTGTCGAAGAAGTCCTGCAGATGCACGCTTTCGCCCTCGCCGGCAAAACGCGCCAACCAGGCTTCTTCCATGGTGAAGCACAAGATGGGCGCGAACCAGGTGACGACGCGCCGGAAGATCTCGTCGATCACGGTGCGCGCGGCGCGGCGGCGCTCGCTGCCGGCGGCGTCGCAATACAGGACATCCTTGCGGATATCGAAATAGAAGGCCGACAATTCGTTGGTGCAGAAATTGAACAGGCTGGAATAGACTTTGCCGAAATCAAATTCCTTATAGGCCGCCTCGACGATCTCAGCCTGCTCCGCCAGCAGCGCCAGCATATAACGTTCCAGCTCGGGCATGCGGGCGGAGGCGATGCGCTCCTTCTCATCGAAACCGGCGAGATTCGCCAGCATGAAGCGGATGGTGTTGCGCAAGCGGCGATAGGATTCGACATTGGCTTTCAGGATGTCCTGGCCGATGCGCAAATCCTCGGTGAAATCGGAAGACGCCGCCCATAGGCGCAGAATGTCCGCACCATTCTTTTCGCAGATCACTTGCGGCGCCAGGGTATTGCCCAGCGACTTGGACATCTTCTTGCCCTGCTCGTCCAACACGAAGCCATGGGTGAGGACGCCCTTATAGGGCGCCCGTCCCCGCGTGCCGATGCTTTCCAGCAGCGAGGACTGGAACCAGCCGCGATGCTGGTCCGAGCCTTCCAGATATAGATCGGCCTGATCGGCCTGCGGCCAATGCGGATCGACGGGCCGCTCGAACACAAAAGCATGCGTCGAGCCGGAATCGAACCAGACATCCAAAATATCGGTGATTTGTTCGTAATCGTCGGGGTTGCGCCCTTCGCCCAGGAAACGCGACGGCGGCGAGGTGAACCAGGCATCGGCACCTTCGGCTTGGAATACGGCTTCGATGCGGTTGAAAACGGCGACGTCGTTCAACACTTCGCCCGTCTTCTTGTGCACAAAGATCGCCAGCGGCACACCCCAGGCACGCTGCCGCGACAAAACCCAATCGGGCCGGCCTTCGACCATCGCGCCGATGCGATTTTCGCCCCGGGGCGGATACCATTTGGTTTTCCGGATCGCGGTCAGCGCCAATTCGCGCAAACTCTTGGCCGCGAGCCCTCCTTGCGTGACGAAAGCCTTGTCGATGGCGACGAACCATTGCGGCGTGGCGCGGAAGATGACCGGCGCCTTGGACCGCCAGCTATGCGGATAAGAATGGCGCAGCGAGCCCTTGGCCAGCAGCTTGCCGCGCGCCATCAATTCCCTGATCACCGCGCCATTGGCGTCGCCGTCCTTGCCCTCGGGCGTCAGGATGCGCGCGCCGGCAAACAACGGCACATGCGGGGCATAGGATCCATCCGGCTCGACGATATTGAAGGCATCCGGATTGTTGCGGGGGTAATCCCGGTCCGCGCCCACCATCAATTCGAAATCGTCTTCGCCATGGCCGGGCGCGTTATGGACAAAGCCGGTGCCGGTATCGGCGGTGACGAACCGCGCCGGCAGCACCGGGACATCGAAACCATAGCCGCCATTGCGGAAGGGATGCGCCGCTACCAGCGATTGGAGTTCGTCGGCCGGCACCGTGCGCACCCGGCTCAGCATCATCTTGGCGTGCTTGGCGACCTGCTCGGCCAAACCATCGGCCAGCAGCAAACTTTCTCCCGGCCGCGCCAGCGAACCATCGGCCGCGTCCGCGATCTGATAAAGGCCATAGGAAATCTCGGGCGAGAAGGCGATGGCGCGATTGCCCGGAATGGTCCAGGGCGTGGTGGTCCAGATCACGATGAAGGTGTGGGGCGGCAGCTCGCCGGCTTTCACCAGCGGAAACTTCACATAAATCGTGGGGCTGGTCTTCTCGTGATATTCGACTTCGGCATCGGCCAGCGCCGTCTTTTCCACCGGCGACCACATCACCGGACGAAAGCCGCGATAGAGAAGCCCGTTCTCCACGAACTTCATGGCCTCGCGGGCGATCACCGCTTCGGCCTTGAAATTCATCGTGGTGTAGGGATGAGCGAAATCGCCGATCTGCCCCAGCCGCAGAATCTGTTCGCGCTGCACATTCAGCCAATGGCCGGCAAAAGCGCGGCAGTCCCGGCGCAGCACATCCTTGGCCACCTCGTCCTTGGCCTTGCCTTGCGCCCGGTACTGTTCTTCCACCTTCCATTCGATCGGCAACCCGTGACAGTCCCAGCCCGGCACGTAAGGCGCGTCGCGCCCCAACATGCCTTGGGAGCGGACGATGAAATCCTTCAAAATGTGATTGAGGCCGGTGCCGGAATGGATGTCGCCATTGGCGTAAATCGGACCGTCATGCAGCAGGAAAAGCGGCCGGCCATGGGATTTGGCCCGGATGCGGCCATAGAGGTCCATCTCAGCCCAGCGGGCCAACCAGCGCGGCTCGGCCTCGGGCAGGCCCGCTTTCATGGGGAAATCGGTGGAGGGCAGGAACAGGGTCGCCCGATAGTCCGTCCCGGATTTTTGGGCGGAATCCCTGGGTTTTTCAGGCGGATCGGGGGGCAATTTGGCCATGGAGGACCGCTTCTAACAGGGGGGTAAGGAAGCGTCAAAGCACGGGAGGCGCCGCTAGGGCTTCTCCGGCGTCGCCTTCAAAATCGCCTTCGCCTTCGCCGCGTCGTCCTTGATCTGCGCGATCAGGGCATCAAGGGAAGCGAATTTCGCTTCGGGGCGGATATAGGCGATCAGCTCCACCGACAGATGCTGGCCATACAGGTCGCCCTCGAAATCGAACAGATGCGCTTCCATCAGCGGCACCGGCACATGATACATCGGCCGCACCCCGAAATTGGCCACGCCATCGCGCCGCGCCACCGGCTTGTCGTTCTCCACGATGGTGACGCGCACCGCATAGACGCCATAGGCGGGCGCCAGGCAGTGACCCAGATGCATATTGGCGGTGGGAAATCCCATGGTGCGGCCGCGCTTGTCGCCATGTTCGACCCGCGCCTCCACCGCCCACCAGCGCCCCAACAGCCGCGCCGCCTCTTGCGGCTGCGCCTGCTTCAAGGCGTCCCGGATGCGGGTGGAGGAAATCTTGCCACCATCGGCCTCGGTCACCATGTCGAAGCAGCGCACCGCAAAGCCTTCCATCTCGCCCATATATTTCAGGGTGGTGAGATTGCCCGCGCGGCCCTTGCCGAATTCGAAATCCGGCCCCACCACCACCGCGCTGGCGCCCAGCCCGTCCAAGAGCACGGTGTTCACGAAATCGGGGGCCGGCCGCGCCGCCATCGCCGCATCGAAAGTGAGCGCAAACATGGCATCCACGCCCAACTCTGCCAGCAGCCGCGCCTTGGTGCGCAAGGGCGTCAGGCGGATGGAATCGGGACGCGGCCGGAAGAATTCCTGCGGATGCGGTTCGAACGCCAGCACCGCCAGGGGCGCGCGCCGCAATTCGGCCTCCGCCCGCGCCGCGCCGATCAGCGCCTTATGGCCGCGATGCACGCCATCGAAATTGCCGATCGCCACCACCGCGCCTTTCAGCGCCGCCGGCACATCCTCGTAATGGCGCAGTATTTTCATTCAGGCCTTGGGCGGCGGCTTTTTCGGCGCCATGACGATCACCTCGGCCTCGACGACTGTCGCGTCCTTAACGCTGCAGCGGCATTCCAGCAACACCTGCCGGCGCTCGCGCAGCTCCTTGACGGTACAGACCGTCTTGACCGTGTCGCCGATGCGAACCGGCGCGGTGAACCGCGTGGCGGAGCTGACGAAGATGGTGCCGTGGCCGGGCAATTCATTGCCCATCACCGCCGACATGAATCCCAGCGTGAGCACCCCATGGGCGACGCGGCCGCGGAACACGGTTCGTCGCGCATACTCCTCGTCGAAATGCACCGGGTTCATGTCGCCGGTGGCCTCGCCGAACAGTTGGATATCGCGCTCGGTGACGGTGTGCTCCGAACTGGCCGACTGTCCGATAGTCAACTCTTCATAATAAACGGTCATAGCGTTCCCATGCTCAAACTCACCAGCTCAAGGCCCGGGCGGCGGCATGCGCCCAGACCCCCTCGCCGGCGAACAATTGCACCAAATGCTCCGGCGTATAAGGCTCGATCTCCTCGCCATGGATGCCGTCGGCGATGAACAGCGCATCCAGCCCCGCCGCATTGGCGCCGCGGATATCGGTGACCAAGCCGTCGCCGATCGCCAGCACCCGCTTTGCCCCTTTGGTCGCCGCGCGGGCAATGTCGTATACCGGCAGCCGCGGCTTGCCGTAATAGATCGCCGCGCCTCCAAGGGCTTCGTAATCGCGTGCCAGGGCGCCGGCGCACCAGCACAGTTGCTTGCCCCGATGCACTTTGAGGTCGGGATTGGCGCAGATCATGGGAAGGCTCTTTGCCCGCATCCGGGCCAATATATCCGAATACTGCGCCGGGGTTTCGGTCAGATCGTCCACCAGCCCGGTGCAAAGCGCCACCTGCGCCTCCTCGATCCCGGCCAGGCGGATATCCAATCCGTCGAACACCGCCATGTCGCGCTCAGGCCCGATATAATAAAGCGCCAGCGTGCCGCCGGCCGCGCGCGCCGCCAGGTCGGCCCGCGCCGCCCCGCCCGAAGTGATGATCGCGTCATAGCAATCGCGCGGGACGCCAAAGGCCCGGAACTGCTCGGCCACCGACTCAGCGGTCCGCGGGGCATTGGTCAGCAGCACCACCGGCCCATGACCCTCGCGAAATCGCTTCAGGGCCGCCGCGGCTTCGGGATGATGGGCCCGCCCGTCATGCACCACGCCCCAGATGTCGCAAATCAGGGCGTCATAGTCGGGCGCAAGCTCGGAAAGGCCGGAAATCAAGCGGGGCGCGGGCATGTCTGTCCGATGGCATGGGCCGGCGCGGGCGTCAATGCGCCAGGACGCAAAGCAATGCTAGGGTGCGCCGGATGAACCGGTTCGCAGGCATTCTGATGGGCGGATTTTGCGCGGCGACGCTGTCCGCCTGCGGCTCGGCTTACCCGGGCGAATATTTCTATGCCCATGTCCCCCTGGGCGCCGACTTCGCCCGGCACTGCGGACGCGATGCCCAATGGTGCGAGACAGAGCTGGTGAATATGGTGGAGCTTGACGACTGCACTGCGGCTATTCCCCGTGGGACCAGGCTGGGCCCCCTCGTCACCACCTATATCGTCAATCATCGCGGGACGGCCGACCGCCCCTATACCGAGGCGGCGCGGCTGGTGCTCTATGCCCGCTGGCCTTGCCCGGGCGTGCGATAGACTGGGATCAGGCGCTCTTGCGCAGCGGCAGCACCACAGCCGGCCCGTCCGGCGCGGTTTTGTCGTCGCGCACCGCCCGCGGCTCGCCGAACAGGAAACCTTGCGCATAATCGACGGTGAAATCTAAGAGCTGCACCACGGTCTTTTCCGATTCCACCCGCTCGGCGATCAGGTTGAGGCCATGGCGCGACAGCAGCTTCTTGAAATCCTCGGCCGCGACGGCAGCGCCGGCGCCGGACATGCCGGCCACCAGAGTGTCGGCCCGCACTTTCAAATGACGGAAGCCGATATTTTTCATCCGCACGAAATCCAGTGCCAGGGTCTCGACATGGTCCATCGACAAGGCAAAGCCGAGCCCGGCCAGGAATTGGAGGTTCTTTTCTCCGATCACACCCGCCTTGATGACGGCATCCTGGCTGAATTCGAAAATGATCTGGCCGGCGAGATCGCGATTGGCCTGCATATATTCCAGAAACTGCGGGAAGAATTCGGCATCGGTCAGCGTGTCGCCGGAGATGTTGCAGAACACGCCGATCTCCTTGCTGCGGGTGGTGAGCTTGCGCACGACCTGGACACAGCGGAACAGCAAAAGATTGTCGACCACGCTCATCAGTCCGGCCGGCGCGGCGACTTTCATATATTGGTCCGGCATGATCACCGAGCCGTCGGCGGACCGCAGCCGCGACAGCGCCTCGTAATAGCGCAGCTTTCTTTGCGGCAGGCTGACGATGGGCTGCAGATACAGATCGACCCGGTTTTCTTCCAGGCTGGAGCGGATGGTTTCCAGCAGATCGCCCCGGCCCAGCCCGTCGCTCAAGCTGTGGACATAGGCGGCCGCGCTGCCCTGGCGGCGGCCGGTATGCATATGGGCCTCAGGCCCCAGCTCGCTTTGGGCGGCACGCGCGCTGCGTGAGATCTTGGCGGCGAAATCGCGCATCAGCGTTTCCAGCACTTTGAGTTCGGCAACGATCTTGCGCTCTTGCGCGCCGCTGCGGGTCTCGATCTGGACGCTGATCTCTTCCATGCGGTGATGGGTGCTCTGCAGCGCCTGGTCGAATTCCATTCCCATCTTGCGCAGCGCGGCGAGTTCGCGCGCCGTGGCCCGTTTGTCGGCGCGCCGGGCAAAGCTCGCCGACATATTCTGGGTGAACAGGAAGCTCAGCGCCCCCGACAGGATCGCCACCGGCCAGCCGGTGAACAGCGCCAGTGCCGCGCTCAGCGTCGCCGAGGCGAACAAACAGGTCAGGGTGATCAGGGCTTTGGTCATGGAACGCCCGAGGGGGATTTCACACCTGAGTCTGCGCGTGCGCGCGTTTCCAAATCCTTAACCACGAAAACGTGGCGCAAAGGCCGGCGCGCCCGTGCGCATTAACCCCTTGTTTACCGAAAGCGCCCGCGCGCATAAAAAAAGCCCCGGTGTTTCCACCGGGGCTTTTGGGCGCTTCACCTTAAAAGTCAGTCACCGCGCCGGTGTCGGCCGCCGCGCTCGCCGTCCCGCTGCTGGGGCTGCTGCGGAGCCGCATTTTGCTGCTGCGGGCTCTGCTGTTGCGGTTGCGCTTGCCGCTCCTGTTGCCGCTGCTGACCGAAGGCCCGGTAACGCCAGGATTGCTGTTGCTGAGGTTGCTGCTGCGGCGCCTGCTGCATCACTTGGGGTGCCTGCTGCTGACCACCGCGGTCGCGCCAGTTCTGCTGCGTGGTCGTGGTGGTGCCCTGCGGCACCGGACCACTGCGCTCACGCCAGGACTGTTGCTGCTGAGGCTGCTGCGGCTGCCGCGGCTGTTGCTGGACATTGTCGCGCCGGTCCAGCGCCCGATAGTCGCGCCGCTGGTCATTGCCGCGTTGATCATAGCTGCGCTGGTCGCCGCGTTGCTCGAACCGCCGGGTGTCGAAACCGCCTTGGTTGAAGTTGCGGTTGTCATTGCGCTCATAGCGCCGGTCGTCCCGGCGATCATCGCGCCGATCCTCCCGCCGGTCATTGTCCCAGCGCCCATGGAAGCCATGGCTGCGATAATAATCCATGCCCAGGGCCGGACCGATGCGCCCTTCGCGCCACCAGCCGGGGCGCGCGCCGCGCCACTCGTCATTGCGCCAGCCGCCATGGATCCAATATTGCCGCCGCCCATACCAGTCGCGGTAATAGAGCGGCCCGTCATACCAATAGCCGCCATAATAAACCGGCCCGTAATAGACCGGCAGATCCCAGAAATCGTCGGGGCAGCCCCAATCGTCGCAATAGCCGCCGCTGTCATACGAAAACGAAATGCCGCCATCGGGCCCGATGCCGAGCCCAAAACTTTGCGCCGAAGCCGGCGCCGAAACCAAAACCGCTCCGCCGGCCATAACCAGCGCGGCGAGGGCTGTCTTCAAAGATGCACGCATGAAACGCTCCACCATTTGCCGCGCGGGAATTCGCGCATGACGCAGAGATTGCCGCGCCGCGGCTGAACCGGATTTGAATGGAGTGTGGCGGAATTGTGCGAGGGAACCGTGCGCATGCGCGCAAACAAAAACGGCTCGTGAGCGTCCGGCGCGCTTCAGCGCGTGAGCCTGTCCTGTGGACAGGCGAAAGGGTGCGAACGCCGCGAGCCCCAAGCGAGCGGCAGGGGCCTCAAACAAAACGGCCCCGATGTTTTCACCGGAGCCGTTTTGCATTTTTCACCTTGGCGATTTAGCGGCGCCGACCCCGCTCACCACCGCGAAACGCCCGGCCGCGATCATAATCGCGGCGATAGCCGCGGTCGCCGAAGCGAAAGCTCAACGTCGGGCCATAGGCATATCCCGGATAATAGGGCGCGTAATAACCGCAGCGATAGGGATCGTAGTAATAGCTGTAGGGATCGCAGCTAAACCGCGGCACCACCGGCCGATAGGCATAGGCCGGGCCGATGCCGATCCCGAACGAGACCTGGGCGGCCGCCGGCGTCGCGCTCACCGCCGTCGCGGCACCCGCCATCATCAGGGCGCCAAGGGCGAATTTCGTGAATTTGGTCATTGTTACTCTCCTTCCTGATTCCAGCCCCGGCCAGATCGTCATGCTGCCCAAGAGCGGCTGAACCAGACATGAACGGACCCCTCCGTTCTACAAAGGTAAAACGCCTGATCCGCCAAGGGGTTCTGCGAACCCCGGCATCGCCGCGAAACGACCTTTTTCCGTTCATCGCCGGTTCGATTTCGGGTTCACAAAGGGGCGGAAACCTTGACCTTTGCCCACCCGGCGCCTAGATACCGCCCGGCAGCTTGGCACTCACCGGGTGCGAGTGCTGCCGCTCAGATTTTTGTCACATTGTTTCAATACCTTAAGGAGAGGCACGCATGAAATTCCGACCCCTTGGCGACCGCGTGGTCGTCCGCCGCGTCAAAGAAGAACAGAAGACCGCCGGCGGCATCATCATCCCCGAAACCGCCCAGGAGAAGCCCCAGGAAGGCGAGATCATCTCGGTCGGCCCCGGCGCCATCGACGAAAAATCCGGCAAGCGCACCCCGCTGGAAGTCAAGCCGGGCGACTTCGTGCTGTTCGGCAAATGGTCCGGCACCGAAGTGAAGATCGATGGCGAAGACCTCCTCATCATGAAGGAGAGCGACGTCATGGGCGTGATCGAAGGCCGCAAGGCGAAGAAGTAATCGGCCGGTCCCAGGCGCTCCTCATCCTGAGCTTGTCGAAGGATGGGATGGCGAGGACGGCCTTCCAACAAACGAATTCAGGAGAACAATTCAATGGCAGCCAAAGATGTGAAATTCGGCGCCGACGCCCGCGAGAAGATGCTGCGCGGCGTCGACATTCTCGCCGATGCGGTGCAGGTGACCTTGGGTCCCAAGGGCCGCAACGTGGTGATCGACAAGTCCTATGGGGCCCCGCGCACCACCAAGGACGGCGTCACCGTCGCCAAGGAAATCGAACTGGCCGACAAGTTCGAGAATATGGGCGCCCAGATGGTGCGCGAAGTCGCCTCCAAGACCAATGACGTCGCCGGCGACGGCACCACCACCGCCACCGTGCTGGCCCGCGCCATTGTGCGCGAAGGCGCCAAGTCGGTCGCGGCCGGCATGAACCCGATGGACCTGAAGCGCGGCATCGACAAGGCGGTGGAAGCCGTCGTCGCCGATCTCAAGAAGCGCTCCAAAAAGGTCAAGTCGAACGAGGAAATCGGCCAGGTCGGCACCATTTCCGCCAATGGCGACAAGGAAGTCGGCGACATGATCGCCAAGGCGATGGCCAAGGTCGGCAATGAAGGCGTCATCACGGTGGAAGAAGCCAAATCGCTGGCCACCGAGCTCGACGTCGTCGAAGGCATGCAGTTCGACCGCGGCTATATCTCGCCTTACTTCATCACCAATGCCGAGAAGATGGTCGCCGAACTCGACGATCCGGCGATCCTGATCCACGAGAAGAAGCTCACGTCTTTGCAGCCCATGCTGCCCATTCTTGAAGCCGTCGTGCAATCGGGCCGTCCGTTGCTCATCATTGCGGAAGAAATCGAAGGCGAAGCCCTGGCCACCCTGGTGGTCAACAAGCTGCGCGGCGGCCTCAAGGTCTGCGCCGTCAAGGCGCCGGGCTTCGGCGATCGCCGCAAGGCCATGCTGGAAGACATCGCCGTCGTCACCGGCGGCCAGGTCATCAGCGAGGATCTCGGCATCAAGCTTGAGAACGTCAAGCTGAACATGCTGGGCACCGCCAAGCGGGTGCGCATCGACAAGGAAAACACCACCATCGTCGATGGCGCCGGCAAGAAGAACGATATCCAGGCCCGCGTCGGCCAAATCAAGGCCCAGATCGAGGAAACTACCTCCGATTACGACAAGGAAAAGCTGCAGGAAC
>JAICHV010000002.1 GCA_025924715.1 Alphaproteobacteria bacterium
TCTTGACCACGCCTTCAACGATCTGCTTCTCGTGCAGCGAGGCGACCAGGCTGGTGCGTTCCTCGGCGCGGCGCTCTTCCAGGACGGCGCGGCGCGACACCACGATATTGCCGCGGCGCCGGTCCATTTTCAGTATCTGGAAAAGCTGGGGCTGGTTCATCAGCGGGCCGACATCGCGCATCGGGCGCACATCGACTTGGCTGCCGG
Source organism: Alphaproteobacteria bacterium (assembly GCA_025924715.1). Classification (GTDB taxonomy): domain Bacteria; phylum Pseudomonadota; class Alphaproteobacteria; order Micropepsales; family Micropepsaceae; genus Rhizomicrobium. The sequence continues at coordinate 208 of JAICHV010000002.1, forward strand.
GCAGGAAGGCCACGGCGCCGTCCAGATCGACGGTGAAGCCGCCCTTGACCCGGCCGAAGATCACGCCGGTGACGCGGTCCTGATCGTTGAAGGCCTTTTCCAGCTTGATCCAGCTTTCCTCGCGGCGGGCCTTGTCGCGGCTCAGCACCGCTTCGCCCAGCGCGTTCTCGACCCGCTCCAGATAGACTTCGACTTCATCGCCGACATTGACGTTGGCCGGGATGCCCGGCATGGCGAATTCCTTGAGGCTGATCCGCCCTTCGGTTTTCAGCCCGACATCGACCATGGCGAAGTCGTTCTCGATGGAAACGATGGTGCCCTTGATGACATTGCCCTCCTGGGGCGACTGGGTCTGGAAGCTTTGTTCCAGCATCGCCGCGAAATCGTCGCGGCTGGGGGCGGCAATGGAAGATTCGGTCTTGGTCTGGGTTGTGGCGCGAGCCATACGGTTTCAGTCCTTACATGTCGTGCATGCCAAATGGCTTTCGCCATCGGTCTTCCCGAACGGTGACATGACCGCCGGGCGGTTGGGTTTTGGATAAAGTAAGCGGGTGGCCCGAAAGCCGCCGGGCCTCCTTAGCCCCTGTGGCGGTCTTTGAGCGCGCCCTCGACCTTTGGAGAAACAAGGGCCAGGGCTGCCGCGAACGCCGCGTCTATACCCAAATCGGAGGTATCGAGCAAGCCGGCGCCGGGGGCCTGGATCAGGGGAGAGACGGCCCGGGTCTTGTCGGCCAGGTCGCGGGCCACAAGTTCCCGCAGCAAGTCGCCTTCATCGCGGACAATGCCCATCGCCTGTAATTCCTGCCAGCGGCGGTGGGCGCGGATTTCGGGCCGGGCATCGACATAGAGTTTGGCGGTGGCGTCGGGGGCAATGACACTGCCGATATCGCGCCCATCCATCACCGCGCCGGGGCTGCCCCCCGGCGGGCGGGCCAGGAAGCCGCGCTGGAAATCCAAAAGGGCCGCGCGCACCGCCGGGATCGCGGCAACTTGCGAGGCGGCCCTGCCGATCACATCGGTGCGGATCGAGGGACCGCCGGCCAGGGTCAGATCGATGGTCTGGGCTCCGCGCAAGGCATCATCGGGATTGTTGGGATCGCCTTTGGCTTCCAGCACCGCCAGCGCGGTCAGCCGATAGAGCGCCCCGGAATCCAGATGGGCGAAATGAAAATGCGCCGCGAGTTTTTTGGCCAGCGTGCCTTTGCCTGACGCGGCGGTGCCATCGACGGCGATGACAATAGGTTTGCTCACGGTATCCCCCCCTCCCGCCTGGGGAGGGAGCGAATTTCTGCGTGGGCGTTTGCGGTATGTCGGCATCAGCTCTTCACCCCTTCCAACACCGCACCCAAGGCCCGCATCTTGCCTTCGTAATCGGGGAAGCTTGTCGCGATCATGGTCACATCGTCCACCGTCACCGGGTTTTCGCTGGCCAGGCCCATGGTGAGGAAGCTCATGGCGATGCGGTGGTCCAGATGGGTGGCGACCGTGCCGCCGCCGGGCACTTTGGGCATCCCGCGCACGGTGAGATTGTTGTCGCTTTCATCTGCCTCGACGCCGTTGGCGGCAAGGCCCGCCATGATCGCAGCCAGCCGGTCGCTTTCCTTCACCCGCAATTCTTCCAGCCCCATCATCACCGTCTGCCCCCGCGCAAACGCCGCGGCGACGGCCAGGATGGGATATTCGTCGATCATGGATGGCGCGCGCTCCGCCGGCACGGTCACGCCCTTCAATTGGGAATGCCGCACCGTCAGATCGCCGATCTCCTCGCCGCCGCTGATACGCCGGTCCGTGATCTGAATATCGGCGCCCATCTCCAACAAAGTCTGGATCAGCCCGATGCGGCGCGGATTGAGCAGAATGGCCGGCAGCGAAATTTCCGATCCCGGCACGATCAACCCCGCCACCAGGGCGAAAGCGGCCGAGGATGGATCGCGCGGCACTTCCACCTGGGCCGCCTTCAATCGGATGCCTCCTTGCAGCACGATGGTCTCGCCCTGCCCCGCCGATCCAACCGTGATCTTGGCCCCGAAAGCGCTCAGCATTTTCTCGGTATGGTCGCGCGTCAGCGCCGCCTGGCTGATGCGGCTGATGCCATCGGCGTTCAGCGCCGCCAGCAGCAGCGCCGACTTCACCTGGGCCGAAGCCACCCGCACTTGATAGGTGATCGGTTTGGCGGAGGCGGCGCCATGCAGCGTCACCGGCATCAGCGCCTTGGGGCCATCGCCTTCGAAGCGGGCGCCAAGCTGGGTCAAAGGTTCGAGCACCCGCGCCATCGGGCGGCTGCGCAGGCTGGCGTCGCCGGTAAAGATGGCGCGGATCGGCATGCCGGCCACGGCGCCCATCACCAGCCGCGAGCCCGTGCCGGACTTGCCGAAGTCCAGGGGCGCCGCCGGGGTGGTCCAGCACGCGCCCGTCACGCGCCAGGCGCCCGCGCCTTCCCGGACCAGCACCGCGCCCAGCGCCCGCAGCGCGCCGGCGGTGCTGAGCACGTCTTCGGATTCCAGCAAGCCCGTGACGGTGGTTTCCCCCGCCGCCATGGCCCCCAGGATCAGAGCCCGCTGGGAAATGGATTTGTCGCCCGGAACCTCAAACAGGCCCTTGAGAGCGCTAGCCTTTCGGGCACGAAGGGCGCGGGCATCGGGGTTGGCCTGTCCGGGTCGCATGGAAGGGCTTGGTTACCTTTGACAAGGGGGACTTATTTGTTTTGACAAGGGCTTGGGCCCGTGGCAAACGCGCCCCCTCGATAACCTCTTCTTCACGGGAACAGCACCTTGGTCAAGGCAGATCTTGGAACAAAACGGGCCTGCCCCAGCTGCGCCGCCCGCTTCTACGACCTCACGAAGCGGCCGATCGAATGCCCCAAATGCGGCTACAGCTTTGAGCCGGAGACGCTTTACAAGCAGCGCCGCGGCCGTCAGCCCGAACCGGTCGCCGATGCCGGCGTGGTCCGCGCCGCCGAGACCGAGGACGAGGACAGCGACGACGAGAACGAGGACGCTGAGTCCGAGGCCGAAGACGAGGAAGAAGAAACCGTCGAGGAAGCTCCCCTGGTGGTCGCCGCCACCGGCGAAGATGAAGACGAAGCCGCCGAGGAAGAAGAAGCCGAAGCGGAATCCGGCATGTCGGTGGTCGAAGGCGACGAAGACGTCGCCATCGAGGACATCGAAGTGGAAGACGACGAGGAAGAAGAAGGCGATGACGGCCTTCTGGCCGAAGTCGAGGACGAAGAAGACGACGTTGCCGGCATCATCGATCCCGGCATCGCCAAGGACGAGAGTTAGTTTATATTGGTCGCATTGCCGGACGGAAAACCGCTTCACACTTTTCCTGGCAATGCTCTTGAAGTCCCTGTCCGCGCCCAACGGACAGGTCATTGGCACGGGGCCATAGCTCAGCTGGGAGAGCGCCTGCATGGCATGCAGGAGGTCAGCGGTTCGATCCCGCTTGGCTCCACCAATTCCCAGCGCAGCGGGAATTGGTGAGCCAAGCGCCGAGCGGGCGCTAGCGCCAGCGTAGCGCGCCCGCGAGGGTGGCACCGCCCTTAATTGTAAAACTCCGAATTACTCCCAAACCGCCGAGCGGGCGCTGGGCGGCTTAGCGACAGCGTCGTGGCCGCGCGTAGCGCGCCCGCGAGGGTGGCGCCGCCCTACATTATAAAATCCCGATTTGCTCCCTGATAGCCGAGCGGTTTTGCCTAGCACGGCAAGTATTGCACTCTTTCCGCCCGGGAACGGTGCAGCGGGAAAGCGGGCACCGGCTCGAAGCCCGTCAGCGGCGCGCCGGACAGGGCTTTTCCCAGACCAAACCGTACGCCGCACCCGCGCGCGGTTTGGACCTGGCCCTCGCTGTCGAGTCCGGCCAGGCAAGTAAACCAGGGTCTGTCCTTGGCCCGGCGCACCAGCATCTGCGCGCCGGCAAGGCTCTTTTGCGGCGTGGCATATTGCGCAATCACCGCCGCGAGGCCGACGGTCGCCAAACTCGCGTCCAGGCTTGGAATACTGCGCGGGTTGTCGAACTCCACGATCGTGCGCAGGCCCGGCATCTTTAGCATCGCCAGCAGTTCGGCCAGCCGCCCGCTGGGAATGGTGGACGGCACTTGCTCGATCTTCAGCAGGATCGGGCAAGTCGGCGTGATCTTCAACGCCTTGAGCGCCGTGATGTAGCGAATGCGCGGGGACAGGGTCATCAGGGTGTCGTGTGAAACGCCGACGGTCAGGCCGCAGACTCCCTGGGCATCGTGGATCTTGCGGCTATATTCGCCGGCCGCGCCCAGCAAGGCGACTTCCAGCTCCAGCGCATCAAGCTCCCGATGCAAGCCCAAGGCGCGCGTTGCACTTTCGGCCGGCCTGCCATCTGTCCTGGTATAAAGCGCGATCAGGAGAGTCTTGCTTTCGTTTTTGGCCAGCTCCCAGACCGGAAAAAAGCCGACGGCATATCCACAGGCCGAGGCCAGCTCACACGCTCCCCGCAAGCCGCTTTGGGTCGTGCCGATGGTTTTGGCCCCGCTCAGTTCGGGCGCGGATCGAAAATGCAGCGTCTCCACGCCGGTCGTGTCGAGCGAGGATATGATCCGGTCCGCCGCCATTGTGGTGAGCACGGCAATCGGACCGGGCACCGGGCCCACCACGCTTTTGAGCGTGACGTCCTCATCCTGTTCCCCAAACACCAGGGCGCAAACCTGCTTTGCCACGGAGGCGCAACACAGCACGGCTTCTTCGTGGGAACAGCCGTGAAAGGTCGCGACATAGGCAACCTCGCCGATCCGGATGAAACTGTCCTGCGGTCCCTGCACATTGCGCAAGGCCCGCTCGAACAACTGATGAATGAGATCGCGAAGCCGAGGCCATTTCGTGCCCAGCCGTTTTTTGATGGGTATCAAATTCAACAGGTTCAGCTTGCCGGCGCAGATCTGCATCGCCGCGCTGAGATCGTCTTCGGGACGGGGCTGTTTGCCGCTGGCGACGCGCTCCATCGAAATCGCTTGCTCCCTGCCGGACAACGCAACAACGCCGGCTCAATGCAATTCTATTCTGATGCGCTTGACGTGTGCCCGATGTACACGAGCGAAATTAAAAAATTGCGTAGCAAGGTTCCGCCGCCGTGGAACTTTGACAGCTGCGCAGATGAAAACCGGCAAGCAACACGCGAAGCCGGCAGCGCACGCACCCGGCGCGTGCGTTGGGAATGGCAAACAGCGCATCCAATAGCCATTATGGCTATTGCGGCGGCCGCCGGACGGGCAAGCTTTCAATATTTGTAATGGGCCGACAGCGCCAGGATATCGACCGCCACCGTATAGGCGCCCGACAGCGTGATCGCATGGGTGATCGGGTCCGTGCTGTTGGCGCTGCTGTTCATGTTCGGGCGATCGAGCGCGAAGGAATGGCCATAGGCGCCGTCCAGCACCATGTGGTCGTTCCATTGATAGGACGCACCCAGCCCCAGCAAATAGCGGTCGCCATCGGGCAGGCTGACGGCGCGGAAGCGGCTGACCACCGGGGTCTGGTCCCAGGCAAGCCCGGCTTTGAGCATCCAGGCATCGTCGAGGCGATAGGTACCACCCGCGGCAATCATCCAGCTGTCGCGATACCTCTCGTCATTGACGAAAGGCTGGTTCTGACTCTGGATTACCACTTGGCGAAATCCGCTCCACTGACTGAACTGTGCGTCGGCCGACAAAGTGAGATCGGGCGCGATCTGGCTGGTGATGCTGAGGCCCGAGGTCGCCGGCAGCCGCGCCTTGGCGCTGGCAGGGCTGTCGACCAGACCGAGCAGCGGGCTGACGCCGGCAAAACTCAACCGGCCCTTGATATCGTGATCGATCGCCGAGCGGTAAGTGAGCCCCAGCCTGGTGTGGTCGTTCCATTGGGCGATGAGACCAAGATTGAACCCGAAAGCCCAATCATGGGCCTGGAAGCGGTAGATCCCATCCGGCGCCGGGCTTTGGAAGATCACCGCCTGGGGGATGGCGCTGCTGACATCGAGCTTGAGATATTGCATCGAAACGCCGGCGCCCACCGAAAACATGTCATTGATGCGCACGCCCAGGCTGGGATTGATGTCCACGCCCCGGGCCGAAGTCTTCAGGCCCAGATAGCGGCCAACCCAATTGGAGTCATAGGAATTGGCGTTGCCGAAGGGCGCGGTGACCGCCATGCCCAGGCCGACATCCTGGTTCAGCTTGAGCACCGCATAGATATTGGGCACGGCGGCGCTGAGGCCGCTGTCGCCGCCGTCATCGCCCCCGATCTGCGACCCGCGCAATTGGGCGCTGCCCTTGAAGTGCATCGACGGCAGGATCACCGCGGCGCCGGCTTCCAGTTCGGACCCGCGCAGCAGCGGCAGGCCGGCCGGATTGGAAAAGGCGGTATTGGCCGCGTCGGCCCGTGAGCCATTGCCGGCATAACTGGTCGCAACCGCATCGGCGCTGTTTTCCCGCACCATGAAGCCGGCCGCCAAAGCGGCCTGCGATCCCGCGGCGACGGCCGCCACGCCCAGTGCGATAGCCAAAAGAAAAGAGTTGCGCCCCATCGTCATCCAAATTTGAGAGGGGAAAAATCGCCACGATTCCATTCGTCGCGGCAAGTCAATTGCGCGGCGCGTGAAAGGTTCCCACGGAATTGTCGCGACTGTAAGCGACGTTTACAGCAAGGCGATGCTGCGCTGGTCGAGTGGCCTAGTCCGGACAGTCGCTGCCATAGGCGTTGAAATCCTCGATGCTCATGCGCGCCTGATCGGCGGCCTTTCTGCTCTCGCGCAGATTGACGGCGATGCGGTGGTTCTCGATCGTCACCAGCGACGCCGCCAGTACCGTTCCGCCTTGCGCCGCGCGCACCTGCCGGGCCGCCAAAAAATTGCCGATACAGCGGCGAAAGCCATCCGACAGCGCGGCATAGCGCTTGGCGGCCGCCATGGCCGCAACCACTTGGGCACGGGTGGCGACATGGCCGTTCACCGCCACAGGCATCACCGGCGCCCAGCAGCCATCCGCGGCATAGCTGGCCTTGGTCCAGGCGGGATCGGGCCTGCTATCGCCATCGCCCTCGCAGACCGGCGCGAAACGCGATGGGACGGTGGGCGAAGCACCGCGGCCGGCCACCGCCACCGATCCCAAGGCGCCAAGCGCGATCAGCAGAAGCGTGCCGGCTGCGATCCTATTCATGGCCGCCCGTTATGGATTGATAAGGCTGCCGCCGACCACATGCTGCTTGATCAGCGAGCTCAGCGGAACCAAGCCTTTATAGATGAATTTCTGCACCCGCTGCCCGCGATAGGTCTCGGTGGTGTAGATATTGCCCTTGGAGTCCGTGACGATGCTGTGCACCGCATAGAACTGGCCGGGCTGCCGTCCGCCGCCGCCGAACCAATACAGCTCTTTCATGGTCTGCCGGTCGAAGACATGGATGGTCTGGTTGCTGCCGTCGGAAATATACATGAATTTTTGCTGCGGATCGCGGCTGAAGGCGATCTCCCACACCGAGCCGTCGCCCTTGGTCTTGGGCGCGAGCGCGTATTGCTTGACGTAAGTCCCGTCGAATTTGAACACCTGAATGCGGTTGTTGGTGCGATCGCAGACATAAATCAGCCCGTCATTCGAAGGCTGAGCGCAATGCACCGGATTGCCGAATTGCGGCGAGTCCACATTGTAATGCGGTATCGGCTCGTCGCTGGGCGGCTTGCCATAGGCGCCCCACATCCGCTTCAGCTTCATCGTCACCGGGTCCCACACCGAAACGCGGTGATTGCCATAGCCATCGGCGGCGACCAGTTCATTGGTGCCGGGCAGGAAGCGCATCTGGGCAACGCCGCGCACATTCTCGGTGTCGAGGCTGCCCTTGCTGCCATTGGCATGGCCGATCTCGCCCAGGAATTTTCCCGTCGGGCTGAGCTTGAGGACGAAGCTGTCGTGATAGGTGCCGATTTCGCCGCCGCCTTCGCCCCGCATGGGCGCCGGTGCCGGCGCCGCACCGCGCGCGCCGCGCCCCGCAGCGGCGAATTGCTCGGCGCTTCCCGGCGCCGCCGCGCTGGGCTGGCCCGCGCCATTGGCGCCGATCCAGACATTGCCGTCCTTATCGACGGTGATGCCGTGATTGGAGGTCGGCCAATCATGGCCTTCGACCCGGCCGAAATGATTGATCAGATTGCCGGCAGGATTGAATTCCAGCACATCGGGCGCCGCCGTGCAGCAATCGGCCTCGCCCCTGGTGGCGTAGGATTCCTTCTGCTCCAGCGAGGCGGGACGGTGAATGATCCAGATATTGTCATGCGCATCGACCGAAGCCCCGATGGTCTGGCCGATGATCCAATGATTGGGCAAGGGCTTGGGCCAAAGGGGATCGACTTCGAATTTGGGCACCATGATGTCGCCGGCCGCTTGCGCCTGGGCCGGACGGTTCGCGACCAGGGGGCCGGCGGCCAGCCCCAGCGCGAGGGTGATCAGCGAAACGCAGGACAACAAATGTTGACGGCGGAATTTCATGGCGCTCTCCCCAGCATGTGTTTTTCTACGGCGGGATGTTACACCGGACCCGGGCCGCCGCCCATCGCCCGGAACCTGAAAGGGAACAATTTCCCGCGCCGCGACACAATTCCAACAAGACAAGCTGGCAGATGCGGCCTTAAGCTTGGTTTTTGCTCCCGGACTATACTTTGACAGCTTTTCTCGACGCCCGCTCCCTCCCCGCCGGCACCTCACTTACCCCCGATCTTGCCATCGTGGGCGGCGGCCCTGCCGGCATCGCCCTCGCTCTGTCCCTGGCCGATAGCGGCCATGACATCCTGCTGTTGGAATCGGGGGGCCGGGCCTTCGATTCGCTCACCCAGGCCATGTACCGGGGCAGCGAAAGCGGAATTTCCTATGTGGCGCTGGACAGCGGCAGGCTGCGCTTCCTGGGCGGCAGCAGCAATCATTGGGGCGGCTGGTGCCGCCCCCTGGATGCGATCGATTTCGAGCGCCGCGACTGGATCCCCGCTTCGGGATGGCCCTTCGGTATCGAGGAATTGAAGCCCTATTTCCCCCGCGCCCAGGAGCTGGTCGAGGCCGGCCCCTGGCTTTATGACAGCGCCGCGCCCGAACTGGCAGCCGCGGGAACGGTGCTGCCGCTGGCGCCGGGCGGCATTTACACCAGCTGGTTTCAATTCTCCAAAACCCGCGACAGCGTGCTGCCGACCTATTTCGGTCATCGTTATGGCGACGATCTGAAACGCGCCGCCAAGATCACGCCCCTGCTCCACGCCAATGTCACGGCGCTGCGCCTGGCGCCCGGTGGCGCGCATGTGCAGCGGCTGGATGTCGCCACCCTGACCGGCAACCATCTGACCGTGACACCGCGCTTTACGGTGCTGGCCTGCGGGGCGATGGAAAATGCACGGCTGCTGCTGGCCTCGAACGACGTGATCAAACCGGGCATCGGCAATCAGAACGATCTGGTCGGACGTTATTTCGCCGATCATCCGACGCCGCGCGAAGTGGCCACTCTGGTGCTGTTCGATGGCGGCCTGGCGCCTTTTTATGTCAACAACACGCCGCTCAAGAATGGCGCGATCGTGCTCGCGGCGCTTTCGCCCCATGCCCAGTTCGCCCGCAGCCAGCGCGTGGCGGGTTCGCTCACCACGGTGGAAAATCCGGTGGAGCTGGACGAATTGGGGACCGCCGCGGTGGTCGCCACCTCCCAGGCGCTGGGCGTGGACGCCAGCAACGCCAAGGCCTGGTCGCTGGGCTGCGGCATGGAATTGATGCCCGATCCCGACCGGCGCTTGACCCTGACCGGCGAGAAAGATGCCTTGGGTTTGCCGCGTCTGAAACTGGAGATGCGGATCAGCGATGCCGACTTCGCGCAATACCGGCGGACCCTGGTCGAGCTGGGCCGGCAATTGCTGGCAGCGCGGCTAGGCATGGTGCGGATCAATCCTCACGACCCGCACCAGGCGATGGATTGGGGCAATCATCATCTGGGAACCACCCGCATGAGCGAGGATCCCAAAAACGGCGTGGTCGATGCGCAGGCGCGGGTGCATGGTGTGGACAATCTCTATGTCGCCGGCAGTTCGGTGTTTCCCACTTATGGCTCGTCCAATCCCACCATGAATCTGATCGCCTTGACCTTGCGTCTGGGCGATCATCTCAAAAAGGCGATGGCATGAGCGCGGTTTCGCGGCGGCTGACGATCGGCGGTCTGGCAGCGGCATTGCTGGCGGCGGGCGGCGCGGTGTGGACCCTGCATCCGTTCCGCAAGACCTATGCGCCCACGCCTTACGACGATCTTCTTGGGCAAGTGATGGACCGCCAAGCCGCGGCCAAGCTGGGCGCGGCGGTGGCCAAGAGCCGCCCGGGATTGACGCCGGCCAGCCTCGCCGCCCAGCTGCGCCGGCCCGGTCAAACGCTTAAGGCGCGCGCCGGCCGCGATGCGGCGGAAAACCGCCTGATCGAGGCTGAGGGGTGGGTTTTGCCGCAAAGCGTGGGACTTTATGCGGCCCTGGCGGCCCAGTTCGGCTGAGGCTTCATCTTTCGTAAACCATGTTGCTTAAACCCACCGCAATCGCTGCTCTTTAGATTCCGCTCCTGCGAGGGGGGTGGCCGCTTCGCTCTGCTTGCGAAGGTGGTCCGTGCCGGTTTCCTATCTGTCCAACGCCCAGATCGCCGGCTTGCCGGGCTATGCGCTGCGCAACCTGACCGCGAGCCAGATCGGCACGCTCAGCGCCACCCAGATCGGCGCCATCAGCACCAGCGGCATCAACGCCTTGGCCGACACCCAGGTGACGGCGCTGTCGACCACACAGTTGACCGGCCTCACCACCACCCAGATTCCCAATTTCGTGCCGTCGATCCAATTCGACACGGCGCAATTGCTGGCGTTGAGCGCGGCCCAGGTCGGCGCGATGAGCGCCGGTCAATTGGGCGCGATGGATTCCACGCACCTGTCCGTTCTCAGCACCGCCCAGTTCGGCGCCCTCAATCCGATCAATTTCGCCGGCTTCAGCGCCACCCAGGTGGCCGGGCTCGCCACCACCCAGATCGGCAGTCTGTCGGCCACCAAGCTGGGCAATTTCTCCGCCACCGAGATCGCCGAATTCACCGCCACCCAACTCGCCAGCCTGGCCGTTCCCAATGTCCGGGTGCTGACCTCCAGCGATTTCGCCGCCCTGAATGACACCCAGATCCAGGCCTTCACCACGACGCAGATTCAGGGGCTGATCCTGGGGCAACTGAGAAGTCTCAGCGCCACAGATTTCGCCCGGCTGACACCGGCCCAGGCGGGGGCCCTGACCGCCTCGCAGCTCGGCGCGGCGCCGGTCACCAGCTTGAATGCATTGGACGCGACGCAAATCCAGGCGCTGGGCGATACCCAGCTGGTCGGCCTCACCACCACCCAGGTCGCCGGGCTGTCCACCACCAGTTTCGGCGCTTTCACCGCCACCCAGGTGGGCGATCTCAGCGCCGTGCAATTCGGCGCGCTCTCGGCCGCCAATGCGGCTTTGCTGACCTCGACGGAATTTTCCGCGCTCAGCACCACCAAGATTCAGGCGATGAGCACGGCGCAGATCGCCGGGCTGAGCGCAGCGGCCGTGGCGGCGATGGCGACCACCCAGATCGCCGCCTTGCTCAAGACACAAGTCGCCGCCCTCAGCACCACCAGCATGGGGCAATTTGATACCACCCAGCTTGGCGCCTTCAGCGCCACCCAGATCGGCGCTCTCACCAACAGCGAAATTTCGGCAATTTCCGGAACCGAGCTTTCCGTCCTCACCACCACCCAGCTTGGCGGCCTGAGCACCACCCAAATCCAGGGCCTTGCGGCCGGCGATATCGCCAGGCTGGCCGCCAGCCAGATTTCCGCATTGGCGGGGACGCAAATTCGCGCCTTCACCAGCACCGGCTTGAACGTTTTTGCCGATACCCAGATTCAGGCGCTGAGCACCACCCAATTGGCCAGCCTCACCACCGGGCAGACCGGCGCCCTGGCCGATACGGTCTTCGCGGCTTTGAGCACCACCCAGTTCGACAATTTCGCCACCACCCAGATCGCCGCCCTCTCCACCACCAATGCCGCCCAGTTCAGCGCCGGTGAAGTGCTGGGCCTGACCACTACTCAAATCGGCGCCCTGGCCACCACCCAGATCGCGGCGCTGAACACGCTGGCCGCCGGCGCGCTGGCGACCACCCAGATCGCAAAATTGTCGTCCAGCCAGCTCGGCGCCCTCACCACCACCAGCATCGGACAATGGAACACCACCCAGGTGCAGGCTTTGACGCCGACCCAGATCGGCGCGCTCTCCAACAGCGATCTGTCCGCGATTGTCGATCTGACCGGGTTGACCACCACCCAGATCGGCGGCCTCACCACCACCCAGGTTCGCGGCTTGGCGGCGGGCGATGCCGGCACGCTGGCGACCACCCAGCTCGCGGCATTCTCGGCCGCCCAGATCGGCGCCCTGACCACCACCAATCTCAATCTGCTGAGCGGCGCGCAAATCGAAAGCCTGGATGCCACTCAGTTGGCGAGCGGGTTGACCACCACCCAGGCCGCCAATCTGGCCGATACCAGCTTCGCCTATCTCACCGCCAGCCAAGTGGATGCCTTGGCCGGCAACCAGCTTGCCGCGCTCTCCACCACCAATGCCGGATCGCTCAGCGCCGCCGAGGTGGTAGGGCTCACCACCACGCAGGTCACGGCCCTGGCGACCACACAGATTTCCGCTTTGAGCGCCACCGCGGCGGGCGCCTTCACCACCACCCAGATCGCCAATCTCGCCGGCACCCAGCTCACCGCCCTTACAAGCACCAACATCGGGCAGTGGAACACCACCCAGGTGCAGGCGCTGGACGCGGCGCAGATCGGCTTGCTCTCGAACGCCGATCTTTCGGCAATCGTCGATCTTTCCGGTCTCACCACGACACAGATTGGCGGCTTGGTGACGACGCAGCTGCAAGGCCTGGGATCGGCCGATGCCGGCCAGCTCGCCACCACCCAGCTCGCCGCCCTCGTCTCCACCCAGATCGGCGCGCTCAGCAGCACCACACTCAATACGCTGAGCGGCGCGCAGCTTCAGGCGCTGGATGTCGTGCAATTGGCGAGCGGTCTCACCACCACCCAAGCCGCGGCCTTGGCCGACACATCGTTCGCGGGTCTGAGTGCGGCGCAAGTGGACGCCTTCAGCACCAGCCAGCTCGCCGCCCTTTCCACCACCAATGCCGCGCAGTTGACCGGCACCGAAATCTCGGCGCTGACCACCACTCAGACCGGCGCCCTGGCGACGACGCAGATCGCGGTCTTAAACGCCAATGCCGCGGCCGCCCTGACCACCACCCAGATCGCCAATCTGGCGCTGACCCAAATCGGCGCCTTGACCGTTACCACCATCGGCCAATGGGGCAGCACTCAGGTGCAGGCCATGAGCCCCGCGCAAATCGGCATTCTTTCCAATGCGGATTTGTCGGCGCTGGATCTGTCCGTCCTCACCACCACGCAAATCACCGGCCTGGCCGCCACCCAGCTTCAAGGGCTCAGCACCGGCGATGTGGGCGAATTGGTCACCACCCAGCTTGGCACTTTGGTCGCCAGCCAGATCGGCGCGTTTGGCAGCGCCAATCTGAATGCGCTCAGCAGCACCCAGCTTCAGGCCTTGGATGTCACCCAATTCGCCGGCGGTCTGACCACAACGGAAGCAGCTGCCCTGGCCGATACCAGCTTTGCCGGTCTCAGCGCGGCGCAAGTGGACGCGCTCGGCATCGGTCAGCTTGGCGCGCTGTCCACCACCAATATGGCCCAGTTCGGCGCCGGCGCCTTTGCCAGCCTGACCACCACGCAACTGGGCGCCTTCTCCGCAGACCAGATCGCGGCTCTGGGCGCCACCGCCAGCGCCGCCCTGGCCACCACCCAGATCGCCAGTCTGACGCCGACCCAGCTCAGCGGCCTCAGCATCACCAGCATAGGCCTGCTGGACGTCACGCAGCTTCAGGCCTTCAGCCCGACCCAGATCGGACTGCTCTCGAACACCGATTTGTCGGCGATCGCGGCGACCGAATTGTCGGCGCTGACCACCAGCCAGATCGGCGGGCTGACCACCACCCAAGTGCAGAATCTTTCCACCAGTGACTTCGCCAATCTGGTGACGACGCAGATCGACGCTTTCACGCCGGCGCAGATCGGCGCGCTCAGCACCACCAATCTGTGGACCCTGGACGACACCCAGATCGGCAATCTCAGCACCACCCAGATCGGCGGCATCGCCGCGACCCAGCTCGCCAATCTGGACAGCGGCGATTTCGCCAAGCTGGCGACCACCCAGATCGCCGTGCTCAGTGCAACCCAATTCGCCGTCTTGCCTTATGCCGATCTGCTCTCGTTGGCCGATACCCAGATCCAAGCGCTCAGCACCACGCAAATCCAGGGCTGGAACACCACCGTGATTGGCGCCTTGACCGGCACCGATTTCGCCAGGTTGGCCGATACCCAAGTGGCCGCGCTGACCGCGGCACAGCTTGGCAGCCTGTCCAATGCCAATCTGGCCAGCCTCAGCACCACCGCCTTCAGCGCTTATAGCGCCACCCAGATCGGCGGCTTGCTGCCGTTCCAGTTGCATGCGTTGAACGCGACCGAGTTCTCCGCCCTGACCGACACCCAGTTCGCCGCCTTGTCGGCGCTGCAGCTCGGCAGCCTCACCACCACCAATCTGGAAACGCTCAGCGCCACCCAAGTGGCGGCATTCAGCGTCACTCAGATCGGCGGCGTCACAGCCGGCCAGATGAACGGCTTCGATTCCACCTTCTTCAATGAACTGACGGCTACCGAGATCGGAGCCTTGTCCAGCGCCGCCGTCGCCGCCATCGCCACCACCATCATCAACGGGCTTGATCCCACCCAGCTTCAATCGCTGAGCGTGGCCCAGATCCCCGCCCTTACCACCACGCAGATCTCCAGTCTCACCACCACCTTGGTGAACGCATTGACGCCGGCGCAGCAGGCGGCCTTGACGCCGGAACAGGTGCAGGCGCTGCCCGCCTAACACCGCAATTTCAATTTTGCGGCGGGAACAAAACGCCGGGCACTTTAAGCTCGAACCCGAACGGCATCAGCGCGTTGAGGGTCGCAAGCTTGAGGCAAGCCGGAATGGCCGGCAGCGGCTGCGTGTCCTCGATGGCCTGGTTGACCCGATCTTCCAGCAAAAACAGATCCTGGCGCGAGCCCAAAGGGACTGTCATCTTGCCGTCGCGCGTTGCCGCGACCGTGGACGGGATATCGAAGACCAGGCGGTCCGGTTCCAACGCGCCAGCGGCATCGGCCTGCAAGGTACCGGCGGCAAGAGGCACCATGTCGGGAGTCTTGTCGGAAGTTTGAGTCACCACCTCATAATTCCACTGATTGGCGGCAACACGGGTGAAGGTGAACGTAAACGGGATTTGCCGGCCATTATTGGCGGCGATGCGGTAAGTCCGCATCGTCCGGCTGCCCGCCACCGCATGGACCAACACTTTGCCCGCCGGGTTGGAAACAAAATGCAAGGTGATCACGCCTTGGATGTTTTTTTCCTGCGCCGCATCGGGGTAGCGCGCGTAGCGCTCGATCGCGCGATGCACACGCTCTTTATAGGCGTCGATGGTCTCGCAATTGGGATCTGGCGGCGGTTTGGGCGCAGCGGCGGTGCGTATGCCCTGGCCGCCATTGCCGTCGCCGCCACCGCCTGCCGATGACGGCATCACCCCTTGCGGCGTGCCGGACAGCGCGCTCTGCGGGGCGGGCGCGATGTCGATTTGCGGCGGCGCCAGATCGGACGGCTTGGGCGCCACCAGTTTGGGAATGGGAAGCGGCAAAGGAGGGCTTTTGTGTTCTTTCAAAAGCGCCAGCTCCACCGGCTTTTGGGCCGGAATTGGCAAGGACTGCTCGCGCAGGCCCAGAACAATCAGGACACCCAGCACCAGGTGAAGCAACACGACGAGGGCGCCGGCCCCCAGCTTCTTTCCCCATGCGGATGGACCGGGCGCGAAACGCTCGGGGGAGAGGCGGTTCTTATCAATTGGCGACATCGGCAATCCCAAGCCCTAACCCGCGATGCGACGCTGCCCGGAGCGCAGATTACCTATATTCGCACGGGATCAACAAGCCTGGCCGGTATCAATCCGCGCAGCGAATTTCCGAAATAGAGTTCGCCTTCAAGATCGCACGCGCGAAGCACCGCTTCCTCGCATCGGCCTTGCGCGATCAGCTCGGCCCGCAACCTGCCATCCAGCACGCCACAGGCCAGCGGCGGGGTCAGGAGTTTTCCGCTGCGTTTGACGAAGACGTTGCTGCGGGACCCCTCCGTCACCCCGCCTTCGTCATTGAGGAAAACCACTTCATCGGTGCCCAGCCGGGCCGCTTCGCTGTCGTAAAGATCGCGCCAACTGGTCTTGTGCCGATAAAAAATATCCTGGCGCGCGATGCGTTCGGGCGAAAGCGCGTAAGTCCAATGCGGCGGAGCCTGCGGCAGGGGCGCGGCGGTGGCGCGGTGAACGCCCACCTCGTCCAGCGTCAATCGCACCCGCAAGATCCCTTGGCCGTTCTGAACCGCCGCATCCAGCGCCCGGCGCGCCGCGGCATCGTTGAAGTTGAACCCGAACACAGGCGCCGATGCCGCCATCCGGGCGAGATGGCTTTCCAGCCGGACAAAGCCTCTGTCGAAGCGCAGAGTCTCAATCAATTCCAGCTTGCGGCGTCCGGCTTCGAAAAAACGTCCCTTGAGCAGGCATTCGGCATATTCGCCGCCGGCTGTTGAATCCTGCACCACCCCGCCGCCAAGGCCGAGTACGCCCTGGCCGCCGGCAATGGTGATGGTGCGGATAGCGACATTGAAGCGCGCCGAACCATCGGGCGCGAAAAAGCCGATCCCGCCGCAATAGGCGCCGCGCGGACTGGATTCCAACGCCCGCAAAATCTCCATGGCGCGAATTTTCGGCGCGCCGGTCACCGAGCCGCAGGGAAACAGCGCCCGCAGAATATCGGCGATGGTGGAGCCCCGGCGCAGCTTCGCGATCACCGTCGAGACCATGGCGTGCAGCGTTGGATAAGTCTGGACTTCGAACAGATCGCGCACCGCCACCGAACCGGTCTGCGCAATCCGGCTCAAATCGTTGCGGATCAGATCGACGATCATCAAATTCTCCGCCCGGTCCTTGGCCGAGTTCGCCAGCATCTCCGCGCCCCGCTCCAGCGGCGCGGTGCCTTTCATCGGCCGCGCGGTCAGCGCCCCATCCGGCGCCAGATCGAAGAACAATTCCGGCGACAGGCTGAGGATGTGCTTCGCGCCATCATCTATGTACGCGCAATGCGGCGCGGCGCCGGCATCGCGCAGCCGGCGATAAAAGCCGTAAGCATCGCCGGCAAAGGCAAAGCGCGCCCGGAAGCTGAGATTGGCCTGATAGATGTCGCCGCTCGCAATCGCCTCTTTCACCTGCGCAAAGGCGCGGCCATAAGCGGGCTCGTCCCAGTCGGGGCACAGCGGCCCGGCATAGGCGCGGCTCTCGACATCGGGCCGCTCCTCGGTGGGGCCCGAGAACACGCCAAAACACAGCAGCGGACCACCATCCGCCGGCATCAGGGGCGCCAGCCGGGGTTCCATGGCATATCCAAGCTCATATCCCAGCCAGCCGGCCAGCCAATGGCCTTGGGCGCGGGCCTCCTCCAGCGCGGCCAGGGCCCCGGGCACCTCCTCCGGGCGGTCCGCCCGGATCAGCCGCAGGGGCTGATGGAAGGCCAGGCCGGCTTGCGCATCGTCCAAAACAACCCACATGACGCCCTTCTGCCTGCCCGGCGGGGCTCTGTGCAACCCGCTCTGCCGAATGGTTGCTAACCCTTGAATGACGCCGGCGTCATCCCCATTTCCAGTACTCGGTGCCCTGGAGGGGCCGATCCCCGCGCTGCTCGAAAGGAGGGCTCGGATATGACCCGTGGACTGTTGAACAGCCCATTTTTGCTGGGCTTTGACCATCTCGAAAAGCTGCTGGAGCGCAACGCCAAAAGCGCCGGCGACGCCTATCCGCCCTACAATATCGAGGAATTGCCGGGCGGGCCGCAAAGCGGCTTGCGCATCACTTTGGCGGTGGCCGGCTTCGCCAAGGACGAGATTTCTGTCACCGTCGAGGACCGCCAATTGGTGATCCGCGGCAAGCAGATTGAGGCCGGCGACAAAACGTTCCTGCACCGCGGCATCGCGGCGCGACAATTTTTGCGGTCCTTTGTCCTGGCCGATGGCATCGAAGTCAAATCAGCCGCGTTGGAAAACGGATTGCTTAAAATTGATTTGGTACGCCCGGACATCAAACCCAGTGTACGGGTCGTGGATATCAAGAATGGAGGCCTACAATGACCGATCGTTTCGAAGCAGAGGGTAATATGGCGGGAATGGGGCGCATCGCCTACATCAAGCCCACCGACAGCGAGGAAGCGCATCGTCTTGGCCTCCTGCCCGAGAATATCGATCTACCCCAGGGCATGAAGCTCTATGTCCTGCATGCCGAGGACGGCAGCGTCCTGGGGTACACCGACGCCTGGGCCAGCGCCTATGGCGCGGCGGTGCAGAACGAATTGACGCCGATGAGCGTGCACTGACGACGTCACATCTTGCAAAAAGACCAAAAGGCCGGAAGCATCGCTTCCGGCCTTTTTCGTTGTCAGGATCGGAGACCGACATGCGTTGGATCGTCACCAGTTTCGCCGTCTTGCTGCTGAGCGCCACAGCCGGAGCGGCCCAAGAGGCGGCCACGCCGCCCGCCGAACAGGCGCCGCCGGCGGCACCCTCCAATCCGCCTATGGTGGGGCCGCAAATCCTGATCAGCACCTCGATGGGCGATATGACGCTGCAGCTCGATCCCGTGCATGCGCCCAAAAGCGTCGCCAATATCCTGCGTTATGTGAAGGAGAAGCATTATGACGGCACCGTGGTCTACCGGGTGGTCAAAGGCTTCATCATCCAGATGGGAAGCTGGGACGCCAATGTGAAAGGCCGGCCGGGGCATGCTCCGATTGTGTTCGAAGGCGCCAATGGGCTTTCCAATCTGCGCGGCACCGTCGCCTTGGCCCATGCCGAGGATCCCAACAGCGCGGGCGCCGATTTCTTCATCAACATGTCCGACAACACCGCGCTCAATCATGTCGAGGGCGATCCCGAAAAGATCGGCTATACCGTATTCGGCCAGGTGATTTCGGGCATGGATGTCGCCGATGCGATTTCTGTGGTGCCGGTGGGCGATCACGGCCCGATGCCGGGGGCGGCGCCGGTCGATCCGGTCACGATCAAGAAAGTCAGCCTATTGCCCAGTGAGGAATGGCACGCCGGGTGCAAGGCCGGCGCGATTCCCGCCAGCGCCTGCGAAGCGGCGATGGTGCTGCCGCCTGATAAACCGGCACCGGGGCGCGCTACGCCGCCTGGCTCGACGAGCCGCCGGTCTGGTCGGTGAGAATGGCGTAAATCGCTTCGGCACTTTTGGCCGCGCGCAGTTTTTCGCAGGTGCCCTGGTGGCGCAGCAGACGCGAGACCCGCGCCAGGGCCTTGAGGTGATCGGCGCCGGCGCTTTCCGGGGCCAGCAGCATGAACACCAGATCAACCGGCTGGCTGTCCACCGCCTCGTAATCGATGCCGTTCTCCAGCCGCGCGAAGACGCCGGTGATGGCGGTGACCCCTTCCATGCGGCCATGGGGAATGGCGATGCCGGAACCCACGCCGGTGGTGCCCAGGCGCTCGCGTTCCATCAAGGTCTCGAAGATGCGCTTTTCCGGCAGCCGCGTCAGGACATGGGCGCGCCCTGAAAGTTCCTGGAGCAATTGCTTCTTGGTCTGGGCCTTGAGCGCGGCAAGCACGGCATCGGGGGCAAGCAGGTCGGAAATATTCATCAACATTCCTTGGGAAGGCCGCGTCCAACTGGTCTTTACGTTGTTGCGGAGCGGTCTGGCTTGGCGTGTCCGGAAACGTTCCGGCCGCGACGATAGGCCCCAAAAAGCGGCGGGTTCATAGGCCCAAGATTTGTGAAAGTCAACGCCGCCGAACGGGGGCGGCAAAGGCCGCGAAAATTCAGCGAAACGCGGCGCCGCCGCCCTCGCCCGATTTGAGCCGCCGGCGTTCCACCGACGAGGGGATTCGCAGGGCGTCGCGATATTTTGCGACCGTGCGGCGGGCAATGTTCACGCCGTCCGCGGTGAGCAGCGCGACGATGCGGTCGTCGGAGAGAATCTCGTCCCCCTGCTCATTTTCGATCATCTCGCGGATGCGGTCGCGCACCGCCTCGGCACTGTGCGATTCCGCGCCGTTCACCGATTGGATCGAGGCGGTGAAGAAATATTTGAGTTCGAACACCCCGCGCGGCGTGGCGATATATTTGTTGGAGGTGACGCGGCTGACCGTCGATTCATGCATCTGGATGGCGTCGGCGATGGTGCGCAGATTGAGGGGGCGCAGATGGCGCACGCCATAGGTGAGGAAGGCGTCCTGCTGGCGCACGATCTCGGTGGAGACTTTCAGGATGGTGCGGGCGCGCTGGTCCAGACTCTTGACCAGCCAATTGGCGTTGTTGAAACAGTCGGTGAGGTAATTCTTGGCTTCCTTGTCGCGCGCGCCCTTGGCGACTTGCGCATAATAACGCGAATTGACCAACAGCCGCGGCAAGGTGTCGGAATTCAGCTCCACCAGCCAGCCGCCGTCGGGTCCCACGCGCACGAAAACGTCCGGCACCACCGGCTGTACCGGTTCGGAGCCGAAATTGAGGCCGGGGCGCGGATTGAGGGCGCGGATTTCGCCGATCATCTCGGCGATATCCTCGGCATCGACGCCGCAAAGGGCGGTGAGCTGGCTCATGTCGCGGCGCGCCACCAGATCGAGCCGGGTGAGCAGCGCCGCCATCGCCGGATCGAGCCGGTCCTTGGCCTTGAGCTGGATCCCTAAGCATTCGGCGATATCACGCGCCGCCACGCCGACCGGATCGAAGCCCTGGAGCACGCCCAGCACCCGCGCCACCACGTCGACCTCGCAGCCGAGCCGCTGGGCCAGTTCCGCAAGATCGGCGCGCAGATAGCCGGCCTCGTCCACCGCGTCGATCAGGGTGAGGCAGATCAGCCGGTCCTCGCCGCTCAGGGCGGCGATGGCAAGCTGTTCTTCCAGATGATCCTTGAGGGACCCGCCGCCCGCGACCGAGGATTCCAGCATGTCCTCATCGCCTTCGAAACGGCCGGAGGATTTGACGGTGGTCCAATCGGTCAGCGGCTGCTGCGTGCCAGCAGCGGCCTGCGGAGCATCGCCGCCGTCATACATGTTGTCATGGGCGCTGGAATCCAGATCGGCGACCTTGGAGAAATCCTCCCGCGCCAGGGATTCGTCGGCCCGTTCACTGGGGGCGGCCTCGCGTTCGACCACCTCGCGCTCGCCATCCGGTTTGGCGGCGCTCTCATCGCGCTCGAGCAAGGGATTGCGCTCGAGCTCGGACTCGCAATAGTCGGAGAGTTCGATATTGGACAATTGCAGCAGCTTGATCGCCTGCTGCAATTGGGGGGTCATGACCAGGGACTGGCCCTGCCGGATTTCCAGTCTCTGTCCGACCGCCATGGGAAGGGCCTACAGCGAGAACTTTTCGCCGAGATAGACGCGGCGGACATCCCGATCGCTAACGATATCGGCCGGGGTGCCTTCGCGCAGCACATGGCCGTCATGAAGAATATAGGCGCGGTCGATCATCTCCAGCGCATCGCGCACATTGTGGTCGGTGATCAGCACGCCGATGCCGCGGTCCTTCAGATGCATCACCAGGTCGCGGATTTCGCTGACCGCGATGGGGTCGATGCCGGCCAGCGGTTCGTCCAGCAACACGTAAGAGGGATGGGTCGCCAAGGCGCGGGCGATTTCCACGCGCCGGCGTTCGCCGCCCGACAGCGCGATGGCGGGCGTGTTGCGCACATGGGTGATGCCGAATTCCGCCAGCAGAGCCTCGACCGCGGCCTCCAGCCGGGCGGGATCGGGCTCGAGCAATTCGGCGGTAGCGCGGATATTCTGTTCGGCGGTGAGGCCGCGAAAGATCGAGGCCTCTTGCGGCAGATAGCCGATGCCCATGCGGGCGCGCCGGTACATCGGCAAAGAGGTGACGTCATGGCCGTCGACCTCGATGGTGCCGCTGTCGGCGGCGATCAGGCCCGAGATGATGTAGAAACAGGTGGTCTTGCCGGCGCCATTGGGGCCGAGCAGGCCGACCACTTCGCCGCGCTTGACGTTGAGGCTGACCGACCGCACCACCGGGCGCTTTTTGAAGCTTTTGCCGATGCGGGTGACGACCAACCCGCGGCCGCCGTCGATCACGCGGGGCCTACTGCCGGTTTCCCGGGCTGTTTCGCTGGAATCCTGGTCGTTCTCAAAGCTCATACAAAAATCATGCCTGTTCGTGTTTAAGAAAGCCCTAATTGTCCTTGGGCGGCGGCGGGGTCAGGACCATATGCACCCGGCCGTCAGTCGATCCGGGGGCGGAAGGCTTGGAATCCACCTGGGCGATCCCGGTGGCCAGATTGTAGGTGCCATGGGTGCCGCTCAGCACATTCTTGTCATGCTTGAGCACGACATGGCCTTCCAGGGTGATGAGCTTCTTGGGCACGTCATAGACGCCGCTATCGCCGCTGGCGATGCCGGATTTTTGCGACACCACCACGACATGGCCGGTGGCGGTGATCTTGTCGGGCTGTTTGGCGACATAAGTGACGTGTACGATATCGGTGCGCATCTTCATGTCGCAGGAGCTGACCACGACATTGCCGGAAAGCACGCCGGTATTGTCCTTTTCGTTGGCAGTGACCTTGTCGGCATCGACGCTGATCTCGCAATTGCCCTTGAGCGGCGCCGGCGCGGCCGCAATGGCGGTGCTCCAGGCGGCGAAGATCGACACAGCCAGCAAAAGTTTTTTCATTTTCTTCCTCCCGTCATCACCATATGGACATGACCTTGCAGCGTCAGAACGCCCTGCCCGCGGTCATAATGAAACTGGTCCGCTCGCAAGGTGCCGGAAGGTCCCTGTCCGGTCACCGTTGCATGGCCATGGACCACGCCGCGATTGAGATCCACCGACGCCTCGCTGGTGTGCAGTTCATAGCCGGAATCGGAGAAAACACTGATGCCGCCGCCCACCTCCAGCTTGCCCGCTGCCATGTCGACCCAGCCGCGCGCGGCATTGGCGTTCAGCCAGCCGCCCTTGTCCAAGGCCAAGTCGGCCTCCACCTTGGTCAGCCGCGCCTGTTTGGGATTCTTGGCATCCTGGGTCGCCGCCTCTGCCGTGATCACGAAGGGATGGCCCTTGCCGTCCACGCCGGTGAGGCGCGGCTTGGTCATGGTAAGATCGTTCTTCAGGATGCCCAGCTTTTCATAAGTCATCGACAACCGGGTGGGCTGGCGCTGCACGAAAAAGAAGGCCAGCACGGCGACGATGATGGCGAAAGCGGCGGTGGGCAGAGCCCGCTTCATGATGCCGACGAATTGGGTATAGCGCAGCGCCTCCAGCGCGGTCGAGCGGGCCCTGGCCGACCAGTCATGACGGATATCCAGGCGCGGCGATGGCTTCATTGCAGCCCCGCACTCAGGCAGTCATGGATATGCAGCACGCCGACCGGCAGGCGGCCGGCGTCATCCGCATCCAGCACGAATAATTGGGTGATCTTCATTTCGTTCATCAGCGCCAGGGCTTCGGCGGCGAGTTGGCCGGGATGGGCGATCTTGGGGCTGCGGCTCATCACTTGCGCCGCGGTGCGGGCCTTCAGATCGCTGTCGATATGGCGGCGGACATCGCCATCGGTGACGATGCCGATCAAGGCGCCCGACGCATCGACGACGCCGACACAGCCCAGACGCCCCGACGCCATGGTAAGCAGCACATCGGCCATCACGCTGTTCTCGCGCGCCAGCGGCAATTCCGCGCCGGTATGCATCAAATCCGAGACCCGGATCAGGGCGCGGCCCAAACTGCCGCCGGGATGGAAATCGCGATATTGGTCGGAGGAAAATCCTTTGCGCTCCATCAGCGCCACCGCCAGCGCATCGCCCAGGCTCAGCATCATGGTGGTGGAGGTGGTAGGCGCCAGACCCATGGGACAGGCTTCGGGCGCGCGGGGCAGCAGCAGACCGACATCGGCCGCCTGCATCAACGTGGACTGCGGATTGCTGGCGATGCCGATCAAGGGAATACGGCAGCGCTTGGCATAGGTGATGAGATTGGACAGCTCCGCCGTCTCCCCGCCCCAGGACAGCATCACCAGCACATCGTCGCGGGTGACGGCGCCAAGATCGCCATGGCTGGCTTCGGCGGGATGGACGAAATAGGCGGGCGTGCCGGTGGACGACAGGGTGGCGGCGATCTTGCGGGCGATGTGACCGGACTTGCCCATGCCGCTGACGATCACGCGGCCGCTTTTGCCGTTTTCCTGCGCCGCCAATATCACGTCCAGGGCGCGGATGAATTGCCCATCCAAGGCGGCAGCCAGGGCGGTCAAAGCGTCGCTGGCCTGGGAGAGCACCCGCTGGGCGGCAGCCAGGTCATCCTTGGCCTGGGCTTCGGATGTCACCGGCTGGAGATGGGTCTTGCGCGGCGCCATATAAGCCTTTGAAGGTTTGTTTCTTTTTGCAAGGCTGCGGCTTTGGACCAAAGTCGGCGGCAGCCTTAAGCGAATATCGTGCCAAGTTTGGCCCAACCCGCCCCCTGGTTCAAGCGCCCTTTCGCAGCTGCGGTAAACATTGGGGCGGGACGGATGACGCCCTCAGGACGCAAAAGACCCGCGCCCAATGGGTATCCCGGCGCGAGGGATTTTGTGGCCTGAGCAGGAGCGTCGCGCGCAGCGTGCGTGAGCACGTGAGCACGCGCGACGCCCTCAGGACGCAAAAGACCCGCGGCTAATGCGCGAAGATGTCGATCTCTTCCCAGCCGGCCAGATCCAATTCGGCGCGGGCGGGCAGGAAGTTGAAGCAGGCTTGCGCCAGATGGGTGCGGCCCTCGCGCGCCAGCATGGTGTCGAGCGCGGTCTTCAAGGCGTGCAGATGGGCGACGTCGCTGGCGGCATAGGCGAGCTGCTTTTCGGTGAGTTCGGCGGCGCCCCAATCGGAGCTTTGCTGTTCCTTGGACAGTTCGATGCCCAGCAATTCGCGCACCAGATCCTTGAGACCATGACGGTCGGTATAGGTGCGCACCAGCTTGGAGGCGATCTTGGTGCAATAGACCGGCTTGCAGTCGACCTTCAGATAGCGCCGGAACATGGCGATATCGAAACGGGCGAAGTGAAACAGCTTGGTGACGGCGGGATCGGCCAGCATGCGGCGCAGATTGGGGGCAGCATATTCGCCGGCGGCGAATTGCACCGCATGGCAGACCCCGTCGCCCGCCGACAACTGCGCCAGGCAGAGCCGGTCGCGATAGGGATTGAGCCCCAGGGTTTCTGTATCGATCGCCACCAGCGGACCGAGGGACAGACCATCCGGCAGATCGCCCTTGTGTAACTTTATTTTCATCGAGTCGCCTTGTTGCCGGCAGAATAAGGGGCTCTGTCCGGCAATGCCAGTGTAGGGACGCAGTGTAGCGACAGAGCGCGTGATTTGCCGTAAAAATGGGATATGAGCGCGAACACCGCCACGCGATGGCAGGACGGCAGGGGCTTTGCCGTGTCGGTCCTGCTGCACTTGGCCGCCGCGTTTCTGTTCCTGTGGTGGCACAGGGGTCATCAGGCGCCTGCCGCTCCGGTATTGCCGGCCATGAATGTGGACCTGGTGGCCCAGCCTCAAATGGCGCCGGGTCCCGCGGGCGGTTCGCCGGCCCAGCATCGCGCCGCGGTCCGCACCGCGCCGGTGATCCTGGGGCAGCGGCCCAAAGCGGTGACTCCCGCGCCCGATGCATTGGAAGCGCGCATCGCCGGGCTGGCCACCCTGACCGCCCCGTCCGGCGTCCTTGGCACGCCCGACAATGAAGGCGCGGGGGGCGGGGCGGGGGCCGGCGGCGGTTATGCGCTGGCCGATTATGTGCGGGCGCAGATTCTGCGGCGCTGGTGGCCGGCGCTTTCGGACGGCGCCTCGGCCGGCATGCCGGTGGCGCTGAAACTGACCATGAGCCGCACCGGGGTCTTGTCGAATATCCGCATCCTGGATCAGGTCCGTTTCAACACCGACAAGGTCTTTCGCGGCATGGCGCTGAGCGCGCGCAATGCCGCGCTCAATGCTTCCCCCATCGCATTGCCGCCGGGGCGCTATGAGGCGATGACGGAAATCAGCATCACCCTGGATCCGCGCGCGGTGCTGCGCTGATCAGGGCAGGCTTCGCGCCACGCGAAATCCCGCCAGGCTGGAGTAATCATAATCCCCGTCGCCCCCGGCGCCGCTGCGGGCGGCAGAGCGGATGAAGATCGGCACATTGTTCCAGGCGCCGCCGCGCAGGACATATTTCGCGCAAGGCTGCGCCGTCCAGGCGCTGCCGTCGGCCGGCGCGCCGACATAAGAAGGATGCCAGCAATCCGCCGTCCATTCCCAGGCATTGCCCAGCATGCCGACCACGCCGAACGGATTGGCGGCAAAGGCATCGACGGGGCCCAGCAGGTGATTGTCGAAAGGCGAGCCGCAGCCATTGCAATTGGCATTGCCGCTGCCGATGGCGTCGCCCCACCAGCGCGCGGTGCTCGTGCCGGCACGGGCGGCATATTCCCATTCCGCCTCGCTGGGCAACCGATAAGGCGTGCCGCTGATGCCGGGATGGGCGGCCTTAACCTGCTGGTTCAGCCAGGCGACATAGGCCAGCGCGTCGGTATGGTCTAAGCACACCGCCGGCCAGCGCGGCGGCTCGTTTTGCGATGGCGGATAGGCCAGGCCCCGCGGGCCTTGATGCCAGCCCAGTTCCAGGGTCGGGTTGCAAGGTTTGGGCTGATAGCCCCTGCCGCGCAGGAAGGCGAGAAATTCGTCGCTGGTCACCGGATATTTTCCCAGTGCGAAAGCCTTCACGCTCACCACATGCTGGGGGCCTTCGGAATCGAAGCGGCCGGGCTCATGCGCCGGGCTGCCCATGAGGACCTTTCCCGCTCCGATCGCCACCATCTGGGGACAATCGGCGCATTCGCGGAATTCCTCCGCCGCCATGGCGCCGCCGCACCAGGTCAGCAGCAGACCGAGCGCCCAAATGCGAAGGCTCATGGACCCAGCACCAGCCGCTCGCAGGCTTGCAGCAACAGCCGCACATCGATGGGCTTGCTCAGAAAGGCACTATTGGCCACCTGCCGTGCCGGGTCGATCGGATTGGCGCTGACATAGATCACCGGCATGGTGGAATGAAATTTGCGCGCCTCTTCGGCCACGTCCCAGCCATCCATCGCCCCGGGCAGACGAATATCGGTGATCAGAAAATCGGCATGTTCCAGCCGTGTGATCGCGTCCGCGCCGTTGGCGGCTTCCAGTACGCGCCAACCCGCGCGGCCAAGTTCTTCCGCCAGCTCCATCCGCAGAAGAAACTCGTCCTCGACCACCAGTCCCAGGAAATCTTTACGCTCGCGCATCGCACCGCCCATAGCCATGACGCCAACCGCGAGCGGCAGTTTTCGTTCCCTATTGTACGGAACCAACCCGATCCCTGGGCGTTGGTCTGTGGGGGATGTTCGCCGGGCTCCAAGGCAATGACCGAAAAACGAGAATTTTGCCTTTGCGCGTCGGAACTTAATCCCCATACGCCATTTTGACCCCCTTCACACGCCGCTGGCAAGGGAGAGCCGCGTTGGGGCGGGGTAAACTGCGAAAGATGAAAGATCGGGGATGAGCGCCGCTGCAGAATTGATGCCCTTGCTGACCCAGGCGCCTGCCGAAGCCCTGCTGCGTGCCTTGCCGGTGGCGGTCTATACCACCGATCCCGACGGCTATATCACCTTCTACAACCAGGCGGCGGCGGAGTTCTGGGGCCGCGCCCCGGTGCTGGGCGAGGAACGCTGGTGCGGCTCGTACCGCCTTTATTGGCCCGATGGGCAGCCCCTGCCCCTGAGCGAATGTCCCATGGCGACGGCGCTGAAGTCGGGCGAGGCGGTGCGCAATGTGGAAGCGATCATGGAGCGGCCCGATGGCAGCCGGGCGACCTTCCTGCCCTTTCCCACGCCGCTGTTCGATCCGGCCGGCCGGCTGACCGGCGGCATCAACATGCTGGTCGACATTACCGAGCGCCAGCACATCGACGAGATGAAAGAGCATTTCAGCGCCATCGTCGCATCGTCGGACGACGCCATCATCTCGAAAAACCTGGACGGCATCATCCGCAGCTGGAATCAGGGCGCCGAGCGGGTGTTCGGCTATACGCCGGAGGAAGCGATCGGGCGGCATGTCTCGATTCTGATTCCGGCCGATCGGCTGGACGAGGAGCCCGGCATCATTGAGCGCATCCGACGCGGTATCCGCATCCACCATTACGAGACCAAGCGCCAGCGCAAGGATGGCAGCCTGATCGATATCTCGCTCACGGTTTCGCCGATCAAGAATTCCCGGGGGGACGTGATCGGCGCCTCGAAAATCGCCCGCGACATCACCGAACGCAAACGCGCCGAGGAAACCAAGGAGCTGCTGCTGCAGGAGATCAAGCACCGCGTCAAGAACACGCTGGGCACGGTGCAGGCGATCGCCTCGCAGACCTTCCGCGATGCTCCGCCCCAGGAGCGCGAGGCCTTCACCGCAAGGCTGCGGGCGCTTTCGGCGGCGCATGATCTTCTCACCCAACGCGATTTCGATCAGGTCTCGGCCCGGCAAATGACCGCCCGCGCGCTGGCCCCGTTCCAGGAGAATCGCGCCGAACGGATTCACATGCGCGGGGACGACATCATCCTCAACGCCAATCAAGGCCTGTTGCTGGCGATGGCGATCCATGAACTGGCGACCAATGCGGTCAAATATGGCGCCCTTTGCAATGAAACCGGCGAGGTCCATGTCGATTGGCAGATCGGCGAGGAAAGCGGCCGGCGTCTGGTCTTTCACTGGCGCGAAAGCGGCGGTCCCCCCGTCACCTTGCCCAGCCGCAAAGGCTTTGGCTCCATGCTGCTGGAACGGGCGCTGCAGCAGGAACAGGGCGGCTCTCGGATCACCTATGCGCCCACCGGCGTGCATTGCACCCTGGAAATGAAACTCTAGAGTCTTGCGAGCGGCGTCTCGGCGGGATAAGGGATCCGCGGCAGCGGAAAACTTTGCTTCATGACCGACGCGCTGATCCCGCCCGAGCTCCAGGCCTTTGTCCTGGACAATATCGACAGCGTCGCCGAATTGGAGGCGCTTTTGCTGCTTCACAAATATCCGGAGCAGGACTGGCCGCTGCCGGCGGCGGCCCAGCGGCTTTACATCGACGAAGCGGCGGCGGCCCAGGTGCTGGCGCGGCTATCGTCGCGGGGGCTTTGTTCCGGCGGCGCGGCGGGCTACCGCATCGTCCACGCCGATCCCGCCGGCGTTGCTCTGATCGATGCGCTGGCCCAGGCCTATGCCCGCTATCTGATCCCCGTTACCAATCTGATTCACGACAAGCCTTCCCGCATCCAGCAATTCGCCGACGCCTTCAAATTCCGAAAGGACAAATAGAATGGCCGCGACGATTTATTTCCTCTGCGCGCTCGTGGCTTCAATCTGCGCCGCTTTGCTTTTGCGCGCCTATCAGCGGCAACATTATCGCCTGCTGCTGTGGAGCGGGCTGTGCTTCGCCGGCCTCACGCTCAACAACATTCTGCTGGTCGCGGACAAGATTTTCCTTCCCGAGACGGACCTTACGGTCTGGCGCACATTGGTCGCCCTGATGTCGCTCGGCGTGCTTCTCTTCGGCCTGATCTGGGATGCCAACTGATGGTGCTGCTGCGAACATTGTTGGCGGGGGCGGTGTCGATGGCGGCGCTGGTGGCGGCGCTGTTTTTCCTGCGCTTCTGGCTGCGCACCCGCGACCGCTTTTTCCTGCTGTTTTCGGTCGCCTTCGCCATTTATGCGGCCAGCCAGTTCATCCTGGGGATCGCCGATGTCTCGGAATTCGAGCCCTTTTATTATCTGCCGCGGCTGGTGACCTTTGCCTTGATCGTGGTGGCGGTGGTCGACAAGAACCGCGCAAACCGGGGCTGAAGCCGGACGATTTGCGCAAGGCCGGCTTTGGCCCTAGCGTCCCCGCCGCCATCGAGCCGGGGATTCCCATGCGTCTTTTTCTCACCGCGTCATTCGCCAGCCTTCTCCTCGCCGCGCCCGTCCTGGCGCAAGGCGTCCCGGGCCCCGCCTCCCCGCCCATTGCCGGCACGGTCAAATCCTTTGACGGCAAGACGCTGGAGGTGAGCGCCACCGGCGGCGCGGCCCTTAGCGTGGCCGTGACGCCCGCCACCCGCATCACCCTGACCGTTCCCAAGACCGTGGCGGACATCAAGCCGGGCGATTTCATCGCTTCCGGCGGCACCCGCGGTCCGGACGGTGTGCTGCGGGCCAATGAGATCCGCATCTTTTCCGCGCCCGGCGGCGAAGGCCAGTTTCCCATGGCCCAGCCCGGCCAGACCATGACCAACGCCACGGTCACCCAAGTGATGACCGACGCCACGGTCAAACAGGTGGGCGGCGGCAAGGCGCCCGTGATCAAGCTCAGCTTTCATGGCGCCGGCGCGCCCGGCTCGGCCAATTGCACGGGCCGGTCGGCGGATGCCCCGGGCGGCGCCGGAAAAGGATGTGTCGGCGAGACCGAATTCGAAGTCCCCGCCAATGTCAAAGTGGTGGCGCAGCTTCCCGGCGATGCTTCAATGCTGAAGCCCGGCGCCAAGGTCAGTGTCGGCGCAGCCAATGGCCAGGCCACCCGCATCACGATCTCGCAATAGCCTCGCGGCGTCAGTGCCGCTTGAAATATTGCACGTCGCGTTCGTGCTTTTGCGCCGCCGCGCGTGATTTGAAGGTGCCCAGATTGCGGCGCTTGCCGGTCTTGGGATTTTTCTTACGGGAGTAGAGCCGGTATTCGCCCGAGGCGAGTTTGCGGATCATGGTTTGCGGTCCTTATCGCAGTGCGAAGGTATACAGCGCATTTCCGCACTGGACACTGACATATTGTTTTTTGCCGATCATGTAAGTGATCGGACCGGCGGCAACCGACGGGCCGAGATTGGTTTCGAACAGCAATTTGCCGCTCCGGCTATCCAAGGCGACGAACTGGCCGTCCCGTCCACCGACGAACAACATGTTGGAAGCCGTGGTCAGGATACCGCCTTCGGGAGAAGCGGCCGATAACCGGAAGGTCCATTTGCGTTTCAGGGTCCGCGGATCCCAGGCCACGACCGAGCCGAACACATCGTCGCCGGGCTGCACTTGACGCAAGGGCCCGGTGCCTTCGAAATTCTGGCCGGCCGCGAATTCCGGCGGCGCCACGTTCTTGCGATAGGTGCCGGACGTGTTCTCCCAAGTGGTGATGTAAAACAGACCGGTCTCGGGACTGTAGGAGGGATTGTACCAGTTGGTCGCGCCCTGATTGCCGGGATAAACCAAGGTGCCTTGCTCGGTCGGCAAGATTCCGGGCGTGCGGATCGGCCGTCCCTTGTCGTCAAAGCTCTGAACCCAGTTCGTCTTGGCGAAGGGCTTGGCGGTTATGAATTCCCCGGTGACCCGATCCAGCGCGTAAGTCACGCCGCTGCGATTGGCCCAGAGCATGACCTTCCGAGGCCGCCCCTGCAGCGTGATATCCGCCAGCACCGGCACCTGGGTGGAATCCCAATCGAATTCGTCATGGGGCGAGAACTGATAATGCCATTTCAGCGTGCCGGTGTCGGCGTCCAGCGCGATCACCGATGAGGCGTAAAGATTGTCCCCCAGACGGTTGTCGCCGTTGTAATCCGGACCGGCATTTCCCGTGCCCCAAAAGGTGAGATTGGTATCCGGGTCGAAGGAGCCGGTCACCCAAATCGGGGCGCCGCCATGCAGATAGGAATCATTGGGCTTGCCGTCCTTGCCCGCCCAAGTCTCGTAACCGGCTTCCCCGGGCCCGGGGACGGTGTTGAATTTCCAAACCTGTTTTCCGGTGTTCACGTCATAGGCAGCCAGAAATCCCCGCACGCCATGCTCGCCGCCCGCCACCCCCGTCAGCACCTTGTCGTGAATGACCAAAGGCGCGACCGTCATGGCATATTGCTGCTGTTCGTCGGCGACCTGGGTCGACCAGATCTCCTTACCGGTCTTGGCATCGATGGCGATGAGCTTGGAATCCAGTCCCGCCAGGAAAAGCTTGCCGTCGAGAATGGCCAGGCCCCGCGTGACGTTCCCGCAGCAGGGGTTTCGCGTGCCGGTGACCGGCTTATGGGAATATTGCCAAATGAATTTTCCCGTCGCGGCGTTGAGCGCGATGACATCGTTGGGACTTTGGACCGTGTACATGATGCCGTCGACCACCAAGGGCGTGGTTTCGTTCTTGTCCAGGGAGCGCGACTGGTAGACCCATTTCAGCGCCAAAGTCTTCGCGTTCGCGGGCGTGATCTGCTTCAAGGCGCTGTGGCGGCGGCCGGTATAATCGCCCGAATAGGTCAGCCAATTCTGGGGCTCCTGACTGGCGTGCAGGATCCGTTCAAACGGAACCGGCGTGACATCTGCGCCGCGGTTCGGCGGGTCGCCGCGCCCTTGCGCGCCGGGTGCCGCCCTGGGGGCGTCGGGAGCGGCAGCGGCCCCTGGCGCGGCCGGAGCGCCGCCGCCCTGCGCCTGGGTTTTCAACGTGCCAAGCATCGCGGTGGTGGCAATCAAAGCCGTGAACAGGACAGCAGATTTCTTCATAAGGACAACTCCTTGGACCAAGCCCCCGTGGCCGGTAGTTGAACTCTAAAGTTTTTGCGTCAAAGCGTTTTGCTGATGGTGCGCGCAATCGCGCGGCGGCGCCGAGGCGGAATCGTAATTCACATGGCCCCACCGGCGCAATACCGGCGCGAGTCGCGACGACCATGTTGCACTGCGGCGCTCTTCAAATAGCCCAGTCGAAGGAGCGGCCGATGGCTTTTTGTTCGACCAGCCGGCTTCGGAAAATATCTGCTCATGTACCTTTTGCGCCACCGAGATGATGCGCATGAATGTCAGCACGGGACCGACCGCACGCAGGTTTTGCCCATCATGCAATAAGCCGCATCCAAAACCGCAACGCGATGTCCGGCTGATCGCAGGAGGAACCCGGCGCCAAGCCCCCCCGCGGCCTTGCGGCGGCGGACCAGATGGCGGAAATTCCAAGGACATCCACGGCGGGCTGGCAAACTCCCTATATAAGCGGGGGCGAAACGCGCGTCACCGAGCCGAAGTTAAGAATATCTCTGTTTGTCAATATGTTAGGTGCCATAGTGATCCTTCTGATCGAACAGTAAGCTATACGTAAGCCCACGTCTGCGGCTGACACTAAAGCCAAGCCTCGCGCCGCCTCCCCGTCTTCTGGAGTCCACCCGGGCGCCTCCATGACAGCCCGCAGCCACGCGGAAAGTGGGTATCGCAGTGGGTACGCGGAAAAGCGGGTATCACCCATAGACGTCTGTAGAACAGCCACAATGTTAGCGCGAACGGCTGGCTCCGAAGCCCCAAAGCGCGGCCGATTTGAAGAAATCGTATCCGCGGGTATCGCAGTGGGTATCTCAAATTGAGGTATCCACATATCGCAGAAGCGCCCCACTGCCCGTGCCAGGTGAGGGCTTACACACATCATCGCGGAGTTCCCGAAAATAATAATCATTGGCGTGTTGTCCACCGGTGTCTACCGATGTGCAAAACGTCGATAGAATAACGACTAAATGTATTTTTGGTCTTGGCATTCGGAGCGAGACGTCTTTGAATAAGCGGGTACTGATTTGCCGAGACCGCGATGCCGCTCACAAACACAGCGATTCAAAACGCGAAGCCATCTGGGAAGCCCTACAAACTTTCCGATGGGAACGGCCTGTGGCTGGAAGTGCGGTCGAGCGGCGTAAAACTCTGGCGGTATCGCTATCGGATCGGCGGCAAGGAGAACGTGTTCGCCATCGGAGAATTCTGCAACGGCAAGCACCCTGCGCATATTTCGCTGGAAGCGGCGCGGCGCGCCCGAGATGAAGCCAGGGAACTCGTGCGAAAAGGCATTCATCCCTCACACAATCGGCAAGCCAAAGTACGAGATCAGGTCCGCAGCAACGGGAACACTTTTAAAGCCATCGCAGAGGAGTGGATTGCCAGGAAGTCTCCCAACTGGGTACCGAAGACCAAGGACCAGATCGTCCACGTCTTTAAGACTGACGTATTTCCAAGCATCGGCTCCCTCCCGATCACCGCTGTTACGCCTCCGGATATCCTGAAAATTCTTAATTCGGTAAATGAACGGGGCGCCAACACGTTCGCTCATCTTATCAGACAGTGGGTTTCAGCAGTTTTCCGGTTTGCTATCGCAACCCTTCGTGCCGACAACGACCCAGCTGCCCCCCTTCAAGGGGCCATCATTCGCAACAAAACAAAACATTGCAGGGCCCTTTCTCGCGACGAACTAAAAGAGCTTTTAAACGCACTTCATACTTATGGCGGGGAGCCCGGCACCCTATTTGCGCTTCAACTCATATTGCTCACATTCGCCCGCACTATCGAGTTGCGCGCTGCAAAATGGGAAGAGTTTGACTTCAAGAAAGCGGAATGGCGTGTACCAGCCCAGCGCATGAAAATGCGCGAAGAACACGTTATCCCGCTTTCCCGCCAAGCAGTGGCGATTCTAAGGGCCCTGTATGTCATCAATGGTCACCGGGAATACCTGTTTCCAAACCGCCGAGACCCCAAGCGCTATATCACTGCCACGACCTTGAATCGAGCTTTGGAGAGAATGGGCTTTTTAGGACAAGGTTCGATCGGTTTTTCTGCTCATGGTTTCCGGGCGACCGCTTCGACTATGTTGAACGAATCGGGATTTAGATCCGACGTGATTGAAAAGCAGTTGGCCCACCAGGAGCGTAACAAAGTTCGCGCAAGCTATAACCATGCCAGCTATATGGATGAGCGTCGGGTGATGATGCAGGTCTGGGCTGACATGATCGATGAAATTTCTGGCGAAACGTCCAATAACACGCTGGCGTTCGTACAATCGCTCACTTACCAGCCAGCCTAATTCTAGATTGATAGCGGGAATGTTCTCAAACTTGGCTACCTAACAATCACCCCACATTTTACCATCTCATGACATATCGGGCGAGCAGACGCCCTTCGAAGCTAGCGTGGTTGATTTCCGCACCTCGGTGCGATCAACAGTTGTCACGCAATGTTAGTTTGCAATGCGAGTTATACCGTCTTGCTCGCTCGACGCCGCTGGTATCCAGCAAGCTGCAAAAGAGCAGTGATCATAACTGCCACGATGGCCGTGCCAAGAAACGGAAGCGTCTGGCTTTCTATGCCTTTTTGATAAGTGAATGTATGCACGGCAGTTAGAGCGAAGCAAACATAGTTCCACCGCTGAAGCTGTTTCCAACCCGATGTGCCCAATTTGCGGAGCGAAGCATCGTTTGACGTGGCAAGGAGCGCCAGCAGGACAAAGCTCGCTATTAGGCCAGTATAGTTCGCGAACCCAAAGAGGTCGTGACGCACAGGCAAAAAATGCTTCTGCTGCCAATTCTCGTAGATGTAATAAAGCCAGGGCCGCCCGCGCAGATGCACACATTGCCCAACGACGACGTGAAATAAGCCGGCAATACCTGCCCAGATTCCGATGTCGCGCCGAAAATCCATCGAAACCGCCAATCGATCACCCGCAATGATTTTTAGAGGACCGATCAGAAGCGTAGCGGAGAGCAGCACTAGTGCCGGATACGCACTGGAAAAACTGAGCCGAGTCAGCACATCGGGAAAAGACCGGGTGACGTAAAGCGCGTATCCGCTGGCCAAAATAGCCAAGCCAATAGGAAGATGATGCCGCGAAAGGCGGCGCGATAGACGGCGGGAGATCATGACAGCCTGGTCCTGAGATTGCTTTTCGGTCGGCTACAGGACCAATCA
This sequence comes from Alphaproteobacteria bacterium, assembly GCA_025924715.1. GTDB lineage: Bacteria > Pseudomonadota > Alphaproteobacteria > Micropepsales > Micropepsaceae > Rhizomicrobium. The sequence continues at coordinate 36,154 of JAICHV010000002.1, forward strand.
GGGCGCTGTAAGCAGCTTGGTCACAGAAGCGGGCCGCTTGCTGCCGGGGGCGTCAACCCAATCGGCTGTGGTCCCATCAGCAAAGAATTGATGCGCCTTCCAGGAGAGCTCCACGCCCCCCTGCGGATTGCGCGCGGTAAAGCCATATATGCGCGCCCATCCGGGCAGTATCTCTCCGCGCCAGGTGATAATCGAAGTTCCCGCCTCGCCTTTACTCACATCATAGGGCTTGCCTGCATCATCGACGGACACAAGTTCGACGCCTTGCGGTAGAACCAGCTCAACCTTTGTGGTCGTCACCTTGCCTTCCGTCGGGACGGTCACTTTATAGCTCTCCGTCGCGCCCAATTTCGATTCCGCAGGCATCACGCGAACATGCGCGCTCGCTACGGTCGCTGCGAGTACCGTGGCGCTAGCCAACACAAGGCCCGCGACCTGGGCACGCCATGTATATGAACTCATGCCTTCTCCCCTTTTTTGGTTAAAACCACACTCTCACGCCGGCGCTGAATCGCAAGTTCGATGCGTGGTCTCCAGCAAGCCGCGCCAAGCGCGCGGTATCGCCAAACTTGTTCTCATAAGTGACACCTATATAGGGCGCCAATTTGCGTGTGATCTCATAGCGGAGTCGCAGACCTGTATCGAGATCGGCGAGACCGGCGCCGATCATGCGCCGAGGGTCATCTTTGGAATAGAAGTTCATCTCTATTTGCGGCTGCAGTATCAAGGTCTGCGTCAAAAGCAGATCGTAATTGCCTTCCAGCTTGCCGGCCAGGTGGCCACGGTCGCTCACATAACCCGTGGCGGAGACATGGAAAAAGAGCGGCGCCAGACCCTCGATCCCAAAGGCGGCCCAACCGCGACCGGGGGCAGAGTCGAGATCGTAGCGAAGCCCACCTTGGACATTAAAATAAGTGCTGATGGGGCGTGCGTATAGGATTTCCTGATCGCCTTCTTCCATCACGCCCTTGGTAACCGTGCCCTCGGTCTTGAGCACGACCCGGTTCATATCGGTTCCGGCCCAGCCTTCACCCTCCCAGCGAAAGCTGCCGTCACGGCCAAAACGGCCTTCGAGCTGATCGAGGAGGAGATGATAAAAGACATGTTCATCATCCACCGGCGCGCCGAATGGCGCGGCAGCAGACGGACCGCCCATCGTCATCTGGGCTTGGGCGGGTGCTGCGAACAATAGCGATGTAAGGCCGGCGAAGACTACCGCAAGAGGCAAGGTCTTCATGCCACCACCACGGTCCGGAACATGCCCATCTCCATGTGGTAAAGGAGATGGCAATGGAATGCCCAATAACCAGGGGTATCTGCCGTGAATACGACATTCACCCGCTCGCCTGGTTTTATGTTGATGGTGTGCTTGGAAGGCATCGCATCTTGCCCATTTTCCACCTGGAAGAAAAACCCGTGCAGATGGATGGGGTGCTCCATCATCGTGTCATTGATCAGCGCAAAACGTATGCGCTCGCCCAATTTGACATGAATGGGCTCAGCCTCCGAGAATTTCTTACCATCAAAGCCCCAAGTCCAGCGCTCCATATTGCCCGTCAAATGAAACTGCAATTCGCGCGTGGGAGGTGAGGCGTCTGCCGTCTTGAGGGCAGCAAGCAGCGCATAGGTAAGGACATTGCGACCGTTGCCGTCGAGGCCTGTACCCGCTTCCTTTTGCCGATCCTTGGTTTCCATCGCTACATTGTCTACGGCGGGCTGACCCTGCATCATCTTGGGATCGACGCCATCAGCATTGCTTGACGGCACCTCGGCCTTGCGAATGCCCGGCATATTGGCCATGTCCGCATCCGACATGCCCGGCATCTTCATCCCGGGCATACTGTCCATCTTCATCCCCGGCATATCCTGATGCGCCGGACCCGACATGTTCATGCCGGGCATATCGGCATGGCTATCCTTCATGCCTGGCATTCCGGGCATATCTATACCGGACATACCGCCCATCGACATTCCGCTCATGCCGGCCATGTCGTTCATGCCCATATCGGTCATGGTGCGCATGGGTCTCGCGTCCATTGTTGGAATAGCCGCTGCCAAACCGGCCCGTGTCGCAAGCGTGGCGCGCGCATAGCCGCTGCGGTCCTGCGCCTGCGCGAAGATCGTGTAAGCCTCAAGCTCCTCTGGCGTGACGATTGCGTCGTAGGTTTCCGCCACGCCAATCCGAAATTCATCAACGAACACGGGTTGAACATCGCCGCCGTCCGCTTGCACGATTTTCATGGGCAATCCGGGAATACGAACATCGAAGGTCGACATCGAAGAGCCATTGATGAACCGCAGGCGTATTTTCTCGCCACGATTGAAGAGCCCCGTCCAGTTCGCGGCCGGCGGCTGACCGTTGATGAGAAAGGTGTAGGTGGAGCCGGTCACATCCATGATGTCGGTCGGACTCATGCGCATCTTGCCCCACATCAGCCTGTCGGCCAGGGTTGCGGATAGCCCCTGCCGCCTGGAATCGGCAATGAAGGTGCCGAGTGTGCGCTGGCCGTAATTGTAGTAGTCGCCCTGTTGCTTGAGATTGGACACGACCGTCATGGGATCTTCGTCGGTCCAGTCCGAGAGCATCACGACATAATCGCGATCATAGGCGTAGGTTTCTTTGGCCTTGGGCTCAAAGATGAGCGGGCCGTAGAGGCCCGTCTGCTCCTGCATGCCGCTATGGCTGTGATACCAATATGTGCCGCCTTGGACGATCGGGAAACGGTACGTGAAGGTTTCACCCGGCATGATCCCTTTGAAGGTCAGGCCAGGCACGCCGTCCATATTGTTGGGCAGGCGAACGCCGTGCCAGTGAATCGAGGTCGGCTCATTGAGCCGGTTGGTGACGTTGATCGTCGCCATTTCGCCTTCCCGAAACCGAAGGATGGGCGCGGGGACGGACCCGTTCACGGCCGTCGCTGTGCGGGCGCGCCCGGTAACATTGATCGGCACGGAGCCGATTGTGAGGTTCAGCTGATTGCCAGTCAGGGTTTGTTGGGTCTCCGTTGCTGCCGCGCGGCCCGCAAACGCAAAAAGGCTCGCCGCGCCGGTTCCAGCAAGGGCAATGCCCTCGACAAAGCGCCTGCGGGTCAACGGAGAAGGCGGTATGGCGTGTTTCAACGAGTCCCCCGGGGCGGATCACGAGGAGATACGCATCGTCCCTCGTCACCCCTCTCCGGAATCTGACCCTAAATCCGATAAAATCTTCTTTCGCGCCCTATAAAGGCGCATTTCAATGGCTTTCGGGGTGGTGCCGAGTTCCCGAGCCGCCTCAATGTGAGAAAGCCCGCTCACAGTGGTGAGCAACACTGGCTCTTTGTAAAACGAGGAGAGCCGGCTGATGGCCTTGTCCAGCCGGCTCAAGCGTTCGGATTCGGCATCCTGCGCATCGATGTCCTCGCCAGGGATGGCAGGCTCGCCGCCCCGTGTTTCTGCCGCGAACGCTTTCAAGATCAGATTGCGGACTTTTTGCCGCCGCGCAAAGTCGCGGCATTTGTTGAGAGCAATGACCCGCAGCCATGACAGAAACGGTCGTTCGGGATCGTATCTGGCCAGACCCGTCCACGCCGACACGAAACAGTTTTGCAAAATGTCATAGGCGTCATCGCCTTGGCCTACATAGCGGCGTACAAAACGATAAATGCCGCCCTTATGGCGCCGCACCAGGAACTCAAAAGCCTCGCGATCTCCGCCTTTGGCGGCAGTGGCGATCTGTTCATCAGAATCTGCCTCGCCAAACCTCACGGCCGCTCGGCGCCGAGCGTCTTATCGACAGAGGAATCGAACAATTTGGCCTGTTCCGGCGTCAATACCGAGCGCATGGCGAGTACATGTTTCACAGTACGAACCTGTAGCGCCGCCATCGCGGTGTGAAAGCGGTGAACGGCCCGCTCGATTTCAGCGCTGTCGGGCTTGGCCTCGGTCAGGGCGCGCGCGAGCTCTTTGTTGGCGGCCCGCATTTCGGTTTGATACGCCGAACGATCTTTGGCAAAGGTGCTCTCAAGCTGGCCGATTTGCGTTTCTTGGTCGCTGGTCAGGTTCAGGTCGCGGTGCAGAACCGTATCCAGATCGTCCTGCCCTGTGGCGCGATGCAATCCATACTCGACCCCCGCCCACCCGGCCAAACCGCCAGCGAGGGCGGTCACAAGCAGCATCGCGAGAAACATCCGCCAATTCATCATCAATGCGACCCAAGCAGGAGATGGGAGGGCGCGAGATTTTCCTCCGCGACAAATGCAGCAGGTTGTGACACGTGCGCGGCTACAGCCGCGCCGGTGGCAGCGCTTGCGATAACCGCCAGCGCAAGAACGAGCCCCTGCCACGATGCCAGCAGCCGACCCGCCGCCTGCAACGCCTGGAGATGACGTTCGCGGCGCCAGACATCGGATTCAAGTCCGTCCAGATTGACGCGATCCCGCGCGTTCAGCCGGGAAATGTCCTTTTCAAGCATATCGGTGTTCCAAATTAACGCCCTCTGATACGCACTGGGCTTTTCTAACCCTCTCCAAGCGACTTGATCTGCAAATTGGCTCAAAGCACTGCATTGTCTAACATATTCGCCATTTTCCAACCAGATGTGCAACCGAGGTGTTTCTTAGGGAGGGATCAGCCGACCTGCAGCGTATTGAATGCTGTAACCCTCAAGGGATCTACCCATGACATTTTCAAAGTCTCTAGCGGCCACCATCCTGATGTGCGGGACGCTTGCGGTCTCTTCAGGCGTGGCCTTTGCCCATGCCGCCCTGGTTCAGTCGGACCCCGCGCCGAATAGCACCGTTGCGACACCCAAGGCGATCAAACTGACGTTCAGCGAGAAACTGACTCCCGCCTTCTCGGGCTTCGAACTCTCCATGAGCGATGGCATGACCATGAAGGTTGCCACCAAACTGTCCGACGACGGCAAAAGCCTTATTGGCACGCCGGCCGGATCGTTCATGTCCGGCGCCTACAAAATCGCTTGGCACGCGACGTCCGCCGACGATGGCCATCGCATGGATGGATCGCTGATGTTCAAGGTCAAATGATTTTGACCGATTTTTTGGTCATAGCCTCGCGTTTTGTTGAGTATGGTGGAGCGATGATCCTGTTCGGGTCATCGCTTTTTCTTCTTTACAGCCACCCTTTTGCGGCACCAATTTCGCCGGCGGGCCCCGTTCGCGTGAAGTACCTCCTCATTTGCGGAGCACTTGGACTTTTCATCGCCACCGCCCTTGGCTTTCTGGCACAGACGGCAGGCTTGGCCGGATCGTTCGGAGCCGCGATAGCGCCCGACACGCTCAAAGCCGTTCTAGGAATGAATTTTGGTCCCTCCAGCCTCATACGGCTGTTGGCTGCCGTGATCGCAATTGTCGCTTCCCTATGGGCACGGCCAGGCCGCGGCCTCTGGCTCCTATGCTGCCTTTGCGGAGCTGTCGCTTGCGCAAGCTTTTCCTGGATGGGGCATGGCGCGGCCACGGAGGGTCCGGGACGGCTGCTGCATCTGGCCGGTGATATTTTGCACAGCCTGGCAGCCGCTGGCTGGATCGGTGCTCTGGCTGTCTTTTGCGTGCTGCTTGTCACGCCGTCTCAATCGGCTCCTGAGCAGAAAGCGCTGTGCGCGTCACTCGCCCAGTTTTCCGGAGTGGGCACCGCACTGGTCATCATTATTGTCGGGTCGGGACTGATCAACAGCTTCTTTCTGGTCGGCTGGAATCCGACCTCCATAGCGCATAGCCGGTATGGCCAGGTTCTCGCCGCCAAATTGATCCTTTTCGCCATCATGCTGGCGCTCGCGGCCGCGAACCGCTTTCGGAATACGCCCTCCCTGGCCTTGGCGCTGGACAATAGGTCGTCTGCAGCGACAGAGGTGGCGCGCCTGCGCAAAAGCATTTTTTCCGAAACTATCACCGCTTTTGGTGTGCTCGCGCTCGTAAGCTGGCTCGGCACGCTGGCGCCGGTGACGGCGCAATAACGCATTTTCAAGGACATAAGACGGAGCTATCTGCGTTCACGCTGAGCGCCAATCCTAGACCCATCCCCCAAGAAGGATACGACTATGCAGCCTTCCGATCACAAAACGGCGATGTATCGGCGCTTCGCCGTAATGATGGTGTTGTCGTTCGCCCTGATGTTTGCATTCATGTATGCGATGGTAGATAGCCTGGCCAATGTCTATCCCAACCTGAACCAAGCCTATATGGCCGGCCTCATGGTTGCGCCGATGGCCATCCTGGAACTGCTTCTTATGGGGGGCATGTATCCCAAAAAGAAATGGAATGTAGTCATCATTGGCTTGGCGGCCTTGTTCCTGCTTTTGTGTTGGGTCGGCATTCGCGAACAGGCGGCGATTACCAACAAATCGTTTTTGCGGTCCATGATCCCGCATCACGCCGGGGCAATCCTGATGTGCAACAAAGCTCCGATAACCGATGTGGAGCTTCGTAAGCTGTGCAGCAATATTGTAAAATCTCAACAGCAGGAGATCGACCAGATGAAGGGCATGCTTCAGCGCCTGAAGTGAAGGACTAACCCGTCTTAGTTGGGACGGGCCTTTTTCAGCCCTTGCATTTTCTTCACCCGGTGAAAAAGCCGCATGCTCGCAATATCGGCACTGACAAATTGGGAAGACTGTGCGCCGTGTGTGTGCAGCAGGACATTGGCGTGAGCCGTGGCAGCAGCATATTCGCCGTAAGCGGTCCTAAATTCATCGCTCTGGGCCGGGTTGACTGCCTTGGTTATGGGAGCCTCATCTGGCATGCCTCCGTGCAGCCGGGCAAAGACTCTATGCAGGTTCAACAGCTTCATCGCGCCGCTCTTTCAAGAAGCTCGATGAGTTCTGCCGCTTTTTTGCGTTGTTCGCCGGCATCGCCGCTGACAATGGCGCCCTCGATGCAATGACCCATATGCTCCTTAAGCATCTGCGATTCCACACGTACCAGCGCCGCGCGGATCGCTTGCGTCTGTGTCAGAACATCAATGCAGTAGCGCTCGTCCTCAATCATCCCGATGACGCCGCGGACCTGGCCTTCGATACGGCTGAGACGTTTTAAGGTCGATACCTTGATGTCTTTGCGCATGCTTCCTATATACCCCCATAGGGTATAGAAAACAAGAGGTGACCATGACGGACACAAATCGGTCCAGCGGCGCATGTTGCGGCGGGACGAGTAAAACGGCACAAGGCGAACCGCACCAGCCTAGCGCAAAGCCAAATGGAGGCAGTGGGTGCGGTTGCGGCGACTCGAAAAAAACCGCCTCGGAGGTTTCTGTCCTTAAGCCGTTTACGGCGGAAAAAGCTGACGGCGGGTGCTGCGGTGGCAAGTGAAGCCAACGAACATTCTTGCGACCACGGCGCCAAGCCCAATCAGAGCGCCAGCGGCACCGGAGCGGTAGATCCGCTGACAGACCCTGTCTGCGGTATGCGCGTCGATCCGGCAACAGCGAAGCATCGCGCCGACCATGGCGGCGATACCTATTTTTTCTGCAGCGGGGGGTGCCGCGAGAAATTTCTCGCGGACCCTGACAAGTACATTGGCAAAGCCGATCAAGCTAACGCCTCACGTCACCATCACGGCACCGGTCAAGAAGCCGGGCCGGGAGATGCGGACGTGATCTACACCTGCCCTATGCATCCGCAGATTCGGCAAAAGGGGCCTGGGCATTGCCCGATCTGCGGCATGGCACTGGAACCAGTCAACGCGGCCGATGCGGACGGGCCAAATCCCGAACTTATCGATATGTCGCGCCGATTCTGGGTTGGACTGGCTTTGGCGCTGCCGGTGTTCGTCTTGGAAATGGGCGGACATCTGTTCGATCTGCATCACCTGATCGCGCCGCAGATTTCCGTCTGGGTTCAATTCGTGCTGAGCACGCCCGTTGTTCTGTGGGCAGGCTGGCCGTTCTTTGTCCGGGGTTGGGCCTCGCTGGTAAACCGCTCGCTCAACATGTTCACCTTGATCGCGCTGGGCATCGGCACAGCCTATGGCTACAGCGTGATCGCAACGCTTGCGCCAGGTATTTTTCCCACCACGCTGCGTATGGATGGGATGGTGCCGGTCTATTACGAGGCCGCTGCTGTCATCACCGTTTTGGTGCTGCTGGGACAGGTTTTCGAATTGCGAGCCCGTGCCGGGACGGGCAGCGCTATCCGCGCCTTGCTGAACTTGGCGCCCCCGCGGGCCTTCCGGCTGCGCGACGATGGCGGGGAGGACGACGTGTCCCTGGACGCGGTGCAGGTGGGCGACCGTCTTCGGGTAAAGCCGGGCGGTCGTGTGCCGGTGGATGGCACTGTGATCGAAGGCGCGAGTTCGGTCGATGAATCGATAGTGACAGGTGAATCCCTGTCCGTGGAAAAGGAAGCTGGCGCCAAGCTGATTGGTGGCACCGTGAATGGCACCGGTGTGCTCGTTATGCGCGCGGATAAGATCGGAAGCGACACGGTTTTGGCGCGCATCGTCGCGATGGTTTCGGACGCGCAGCGAAGCCGCGCTCCAATTCAAAGGCTGGCCGATCAGGTTTCGGGCTGGTTCGTGCCTGCAGTTATCGCGGTGGCGGTGCTTTCTTTTGCTGGCTGGATGTTTTGGGGACCGCAGCCAGCCTTCGCCAATGCGCTGGTGGCGGCAGTGTCGGTGGTCATCATCGCCTGCCCCTGTGCGCTAGGTCTCGCAACACCGATGTCTATCATGGTGGGCGTCGGTAAGGGCGCGGGCGCCGGCATCCTTATCAAAAATGCGGAAGCGCTGGAGCGTTTCGAGAAGGTCGATACCCTGGTGGTGGACAAGACCGGCACGCTCACCGAAGGCCGGCCGCGGTTGACCGCTATTGTGCCGGCGGAGGGTTTTGACGAAGGACGGATACTTTCATTGGCCGCAAGCCTGGAACGGTCCAGTGAACATCCCTTGGCGGCGGCTATATTGACGGCCGCAAAGGATCGAAAGGCTCCGCTATACGATGTGGCGGATTTTCGGTCGATTACCGGCAAGGGTATCTCCGGCACCGTGGATGGCAAGCAGGTCGCTGTCGGAACGGCGCAGTTGCTGAAAGATCTGAGCGTCGATTCGGCCGCGATGGATGCGCGTGCTGATGAGCTGCGGCGTGATGGCGCCACGGCAATGTTCCTGGCGGTGGATGGGCATATTGCCGGTATTCTCGCCATCGCCGATCCGATCAAATCAACGACACTGGCCGCCCTCACTCAGCTGCGGGCCAAAAACATCCGCATCGTGATGCTGACCGGGGATAACCGCACCACGGCGGAAGCTGTGGCCGCTACGCTTGGGATCAAGGAGATCGAGGCCGGCATTTTGCCAGATGGCAAAAACGCTGTGATACGCAGATTGCGGAGCGAAGGCCGCATCGTCGCGATGGCAGGTGACGGGGTCAACGATGCCCCCGCTTTGGCTGAAGCGGATATCGGCATCGCGATGGGAACCGGCACCGACGTCGCCATTGAAAGTGCTGGTGTAACGCTGGTCAAGGGCGATCTGGCCGGGATTGCACGTGCGCAAGCCTTGAGCCGAGCCACGATGAACAACATCCGCCAGAATCTTGTGCTCGCCTTTGTCTATAACGTGATCGGGATACCGATCGCGGCGGGCGCGCTCTATCCGGCCTTCGGCCTTTTGCTCAGCCCGGTTATCGCAGCGGGGGCGATGAGCCTCAGCTCGGTATCGGTGATTGCCAATGCCCTGCGTTTGCGTTGGACGGCGCTGGATTAGCGGGCGGTCCGGGGTGTCCAGCGGCCCAAACTCACGAATTGTTCACCCGGTTGGGCCATCCTTGATCCACCCGGTTCCGGCGTATAGGGTTCGGATCATGTTTGCGCATCGTTTTGGAAAGCAAATTGCGGCCTTCGCTCTCGCGCTGGGGATTTTTCTCAGCGGCGTTGGACCGTCTTGGGCTGTTCCTGCCGGTAGCGATAGTTCCATGCCTGGCATGGCGATGGCGATGTCCGATATGGACATGTCTTCGAACTGCGCTGCGATGGAAAAATCATCGCCGGGTAAGCACATGCCTTGCAAAGGCGGCGATAGTTCCTGTGCCGTTTGCGCGGCCTGCGCTGTGAATGTCGGTGTGCCGCAAGGTTTCTTGCCAGTGACATTGCTCTATCACGGTCATATCCGGGCGGTTTCGCGCGAGGCGGATCGCAGCTCCGTGGCAACCCCTCCCCCACTTCCTCCTCCCATCTTGCGCGTCTAGGAAGCGAAACCGCTCGCAAAGCGCGGGCGTGATCGCTTGTTTGTTCGCCAGGGTTCGCGCTTTTGCGCGTCCAGCGAACGCCCTTTCCTATGGCTCAAGCATTCAGCCTCACGCCTTCGCGTGAGCAGGAGGATTTCCCGTGAATACCAGCATGACCAATCGGCACGTTTATCGCGCCGTGATTCCCGCAATAGTGATTTTGGTGATTGCCGCGGCCGCGCCCGCGCCCGCGCGCGCGCAAGGCACGGACATGGCCATGAAGGGGTCGGGTGCGATGGCCACTATGGGCTATCGCTATGAACTGGCCGGGCCAGTCCAGACCAGCGCTGGCAAAAGCACGGTATCGGTGCGCCTGGTGCATGAGGGCAAGCCGGTCTCCGGCGCGATCATCATCCAGTCCCGCGCCGATATGGGGCCGATAGGCATGACCGCTATGACAGCGCCGATCAGGCCGCTGGGCGAGAAGCCGCCAGGCACCTACCGCTTTGAAGTCTCCAACGGTCCGGTGTGGAACAAGCCGGACAACTGGGCGCTCAGCTTCTCTGCAAAGGTCCAGGGCGTCGCCCAGACTGTCAGCGGAAGCGTCACCGTCAAGCTCGCGCCCTGACGCACAGGTCTCGCGCATCGTCCGGCCTAATGCCGGCCGGTGCGCGGCCGATGCGGGTTCACAAGGAGACAGATCGTGCAAACAACTCGCGTTCAAGCCATTGCGCTCACCCTGGCGGCTATTGGTCTTTTGGCTGCCGGCGCTGGGGCCGGTTATTGGCTCCGGCCGTCTGCTCCCAAGGCGGCGGCGGCGGCGCCTGCGACGGCCACGTCGGCTGCGGTGGCCCCTCCCGCAGATCGAACACCGATTTATTACCAAGACCCCGATGGCAAGGCCGATTATTCCCAGACGCCAAAGAAGACGGCGGACGGGCGCGACTATAAGGCGGTCTATGCGGATGCAAGCACTGCCGCAGACCCGAAGCCTGCCGGCAAAGGCAAGATTCTCTACTATCGCAATCCAATGGGCCTTCCCGACACGTCCCTCGTGCCGAAAAAGGATTCCATGGGGATGGACTATATCCCGGTCCATGACGGCGAGGACGAATCCGGGGTCGTCACCGTGAGTCCGGCGCGCATGCAGATGCTGGGCGTCCGGACTGTGCCGGTTCAGACCACGGAGAGTGTTCCCCATACCGTACAGGCCGCAGGAACTGTTCAGCCTGCCGAAAACAGCATCGCGGTCGTCAACACCAAATTTGACGGCTTTGTCGAGAAGCTGTTTGTCGCCACCACCGGCCAGGCAGTGCGCGCAGGGCAGCCATTGGCACAGGTATGGGTCCAAACACCTGATGTGACGACCAGGATGGGGCCTGACATCGTCACCCGCGAGGTCGATTACATCGTAGCGATGCAGCAACATGACGACGCTGCGATGGCGCGCGCCCTGCAAAATCTTCGTAATTACGGAATTCCCGACTCCGCAATTGCCGAAATTCGTCGTACCGGCCAGGCGACGCGGTCAATCACCGTATCGGCGCCGTTCAGCGGCACCATCACCGAAAAGCCAGCGATCGTAGGAATGCGGTTCAATACCGGCGATCCGCTCTTCAAGATTGCGGACCTGTCCCAGGTATGGGTCATGGCCGATGTGCCCGAACAGGATCTGGGCGTAATCCGAAAGGGCCAATCCGCCCATGTGACGTTCGTGGCCTTTCCGGGACGCAGTTTCACCGGCACGGTCGATTTCATCTATCCCGCCCTTACGGCAAATACCCGCACCGGGCAGGTCCGTATCATACTATCCAACAAAGATGGATTGCTGCGTGCGTCCATGTATGCGGCCGTTTCGATTGATGCCGCCGCCGCCGATTCCGGACCCGTCCTGCTCGTGCCAGACTCCGCGATCATCGACAGCGGAACCGCGCAGGTCGTCTTAATTGCCAAAGGCCAGGGCCGGTTTGAACCCCGTCCTGTCCACATCGGTGCTCGCGGCAACGGAACCACGCAGATTCTCGGCGGGCTCAAACCGGGCGAGCAGGTGGTGGTGGGTGCCAACTTCCTGATCGATGCCGAAAGCAACCTGCGGGCCGCCTTGCAGACCTTTACGGCAGACAAGGACAAAGCCGCCACGGGAGGCACACCGTGATCGCCCGGATTATCGAACTATCTGCCCGCAACCGCATAGTCATCCTGCTGATGACCTTGGTGGTGATAGCAGTGGGAATCTGGGCCATCCTCGCCACCCCGCTCGATGCCATTCCCGATCTCTCCGATCCGCAAGTGATCGTCTACACCGAATATGCCGGCGAGGCCCCCCAGGTGGTCGAGGATCAGGTCACCTATCCGCTGACCACGGCGCTTTTGGCGGTCCCGAAATCCAAGGTCGTGCGCGGGTTCTCCTTTTTCGGCGTTTCATTCGTCTATGTCGTGTTCGAGGACGGCACCGATATTTACTGGGCGCGCAGTCGCGTTCTGGAATACCTCAATTTCGCCCAGAAAAAGCTACCGGCTGGGGTGACACCGTCGCTGGGGCCGGATGCGACCGGCGTGGGCTGGGTGTTCGAATATGCCGTGATCGGAACCCAGCGCACTCTCGCCGAGCTACGCTCCATCCAGGACTGGTTTGTTCGGTTTCAGCTCACCAAGGCCGGGGGTGTGGCGGAAGTCGCCAGTCTCGGCGGGTTCGTCAAGCAGTACCAGGTGGTGGTCGATCCCACAAAGTTGCGGGCCTTTGGTATCCCCCTGTCACAGGTCACAGGCGCCATCCGTGCCAGCAATGCGGATGTCGGTGGCAGCACCATCGAGATGAGCGAACGCGAATATATGGTACGCGGCCGAGGTTATCTCAAAGGTATCGGCGATCTGGAAAACATCGTCCTCAAGAGCGCGGGCGGCACGCCTGTCCTGGTCAAAGACGTGGCGCGCGTGGAACTGGGGCCTGAAGAGCGCCGGGGATTGGCGGAGCTCAACGGCCAAGGCGAAGTCGCCGCCGGCATCGTGTTGCAACGCGACGGTGAAAATGCCCTCAACGTGATCAAGAACGTCAAGCAGAAGATCGCCGAAATCGCCGGAAGCCTGCCCAAAGGCGTTTCGATTCTACCTGTCTATGACCGCTCCAATCTCATTTATCGCGCCATCGACACACTCAAGCATACCCTAATCGAGGAAAGCATCATCATTGCGCTTGTCTGCATGGTGTTCCTCTTGCATGTCCGTAGCGCCCTAGTCGCCATCATCATGCTGCCGGTCGGCGTTTTGATGGCGTTTATCGTGATGCATGCCATTGGCATCAGTTCGAACATCATGAGCCTGGGCGGCATCGCCATCTCTGCCGGCGCCATGGTGGACGCAGCGATTGTGATGATCGAGAACGCTCACAAAAAATTGGAACGAGCCGGGCCGAACGATTCCCGAATCGACATTCTCATCAAAGCGGCCATGGAAGTGGGGCCCGCCCTATTCTTCAGCCTGCTGGTTATCACCGTGTCTTTCCTGCCAGTCTTCACCCTGGAAGAGCAGGAAGGGCGATTGTTCAAGCCTCTCGTCTACACTCACACCTTCGCGCTGGCCGCCGCGGCGCTGCTATCGGTGACCCTGGCGCCGGTGCTGATGATCCTTTTTGTCCGTGGCCGGATTCTGCCGGAACGGAAAAACCCGGTGAACCGTGCATTGATCTGGGCATATCGCCCCATCATCGATGGAGTGTTACGGCACCGCAAACTGACCATCGTCCTCGCTGTTTTAGCGCTCGCGGTCTCTGTTTATCCAGTCACCAAAATCGGTAGTGAGTTCATGCCCACCTTGAACGAAGGCACGCTGCTGTACATGCCGGTCAGCCTGCCCAGCATGTCGATCACCAAAGCTGCTCAGCTGATCCAGTTACAGGACCGGATCATCAAGAGCTTTCCCGAGGTAGAGTCCGTATTCGGCAAGGCCGGCCGGGCAGGAACCGCCACCGATCCGGCCCCAGTGGAGATGTTTGAGACCGTCATCAACCTCAAGCCTGAAGAGACCTGGCCCAAAGGCATGACCGGAGACAAGCTGGTCGCGGACATGAATCAGGCGCTGATGTTTCCGGGTGTCAGCAACGCCTGGACCATGCCGATCAAGGCGCGCATTGACATGCTTTCGACGGGCATCCGCACCCCCGTCGGCGTCAAGGTCTATGGCCCTGACCTGGCCCAGATCGACCGTCTTTCCAAGAAGATCGAGGCCGTCGTGCGCAAAGTACCAGGGACAACCAGCGCCTTCGCGGAGAGGGTGTTGGGCGGCTACTACCTCAACATCGAACCTGACCGTGCCGCCCTCGCCCGCTACGGCCTTTCCATTGACGATGTCCAGAACGTCGTGCGGACCGCGCTCGGCGGCGAAATGGTGACCGAGACCGTCGAAGGCCGGGAGCGCTACGGCGTCACTGTCCGGTATCCGCGGGATTTCCGCGATGACCCCAGCGCCATCGCGCGCGAGGTGCTGGTCAACGCACCCGACGGTACGTCCATCCCGCTGGGACAGGTCGCCTCCGTCCGGATTGCCCAGGGACCGCCCTCCATACGCACCGAGAATGCTCAGCTCGTGGATTACATCTATGTCGACATGCAGGGGCGTGACCTTGGCGGCTATGTCAACGAAGCCCGAAAGGCCGTGGCGGATCAGGTTGCGATGCCGCCGGGCTATCACGTCGAATGGAGCGGGCAATTTGAGTATCTCCAGCGCGCGGCCAATCGCCTCAAAACCGTCGTCCCGGTGACGTTGCTAGTGATCATCCTGCTGCTCTACATGAATTTCCGGCGCCTGACGGAGACCTTTATCGTGATGCTATCGGTGCCGTTCGCGCTGACTGGAGGTTTCTGGCTCATGTATTGGATGGGGTTCAATATGAGCGTCGCGGTCGCGGTTGGCTTTATCGCCCTCGCCGGTGTTGCGGCAGAAACCGGTGTGGTCATGTTGATCTATCTCGACAACGCGCTGTCGGCCCTAATTGCCCAGCGCAAAGTGGAAGGCCGCGATTTTACCACGAAGGATTTGTATCAGGCAATCATGGAAGGAGCGGTTGAGCGAGTGCGGCCTAAAATGATGACTGTTGTTGCCATCATGGCCAGCCTTCTGCCCATCCTTTGGAGTACCGGAACAGGGTCCGAGGTCATGAAGCGCATTGCCGTACCGCTGGTCGGCGGGATGTTATCGTCCACGGTCCTTACCTTGATCGTTATTCCGGTGATCTACGCGATCGTCAAAGGCCGCAATTTGAAACTGGCGCCACGAGTCAGCGTCTAAGGGCGCCCTGGCCCGAAAATTTGCGTTGCAGGCCCTTAGCAAGTCTGCTAAGTCGCCATAGCAATTCTGCTAAGGTGACCATGACGGCTCTTCGCAAAGCGCGCAAACAGAACAATGCAGATGTCATTGCGGCACAATGTTCGCGTGTGCTGCTGGGCCTTCGCAAACATACCGGCGAAACCCAAGCGCAGGTCGCCAAGCGGCTTCGCATGACCGAGTCTATGATTTCGCGGCTGGAAAGCGGCACCCATGTTCCCAGCCTCAAAACGCTGTGTCGTATAGCCGATGCTTTCGACAGGGAGCTGGAAATCGCTTTCCACGAGCATGAACATACCCATGCTGACGGAACCCGCCATTCCCACCCCCATCATCACCTTGATCCCGATCATCGGCACACACATGGAGACAAAAAATGATCCAGCCCGCAGAATGGCTCCTGATCGGCGCGGTGGGCACTGTCGGCGTCCTCCACACCATGGTTCCGGATCACTGGGCGCCGATAACATTGCTAGCCCGTCAGCGCGGATGGTCGCGAGGACAAACCGCACGCGCCGCACTCGGCGCGGGAACTGGCCACGTTGTCTCTACCCTACTTTTGGGATTGCTTGTCTGGGGGGCCGGTGTCGCTGTCGCCGCGAAGTTCGGCCACTGGATTGAAATCCTCTCCAGTATCGCGCTGATCAGTTTTGGGCTGTGGATTGCTGTTTCTGGCTGGCGCGAAATGGTCGCGGAACGCGACCATGAACAGGCGCACACCCATGGGCACGCCCACAGTCACGATCATGATCCGACGGCTAAAGGCCAAAGAACCGCGTTACTTCTGATTGTGGGTTCCTCGCCCATGATTGAAGGGCTCCCCGCCTTCTTCGCGGCAGGCAAATATGGAATTGGGCTGATTGTGACCATGTCACTCGTCTTTGCGGCCGCCACTATCGCAACGTATGTCGCGCTGTGCGTGGGATCAGTCGCAGGTCTACAGCGCGTTTCGCTCGGGCCGCTGGAAAAATACGGCGAAGTCCTGAGCGGCCTGTTTATCGCTGCGGTGGGCGTTATCTTTTGGATATGGCCGATCCTTTGATACCCATGTGCAGCAATACAGTGATCTGTGCCAAGACTGTTCGGAGGTAACAAGATGCTGCCTGAGAAGCGTCATACCTGGTTAATTATCGTCGCACTGGTTATCGTCGCCGCGGGGAGCGGCTTTGGCATTGCGCGTTGGACCGGACAGCCCCTCCCAACCCCCACTGCCGCTCCCGCGCCAGTGGGGCCGGCGACACTGAAAATCGATTTCAAGGAGATTGCCGCTGCGGGGATCGTTGTCGAGCCGGCTGTTGGTGGAAATCTGAATGCTGAAATACTAGCTCCAGCGACGACGGCGGCGCAGCCTAATGGCGTTGCCACCCTGACCGCCCACGCCGAAGGGATAATCTCGCGCCTCAACAAGCGGCTGGGTGATCCGGTCAGGGCGGGCGAGGTACTGGCAGTTGTGGACAGCAAGGATGCGGCGCAGATTGCGTCTGACCGCGCTAGCGCGGAAGCAAGAGCCGTGTTAGCGCGTCGGATCGCAGAGCAGGAAGACTCGCTTTTCCAGCAGGGGGCAACCTCAAAACGATCACTGCAAACGGCACAGGCGAGCCTCGCGGCAGCAGAGGCGGATACCCAGCGCGCCCGAAATGCCGCAGCCACCGTCAATCTCGCATCGGACGGCCACTCTGTTGCGGTGATTAGCCCCCTGTCCGGCCGTATAACCGCGCAGACAGCGGCGTTGGGTGCCTATGTCCGAACGGAAACGGAGCTGTTCCGAATCTCCGATCCCCGCCTGGTCCAAGTCGAGGTCCAGCTGGCCGCCATCGACGCTGCGCGTGTACAACCGGGCGATCCGGCAATCTTGATGTTGCCCAATGGTGCCACCGCCAGGGCGGTCGTGCGATCCGTCACGCCCGCGCTCGATCCCCAGACCAAAACCCAGACCGCTGTGCTGTCGGTGCCGGACGGCCTTCCCCTGGCCCCCGGCCAAACCTTGCAAGTCCGCATCAGTCTCAAAAGCACTGCGGCGACCGGAATTATCCTTCCCGAGGAAGCCGTGCAGATGATCGATGGCCGCGACGCAGTATTCGCGCGAACCAACAACGGTTTTATCGTTCGCCATGTAGCGGTTGGATCGCGTGGCGCGGGGCGCGCTTCAATTATATCTGGATTGCAGCCGGGCGAGCAGATTGCCACCCGCAACGCTTTTCTGCTGAAGGCCGAGCTTGGTAAAGGCGGTGAGGACGAGGAATGATCGCGAAGATCATATCCTTCTCGGTCCGGGCACGGTGGGTCATCTTGGTCCTGACCCTGATAGCTGCAGGCGCAGGTGTGTGGCAGGCCCTGCTGTTGCCTATCGACGTGACTCCGGACATCACTAACAAGCAAGTCCAGATCAATACGGTGATCCCCACCTTGTCGCCGGTGGAGGTCGAGAAGCGCGTCACTTACCCCATTGAAACAGCGCTGACCGGCCTGGACGGCGTAGAAAGCACGCGCTCTTTCTCGCGCAATGGCTTTTCGCAAGTCACTGCCGTCTTCAAGGAAGATACCGATCTCTACTTTATGCGCCAACGGGTGCTTGAACGGCTAGGTCAGGCGCGGCCCGACTTGCCGGCCGGCGCAGATCCACAAATGGGGCCCGTATCCACAGGGCTTGGCGAAGTGTTCCATTACGATGTGGAATTCAAGCACCCTGATGGTAAAGGCGCGGACGTTAAGGACGGAAAACCAGGTTGGCAAAGTGATGGCAGCTACCTCACAGATGAAGGGGAAAAGCTGACCGACCACTTGGCGCAGATGGCGTATTTGCGCACGGTGCAGGACTGGATCGTTCGGCCCCAGCTTCGCGCCGTTGCGGGCCTGGCAGATGTCGATTCGCTGGGCGGCTATGTGAAGCAGTATGTCGTAGAGCCCGATTCCGCCAAACTTGCCTCCTTTGGCGTCTCCTATACGGATTTGGCGGATGCGCTGGAGAAAGCCAATCTTTCGGTTGGGGCAGATTTTATCCAGCGATCAGGGGAAGCCTATCTCGTCCGTGGCGATGGCCGCCTGCATAGCGCCGATCAGATCGGCCGCGCTATTGTGGCCAGCCGCAATGGAGTGCCGGTCGCGGTGCGCGATCTCGCTACCGTTAGGATCGGCGGCGAGCTGCGGCGGGGCGCCGCGAGCCATGATGGGCACGAAACCGTCATCGGCAGCGCGTTGATGCTGGTGGGTGCCAACAGCCGGATCGTCGCGAAAGCGGTGGGCGACCGGCTGCAAGAGATCAGCCATACCATGCCCAACGACATAGCCCTTGTCCCGTTGCTGGATCGGTCGCAACTCGTCGTCGCCACCATCTCGACAGTGGGGCGCAACCTTGCGGAAGGCGCATTGCTGGTCATTGCGGTCTTGTTCGTCCTCCTGGGTAACTGGCGTGCGGCGCTGATCGCCACATTGGTCATCCCGCTCGCCATGTTGATGAGCGCCATCGGCATGAATGGGCTCCATATTTCCGGCAACCTGATGAGCCTTGGCGCGCTAGATTTCGGGTTGATTATCGACGGTGCCGTAATCATCGTGGAAAACAATCTGCGCCGCCATGCCGAGCGACAGGCGCGGGAGGGCCGTCAACTCAATAGGGACGAACGTCTGGAGGAAGTTGTCCAATCTTCCCAGGAAATGGTCCGCCCAACCGTCTATGGCCAGATCATTATTTTCTTGGTGTTCCTGCCTTGCCTGACCTTTCAGGGCGTCGAAGGCAAGATGTTCTCGCCCATGGTCATCACGCTTATGTTGGCGTTGGCCAGTGCGTTTGTACTGTCCCTTACCTTCGTCCCCGCCATGGTCGCGCTGTTGCTGACCGGACATGTCAATGAGGAAGAAGTTAAGGTCATTCGCAAAGCCAAGGCGCTATACGAACCCTGGCTTCATCGCGCCATTGCCCGGCCATGGCCTTTCATCGGCGCGGCGTTCGGTACATTCGCCGTCGCTCTCATAGTCTTCATGTTTGTCGGACGTGAATTTATGCCGACTTTGGATGAGCAGAATCTGAACCTGTCCTCGGTCCGTATTCCCTCGACTTCCATAGACCAGTCTCTTGCGATCGACCTGCCGCTGGAGCGAAACGTCTTGGCTTTGCCGGAAGTCCTCACCACCTACTCCAAAGCTGGCACTGCCAGCTTGGCTGCCGATCCTATGCCGCCAAACGCTTCGGACAACTATGTCATCCTGAAGCCGAAAAGTGAGTGGCCCACAGGGATTACGACAAAAGACCAGGTGATCGAGCGCATCCGAGCCAAGACCGAACATATGGTCGGTAACAACTATGATGTGACACAGCCCATCGAGATGCGTTTCAATGAATTGATCGGCGGCGTGCGCAGTGATGTTGCGGTGAAGGTCTATGGCGATAATCTCAACGCCATGAACAACAGCGCTCAGCAGATCGCGGCTTTGCTGCAGAAGGTTCCGGGGGCAGCCGATGTGCGGGTGGCCCAGACCCGCGGATTCCCGACCTTCGATATCCGTTTCGACCGCGATGCCATCAGTCGATATGGCCTGACCATGAAAGATGTGGCGGACACAATCTCGACCGCTATGGGCGGGCGCGCGGCCGGGCAGATTTTTGAGGGAGACCGGCGTTTCGATGTTGTGGTTCGGCTGGCCAATGCCCAACGCAGCGATGTGGATGCGCTAGGCGCCCTACCCGTGATGTTACCAAGCCCATTGCTTTCTCCAGGCGTGGAAGGTACGCCCGAAGCGTCGGTCCCGCTGAGCCGGCTGGTCAGTTTTCGCTTTTCGGAAGGCCTCAATGAAGTCAGCCGCGACAATGGCCGTCGCCGCATTTACGTTGAAGCCAACGTAAAGGGTAACGACTTGGGCTCCTTCGTGACAGAGGCCCAGAAGCGCATCGGCAAGGAAGTAAAACTGCCTCCCGGCATGACGATAGAATGGGGTGGTCAATACCAAAATCTTCAGGCGGCCACCGCACGACTTGTTATCCTGGTGCCGATCTGTTTGGCGATGATATTTGGTGTTCTCTATATGGCGTTAGGCGAGGCTACCCTGGCGGCCTTGGTGTTTACTGCCGTTCCCATGGCATTGGCCGGCGGCGTGTTTGCCATCGCGCTGCGAGGCATCCCCTTTTCGGTCTCGACGGCCGTAGGCTTCATCGCTGTTTCTGGTGTAGCCGTGTTGAATGGCCTGGTCCTGATTTCCGCAATGAGACGCCGGCAGGAGATGGGCCACGGACTCGATGTTTCCATCGTGGAAGGAGCTATGGAACGCGTGCGGCCTGTGCTGATGACCGCCCTAGTCGCATCGCTCGGCTTCGTTCCGATGGCGATTGCGACCGGCACCGGTGCCGAAGTACAGCGTCCGCTTGCAACAGTCGTGATTGGCGGGCTCATCACTTCGACCGCGCTTACGTTGTTCGTTCTGCCTGCCATCTGTCATTTGGTCATGCGAAGGCGTAAATCTGCACTTCCAATGGAAGTCACATAAATGCGCTGGTCTTGCCACGCCCCAGCCGCAGTTGTGGCCCTTCTCTTTCTTGCGGGTTGTTCACGTCCGGCCCAACATGAAGTCGATGCCTGCAAACAGACCGCAATTCGCGAAGGCGCGGGTCACCAGCTTAACGATGACGACGTTGGTGAACTAACAGAGGCTTGCATGGCCGCGAAGGGCTTCGCCCTAAGAGAAACCGGCAAGCGTTGCCCGGACAACGTCGCGACCGCCACCAATCCAGGCTGTTATTATCGAGATAATTTCCTGGGGCGCGTGAGCACTACATTTTGGTAGTCAGTTGAACAACCTCTTGAAAACTCTTTCTCAATATCCAACAAGGAGTGGCGATGATCTGTTATGGGAACTTCAGTTCAACTCGAAGTCCAGGAGTGTTGTTTTCCAAGCTTAAACGAATTTCGTGTAGCGCTGCGATCGCCGCGACGAGAGCCAGCCCCAAACCCGAACCCGGCATGTTGCGGCTCCGGTCAAGACGATAAAAGCGCGCCAATACCTTCGATCGCTCACTGTCCGGAATACCCGGGCCGTTATCGGAGATACTGGCTATCACCTGACCATTCACCGAAGATAGGGTGCTATTAATTTGAGTACCTGGCGGCGTATGGCCGAGCGCATTATCGATCAGGTTGGTGAACATCTGTGCCAGTAATTCGCCGTCTCCTTGAACGGAAATATCTGCCATGTGATCGGCTACCAACACTTTCTGCAGATCTTCCGCAACCGGCTGGTAGGCCAAATAGACCCTGTTCATAATCTCGCTCAAATCGACCACGCCGAAGCGCTGGCGCCCGATCCCCCCCTCCAACGAACCGATGCGCAGCAGCGCTCTAAATATCGTAAGGATATTGTCTGTCTGGGCGATTGCCAGCTCCACTCCGGCATCGTAGTTCTCGATCGAGCTGGACTCGCGCGTGGCCTCAAGGTGTTGCCGAAGGCGACTCAAAGGTGTACGGAGATCGTGCGCTATATCCGTCGAGACTTGCCGCATTCCTTCCATGAGCGCTCCAATTCTATCCAACATTCGGTTTAGATTGGCCGACAGGGCGTCGAATTCAGGACTCATTCCGATTGTGGGTAAGCGCTCAGCTAGATTGCCCTCCATAATGCGCGAAACTGATTCATTGACGCGGTCCAATCGCCGCATAAAAAGGCCACCGATTACAAAACCTCCTACCAGCGCGAAAAGCGAAATTCCGGCCCCACTCCAGATAGTGAACAGGTTTAGTCTGTGCCGAAGCTCCTGCACATCGTAGGCGTCGGTAGCGATGACAAGCAAACTCCCGTCGCTCAAGCGCGTCCCGAAACTTTTCAGTTGTTCAATGCCGCCCTCCCGATCGGTACCGACATCATCGTCAGCGATCAAAACGGTACCCCAGCCTAGCCCCGCCCTACCGCCGCCAAGATCGTTGACCAATATCTTGCCGTCTGCGTCTTCGAACAGGTAACGGAACTGCTGCTCCCGAGCCGAATGGCGGTGCCGTTGAATCGCCGTGAGCAAGGCCTTACGGCCACCTTCACGATCTTCGGTGGAAAGTACCGCTGCTTCACTTTGCAGGCTGCCTGCAATTGCTTCCTGCGCATAGCGGGAGATAGAGCTCTCGACCGTCCATAACAATATCAGCGAACCCGCCGCAAAAAGGAGAGCGAGCAACGAAGCAAAGCGAAACGCTCCGCTGCGAAATATTTCAGCCCGCCGCATTGATCCGGTATCCCGCCCCCCGAATAGTATGAATCAACTCCTGGCCGAAGCCACGGTCCACTTTGGAGCGCAAACGGCTCATGTGGCTTTCTATGACGTTGGTGTTGGGATCAAAATGAAACGACCACACATTCTCCAACAGCATCGTGCGCGTTACGACTTCGCCGGCGTGTCGCATGAGGTACTCCAGGAGTTTGAATTCCTGCGCCTGAAGATCAATTAATCGATTTCCGCGCCGCACTGTTCGTTTGACCAGATCAACCTCCAAGTCGGCGATGCGCAAAACTGTCACTACATCGGAGACCGGCTGGCGCCTGCCAAGGGCATTAACACGTGCCAAGAACTCAATCGCGGCGAACGGCTTCACAAGATAGTCGTCTGCGCCCGCATCCAGCCCCTCCACCCGGTCATTCACCCCGTCCATTGCAGTCAGAAATAGTGCCGGCGTCCGAATCCCCGCCGCGCGCAACGCTTTCAACACACCGAGTCCCTCAATGCCGGAAACCATCCGATCGAGGATCAGAACGGAATATGCATTGCTTGATCCAAGAAAAATCGCGTCTTGACCGGTTGCGCAGGTGTCCACGACATGGCCAGCGGCGGTGAGAGCGCGCTCAAGATGGGTCCGTGTTGTCTCATCGTCTTCCAGCAACAGGAGCTTCACATCGTTACCTAGCGATCTGAGAAACAGGACGAAGGAACTCTAATCTAAACCGCGCGTTCGCGCGGTAGGGCAAGTTGGGAATAGCTAATGTTCGGGTCATCTCCGCTCCAATCGGCAGGGCCTATATGCCTATAGGAGCATTCTGCTCCTTGGAGTGTAATATCATGAAAATCACCACCACTGTCATTGCGTTGGCGGCGATTGCCGCTGGTACTTCCGCCTACGCGCAGGCCGCGCATCCCCTGAAAGGCGCAGAACTCGCGCCGATGGCCCATGTGACTCTGGCAGACGCCCGGGCCGTCGGCCTGAAAGCGCGGCCGGGTACCATTGTTGACCAGGAATTGGAAAAGGAATCCGGCGGCAGTGGCCTCCGCTATTCCTTCGACATCAAGAGCGCCGGAAAAGTTTATGAGGTAGGTGTCGACGCCAAGACCGGACGTGTGCTGGAAAACGGCGCGGAAGGAAAGAATCCCGACTGATCATACGATGTTCAACCCCCGGCTGCCGAAGATAAGTCCGCGCCTCCAAAACCACGGACCTTCTGCGGCTGGGGGCACACGCATCAAGACCTGTATGATGGCAGGCCGCCGCGTCTTCTTCAGTGCGACGGCCTGTTCATTCTTACTGGCAGCCTGTGCGCAATATACGCCTCTTCCCCTCGCGACCAGCGCGCCTCTTGCCAGTTCCCTAACGGAACAAAATACGAAGTCCGGCGTGCTCGCGCCACTGACCGTGCCCCAGGTGGTCGCCCTGGCCCTTGAGCGCAATCCAGATTTGCGGGCTCTTCGAGCGCGGCACGGTATCGCCCAATCCCAATTGCTTCAGGCAGGCGTCCTGCCCAATCCCTCCTTGTCGGGATCTTTTTTACCATTGTTGTCAGGGATCGGGAGCGTACCCGCTTGGACAATCAGCTTAACTCAAGATATCAAGCCGCTGATAACCTATCGTTCGAAGGTGCGCGGCGCCGAATATTCTGCCCAGCAGGTGGACGCGGAAATCCTGTGGCAGGAGTGGCTAATAGCGGGACAGGCGCGGCAATTGGCAGTCGACCTGATTGAAGGCGCGAGAACCCGCCCGTTACTTGAACAAGAATACGAATTGTTATCCCGACGTAACGCTATATTGCAAAATGCTCTCGTGGCGGGCAACGTCACGTTAGTCACGGCTGCACCGACATTGGTGGCACTGCAAGCGGCCCGCACCAGTCTGGATGCGCTCGACCAGCGCCAACTTCATTCACAGCACCAATTGAACGCTTTGCTCGGACTGGCGCCAAGTGCCATGCTGCCCCTGGCCAGCAGTGTCGATCTGCCGCCCTTTGATCCGGACGCTATCAGGGCACAACTCGCCAGCCTTCCAGACCGTCGTCCGGATATGTTGGCACTTCGACTCGGCTATGCCGCTCAGGATGAAGCGGTACATGAGCAGATTCTCGCACAGTTCCCCGACCTGGTGCTCGGCGCCAATGCCAATAGCGATAACGCTCGGGTAATCAATGGCGGACCACAAGCCACAATCGGATTGCCCATATTCGATCGCAATCAGGGCAATGTCGCGATTGCACGTGCGACGCGCGCGCAGCTAAACGCCGCCTATTCAGCCCGGTTGGCGGCAGTGACAGGCGAGGTAGGCGGATTGCTTCGGGAGATGGAGCAACTATCAGCTCAGCTGGCCGTGGTACGCACCGACCTCCCCGCGGCCCGATTGGCCGCGACAAGAGCTGCAGCCGCGTTTGGCGCTTCGAACCTCGACGAACGGAGCTATGTCGATCTTCTCACCAACAGCTTCACTAAGGAGCAAGAAGTGATGAGCCTTGAACTAGCGCTGCTCGATCGGCAAGTCGCTCTGCAGACATTGGTTGGGGCCGACCTGCCGAGCGTTGACACATTGTCCCCTATGGCCAGCGATAGGACAGCCCAGCAATGAGATCGGCGTGCACAATCCTAGTGACGCTCATGCTGTTGACCGGCTGCGGCCCATCCTCTGACCCTGCGCCCAGTCCCCCCAGTGTGCTCGTAACCACCGCAGCGGCCGTGCGGGGGAGTTTGCCGGATATTCTCACCGCTTATGGCAGTGCGGCGCCCTCGCTCAGTGGTTCCCAAACGCTCAGCGTACAGCAAGCCGGCCAAGTTACGCGCCTCAATGCAACCCCCAACGCGACGGTACACAGGGGCCAGACCTTAGTCGTATTCACCGTTGATCCGGCGTCTCTCAGCGCATATCGCCAAGCCGTAAGCGCCCTGGCGGCGGCGCAGAAGCAGCGCGACACAACCGCCCAATTGCTCGCGCAGCAGTTGGCGACGCGGGATCAACTTACGCAAGCCGATAAGGCTGTCTCGGACGCAGCGGCAGCACTTGATGCATTGCGGCAGATCGGCGGTGGCGAGGCTGTGCGTTTTTTAAAGGCGCCATTCGATGGAATTGTCTCGGCGATCTCCGTCGCCCAAGGCGATAGAACGCAACCTGGCGCAGCGCTGGTTACTGTGGCCAATGGCAGTGAAATCGTCGCCACCGTGGGTGTCGATCCCTCCGTCCGCGCTAGTGTGCGTGCGGGCCAATCCGCAGAACTGAATCGATTGAGCGGCGGCCCACCGGTCGCGGGGCATGTAATTCGCGTCGATAGCGCCCTCAATCCCAAAACACGGCAGATCAATGTTGATATCGCGATTGCGGAAGGCGGATTGTTGCCTGGCGAAGCGTTGCGCGCCGGCATACGGATCGGCAACGTGCCGGGCTGGATGGTCCCCCATCGTGCTGTGGTGACCTCTGACAACGGCGCTCACCTATATCAGATATCGGCCGGAAAGGCCGTTGCGGTTCCAGTGACGGTCAGTCTGACTGGCTTGCAAATGGATGTCGTCCAGGGTTCGCTCAACCAGAGCCGCCGGCTGATCGTTGACGGCGCCTACCAAGTCCAGGATGGCGACGCGGTCCGCGTGGCGGGTCGCTAATGTCTTTCACCACGCTATTGGGCTCGCAGTCTCGCGCATTTGTCACAATCGCCCTCGCCGCAACGTTGGCAGGCCTTGTCGCAGCAATCTCACTTCCCATTGGATTATTTCCGCAGGTGGCGTTTCCTCGCGTGGTGGTCGATCTGGATGCTGGGAGCCGGCCGGCCGATCAGACCGCTCTGCTCATAACCCGTCCCGTGGAAGAGGCGATCCGGGCTGTCCCAGGCGTGCAAGACGTGCGTTCGGAAACCACCCGCGGCTCGGCTCAGATATCGATTGATTTCGGTTGGGGTCGCGACATGGTCGCGAGCACCCTCCTCGTCGATAGTGCCGTAGCCCGGGCAGTCGGAGGGCTGCCAGCTGGCACTTCCTACAATGTACGACGAATGGATCCGACGGTCTTTCCGATCATTTCATACGCGCTGCTTTCTGACACGACCTCGCCGGTCGCTCTGCAGGACCTTGCACGCTACCAGATCACGCCATTGCTGTCGGCAATCCCCGGTCTCGCGCGTGTCAGCGTCCAGGGTGGCGATACCGCCGAGGTTGAAGTACTCGCCGATCCCCACCGGTTGAGCGCCTATGGCCTGGCGCTCAGCGATGTCGCAACAGCCATTCGTAACGCCAATGTACTCAGCGCAGTGGGACAAGTGCAGGATCGTGGCCGTTTGTCGCTCGTCTTAGCCGACCGCACTGTAACCAATGCAGCGAACGTTGGTGCCATTGTGGTACGCGCCGACCCAGCAGGCGTGGTGCGCGTTAGCGATTTGGCCACAGTGCAGCTCGGCGTTGTTCCGAAGTGGCAACGCATCGTTGAGGACGGCAAGCCAGCTGTCCTGTTCAATATCTATGAGCAACCAGATGGCAATGCCGTTCAAGTTGCTCACACCGTTGCGCAGAAGTTGCTGGCCTTCAAGTTGCCACCGGGTGTGCGTCTGGTGAATTGGTACGACCAAAGCGAACTCGTCACCCAATCAGTAGCCAGCGTCCGCGATGCGGTGGTGATGGGATTGCTACTGGCAGCGGCGGTTCTGTTCGTCTTTCTTCGCAACTGGCGGGTCACGCTCGTTGCGATAATTGTGGTTCCAGCAACCCTGGCCACCACCGTACTGGTGCTGAGCATGCTGGGCATGAGCTTTAACATTATGACGCTAGGAGGCATTGCGGCGGCCGTAGGATTGCTGATCGACGATGTGATCGTTATGATTGAGCACATCGCTCGGCGCGCCGGCGTTCTCGGATCGGATGGCCGGCCAGCGGGAGAAGCCAGCGTGCTTCCGGCAGCTCGCGAATTCATGGCGCCTTTGACCGGTTCAAGTCTGGCAACCTTGATTGTATTCCTCCCGCTCAGCTTCCTGACGGGCGTTACCGGAGCCTTTTCCAAGGCGCTGTCGGTCACAATGGCGGCGGCCCTAGCCATATCTTGGGCGATGGCTGCGTTCGTGGTGCCGCTTCTGGCCTCTGGCCTCGTGGATTTCAAGAAGTGGCATGACCCGGGGGCTGCGGGAAAGGGCTGGCTCGCTCGGCACCATGACGATGCACTCGACTCGCTGACAGAGCGCCCCTGGATTTTGGGCATTATTCTCATCCCACTGCTTGTCCTGGGATATTTCAGCTACGCTAATGTACCTACTGGCTTCATGCCCAAAGTCGATGAGGGCGGGTTTGTCATGGACTATTACACGCCTCCAGGGACATCTCTCGACGAGACCAGCCGCGAGGTCGGCGAGATCGATGCGATGCTGCGAAGCAACCCCGAGGTGGCGACTTTTTCGCGACGCTTGGGTACCGGACTAGGCGGCGACCTCGGCCAAAGCTATCACGGCGACTATTTTGTCAAACTGAAGCCCGACCATAAGCAGGCAACGGATGTTGTCGCCACTACAACACGTAATGACATCATGAGGCTGGTTCCAGGGGTTCAGATTGAAGTGGCGCAGCTCATGGAAGATTTGATCGGCGACCTCACGTCAGTGCCCCAGCCTATTGAGATCAAGCTTTATTCCGCCGATGCTACCTTACTTCGGCCGGAAGCAGAAAAGGTTGCCGCCCTAATCGAGAAGATAAATGGTGTAGTTGAGGTAAAAAGTGGAGTTCAACTAGCTGGCGACGCTTTGGACGTCAAGATCGATCCGGTGCGCTCGGCAATAGAGGGTGTAGCACCGGCCGATGTGCAGATCGCGCTCGACGACGCCCTCACGGGCGCCCTCGCGACATCTCTGCCCCAGGCGGCTAAAATGCTTGATGTTAGAGTTCGCTTACCGACCGCTACCACTATGACGCAAGCAGGCCTTGCGGAGCTCCCAATCCGAGCGGCTGACGGCCACATGTTTCCGCTCTCTCGTATTGCGGATATTACGCCCGTGACCGGTCAGCCCCAGATTTCTCGGGAGAACCTGGAGCCAATGGTTGCGGTGACAGGCCGTATTGAGGGACGAGGAATCGGAGCCGCCGTCGGCGACGTAACGGCCGCACTCAACGCCCCCGGCGTGCTTGCGCCTGGTATCCGCTACGAAATGGGGGGGCTCTATCAGCAACAGCAGATTGCGTTTGCCGGGCTTACAAAAGTGTTCGGTGCCGCACTGATTGCAGAATTTATCTTACTCCTAATCCTCTATCGGCGCTTCTCACTTCCAATCATCATAATTGGTTGCTCACTTCTTTCGACGACAGCCGTATTTAGCGCCTTATGGATAACGGGCGTCGAACTGAACATTACCGCTCTGATGGGCATGACAATGATCATCGGCATTGGCACGGAAATGGCGATCTTTTACGTTTCTGAGTTTGAGGAGCTGCGCCAGCACATGCCTCCCCTCCAAGCAGTGCGGGAGGCTAGCCGAAACCGGCTGCGCCCCATCACAATGACAACCCTCGCCGCCATCTTGACCCTGCTGCCGCTCGCCCTGGCAATTGGGCAGGGATCTGGCATCCAGCAGCCATTGGCGATTGCAATCATCGCCGGGCTGTTTCTACAATATCCTCTGGTATTGTTGGCGATGCCGTCACTGCTTCGCCTGACTTTGTCAAAAGAACACCCGTCGCATAACTGAATTGGATAGGCCTATTTTGCTGCGGTCACCGCACGGTTGATAAAACCGTCTGAGAATTCATCAAAAGCTCCCCCGGCGTCGTTGCGTATCCCACGATTAGGTTCTGACCGCGACGAGAATGGCACCAGTCGTGATCATGGCGATTCCGATCCAATTCTTTACTTCCAAACGCTCACCAAGGACCGCGACGCTAACGAGCGCCACTATGACGACGCTTAGTTTGTCGATAGGTGCCACTCCGGAAGCTGGCCCCAGTTTCAACGCCCGATAGTAACAAAGCCAAGATGCACCGGTTGCCAGCCCGGAAAGACCGAGGAAAATATATGTCTTGCGGGAAATGCTAGCCAGGGGCTGGTATCCTCCAGTGGAGATCACTATCAGCCCCAAGATGGCTAGGATTAGGACTGTTCTTATCAAAGTGGCAAAGTTAGAATCGATCTTCTCAACGCCAATTTTTCCGAAGATGGCAGTGAGCGCGGCAAAGCACGCTGACAGGACTGCCCAAAATTGCCATTCCAATAAGGCCGATTTCAACTTCTTGTGCTCCTGTTGCATTTCAACTCAAAACCCAGACGGATGAATCTCAAGCCGGCCGAGATGGCAACGCACTCGACTCAACCGGTCGGTTACCGCAGTTAAATATAACTTTCTCCAATGTGCATAGGAACTGCCACAGCGGCATGTATTAGGGACGATATGTTCGCGGTATGGCTTTCGGCCTTTAGCCGAAGAGAGGTTGGTCGCCCATAGCCGGCTCCAGGCAAACATACATCGCTGGTACGAAACAGTCGCGAGCGTGGCCATTGCGGTGGGATACCGTTATGCTGTTACGATCCCGTTTCAACGCCGCTACAAATCCAGACCGGTCTCTCCGCTCCCCCTGGAAGGTGGATACATCTAGATGTCGCACCGAAACGCAAATGATGAAGGGGTATAAAAAATGGCAGCCATGCGATATCCGTTGTTAGTTCTGCTGAGCGCAGTATCCGCATTGGCCTCTCCTAGCGGTGCTTTCGCGACTGACTATAAGGTAGTGGATCGGATCAAGGTGCCCGACGGTGGCTTCGATTACGCCACGTTCAATCCGGCGACAAATCAGGTCTATATGCCTCGCGGCGCGTTCACGACCGTAATCGACGTGAAGACCAACAAAGTTTCGCAACTCGCGAGCGCCGCTGGAGATCACATCGCGCTCCCGGTGCCCGGCACGTCTCTCCTTGTGCTGACCCAACGCCAAGGCACAATACGGATTGTTGACGCAGTGAAAGACACTATCGTCGCCGATCTCACGGGAGGCAAAAACCCAAATTCAGCGGCCTATGACCCTATCTCCAAGACAGTTGTGGTTTTCAACAAGGAAAGCGGCGATGCGGCCGTCGTGGACCCTTTGCAGCGGAAAATCGTGGCAACAATTCCCATCAGCCCCAACACATTGGAATTTCCGGTTTCCGACGGCACGGGCAAGGTCTACGACAATATCGAAACCACGGCCGAGATCGCCGTCATCGATGTCAAGGCGCGCAAGATCACCCGGCATTTTAAACTCGGAGGCTGTGAAGGCCCCAGCGGCCTTGCCTATGCAGCGGCCTCCAGGCTCCTCATCGCTGCCTGCGGCAACGGTATTGCCAAAGTCGTGCGGGCAGATACCGGCAAAGAGGTTGCATCCCTGGCGATCGGCCACGGACCGGATGCCGCCCTTTATGATCCGGTGCGCAAGCTAGCTTTTATTCCCTGCGGCCGAGATGGTGTGCTGGAAGTTATATCAATGCAGGATTTGTCTCACATCGCCGTTATACAGCACGTCCAAACCGAACAGGGTTCGCGGACCGGAACGATAGATCCGGCTACAGGACGGCTTTACCTGATGGCTTCAAAGCCCGACCTCACGGCTAAAATCCCGCCTGGCGGGCGGGTGCCGCGGCTGGCGGGGTCATGGCAAGTATTGGTCGTAGGCCCCTAGGGCCGTGCCGGTACGGGTCAAAAGCCGAGGCCGCGCGAATGTAAGTCTTTGTGGGCTCAAAGGAACAGGATTTGATCGGAATTCAGGCCGCAACTTACCGAGCCATGGCTTACCAATGTCGAACGAAGAACGATTTCGACGGCAGTGCGCCCCAAGTGAAACTTCGATAACCAGGTTCAAAAAGGCTTAGACCCATTGGATCGGCGCAGGATCAGGCAGCCACGACGGTAATTTTGGCGGGCGTTCGTGAGGACGTGCGCTTCCGGATGGAAATCTCCACATCCCTGTCTAGCGATGTCAGAAACGTCATTAGGCGCTCTATAGAGAAGCCTTCGAGTTTGTAATTTTTAAGCGACGAAATTTTGGGTTGGGGGACGCCCAATAGTTCCGCGGCACCTGCCTGAGTCAGCCGGCGGTGGCCCACAATCTCGTTAATCGCATAGGCAAGGCGCAGCTTGGTGTGCAGTTCCTTGGCTTCCGGCAGCCCGAGATCGGCAAATACATTTCCGCTGCCGCGCACAACCTGGTCCTGAAAGGCATTACTTTTCTTTGCCATAATCTTTCTCACACATTATCTTTCTCATACATTTCCCGCGCCAGTTTGAGGCGCCGGGCCACCATTTCAACGTCGCCCTTGGCCGTCTTTATTCCCTTTGGCGACTTTTTTTGAAACGCATGTAGTACATAAACTGCCCCAGAATATTTGACAAAATAGACGGCTCGATAAGTGTCCTTGTCGAAGTCTTCGACAACTTCAAAAACACCACCACCCTCCCCTTTCCAGGGCTTCGCTGCAGGGTGCTTTCCGCCAAATTGAGCAACACCCAAAGCATTGCCAATCTCGCGGCGCACTTGGACGGGAAACTCCAGCAAATCGTCTCTGGAACTGCCGACCCAAAAGAGAGGCTTTTCGCCCTCTATATTCTGCCTTGCCATATTTATACCTGTTTTGGTATATTGTCAATATGCGGGTCGGATGAATGCCCGCCTCCTGACCCAATATAGCTGAGTTGGGGAGCTATCCAGAATAGTTCCGACCTAGGACCGCGTGTCCAGGAGGCGTTTCAAGGACGGGACGCGGATCAGGCGGCGCCGGCCGACGGTAAGACTCTCCACAGCACCCCCGGCAATGAGCTGGTAAATCATGGCTCTGCTTAGCCCTATCGCCGAGCAGGCCTCGGCAACCGAACAGGTCAGCCGCTCCTCGAACGGGATCAAAGACTTGTTGGAGGCTTTTTCGGTGTCCAAAGAAGTCTCGCTACGCATCGCATACTCCTTGATGGCGTCTGTTCCAGACGAGTTGGGCTGAATTGGTGTCTTCTTGATAAAAGAGGGCCGCGTTTAGCGGCTTCTCAAATGCAGGATCATCAAGTTGGACTGAAAGATATTCCGCCGGCCGATCACCTCGCCGCTTGATCCAGGCCGCACCGAGTTCACACTTGCCAGATATGACGTGAAAATCTGGCGCGGCCGTATTGGAGCGATCGTCATTGGGCACAAACCGCGCTTTGACGGTCGTGGTGAGCGTCCGAATTGTGCCCTCCCAGCCTCCGTCTTTACCGCGCGTGAAAATGCCGATCACCGCCATAGACTAGCTCCGCGCTGTCCTGCTGGCGTCCTTTGGCGCACGCCGCTTGCCCCTGAACCCGCGGTCTCCGTCGAGGAATTGCTCCAGCATGAACGGGATAAGGTCACTGACCCTTTCCTCGTCCCCATAGGCACCCTTGTAGGCGTCAGCATAGGCATCCAACTTTCTGTTGAGATTGGGACTGACCGTAATGGCGATTTTCACGGGTTTGCGATCCGGCAATTTTGCGAGCTTTAGGTCTGACATGGGCTTCTCCTTCAACCTCTGTAGGGACGTAAAACAATGTCTTTGTGAACGATCACACGCAGCGGCCATCCGGGCCTGACTTTTATTGTCGGCTGGATATTCAAGTTCTTCTGCGTTATTTGCTGGCCGGCCTGGTTCACGCTGTCCTGTGTCGAATTTCGTATCGACAGCATCAGGTCGCTTTGACCGCTGATCGCGAGCTGGCTGCCCACCCCAAGCAGGGTGGAAATGGCCACACCTTTGATAAGCGCCCAAGTATGAAAATCGACTTGATCCTCCAGACCGGAATATCCCGCGGAATCCGTGGCCGGCAGATTGTCGATCTGGATCGAGGAACCGTCCGGCATGATGATGCGCTGCCAGACCAGTAGCGCCCTGCTCTGCCCAAACGCGACGACGCTATCGTATGTACCGACCAACCGCGATCCTTGGGGGATGAGCAGGATCTTGCCGGACGCTGTGTCGAAGATATTCTGCGTGACCTGGGCAACGACCAGTCCGGGCAAGTCAGAGTCCAAGCCGGTAATGAGACTGGCCGAAATGAGAGTGCCGGCCATCACCTCAAAGGGCGATACTGGGTCCTGGATTTGATGGGGGTTGTAGACGCTGCGGCCATCCGTGGCGTTGACGAAATCCAGTTTGCGCCCAGCGTCGGACGGATCACGCATTGGGTCCAGCGCTAGCCCAGCACTAGGCTGCGCCATGCCAGAGATCGACGGTGGCAAGCCCACGGTATTGGCCACGGACCCTACTGCGCCTCCATGCACCGCTGCTGAGCCAAAGAATATGCCTCCTTCATTGGCCTGACGGGATAGCTGCGCCAGTCGCAGTTCTTCCGCCCGAGCTGTGTCGTTCTCCGATGCGGTGCCGAGGGTCGGTAAACCCAACCCTTGGCGGGCGCGAAGTTCCGCCCGGCCCAGATCACCGGGAAGTGGCGCGCCCAATATGGGCGTGTGCACCTTGTCATACCCCGACGGCAATGCCGCCAGACCGTCCGCCTTGGGTTGGCGATCCGTATTGTAAAGCTCTTGCCCTGTGACCGCAGCGCGATGGTTTCCATTGCCAAGCGCGATCCACGCAGCAACGAACACCGCCACCGCCGTACCGCCTAATGCAGCAACCACGACCTTCCGCTTGAACCGGGTAACAGGACGCGGATTGGCGCGGAGGACCAAATTTTCAGGATCGAGTTTGGGGCTTCGTGCCCCGGCCGGGATTGCTGCATCGCTCATGGCTTATCGCGCCTGATTTGACTTGGCGTCCGCCGTCCGAAGCGGCGCCGTGCGCTTGATCTTCACGACTTGCTGATGGTCTTGGCCTAAGCGAAGTTCAGCCTGCGTGAACAGTTGATCGACAACATAATAGCTTCCACGCACCCGGTAGTTGACCAGATCGTGGTTGCCATTGGGGCCCGACACGAAAAGGGGCGGCGCGTCTCCCTGCGCAAGCGCGGTGGGAAACTCGATATAGACGCGGGTGCCGTCGTCAAATGCCCGGATAGGCTTCCATGCGACATTGTCGCCGCTGATCGCATAGCCGAAATGGAGGTTCTCGATGGCTGGCAGCCCATCTGTGGGCGATGGCGAGACGCTGGCCGGGGGCAGCGTTTTCACAAGATTGTCTTGCGGATACGTCCACGACACCGCCGCCATGAATGTATCTGCCGTGCTTTGAAGCTCCAGGTGATAGCTGCGGCGGTCGGTGGTGATCACGAGATTGGTCTTGAG
This sequence comes from Alphaproteobacteria bacterium, assembly GCA_025924715.1. Lineage (GTDB taxonomy): Bacteria > Pseudomonadota > Alphaproteobacteria > Micropepsales > Micropepsaceae > Rhizomicrobium. Next base: position 71,015 of record JAICHV010000002.1, read on the forward strand.
ACCAGAGGCGTAGGGCTTCGCCAGGATATGGACCTGTTTGGTGGGACCGCTACCGCTGGTGGTATCGCCCACCACCCACCGGCTGGTATCGCCGGCGGAAATCGCTGTCAGATTTTCACCGGGCTGGAGCGCGATGTCGCTGACTTCCTGGGGAGCCGCAAAGAGCCTGTAGAGAGCGCCGTCCGAATAGTTGTAGACCTGAATGGCATTGATATATCCGTCGGTCGAGGGCTCCTGCAATGCGGCGCTGTTCGCGGCCGCGACGCGCTGTGCCGGCGTCTTGGCTGCCTTTTTCTTGGTCAGAGGAAGCAGCTTGGGCGTCGGCACTGCGGCCCCTTCGGTAACGGGAACGGACTGCACAAAAGCGGCCGGGATGATCCGCGGCGCCGGTTCCTCCTGGAGTTGGGCCGCCTGCATGGGCGGCGCACTGTGCAGGAATGATGGCAACCATCCGGCATTCGCACAGGCGGACAGGCCGGTGCAAAGCGGAAGCAGAGCGAGGGCGCGGACGGTAATGTGCATGGTGTTCTCCTTCAATTGTCCAATTCGCGGGACCAGTTGAGCGCGTTGATGTAGAGGCCGAGCGGATTGCGCTTGAGAATTTCCGCTGTGGCTGGCGGTTTCGTCACAACCGACAGGATCGAAGTCCAGCGTTCGGTTTTGGAAAGCGCGTCATGGTCAAATATCTGCTCGGTCCACTTCACTTGGAACGAGTTGTCCGACATGCGCACGACGCTATTGATCTGAGCGGACACGGTGCGCTGGCCAATGGCTTTGAAGGGGTCGTTCGCCTGCGCGTACTGATTGAGAGCGATGGCGCCGTGATCGGTTGTGTAATCATAGGCTTCCAGCCAGTTGCGCCGGACAATCACGGGATCAGAACTGAGGCTGCGCACGTCCGTGATGAACCGGCCCAAGTACCAGGCCACTTCGGCGTCGGTCGGGACATAGTTCTGAACGGCCGGGGCTACCGCCTGAACTGCACCAAATTTATCGACCTGCACGACATATGGCGTTACGCGGCTCTGGACGGATTGCCAGGCCAGCGCGCCGCCCAAGCAAAGAGCCAGACCCAGGCCGCCGAAAGACATAATGCGCCAATTTTTGGCCTGAATGCGGGCAGAGCCGATGCGGTCATCCCAGACTTGCGCAGCACGCTGGTAGGGCGTGGCGGGTTCTGGCGTCAGGCCATAGCGTTGGATTGAGCGACGAAACATCAAGCCTCCTTTTGGTCGAGATCGGGGTTAGCGGCGGCGCCAGGTCGGTCGCCTTCTTTGATTGCCTGTGTTGTGGCGTGGCCGTGGGCGCGGCGGCGGCCCTCGCTTTGCATGCGCCGGGCCCACGCCGGTTGGCCGTTGCTAGGGGCGGCCGTGCTGCCCGGCGCTGAGGTGCCGTTCTCGTTGGCCGGACCGCCTGTACGGCGGCCTCCCGTGGCTCTGAAAGCGGATTCTCCCCCAGCCTTGGCGCGGCCAGCGGCATCGCCCCAGAGACCCTCACCCCAGCTCTGAGCGGCCTCCTTGGCCGCGCCCATGCCAGCGGCGGCAACTCCGCCCAAGCCGGCCGCCACCCCGGCAGCGCCTTTCTCCCCGGAAGTGGCCCTTGCCATCTGGTAGGCCATGGCAGCACCGCCGCCGAGAGCGCTCCCGGCCTGGATAGCGCCCTTTCCAGCGTTTGCGGTACCCCGAACAGCTCCGTGGGCTGCGGCGCCTGCCAGGGCGGTGGTACCCACTAGCGCGCCGGCAGTTCCTACGGCGGCGCCGGCACCCAGTTGGGGTGCCCCGGACACCAGCCCCGTCGCGATACCAGGGCCAAATATGCCCAGACCGAACAGCGACAGAGAGGCGAGTACCAGCGTCATAGCCTGCTGAAGGCTGACATCCTGCCCGGCTGGTATGGCCGCGGTGAACTGCGAAAAGAACGTCGTGCCAATGCCCACAATGACGGCCAGCACCATCACCTTGATGCCCGACGATATGACATTGCCGAGGACACGCTCCGCTAGAAACGCAGTCTTTCCCCAGAGGGCAAAGGGCACCAGGACAAAGCCCGCCAATGTGGTGAGCTTGAATTCCAGGACGGTGATGAAGAGCTGGACTGCCAGGATGAAGAACGAAAGAATGACGATGAACCAGGCGCCGACCAAGACCAGAATGGTGACAAGGTGGGTGAAGACCGTCGTGAAGCCCAACAGCTTGCCCGCTTGCTGCAGCAAGGGATAAGCCGCGGTGAAGCCTGTACCCGCCAGCTTGCCCGGCCGCAGCAAATCGGTGGCGGCCATGCCACTTCCCGATGCCGTCAATCCCAACTGCGAGAAGGAATTGAAGATCAACGTCGCCAGCATGTGGAAATTGTTGATGATGTAGGCGAAGGCGCCGACGTAGAGAACCTTCTTGATGAGCCGCGCCAGGACATTGGCTTCGCCGTCCATCGCCCAGAACAGGGCAGCAAGCGTGATGTCGATACCGATCAGGATCGAACTTAGCCCCGCAACGTCACCGGACAGCAGCCCGAACCCACTATCGATGTATTTGATGAACGTCTGCATGAATTGGTCGATGACGTTGAGATTGTTCATTGCAGGGCCTATTGCGGATTGTAGGCGTTGTTGGCGCCTAGAAAGGTCTGGAACTGGGTCTGACCGTCCTGTTCCGCTTCCGCGTTTCGCGCTTGGTCGAGCGCGGTCGCACGATATTGCGCCGCCATCAGGTTTTGGATTTGAAGCTGCTGCTTCGTGGAAAGCGCGATGAGCTGGTTGGTCGCCTGCGACACCGCCAGATTGCCGGTCGCGTTCTGGGACGCATTTGTAAGGGTAGTGAGTGTGGCGGTGTCCGCCTGTACATTCTGTACGACCTGCGCCTGCACCTTGAGGGTGTCCTGAAACGCGGACATGGAGTTCTGCCAGCGCTGCTGGGCGTCTGCCGTCAGCGTCGCGCTACCGGTGCCGGCGGGATAGGAAGTGGGGTACGCTTTCGACAAAGCCGCCATGGTCGAATTGACATTAAATGCGATCCCCTGGGCCTGATTCATGAGGTTGGTTATCTCGCTAAGCGACGTGACCATGCCACTCAACTGCGAAACCTCCTTCAAGGGATTGAGGTTCGACGCCATGTTTTGCAGCATCAGGGCTTGGTTCTGCAGCGCCTGAACCTGATTGTTGATTTGCTGCAATGCCCGCGACGCTTCGAGCAGGTTCTGTGCGTAGTTCTGCGGATCGAATACCGTCCACTGCGCCTGGGCGGGCGGGATGATCGCGGTGGTGGCCAAGATGGCGACGAGAAGCGTAGCGAGATAGCGTTTCATTCGGCGGCCTCCAGAAGTGGCTCAGATCCCAGAAGGGCGGCGGCCCATGCCAATCCACGCGCCGTCAGGAAGCGGCGCGCAAAGTTGGCCTGGCCTTCGGCCATGACGCGGTCGATGAGAAGTTGGTCAGCGGGTGAGGACGCGCCACAAAAGGCAAGGGCAATCGGGCCCAGGCCTAGCTCAAACAGCCGATTGCCTCGGCGCGATTGCAAATAGTATTGCCGCTTGGGGACGGCGCGGGCGACCAGCTCCACTTGACGGTCGTTCAAACCGAACTGTTCGTAGGAGTCCTTGCTCTGGGGCTCCACCGCCCGTTCGTTGGGCAGGAAAATGCGCTGCGGGCAGCTTTCGATGATGGCCGGCGCGATAGATGAATTGGCAATGTCAGCCAGGGATTGGGTGGCAAACACCACCGAGACGTTCTTCTTGCGGAGAACCTTTAGCCATTCCCGGATTCGGGCCGCGAAGGCGGGATTGTCCAGATAGACCCATGCTTCATCGAGGATCAGCAGTGTCGGCTTGCCAGTGAAGCGGCTTTCCAGCCTGTGGAAGAGATACATCAGGACGGGAAGCACCACGCGCGTCTGGTGCAACAGCCCCTCGGTCTCGAAACACTGCACGTCCGCCAGGGCGAGCTTGTCTTCGGCCGCGTCCAGCAAGCGCCCGAACGGCCCTTCCAAGGTATAGCTCTGCAATGCCGATTTCAGGGCATTGGACTGCAGCAGGACCGAAAGGCCCGTAAGGGTTCGCTCTTGAACCGGCGCGCTGGCTAGGCTGGTCAGGGCCGACCAGACGATTTCCTTTATTTCGGGCGTGAGAATAACGGCCTCATGCTCCAGAAGAGACAGAATCCAGTCTGCGGCCCAACTGCGCTCGGACGCGTTATCGATATCTCGCAAGGGCTGCAACGCCAGGCCGCCGTCCAAATCCAAGTCGTGGTGGGAGCCGCCCATCGCCAAAATGGCGGCGCGGGCGGAGTTACCCTTGTCAAAAATATAGACTTGGGAATCCGGGTAACGGCGAAATTGCATCGCCATCAAAGCCAGCAGGACCGATTTGCCGGCGCCCGTGGGACCGACAATCAACTGATGGCCAACATCCCCCACATGGGTCGAAAACCGAAACGGGGTCGAGCCGCTGGTCTCGGCATGAAAGAGCGGTGGCGCGGATAGATGCTCATTGTGAGCTGGCCCGGCCCATACCGATGACAGCGGCATGAGATGGGCGAGATTGAGTGTATGGACCAGGGGCTGCCGGACATTGGCGTAGACATGCCCTGGCAGACTGCCCAGCCACGCTTCCACGCTGTTGAGGCTTTCGCGGATCGTGGTGAAGCCAAGACCATTGATAACCCGCTCCACCGCCCGCACTTTTTCATCGACGCGGTGGCGGTCGGTATCTGTCAAGCAAACGCTGGTGGTGAGATAGCCGAACGAAACATGATCGCCGCCAAGCGCCTGAAGGGCGGCGTCTGCGTCCACCATCTTGTTGTCCGCGTCGGAATCGAGAAGCTGAACAGGCTCGTTGTGCATTACCTCCCGCAAGAACTGCGAAATGGATTTGCGCTTGTTGAACCATTGCCGGCGCAGATTGCTCAGGGCTTTGTTGGCCCGGGTCTTGTCCAAGGCGATAAACCGGGTAGTCCAGCGATACGGAAACTCCAAATGGTTCAACGCATCGAGCAAGCCGGGCTGGGTCGTGCCGGGAAAACCAAGGATGCTGAGGCAGCGCAGATGGGCCTCCCCCAGCATCGGGTCGAGCCCGCCGCGGAGCGAGGTGTCGGCCAGCAGGCCATCCAGGTACATCGGCGTTTGGGGCGGCTGAATGATGTGCCGCTTGGTAGAAATGGTGCCATGGAGATAAGTCAGCGTCTCCGCATCGTCCAAGGCTGCGATTTCGGCCAATACTTGGCCCAGCAGATCGTGTGCCCGGTCGGTTTCGGCCCGGAAGGCTGCGAGTTCATATCGCCAGTCTCGCTTGCTCTTGTCGCTCGGGGTCTCAATGAGCACGCGCTCGGCACTGGCAACATTGTCCACCGGCGGCATGAACAGTAGAGTCAGATAGTAAGCCGTCTCGAAGTGCGGGCGCGTGGCCCGTTTCCCTGCCTCCGCCACGGCGCCGCCGCTTTCAAATTGGGCACGACGTTCCTCGTCCACCAGCCAGGTAGCATCGTCCGGGAAGTCGGACACGGGATATCCAGGCGCCCGAAACCGCTCCGCTTCAAGGAATGTCGCCCATCCCGAGCCGAACCGCCGCATCACGTTGTTGACGCGGGCGCAGGCCGCGACCAATTCCGATTGCGTCGCGCTTTCCAGGTCCGGACCACGAAACCGGAAGCTGCGCTGGAAGCTGCCATCCTTATTCAGGATGACTCCCGGCGCCACCAAGGCCGCCCACGGCAGGTGGTCGGTCAGTCGGTCCGCCTTCTGGCGATATTCTCCAAGGTTCAGCATTTCAGATAGCTCCTCTGGTGCAGATGGCGCAGCAGCACTTCGACAAAGGCGGGATCGCGCTTGGCGGCGAAGACCGCGAGTGAATGGCCCAGCACCCAAAGGATCAGCCCGGCCACCCACAATTGCAGACCAAGTCCCAGCGCCGCAGCAATCGTCCCGTTCACAACCGCAACGGCGCGCGGCGCGCCCGCCAGAAGGACAGGTTCGGTGAGTGAACGGTATAGCGGGACTTCAAAGCCTTCGATCATGGCAGCAACGCGCCGCCGCCGAACGAAAAGAAGGTCAGAAAGAAGCTGGAGGCGGCGAACGCGATGGACAGCCCGAACACGATCTGGATCATCTTGCGAAACCCGCCCGCGGTTTCGCCGAAAGCCCAGGTCAGGCCCGTCACGATGATGACGATAACCGCCACGATCTTGGCGACCGGGCCCTGCACCGAGTCCAAAATCTGCTGGAGCGGTTGCTCCCACGGCATATTGGTGCCGGCCGCATACGCGGCGCTCATAAAGCTGAGGTAGAGGATACCGATACCGAAAGGCAGTCGTGTGCGCATGGAATTCTCCTTCAAAGGGCCAAAAGCCATTGGTAATGGATATGGGTCAGCTTGTAGTTGCCGTCAGGGTCCAGACCGTCGAGCTGGGTGATTGTCTCAATGCGCCGGGCAATTCCGCGCCCGCTGATGAAGACAATCGTGTCGATGGCTTCCGCGATCAGCCGACGCGGCACCGTCGTCACCACCTCCTGGATCAACTGTTCCAGCCGGTAGAGCGCGCTTTCCGCGGAATTGGCATGCACCGTAGCGATACCGCCAGGATGGCCGGTATTCCAAGCCTTGAGCATGTCGAGCGCTTCGGGTCCGCGCACCTCGCCAACAATGATCCGGTCTGGCCGCAACCGCAGGGTCGAGCGCACAAGGTCCGCAAGGCTGACCACGCCCGCCTTGGTCCGCAAGGCAACGCAATCGGGCGCGGTGCATTGCAGTTCGCGCGTATCTTCAATCAGTATTACGCGCTCGTCCTGCTGCGCGACCTCCGCCAGTAGCGCATTGGCGAGGGTTGTTTTGCCGGAGCTGGTCCCACCGGCGACCAGAATGTTCTTGCGGTCGATAACCGCCTTCTTCAGTGCCGCGGCTTGGGCGTCCGTCATGATCCGGTCCGAGACGTAATCGCCAAGCCCGTAAATGCGCCGGGCTGGCTTGCGGATCGAAAAGCACGGCGCGGTCGAAACAGGAGGCAACAGCCCCTCGAAGCGTTCGCCGGCTTCGCCCTCGTCCCGACACGGCAGCTCGGCGCTCACTATGGGGTTGTTGGCATGGGCTTCTAGCCGCATATGGCTGGCCACCAGCCGAATAACCCGCTCCACCTCACCGGGCGTGAGGCTTACATCCGTTTGCGACCGACCTTCGCCCAACCGGTCCAGCCGCAGCACGCCGTCGGGATTGACCATGACCTCCACCACCAGCGGATCAGCCAGAGCCTGCGCGATGGCAGTCCCCATGGCCGTCCGCAGCATGGCGGCGCGGCGGTCACGGCTTTCGTCGGGTTCGTTTGGCCGGCTCATTCAGCGGCCTCCAACGCAGCGGGTGGCGCTTTGGGCTGGCGTCCGGCCGCGAGCTGACGGCCCACGGTCTCGATAAAGGATTGATATCGCGCCTCGGCTTGCGCGCGCCGGGACGCCAGTTCGGATTCTGGTGGCGCAGCCGTCACCAGAAAATGGTGGCGGACGAATTCCGCCAAGGTCTGCACTACAATCCGCTGATCGCGTTCTAAACGGTCGAGTTGACCACTGAGACGGTTCAGCCGCGTTTGCAACAGATGGTCCAGAACGTCGGCGCCCTCTTTGTCCAGATAGCTTCGCAGCGCCGCCGAAATAATGCCCGCCTTGCTCATGCCCGGCTTGGCTGCCAGCGCCATGAGCCGGCGCGTCAGATCCTCGTCCAGATGCAGATTGTGGCGGGGTTTGGAGCTGGGCATCGTCAAAAGGCCGGAAGAATGTCGGTGTGGTGGGGATGGTGGTCGCCTTCGTTCATGGCGTGGGCGCGCACCCCCGCGGCCTGGCGCAAGCGGGACAAGGCATCGTCTGCTGCCGTCTCGCCTTCGGGATCATGCTCTGGCACGGGCTCGGCAGCCGGGCGGGCAATCTCGGCCTCGTCACCAGGCGTGCGTTCCTGGCTGCGTCCGCCCTCGTCCGTTTCCTCGTGCCCTGTCTCATCGGCCGACAGGTCGAGATGCGGCCCGCGCACCTGGCTTCCCCAATCGTTGGGGCGAGACGGCGGGCAGTCGGGATAGCGGCTACCATCCCCCAGGTCGGGAACAGGCATCACCCGGTGCGTGAAATTGGCGTCCTCGTAATATTTTAGCTTCTTCGCGCGGATCGGCGGCAGACTTGAAACAAGAACCAGTTCGTCTTGGGGCGGCAGTTGCATGACCTCACCGGGCGTTAGCAGCGCGCGGGCGGTCTCCTGCTTGGACACCATGACGTGACTGAGCCAAGGGGCGAGACGGTGGCCGGCATAGTTGCGCTGGGCGCGTAGCTCCGTGGCGGTGCCCAGCGCGTCGGATATGCGCTTGGCGGTCCGTTCGTCGTTGGAGGAAAACGCGACCCGGACATGGCAGTTGTCCAGGATGGCGTTGTTTTCGCCATACGCTTTGGAAATCTGATTGAGGGATTGGGCAATCAAATAGGCCCGGATGCCGTAGCCCGCCATGAAGGCCAGCGCGGTCTCGAAAAAGTCCAGCCGCCCGAGCGCGGGGAACTCGTCCAGCATCAGCAGCAGTTTGTGTTTGCGGCTCTTGGACGGGTCACCCTCCAAACGCTCGGTCAGGCAGCGGCCAATCTGGTTGAGGATTAGCCGGACCAGCGGCTTGGTGCGGGAAATGTCCGAAGGAGGAATGACAAGGTAGAGCGACACGGGCCGGGCCGCATCCACCAGATCGGCAATCCGCCAATCGCATCCGGAAGTCGCCGCCGCCACGGTTGGGTCACGGTACAGACCCAGGAACGACATGGCGGTGGAAAGAACGCCAGACCGCTCATTCTCCGATTTGTTGAGAACTTCGCGTGCTGCCGACGCCACTACGGGGTGGACGATGGGCTGGCCGTCGCTGCCCAGATGGTTGGTCGCCATCATGTGGCGGAGCGTGGCCTCAAAGGACCGCAGCGGGTCGGACATGAAGCTCGCCACCCGTGCAAGCGTCTTGTCCTCTTCGGCGTACAGGACGTGGAGGATCACGCCGACCAGAAGCGAATGGCTGGTCTTCTCCCAATGGTTCCGGCGTTCCAGGGCGCCTTCCGGGTCCACCAGAATATCCGCGATGTTCTGTACGTCTCGGACTTCGTGCGGTCCCTTGCGGACTTCGAGCAGTGGATTGTAACGGGCGCTGCGGGGGTCAGTCGGATTGAACAAGAGGCAATGGGAGAACTGCGCCCGCCAGCCGGCTGTCAGTTGCCAATTCTCGCCCTTGATATCGTGAATGACGACGCTGTTCGTCCAGGCCAGCAGTGTGGGCGCCACAAGGCCCACGCCTTTACCGGAGCGCGTCGGCGCAAACGCCATGACATGCTCCGGGCCGTTGTGGCGCAGATAATTCCGGTCAAACCGGCCCAGAAAAACACCGGACGCATCGAACAGACCGGCTTCTGCAATGTCGCGGACGGTCGCCCAGCGGGATGAACCATAGGTCGTGACGTGCTTGGATTGGCGAGCGCGCCACAGCGATCCGGTGATGGCCACACCGCAACCGGCAACCCCACCCAGCGCCGCGATGCCACCCGCTTCGTTGAAGATGGTCGGCGCGTAGGCATCGTAGGCATACCACCAGACGAACAACGCCCAGGCCGGATAGACGGGATAGTCGAATAGATAGAACCAAGGCGCGCCAAGCTGCGGCTGAAAGCCAAGATGCCACGCGGCCCATTCTGTAGCGAACCACACGCCACCCACGGCGATGGCCAAGACGGAGAAGACGGTTCCGATGAGAAGTTTTGTGGGCGTCACGAGGGGCTCCTGTGCGAATCAGGAGACACCCGGAATATCGGTTACGAAAACCGCCTTTATTGACGCTCAATGACGATTACGCACGCTCACGCGCAACGGCGGAGGACGGGAAGCGTTAGAACGCATCCGTTGCCTACAAGGCAGGGAGAACGGCTTTTTGCCGCCAAAGCGGATGGCGCGCAATTTCTTCAGAACTCTGGGCGGGCGTTGTAGAGGTGGCCAATGGTTGTGTCTGGAAAATAGCAGCTGCGATTGAGTTGGCCCCGTAGGTCATGCGAGCACCGAGCGCCAGCTTTGCGCAAGCCGAAGCCGTGCGACTGCATACAGGTTTCCACCAGTTCCCCAACATCTTGTTCAGTTAGCCCATGCCCTTTCGCCACAGATGCGGAAGACAATCGACATTGGTCGAGCACCTTCTGATTCGGTGGACTGCACCCGCCCAACGCAAGGGTCATGGCCGAGGCAGCGACACAACAGATAGAACGTAAGCGCATGGGACCCGATATCTCGTCAATGCCGCTAGACAGGCAAGGTAACCTGCTCAGCACAATGATCGTCCGTCTCGATTTGGATTGTGACGTGTTCAATCTTGTACTTGGCCTTCATAACGTCCTTGGCCGACTGCAACACCCCGGGACTTTGAGCCGGCGCCATGACCCGAAGATGCACGCTCATTGCGTTCATACCCGAGGTGATTGTCCAAACGTGCAGGTCATGGATAGCAGTGACATTGTCGATGGCGGAAAGGGAGGCCTCGACTTCCGAAAGTGCGATATCCGCAGGCACACCCTCCAACAGAATATGAATGGTTTCGTTCAAGAGTCGCCAAGTCCGCGGAATGATGAAGAGACCAATTCCCGCCGCGATGATTGGATCGGCAATAGTCCACCCCGTGTATCGGATAATAAGCGCGGCCGCGATCACGCCCACAGAAGCAAGCATATCGCTGAGAACTTCAAAGTACGCGCCACGAACATTGAGACTTTCCGACGAACCACCCGATAGGATGCGCATGCTGACAAGGTTCACAATGAGACCGATCACCGCGACGATCATCATTGGCCCTGACTCAACTGACGGTGGGGTCACAAGGCGCGTATAGGCTTCGTAAAGAATGTACCCGGTAACAACGAGCAGAAAGGTCGCGTTGGCTAGCGCCGACAGTATTTCAGCGCGCATATAGCCGTACGTCTTCTGCGGCGTTGCCGCTTTGGCGGCGAAACGTATCGCGAGCAGCGCAAGCCCCAGTCCGGCCGCATCGGTGAGCATGTGAGCGGCGTCTGCTAGAAGCGCAAGGCTCCCCGTGAGGATGCCTCCGACAACCTCGGCTGCCATGTAGGTCAAAGTTAGACCAAGGGCCCAAGCCAATCTGTAAGCGTGGCGACCAGATACGGAGCCGCTCCCCGCCCCTCCGTGATGCGCGTGATCATGACCCAAGGGAAGTTGCTCCTTTTTCGATTTCGTCGGGATCGATTGGCCGCCGCCGACGGTGGCAGATCTGGTAAAGTGCCGGCAAGACAAACAAAGACAGTAAAGTTGCGGAGACAATTCCGCCAATTACCACCGTTGCTAAAGGCCGCTGGACCTCGGCGCCTGTCCCGACATTCAAGGCCATTGGGAGAAACCCCAGCGACGCCACAAGGCCGATCATCAAAATGGGCCGCAAGCGCGTCATGGCACCTTCCCGGATGGCTTGGTCAAGAGGGCGGCCATCTCGAATGAGCTCACGGATGTAGGACACCATGATAACGCCCGTGAGAACCGAAACACCGCAGAGCGTGATGAACCCAACACCTGCTGTAATGGACAATGGGATACCCCGAAACAGGAGCGCCAAAATGCCGCCCGTGAGCGCCAACGGCACTCCCGAAAAGACGATCAAGGCGTCCTTTACAGACCCAAATGTGGCAACCAGTAGACCCAGTATGAGCAGCAAGGACATTGGTACCAAGATGCTCAATCGACGTGACGCGGACGCCAACTGCTCAAAGGTGCCGCCATACTCCACATAGTAACCCGGGGGCATTTTTAGTTCCTGAGTCACTGCCTTCTGAGCGTCGCCTACGAAGCCCGCGAGATCGCGGCCACGCACGTTCGACATCACCACAATAAAGCGCTTCCCGTTTTCACGGCTTATCTGGTTTGGACCTTCAGTCGTTTTGAAAGTGGCCACTTCGCCCAGCGGGACATAGCCGCCGGATTTGCGGGATAGCGGCAGCCTTGCTAAAGCGTCCTGGTCTGTCCGCATTCCTTCGGGCAAGCGCACCTCCAGCGGGTAACGCGCGTCGCCCTCGTAGATCAATCCAGCTTCCTTGCCTCCAAGCGCGGCAGAAACCACGTCCTGCACATTAGAGACATCCAGACCGTACCGTGCCAACTGCATGCGCTGGGGCTCAACCGTCAGGAGAGGCAAACCGGAAGCCTGCTCCGTCTTCACATCCGCCGCGCCGGGCACCTTGGAAAGGATGCCTTGGGCCCGGCTTGCCAGCCGGACCAGTTCGTCCAGGTCATCGCCAAAGATTTTAAGCGCCACATCGCTCCGAACCCCGGAAATCAACTCGTTGAACCGAAGTTGGATGGGCTGGCTAAAGCCCAGCACAGTCCCAGGCACGGTACTAGCCGCCTTCTCGATTTCGGCGATGAGAATTTCCTTCGACTTGCGTTTGTCCGGCCATTCATCGTGCGGCTTGAGCATCACGTATGTGTCGGCTTTGCCTGGAGGCATCAAATCGGTCGCGACCTCGGCCGTGCCATTGCGGGCGAAAACCGTCTTTACCTCCGGAATTTTCAACAGCGTTCGGTTTAGCTGCAGCTGCATGGATACTGCCTGCTCAATGCCAGTGCTGACGGGACGGCTGGTCTCAATTGCCAGGTCGCCTTCATCCAGATTGGGAATAAACTCCGCACCCATCCGGCTGACCAAGATCCCGCATACGATAATCAGGACCAGGGCCAAACCGACCACCAAATAGGACGCTCGCAACACTCGTTCTAGGAATGGCTCATAAACCTTCTTCGCAGACCGCACCAACCAGTTGTCGCCCTCACTAATCTTGCCGGTAAGGAAGAACGCGCACGCGGCAGGAACGAATGTGATCGAGAAGATCAGCGCCCCGACCAAAGCGACAACGACCGCAAATGCCATGGGGTGGAACATTTTTCCCTCGACGCCACTGAGTGCGAAGATAGGAAGGTTGACCAGGACGATAACAACCACACTGACAAGACTGGGGCGGAAGACTTCGCGGGTCGCATTGAAGACAGTCTCGAACCTCTCCGTCTGGTTTAATACCCGCCCTTTCTCATGCTGTGCGTGGGCGAGCCGGGATATGCAATTTTCTACGACAATGAGTGTCCCGTCGACGATCAGCCCAAAATCCAGCGCCCCCAGGCTCATCAAATTTCCGCTGACCCCGCCTTGAACCATGCCAGCAAAAGTCGCGAGCAAGGACAGGGGTATCACGGCAGCCGTGATGAGAGCTGCCCGTAAGTTTCCCAGAAAGACAAACAGGACAACAATGACCAAGATTGCGCCTTCGATCAGGTTCTTCTGAACGGTCTTGATGGTTTTATTGACGAGGTCGGTACGATCGTAGATCGGCTTGGCACTGATACCGGGTGGTAGCCTTTTGTTGATTTCCTGCAATTTGGCGCCAACGGCTTCACTCACAATCCGGCTGTTCTCTCCAATCAACATCATCGCCGTGCCAAGAACGGTCTCGCGGCCATCCTGTGTCGCTGCGCCGGTACGAAGCTCCTTACCGATGCTGACGGTTGCGATGTCGTTGACGGTAATCGGCACATTGCCATGCGTGCTTACGACTGCACGCCGGATCGCCTCTTCGTCCGCAAGCTGTCCTGGCACGCGCACCAGAAATTGTTCGCCATTGCGCTCAATATAGCCGGCGCCGACGTTGAGGTTGTTTGCCTTGAGCGCATTCACCAGGTCGGAAAGCGATATTCCAAAGGACAGAAGCCGTGCCGGGTCTGGCGCAACCTGATACTGCTTTGCAAAACCGCCAATCGAGTTGACCTCGGAAACGCCTGGCACCTGGCGAAGCTGGGGTCGGATGGTCCAGTCCTGGACTGCCCGAAGGTCCGTCGACGTAAAAGCCGACCCGTCTGGTTTCGAGGCGTTGCGGGACGCGTTGACTGTGTAAAGATAGATTTCTCCAAGGCCCGTCGATACCGGACCCAGTTCCGGCTCAACACCACTCGGCAGCTGGCTGCGGACTTCCTGAAGCCGCTCGTTCACCAGGTTCCGCATGAAGTAAAGATCGGCGCCTTCCTTGAAAACGATCGTGACCTGGGACAAGCCATACGCCGAAACCGAGCGTGAACGCTCAAGCTTCGGCAGTCCCGCCATTGCCGTCTCAACTAGGAAAGTGACGCGCTGTTCCACTTCAAGGGGAGAAAAGCCCGGCGCGCGGGTGTTGATCTGAACTTGCACATTTGTGATATCAGGGACGGCATCAATAGGCAGTTTTTGGTATTGGTAGACGCCAAACGCGACAAATCCAGCAACCAGCAGCATTACAATCCAGCGTTGGCGGATCGCCAAGTCTATAATGCGATCAATCACGAGCGTGCCTCCGCATTGCCGATGCGGACATATGTTTGTACGTTGGTGACGGCAATTAAACCGTCGCCGGGCTGACCGGTATGGGCCGCGGCCGTTATGGTTTCAACGATGGAGGACGCACTGCCCTCCTCGCACAAAATGACGAGGACCTGCCGGCGATGGTAAAGGAGGCCTTCTTTATTGTCGTAGGCGAAGACACCGCCCTTGCCACGTCCATGGCCCTGGCCGTGAGCGTCAAACACCGTGAAGCCAGGAAAGTCGGTGAGCGCATGCAATGCGGTGACAACCTTGCTGAGCTTGTGCGGTTGGATGATTGCTTCAATTCTTCTCATATCAATCTTCCTCCGCTTCGCCCTTGAGTAAATCTGCCTTGACGAGATAGCTGTTCGCCGCTGCATAGCGCTCGCCCACGCGGAGCCCGCTCGTCACTTCTACCGCAGTTTTGGAGCGACGCCCGACAGTCACCGGTCGAGCCACAAATCCGTTCGGGCCTTCTACAAACACGACCGATTTTCCATTGAAGGTTTGCAGGGCGGAGGGCAGCACGGCTACCGGCGCGCGGAATGCGCTGATCACCACGTCGCCGGTGACGAACTGTCCCGGTATCCAAGTGTTCCGGGCGTTATCGACAGTGGCGCGCGCAACAACGCTTTGATTGTCCGCGTCGCCGGACGGGGCGACGTAGTTCAATTTTGCTTCGGCAAGGAACCCTCCGTCTGCCGCCGTGACACGGACTGGCATATCGGGGCGCACATGACCAAGGTCCCGGTTGAAAACCGCGAATTCTACCCATGCCGTTGATAGATCAGCGACCCGCATGAGGATCGTATCACTGTTAACCGCTTCTCCAGGGTTCGCCTTGCGATCAAGCACGGTGCCGTTGATCGGCGAGGACACCGCGTAGGTTTGAAGGCTCGAACTGGATTCCACCGTGAGCAGCGTATCGCCGCGCCTTACTGCGTCGCCAATGCTCTTCTGGACCGCGCGGATTGTTCCGGGGTACCGAGCGCGAAGATTTTGCTCACGCTCGCCGTTCGATTTGACCGTCCCGTAGAGGGTAATGGTCTCTCGAATATCGAGCGGCCCGGCGGCGGCTACTTGGATGCCGGCGGCGGCTGCGGCCTGGGGCGTGATGGCCGCGACACCGGCCGCGGCTGCGGGTTTCGTCGTCGTATCGGTCTTTTTCTCCGAGCAGGCTCCCAATATCAGGCTTGTGAGAAGCAGTCCTGCGTACAGGACGGCACGCTCCGATCGAGTTTTCATTGGTTTATCCCCGCGGGCTGATTGTCGGATGTCGTCACGGGCGCAAGGCGCTCGGTGCGAGCTCTGGCCGTGCGAAGTTTGGCAAGCGCCTGGATATACCGGCCGCGCTGATCGAAAAACGACCGCTGCGCGTCCAGCACTTCGAGGTATTCAAACGCGCCGGTGCGATAGCCCGCCAGCGCCAACTGAAAGGCCTTTTCGGCCTGCGGCAAAGATTTGTCCTTGATGCTGTTGGCGTCAGACCAGGCTGTCTGCCAATCGGTCCAGGCGGTCACAAGCTCCTGCGAGCGCTCTAGTTCGGCCTGCCGGCGATCCTGTGCCACGCGCGTGAGTTCGGCCTGCGCCCGTGCGATCTCACCCTGGTTTTGATTGAAGATTGGAATGGGCATCGAGACGGTGGCAACGAACGCGACGCTGCCTGAGCCTGCGAATTGGCGCATACCCGCACCCGCCGTCAGATCCGGAACGGCATTGGCCTGCGCCAGTCGCAGGTCGGCCTCGCGCATATCGCGAAGGCGTTGGAACCGCTCAAAATCGGGCGCCGACCGCAGGCGCAGTTCGTAAGTCCCGAGCGTTTGCGGACGTTCAAGCTGTGCCAAACTCTGATCGATAAGCGTTTCTTCGACCGTGGCTGCGCCCCAATACCGCGCCAGCCTCTGAAGCGCAGCCGTCTTTTCTTGCTCGGCGTTTTGCCTTGCAACGGCGCTTGTTGAGAATGCCACTTCGGCTTTGCTGCGCTGAAACAGCGGATCGCGGGCCGCATTAACGCGGCGCGTTACGTCCGCCAAGACCTGCTGGGCGGCGCGCTCCGTTTCAAGGGCAATCGCTACCCCATCTTGGGCGGCTAAGGCGTCGGCATAGGCAACGGTTACGTCACGGGCCAGGTCGAGCCGGATGGTGGTCAGATCGATTTCGGCCGCCTTCCGTCCGGCCAGGGCCACGGACTGCCGGGCGGCGCGCTTTCCTCCAAGTTCTATGAGCTGCGAAACGCTGGCCGTGGTTTCTGTTGCCCGAAACGCACTTTGGGGGCCGGTGCCGGCGAAGTTCTCGACCTCAAGAGTTCCAATTGGGTTGGGGTAGAGTTTGGCCTGTTGCTCACTTCCCATAGCGGCTGCTACCCCAAAGGCCGCGGCCTGAAGTTTTGGAGAGGCCTGAACAGCTTTTTCGATAGCCTGAGGCAGAGACAGGATGGGCTTGGCGGCGTTCGGAACCGCAGTGATACCGCCCTGCGCTTGGGCCTGCGCCGGCGGTGCGCCCCAGGCAACAACCGCCACCAGGGCCGCGGCCCCAAATGTGCGAACAAGGAAATCACGATGGGAGGTCCACCGGCGGTGGACCTGAATAGGCGTCAGCAAATTCGTCATCAAAAACTCCAGCAAAGCGAGCGCAAGCGAACGCCGGCAACCCGAAGCGGGTTACCGGTCTTTTCGTTTGGCGAGTGCTATTGCTGGAGGACGATTGTCTGGCGTTGACCCATATAGGTCGAACGCATGAGTCCGTTTTCCACGCTGGAGGCCGTTGCCCCAACGCGACCCGGAACGTAGTCCTGTGCCGTATTTAGATAGGCAACGACGTAGGCCGTAAGTTGCGGAGAAACGGCCTCATCGGAATATCTCGGGGTATAAGTGCCGGCGGTCGTTGTGAGGGCGCTGTCGGTACAATCGGTGCAATGAACCACCGCTTGAGCCCCTAATCCTTTTGCGGCACCGGCCTCGCGGACTTCGTCGCAACGGCTATCCATCGAATACTCGACCGCGGCCTTGCCGTTTTTTTCGACGCACAGAACAGCCATGCCCGCTGTGGCCGACACGGTCATGCTGACCGACCAGATAAGCAGGGCAAAAATGGCTGCGAGTCTTTTCATTGGCGACGCGTGTAAACCTGGACCCATTGCGGTTGAGATTCGACGTTGGGAAGCATAAAACCTAAAGTCGCTAGAGGGTCAAGCGCCCAGGCGAACCATAGGGTCAGTCCCATGAAGAAGTTCTTTACCATCGGAGATTTGGCTGTCAGGTCCGCTACGAAGGTCCCCACCATCCGCTTTTACGAGCAAGAAGGCCTTATGCCGGTTCCTGACCGCACCTCCGGTGGCCAGAGGCGATACGACGAACTGCACGCAAAGCGGTTGGATTTTATTCGCCACGCCCGCGAACTCGGTTTTCCGCTAGACGCGGTTCGGGAATTGCTGCGGCTTTCCGACCAGCCAGAACAATCTTGCGAGAGCGTGGACCGCGTGGCCCGGGAGGTGCTCGCAGATGTGGATGCCAAGATCGAGCGTTTGCTTTCCCTGCAGACGGAATTGCGGCGCATGGTGCGCCAAGGGCGTCACGGCAAGATCGCAGAATGCCGGGTGATCGAAGTGCTTGCGGACCACAGTCATTCCCACTGCTTGGGAACCGAACACCCAGCCGCCCCAAAGACAAAAGCTCGCGCGAAGGTACGCACTTCAAGGGTAGTCGCGACTAGGTGATCGACTGCCCGCGCGAACGCCCAAGCGTCCAGGAGATTGCATCGCCGCGCATCATGCCGCGCACGCTCTTACCCAATTCGCGGGCCAGCACCGGCCGCCAAGGAACAAGCGTAA
Organism: Alphaproteobacteria bacterium; assembly: GCA_025924715.1. GTDB lineage: Bacteria > Pseudomonadota > Alphaproteobacteria > Micropepsales > Micropepsaceae > Rhizomicrobium. Next base: position 89,194 of record JAICHV010000002.1, read on the forward strand.
AATCCCGCGCTTTCTCAATGACGGCGAACTTGCCGCTGACGAGCTGGACCGGCTCGCGGTAGACGCCCTCAATAGTTCCACCGGCAGCAGGTATATAGCGTTTGCCGATAGCGTCGGCATAGGCCGCGCCGGTTTCGGTAAGTTCCTGCGCCTGCAAGTGGGTGAGCATGTCGCGCCGGTAGAACGTGCGCCCGGCTTCTTCGCGGGCGAGTCCTTCGGCTATCAACCAGGCGCGACGCTGACGCAGGGCCGTTTGCAATTCCTGGCCGAACCCGCCGTCATGCGCGGGCGTCGGGTTCTCCGCCATCAGCTCCTGATCCAACCAAGTGCGGGCGCGCCGCTTGGCCAGATCGTCCAAGGGCACGGGCGACAAGAGTTCTACTTTCGCCCCGGCGCGGTCAGCATCGAATTGCGCGCCACGCTCGGCGTGGTCCTTGGCTATCGTCCAGGAGCCGTCCGGCTTGCGCTCCGTCAGCCCTGCCACACGCCGCATCGCCTCCAGGCGCCGGACATGGGCCGTGATAAATTCAGGCCGGGCTTGCGGGTCGTAGGCTTGGTGCAAAGCTGCACTGTAGGTTCCGCCATGGCGCTCCGCGAGGGCGGCCACCGTCTGGTCCACCTGGCGTTGCTGCGTGTCCGCGCCGCCCAGCCGGACAATTGTGCCAGGCATCACCGCCCCATCTGCGTTCTCCGGCACTTCGGCGTAATGCAACCGACCGTCCAGACCGTCCACCAGAAGGTAGTGCCGGCCTTCACCAGCATCGCTCAAGGCGCGGGTTACGACCCGGCCTGTGACAGCCCCGTCGCCGTGCCTCCCGAATATCGCCAAGTCCGCAAGGCTGCGATCCATCGACCGCATCGCCATTTCCCGGTGCATGGTCTTGATGATATCGGCGCGCTCGCCCATGTCCCGCAGCGTGGTTTCCAAATCGGCGGACAACCGCCATTGCCCCGGTGCGGTTTCTTCGGCCAGGCCCATGCGGCTCAAAGTCTGGAGCCGCCCCGCCCAATGCGGACGCGCCACGCCCCAACCGCCATCCGCCAGTGAGACTTCCCCTTCCGGGCTAGCCGCCCGGCGCAGTGCCCGGTCCAGGTGGGTCAATCGCTCCTGCGACACTTGCCGGGCAAAGCGGTCCTCAATCTCAAGATCAGTCCGGGGTCCAAGGTCGAGGGTCACGATCTCGGCGGCGCGCTCGCGCATGCCATGGGCGATGTAGTCCCGCGCTATCACAAGATCCTGCCCCAGATCGTCCCGGCCCCGCAGCACGATATGGGTGTGGGGATGGCCGGTGTTGTGGTGATCGACCGCCACCCAATCCAGGCTGGTCCCCAGATCGGCTTCCATGCGGGCCATCAACTTACGCACGAACGGCTTGAGGTCGGGATATTCGCCGGCATCTTCCGCCGACACGATGAAACGGAACTGGTGGCGGTCCCCGCCACCGCGCTCCAAAAAGTCCTTGCCGTCTGACCGGTCGGTGTCGCGTCCGTATAGCTCGCCTGGTCTGCCGTCCTGGGTAACGCCGTCGCGCTGGATGTAGCGCATGTGGAGCGCCGCCGCTTTCGCCCCGGTGCCGCGCATTTTCACGATGCGGGTTTTGATGATGACGCGGCGTGACCGGAAGGCCGACAACTTGTCTCGGCTGGCGAGGACTTTGCCCGCCCCAAATCCCCGCGCGATCCGGCTGCCCTGGAACTTGCTCGTCCCGGAACGGTCTGGCCCGGCCAAAGCGGCGGCCCGAAGCACCCGCTGTAGGTAGCTCTTGCCGCGACCGCCGCCGCTGGAGCGGATGCGGCCGAGCCGTGGCTCGAAGTCGCGCTCGTCAGCCATGGTGCCACCGTTGCACCGCGCGAGATGGCCGTTGCACCCCCAAAATAGATGTGCAGACAACAAGATGGTGCCCGCGTGGCACCATCGCTTTATCTTGCCCTACCGCGAATTTTTCTCTGCCTGTCTGAGTCCGGCGCAATTTCACGGCGAAAACCCTTCAGTGATTGGGCTGGGACAGCGGCACAAAGAGTGCGCTGTGCGTGTTCAGGGACACGAAAAGCGCCTCGGAATGTGCCCGCGAGCGTGGCGCAGCCACGCGAGGAGTCAGGCCAAGAACGGGCTGTCCAACGCTGGAAAACGCCGTCTCCGCACCTGGCGCGATCTTGGCAACATAGGCCAAAGTCTCGTTGGGGAGCGGGCGTTGCCGCAGCAGAAAATCGTCAAATCTGCCTGGCCCGGCATTGTAGGCGGCGAACATACCGGGGTAGCCGTAGCGCCGATACATCTGCTGCAGATAGGCGGCACCGGCGGTGATATTGTCGGCTGGCGCGTAAGGATCGGCACCCAAACCCAGTTGCTTGCGCAGATCGCTATAGGTGCGCGGCATCACCTGCATCAACCCCATGGCCCCCGCGGACGATGTGATGGGCCTGCCATTGAGCATGGTCTTGCCGCCGCTTTCGCGGGCCATGACGGCATTCAGCCAGGCTTCCGGCAACGCGAACGTCGAAGCGGCTCTGGCCACCATGGGCTGCCATTGCGCGACACCTTTGTGCGGCTGGGCGGGAGTTGCGTACGGTGAACACTGCGCCGAAATGATGAGCGCACATCCGGAGAACAAGTTCAGAAGGTCCATAGCGGTGCGATCCTTTCGATGACGTTGGCGACCGGAACCGGCCCGAAATACCGGCTGTCGAAAGACGTTGGCGCGCTGGTGATGAGAAATATCTGACCGGGTTTGAGGTCGATGCAGCCGGTCCAGACCGGCAATGCGCGACCCAACGAGTCCTGCCAAAGCGCCCTTGCGACGGTACGACCATTGATGGTGACTGCTTGCCCAGCGCGGCAAACATGATCGCCGGACGAAGCGGCAACGCGCTTCACCATCGGCACGAAACGCGGCAGGTATCCTCGGGCAGCGGCCAAGTCGGCGGCGGCGCGCGGCGCATGGACGAAGACCCAGGCTCCGCTTTCGACGCCTGCGAAGACGCGGCGATACAGGCCAATGGGCGCGCTATGCGTGACGTTCCACACCACAAGTGGGCGTGGTATCGCCACCAATTCGATCAAGCATCCTGCTACGAGCGCGCCAGCCGCGAGGCTAAGCGCGCGGTGCCGCATCGGTCCGGGTCATGGCATGAGTATTCGACCACGCCTCAAGATCAGCGATATGATAGCGGATGTATCGGCCGTGCTTGCGGTAGGCCGGGCCTTCGCCGTTCTGCCGCATGCGCTCCAGTGTGCGCCATGACAATTTGACGAAATCCGCGGCCTGCACTGGGGTGTAAAAGGGGCTTTGAGAGCGCGCCGACGACGCGCCCGGTTTTGCTTCCATCATACAAACGCCTCACCATTTTTGTTTGAGGTGGGCGCGACAACGGGAGCTGCCGAGCCCCCCGGATGAACACTGGCGCACTGCCGCGGACCTGAGCACTGGCGAACTTTGCGAGTCATGAGATTCGCCAGTTGGATCGTAAAGACGAGGCCCCCGCGCGATGCGCGGGGGCCGGGTCGGCGTTAGTCTGCCGGGTTCCAGATGACGGCGAACACACTGTCGTCATCCTGTCCTGCGGCGCGGCCCAGATTGGCGTAGAGCTTCTTGGGCCCAAACGCTGGGTCGGCAAGGCTCAGCGAGACATAGTCCTCGCCGGACGTTTTGCCCTTGCGGACCCAGCCTGCGCCGATTTCGACGGCTTGGCTGTAGATGCGGTAGTCCGGCTGGGTGTCGCCATTCTTGGCGTTGTTCTGGAGGATTTCGACCGGGGCTCGGAAGGAAAGCGTCTTAAGCTGGCCCTTGAAATTGCCGTCCTTGGACTTGGTGACATGACCGATAGCAGGCATTGCAGTCTCCATTTGGTGTCGCGGGAGACCATTCTCCCTTGCGATGGCGAACCGTTTCGGGCGGCGGATGGGCACCCGAACCTGTAAGGCTGGAGCGCAGCGGAAGACCGGAGCAGACAGGTTTTTTGGAAAGGCGAAGCCTTGGGCGCGAGGAGCCGCGCGCAAGCACCGAAGGGGCGAGCACGGTGGGGAAAAAACCTGTCTGCGATGGTTTCGGAAGGCCCAGACCCGCCCGTAGGTTCTCGCCACCAGCAAGGGAGAAATGGCCCGACCGGCAAGATAATGGGGACAACGCCTGCATTCGGGCGTTCCGAGAAACGGCCGGCGCTAGGGCGGATCACGCCCTTCCATCACGCGGCAAAATGCACCGCGCCCGCGGCCAGACTGCCGCATATCGGCAAAAGGCGCATAGCGCAGAGGAGCAATAGCAATAGGCGAGATGATATACCGCCCAGCCTCTCGTTCGGGCAAAAGAGGCGGTTCGAATGTCAGCTTTGCGCCACAGGCGGCCATATCTGAGGCTTTACGTTAGGCGATATTACCTTTGACAAACCCACCCCTAAAGGTGGGTCAAGCGGCCATTGTGCGGGGGCCAAAAAGGATCACAGCCATGCCGACAAGGCAGATGGCAGCTCCGACGGCGTCCCATATGTCCGGCCTGTGGCCCTCGACCGTCCAGCCCCAGACAAGGGCGCAGGCGATATAGATGCCGCCATAGGCGGCGTAAGCCCGGCCAGCGAAAGGGCTATCCACCAGCGTCAGCAGATAGGCGAACAGCGCCAGCGCCACCAAGCCGGGGATCAGCCACAGGGCCGACTTGCCCAGCCGCAACCAAGCCCAGAAGGCAAAGCAGCCCGAAATCTCCATCAACGCCGCGCCCAGAAAGGCTAGTATCGAGGTCATTTCCGGTGGAAGCCCGCGTATATGAAATCTTGAGTGGTCTGGAACGGGGTGTGGTGCTGTTCCGTGCCCTTCGTATAGAGGGCAAAATCCGGCCCCAGCCGCGCCGCTAGCGTGTCCGCGCTGTAGCGTTGGACCGGGAGCCCGCTGCACTTTTCCGGGCCTGTCATGGCGAAGGTGGACAGGATCACTGTAGAGCCGGGCACCGTTCCCTGCTTCAGTGCGCCTATGTAAGCGTCCTGCGCGCCACTGTCGGTCAGGAAATGAAACACCGCGCGATCATGCCAGATGTCCCAGGGGCGGGAAGGCTTCCACCGGGTTATGTCCGCAACGATGAATGCAACGTTGTTTGCGGCCGCGCCTATACGGTCCCGTGTACGGGAAAGCGCGACTTCGGAGATATCCAGCAACGTCAGGTCCGAATACCCCGCAATGAGCAGGTTATCGGCAAGCCGCGATGCACCTGCCCCAATGTCGATAATGGACACGCTCCGCATGGGCGCAGAAGCTTTGATGAGTTCAAACGAGGGGGTCTGACCTGTCTGATACCAGCTTACGTTGTCGCCCTTCGTGCTGTAGGCGCTGTCCCAATGTGCCTGACCTTCTGTCATCTCTTCAGACCCTTCGCCTTCGCCAGCCTGGCTTCAAAGCGCGCCTTGTCCTCGTCGCATTCGAGGTGCTTAGCAGCGGCTCCAAAGGCTTTCATAGGAGCTATCTGAACTGAGCCTGTTGTCATCTTAGCAGAAGTACTTCTATCGCCGGAAGCGGGCCAGATCCCATTTTTGGGGCATCAGCGGACAGTCTTAGTACATATTCGGTAGCGGACCGAGCGACGATCGGAATAAGAAATGCCGCCCCGCCGTGGCGGGGCGGCGAAATTACTAGCAGCCAGTTGCAGGGAACTGCATCCAGCCGGGGCACCATTGGGGAGCGCTGGCTGCTGCCTTGGCAAGCGCGGCCTTTTGGTCTTTGAGTTTGGCGGACACCAGTTTGTCAGCAGCCTTCTTGCCAGACAGGTCGGCCAGCATGGCGTTCACAGAAGTCCGATCCCGCATCAGGTCAAAGAAAGCTTGATCCGGGGTCCAGTGCGCGCGGGCATCCACCTTGGCCAGCGCGCCAAAGCATTCCGTCACCTCACTGCCCGAGGCTAGCGTTTCGGCCATCACAAAGGTTGCGATCCGGGCAACGTCCGCATCCTTCAGTTTGAGCAAGCGCTGGAACACGCGCACGGTCAGGCCATCGTCGTGGCCCTGCCCCGCAACGCGGTCCCCATCCTCCCCGCCTTCCCCTTGGATGGCGGGAGCCAGAAGTTTGCGCACCTGCTTGGCCTCGGCCTCAAACAGCCGCTGCGCTTCGCTGCCCGCAAGGCTTTCGCGGATAGCTTCGGACTCGGCTCGGCGGCTGTCGGGACGCACCGTCCAGTTGCCGCTGGCAGCAACCGCATGGGCGATCAAGAGCCGCAGCGCGTCCGCAGGACGAGCAAGAACCGCCAGCCGCACGGCGGCATGGCGGTGCAAATCGAGGTAGTTCTGCATGGTCTTGGTGATGGCGGGGCGGGCGGAAGCTTCGCCCTGCCCGTCTGTCTCTGGCGCCTTCTCAGCCTCGGCCTTGCGGGGCTTGGCCTTGCTGGCCTCGCGCTGGGTCAGATACCCCTCGTGAAACCGCACCTCCCCGGTATGGGTGGGTTCGATATAGACCCGGCCCCCATTCTTCTTGCTGGTCTTGGCGAACTCCCATTCGGGAAACCGGGCACCCCGTTCCAGCACCACCACTTCCGACCATTTGGCGGCAAGATACGCGTCGCGCCGGGCAGCGATAGCCTCGTCCTGGGCCGTCCAGAACGCGTCGGCGTTGGCGAAATAGCCGTCCTCGCTGAACAAGTCGCCCACCACCTTTCCGGCATAAGTGGTCAGGTCAAACAGAGCGTATTTGGTGGCGATAGCTTCGCCACCAAACAGCCAGCCTTTGAGCGCCCGGCCCGTGGGGGCATCATTCTCATCCCATAGGGCCAGCCAGTCCCGTTGCTGAGTCTTGGTCGCCATGGTCAGAAGCTGCAAATCGCCTGCGTCCAGTTCTTCGGCGCGATAGAACTCGCGGATACGGGGCAACAGGTTGGCGATAGCAAGGCGCTGGGTGACTTCGCGCGCGGTCTTGCCGAAGGTCCGCGCGATTTCTTCGGGCGAACGGCCCAGCTTGATGAGGCCCGAATAGGTTTCATATTCGCTGAGTTCGTCCACATCCTCGCGGGCGACATTCTCGATCAGGGAGATTTCGAGCGCGGCGGCATCGTCCAGTCCTTCGCGCACATCGCATTTGATGGGTTCAAAAGACCCGCGCTCGTTTTCAATCACGCGGGCGGCATAGTAGCGGCGGCGTCCCGCCAATATCTCAAAGCCTTCGTTGTTGGGCCGCACGATGAGGTCTTGCAAAATTCCGCGCTCGCGCACGGTGGGCAGGATATTGGCGGCGATTTCCGCCATGCGCTTAAGGGACGGCGGTTTGCGCTCGGCCCGCATGTTGAGGGGCGAGACGTGGAGTTTTTTCAGGTCAATGGCTTGGGAATGCATGATGTTCTCCTGTTGTGAACGGGCGAAAAGATGCCGGTCAGGCTGCCCGCTGGGCCTGATCGGTAAAGGCGAGAAGAAAGTCGGAAGCCTTGGAGGCGTGGGATGCAGCGCTCACGATTGCGCGGCTATCGTTCTTGAGAATGGTGAGCCAATTGCCGATGTAATCGGCATGGCGCACCGTGGGGACGATGCCCAAATTGGTGCAAAGGAAAGCGCTGCCGAGTTCGGCCACCAATTCCTCGCGGGCATAGGCTTCCGAGCCAAAGCGGCCTGAAAAATCGCGCGCAAGGCGGCTGGGGTGGCCGGTCCAGTGCGTCAGTTCATGCAAGGCGGTGCGATAGAAATTGATCGGCGTAAAAAAGCTGCTCTGTTCCGGGATGCGAATGAAGTCTTGGCCCGTGTGATAAAAAGCTTGCTCGCCGCCCCGTTGAATGTTGGCTCCGCTGGCGGTGAGCAGCCGTTCGGCGTTGGGGACGGGATCAATCTGCGAGACGGCGCGAAGCGGCGGGAAAAGGTCGTCCGGCAGGCCGTCGCATTGGGCGATATTGAAAAGCGTGAAGCGCTTGAGGAAAGCAACCCGGCGCGGTTCATCGTCGCCGCTAGCGGCGGCTTGCTCTTTCTTCGGCACAAAACTGTCGGCGTAAACCGCCGTTGTACCCTTCTCACCTTTGCGGACGGCCCCATCAAGGGAAAGCGCCTGTTTGAAGGTGAGCCACTGGTTGCGCTCATACCCCCGCGAAAACAGGGCATCCCACAACAGCAGGATATTGACTCCCGAATAAGGTTTGCGGGTGCTGGCATTCTTGGGAATGGAAAGGGACAATCCCCCCGCCCATGGCTGAACCCAAGGCAGGATTCCCGCCTCGATCTGGGCAATGATCTTGCCGGTGATCTCCGAATAAATATCGCCGCGCTGTCCGCTGGCTGGCTGCTGGTTGGTATGGCTCATGTGTCGCTCTCCGCTCGGAACCCAAGCCGCGCACAAATCCCCGGAAGGCGGGGGTGGACGGCGACTGGCGACCGTTAGGCGCGCGGCATGAGCCGCGCCGCACCCGAAGGGCCGGAACGAAGTGGAGGAGCCGCGCGAGCGGCTTGCGGCGCGGCGCCGCGCGCCTACAAGGGAGCGCCGGCCACCCGCGCCTGACGGGGATGGCCATAAAAAAAGTCGGCGCGTAAGCGCCGACCTATTGGTACTTGCGTGAAGGATCGTTACCCGTCAGGGCCAAGACCTGCGAGGCAGGGCTTGGTGGCGCGTAGCGCCATAGAGCCTGGCCCGTAGGGCACGCCAGCAGACCGAAACGCAATCTCGCCGCCCGCAAGCACTTGAGATTGCTACCACGCGGCGGGACATTATAACTTCGATGCAATGTCGATTCCCGATCCCTATTGCAAAGTGCCCAACGCCTGCTCTCCAGGCGAACTCGCTGCATTTGCGGCGATTGTGCGCGAAGGCGGTGAAGTTGCGGATGACGGTTTGGATGACCTCATTCAGCAGGCCGCCAAGCTTGTGTTCTGCCAACGCGAGGGAAGATTGGTGGGCGTCGCGGCCATCAAAAATCCACGCGATTCCTACCGGTTCAAGCTCTCCCGAAAATCAGGGGTGCAATTGGCGCGAGACGCTTGGCCCCACGAACTCGGCTGGGTATTCGTCGCGCCCGCCGAGCGGGGCAAGGGTCTTTCCGCCAAGTTGGTATCAAGTGCAGTCGAAGGGCTCGACGGACCCGTATTTGCCACCTCTCGAACGGACAATGAGCCCATGCACGCCACTCTGCGGCGTGTCGGCTTTGTCGCTGTGGGTGACGAATACAAATCGGACAAGCGCGAACATCGCCTGCAAATCTTTACCCGGCCCAAAGGCGGCTAAGTGCGGCAGCCTGCCCCGGATATAGCGATCAGCTCAAGAAGCGCCGGTATCCGCCGTTCATCAACTCCCGACCATACCGAATTGCGCGACGAACACGATCACGCAGATGATTGCCAGAATCGTTCCAGGCGCGATCCACCCAGGCGCTACCGAACAGCGACGTTGCGATTTCTCGATGCGGCCGACCTTCCAGCCAGCCGTCCAGGGCAGCAACAACATGGGCGTAACGCTTTGCGCTGCGCTCGGCGGGATACAGGCAATGCCGGAGTGCGCCATGCTTGGCGAGGTCTGTGAACCGGCGAACGGCAAACAGCCGCTCACTGCTAAAGCGCGGCATGGGCAGGATCGGGGTCAAAAGCAGCGCATTGGGCAAAGGCGTCGAACCTGAGACAGCGACCTGCAGGGACCGTCCGTTTTCCGCGAACAAATAGTTTCTGCTGTGTCCGCCATCGCTTTGACAATCCACAACCCGACATTTGAGGTTTTCCAGATCAATGGTCGGCGCGGCGCCCTGTTCGTGTAATGGCTCGGCCACAAGCTGCAAGACATCCCGCGCCAAACGTGAACTCCAGAAGGTGTCGGCCTCCATGGAGGTCTTGGCTGGATCTTCAAGCCGCAACAGTCCCCAACGCTCTGCTGCCTTTTCATCATCGGCTGCCACAGCGCTAAAGTCCGCGTGATATTGCGGATTTCGACGAAGAAGCTCCCACGCCCAAGCGCGGCGAGGCAGATGGAGCAACCCGGATGTTGCTGCTTGAGAGGAACGACGATCCTCTACGGATGCGAAGCTGCCGGCCCTGACTTGAATATTCATATCGCAACCTTGCCCGATCCCCAGCCCTTTGGTGGAAGAGGCAACACGCCCGACAGCGAACTACGATGTCTTGGCAGCAGGTCAAGTACGCAGACCGCGGTGCAATCTATGCGTGTCAAAAACGGCGGATCAACCCCAAAATCGCTGGGCGCAAAAATGCCTTATTCACGAGGGTTCCATGACAGTTCCCGTCACAGGCAAGGGCCTTGAAAAGCAAACTGATTTACGTGCTGAACATTTCAACGGCCCATTTTGGCACCGCAATCACGAACGCGGCTCAACATAGTTGCGCGTGTCTACAAAGGGCCGCTAAGCCTTCTGCGGCGCGCCGAAAAGCGGTTCGTCCCAGTCAATGATCCAGGGATGACCGTTATCGACATCGACTTGAACGGTGTCTTCGCCGTATTCGCCGGGAGGGCCAAACACCACCATCGCTTGCCACTCCACGTCGGCACTGAATTTTTCAGGTACGTCGTTGCTTACAGGCAGGTGCTTGGAGTGATGGAGCGCATAGGTCCAAATGTTGTTGCCCCGCAATTGCACCAGCAAATACCGCATGCGCTTGCGCATCGCCACTTCAGCTTCCGGGGCAAGGTCCGAAAAGCGGTCGCGGTGCATCCAGCTTGCCGCCTCCACCAGACTGACCAGCTCGGCCACGTAACCGCTGATCTCACTGTCCATCGGAATGCGAGCCTCGGCAATCACTAGGTCGCAACCACTAGCCAGATCAAACAGCGCCTCGCCGCTGCCGATATCGCGAGCAGAATCCTTGTCGAAGCGCGGCACCAATTGTTTGCCGCGGGTGGAGGGCATAGGAGCGGGCGGAGGCACGAGCGCATCGGGTGTCACGACCAAGCGTGGACCATCGATTGCAAAGACCACATCACCACGATCCATCTTCAGGCAAGAGGCAATGCGGCCGGCAAGCGATTCATCAATAGGCTTGTTGTAACGCTCAATGTCGCGAAGGGTCCGCTCCGACACACCGATCTCATGGGCAAAGCCCTTCATCCGCCGCGCACGCTGCTTGCGCTTGAGCCGGATGGCATCGCCATTGGGGGTGAACATCTGCATAAAACCACCTCAATCCAGGTGGCCATGATGCCTCCAAGGGCCGCAAATTGCGACACTGGCTGGCCGGCAGAAGCAGCCGAATACCGGCAAAACCGGCAGGGGCCTAGGGAAATTGCCCTACCGTTGGAACGCCCGCTCGATCTTACGGTCTGTCTTGAACTGGCTGAGGGCATAAACGGCCCAGATCGTTGCCGGAATCCATCCAATAATCGTGATCTGGAGAATCAGGCAGCACAGGCCTGCGACCGGCCGGCCAATCGTGAAAAAGGTTAGCCAGGGGAATATCAGGGCGATCAGCAGTCTCAAGGGGCCTCCTTACGCGCATCGTCCCAACCTCCAGCACCATACCCAAACGGCGCCAAAAGGCACTCCGGCGTATTTGGGGGGGACCAAAATTCGCCGTAGTCAAAAGGCCCATTATGTGACGGACAGCTTCCCTAGAGCACTGCCCTCCTAGTCTCTTGGCAGGGAATTTGCCCTCTAGGCGGCATCGCGCGATAAATTGGCCAAGACATGGGCAAGGGGAAGACATGCCGATAGACGCCTGCCAGCACAAGTTTCTGGACCTCACCCTCCGAGTATTTCCTCAGTACATGGACGAGATGCGTCGTGCGCTCGAAACACCTCACGCGCTGACCGACTTTTGCAAGCCAGGCGTTGGGCCCGCCTTCCTCACAAAGCAGCTTGGCCTCAAAAGCGATTTTTCAGGCTGTTATGTTCTGATCGATGCGGGCAAGCCTGTTTACGTGGGCATTTCCAGAACAGTTATTGGGCGCTTGCGTCAACACGTCTTTGGAAAAACGCAGTCGGACGCCAGCCTGGCCTATCGGATGGCCGCGAAAAACTCGCCTCATGAAGTAACCCGGTCACAGGCCATGCAGGACACAGTGTTTAAGTCCGCCTTTGATTCCGCACAAACTTATCTACGGTCCCTCAATTGCGCGACGATAGCCATTGACAACCCTTTGGAGCTTTATTTGTTTGAAGCCTTCTGCGCGATGGAGCTGGACACAGGCGTGTGGAACACCTTTGTAACGCACTGACAAGACTATCGCAGCGCTGCATCTTTAACTCGCAACGGCCTCGGCGTGCGCAAACAAGTTGAGGCGGCGAAGGTCGTCAATCTTCGTCCAGGCACCTTCGAGAAGGTCGGCGCCATGTACGACGATGGCAAGACATTCCGCACGGCTTATCGCGACGTTGAACCGATTGGGATTGAAGAGGAACTCAGTTCCTCGCGGCGCATCTGATCCCTTCGACGTTGTCATGGACACAATAACCACCGGGGCCTCCTGCCCTTGAAACTTATCAACGGTGCCGATTTGTACGCCTGGTGGCAGCACCTCCTTGAGGAGGTTCACTTGCAGATTGTAAGGAGCCACAACCAGAATTTCGCCCGGCGTCAGGGGCGTGACGCTCTCGCCGCGAACCAAGGATTGGCCGCACAGAGAGTCAATCAGCCGGGCAATCGCTTCCGCCTCCGGGCGGCTGGATTGGGTGCAGCCATCATGGATGACAGGAACAAACGAGATGCCCGCTTCCCGAATGGCTGCCTCGGCGCCTGGACGGACTTGCAAGCGCCGCTGGGCCGTTGAGGCATGTGCGGTGAGACGACCATCATAGATCGCGTCGGAGATAAAACTGCACAGGAGAGGATGGAGGCGCCGCGTTTCATTCAAGAGAATGCCGCGATCCTCCGGCACCGTCGCTTTGTCCTCCAGCAAGTATTCCAAGCTGGACAAACCTGTTTCACCGGGATGAACGCCCTGGACCGGTTGCGGGAGTTGCATTTGATCACCGACCAGTACGATGTTGGTCGCCGCACCCGCCATGGCCACAAGATTGCCCAAGGAAACCTGACCGGCCTCATCCACGAAAAGATAGTCGTAAGCCTGCCGCTGATCCTCGCGGCAGAAATGAAAGACGGTACCGCCCACAAGACGGTGGGCCGGATTGGCGTCCTTCGAATCGAAGATCGTTGCGATGTTCGCGCCGTTATATTCTGTCTCCGGGGCGTCCTTGTTGCCCTTCTTGGCGCCGTGAAAGTGAAAGCCAGCCACTTCGGCGTGTTTCTCCACTTCACTGAGCAGTTTATTGATCGCCTTGTGCGAATTGGATGAAACTCCGACACGCTTGCCGGCCCGCAGAAGCGTCACGATCGCATGAGCAGCGGTATAGGTCTTGCCCGTGCCAGGCGGCCCCTGAATAATCAGGTAACTGCCGTCAAGGTCCATCGCGGCCCGCGCTACAGCGTCTGTCAACGGTTCGCCGGGACCGCGCAACGGCTGTCCCGGTTGACGGCCTTTCAGACGGGGAACTTGGCGCATGAGGATGTCCACGAGCGCCTGGTCAGCGGGCAACGGCCCGCGCGCGAAGCGCTCTGCAAAAGCCAGTACCGCGTCGGGGACACCTTGAAGATTGATCGGTGCCGGCACCAAGCTGAATTTGTCCGGCAGGGCGGCGGCTTTGGCGCCACGGCGCAGAACCACACGGCCATCCTCTGCCGAAATTTCCACGATGGTCCCGCAAGTACCCAAGGTTTCGGCGATGCGTGGTGTGTCACCAACCTTCAACTTGGTATCCTGCGGCGGAAACATATAGGTGGTATCGAAGGATCGTTTGACTGCCACCGGGGCAATGTTGGGGTTTCGCGTTATGCCGCCGAGGCTTTCAGCATCATCAATCAGTTCGTCGTCTGACCAAGCCTGTCTTTCGAACAGGGCCCACCAGCCAGGCTTTTGCGAGCGCTGGTGAAACCATAACAGTTCCGCCACAAGGTCTCGAACGCGATCATCACCGTTGGCGCAGGCGCGCACTTCTGCGGCAAGCGCCTGCTTGCGGGCTTCACGCTCCGCCCGTTCGGCTGAAACCTCTGCCTTGTCGCCGCCGTCATCGACAATATCCAGACTGACGCCGGCTGGCCGCAATCCTTCCAACCAGTCCCGCAGATGCGCCGTAGAAACACAGTCATCCTGATTGTAAGCGCAGATGGAGTCCAAAATCGCTTGGTCTTGGGTCACGCTCCAGCGCTCATATTCGACGATACTGGCCGAAGCGGTCTTTACCTCTCCAGTGCGCTTACGCCAGTACAGGGCTTCCAAATCCTTGATCGAATAGCTCTCCGTTGAAGCCCGAAGACCCTGGACAACAACGCGGTACAGATCGACGAACCGGCGTTCCCGCAATAGCTGGTCGAGTTCTGCTTCCATGGTCGCGTAGCGCATGGCGAGCTTCTTCAGCGCTGTGGGCTCGTAGGCCGCATAGTGGTAGATGTGGGCGCCGGGATGCTGCGTGACCTGGTCAACGAACAGGCGGACAACGCGCTCAAACGCCGCCTTTTCCTGGACAGGATCATGCGCCCAGATGGGTGTGAATATGGGCTCCGCCGCAGCGCCGATGCGGCCATAAATGCCGAACAGGTATTCCAGCCCTACCCCCGCGAGAGGATCACCTTCCATGTCGAAAAACAGGTCGCCCTTGTCGCGCGCCGGAAGCATACCAAAACCGCGCCCCGTAGCCGGCGGTAGCAACTCGAAACCAGGCTTGCCGCTATTGCGCGCGTTGAGTTGTAAACGCGCCTGATCGGACAATTTGACGACCGTATCCGGCCCCATGCCATCGACTTTGGTGCCGGCGGGAAGCGCCGCAAGCTGCGCCAGGGTATGCACGCCCGCTGCGGCCAGCTTTACCACCTGGGCGCCGCTAAGGCCGGCTACGAAGAACGGGCTGTCAGATTGGCGCCATTCGTCTTCGCAGCGCCCTTTGTAGTCACATTGCTCGCAGGCTGCACAAGGTACAGCCTTCGTGGACCGTCTGTCGTCCGCCACAAACCGCTCGAAGGAGCGCATGAGACGCTTGAGAATATACCGCGTGCGGCGGAGGTCAAAACTTTCCGGTGCACCTGCAGCAACATGAATCACGCCTTGCCCGACGGGAACACCATAAAGGGCTTCCATCAGCTCAGCATAGAGTCCCAACTGCAACAGATATTCGCCCTTCGCGCGGCGTGCGAGCTTGGCATCTTCTGGCGCAAATACGTCACCGACTTCCGAGCGCACCAAAAAATCTGGATAACCGAGCCAAGCATCTTTTGACAAAGCGCCCTGGTATATGAGCTTTGCGCCCGCTGCTATCGCATTTCGGGTTGCCTCTACGCGATCTGCAAGAGAGCCTTTAGCCGGAATGCTTGCGGCAGCGCCATACTGCGCTTCCAGCCGCGCCAAAACTACCGCCTCATGCTCAAACCCTTTTTCGCGGAAAAGTTTTAGCGTTTCATCGGCTGCGTCTTGCGGCTTCACACCAGCAAGCCAGAGAGCCGCGGCATGGGAACACCCAAGGAATGAATTGAGACGAGACGCCGATAGCGGATGCATAACTGACCCCCAATATTCCAATGCTATCACATGGTAAGCCCGGCGCAGAGGGCGCCCCGCCTACATTCTATTCGCCGTAGCAGATCGGCTCTAACTGCATGGCGTAAACTTCAGCGCTGGCTCCCCAAAGAATTGCCGCTGAATCTCCCGTCCGCTGGCCTCGACCAAGGATCGGGCGAGGTTGGGCAATTCGGCAGCCGCGCGGCAATGATCGTCCAGCCGGATTGCGCGGGTCGTCTCTGGGGCGTCGAGGCGCATGACCTGATCTTTCCCGATAAGGAGAAAGGCCTGCCCCAAGGCATTCTTCGATTGTGCCCGCATCGCGGCGGTGATGGCATTGTACCAATGGAACATACCGCCCTTAGCCATTGCGGCGCTGACCTGGAATGTGGTTTCGCCGCAACCGAGGCTTAGGATTTTGATTTGCCGGCGATCAAGGTCAAAGCAGGATAGCGCATCAACAACGGCATTCATCACCGGGTTGTTGGCCCACAGGCCTCCGTCGATCATCACATAACCCTCGTTTGGGAGAGCTTCAAAAAAGGTGGGCGCCGCGGCCGTCGCCAAACCCACCGTCACCATGCGTTCGGAGCGATCCAACTTGTAATCGGGATGATGCGGAGTCTTATATATCCACGGCTCGCCGAACCGCCCCTCAAAAGCAGGGATGCAGAGTCGGGTCTTGGCGTCGCCAAGCACTGCATCGCCAAAGATGCGTTCCAGCTCCGACTGCAAAGGTTCACGTTCATAGAGATAGCGATATCCGCGGACAAAAAGCCGGTACAACCGGCCAAGTTTCGAGGCGGGTGGAAATATCTTGCCGCCCTCCTTCACATAGATATCCCGAATGGCCGATGCCGGCATGCCATGCGCTAACGCCAGCGCGATAATGCCGCCCGTTGAGGTTCCAGCGATCAGATCAAAATAGGGCGCGACCGATGCACCGCCCAGGTAGCGCCGCTCCACCTCAGCTAAAATCGACGCGGGCAAGATTCCGCAAATACCGCCGCCGTCGAGGGCCAGGATGCGGAACGGGCGATCCTTCGGCCAAGGTTGAGGTACGCGAAGCCCCTGTATCGTGCCATCGGATCGACGGGCCGGTTCGCTGCTCATTAGGCAGCACTTCCGGCATGGCGTCCGCCGCCATACCAACGGCCGGTTGCCTGCCAGCATTCGTAACAGGCCAGCCAGTCCGCAGTCCAAGGCACCGTCGTTCTGGCCAAAAAGTCGCGATGAGACCATTCATCCTTTTCCAGGTCGAACAGGCAAAGCGGCGACATGGGCAAATCGTCGAAGTCAAAAAACACATGCGGCAAGGGTGCCTCTTCCAGTGCGTCCAGGTTCGGCACCAATGCCGGCGACAGAACGCGGACAACCGGAAACCGGCGAAACATCGGGCTATCGCCCTCCCCCGGCAGGCCGAAGGCAATCTGGACAATGTGCGCGCGCTCGATCCCCACCAATGGACCTTCCCAGGCCGCGAAGTCGGCGGTCTGCCTTACGATTTGGAGTTGTGGCCATAGGCGATGCATGACGTGAGCCTGCTGCCCGATGGACTTTAGCTGCCCGGCCATTTCGACCCATAAAAGGTATGGCCGCGGGGCTGAGCCAGCGCCGGAGAGGAAATCACGCCCGCCGCAGCCGCGGCCGGGATGACCCGCCCGGACGGCGCGATGCCGCGAACCCCGGTGTTGATCGAGCGGCCAAGCCGAGAGGCGTAGTCCTGCACGACCGAGTCAGCCGGGCCCTCTCCGAACATCGCGACCAGAAGATCCCGCTTCTGGGCCAAGGTATAGCTTTCCGACATAAGCCCGGCGAGCTGCTTGCGGAAGGTGCGCAGGTCTTCAATGTAGATGCGCTGCGCCGCGCGGTTTTCCGGCCAACGGTCCGTGAACCGCTCCCCCTTGCACTTCGGGTTCTCAACATCGATCAGTTGACCGCGGGCCTCAGCGGCTTCCAGCGAGGCCAGCATGGCGCCGGAGAGAACATCAAGAGCCCCGGAAATGCTGGTGCCGGGCATGGACGTTTGGGCCGCGAAATTCGCCATCATCACAGACGGCGGCATGCGCTGGTCCTTGCGGGGCGCGTAGCGGATATTGCGGTTACGCTTCAAAAGCTGGAGCGCCACCACAGCGGTGGACTTTCCGCCCTCTTCGGTCGAGTGGGCCGGCACTTCTTTCACGGCGGCGTCCTTGGCCAGCAAGGCCGCGTCAAATGTCATGGCGCGTGTGCCATAAGCCTTCGCAAAATCGATATCGGCCGGAGTGCGGGCGTTGAACCATTCGCAGAACGCCCAGCAATTCATCACCAGCCGCTTGTGCTGGGCGACCGGCTCCTCGGGCTTGGCGTGGAAGATGTGACTGCGGCGCGGATCAAGCGCGTCAATCAGGGACGACGGCGTGATATCCAGATGCATGCCGTCTTCATAGTAGACGGTGACGCAACGTGTCTGGCGTTCCACCATCCCGTGGTAGCGCGACCCCTTGGGACCGTTGATCGCTTCAAACAGAAGGTCGAGCACCCCAGCCGGGCTCAGCGAGGGCGACACCAGGAGTTCGGCGATGATGTCGATATCGTAGCCATCACCGCGCTTGCGCGACTGGATCGTGGCGCGGATCGCCATGGAGCCCTGAGGATAGAAGTAGGCGACGCGGTCAAAAAGGGGGCTATCGGGCCGCTCAATATGATTGCGGACCGCGCCGTAGCGGTCCACCGCCAGCTTGTGCTTGCTGGGCGGCAGTTCGATGCGGATAGCGGTGTCGGCGAGCAGGATTTCGCCGACCGGCGCCGTGCTGCCCAGAAGGGCTTGATGGATGGACATGGTCTGAACCTCGAAATGGCTTGGTCCCTTGAAGGACCGCCCTTCGCGTTGACCGGAGAATCTGATACGACTAGTTTCAATATGGGTATCGTAACTATACCCGTCAAGTAACTATATGGATTATGCACACATGGAAATCAAGGCTGACGACCGAAGGCGTTGGGGACCGGAACAACGCCTTGAATTTATTGAATTTCGTCTGTTTTGGGACGGCGGTGTGCGGCGGGGCGACCTGATTTCCAGGTTCAACGTCTCAACCCCGCAGGCCTCCACCGACCTGGCGAACTATCGCGAACTGGCGCCTGAGAACATGGAGTACGACGCGACCCAGAAGCGCTACGTCGCCACCGCGGCGTTTGCGCCCCGCTTTCTCAAGCCCAACGCTGACCGATACCTCGTCCAGCTCAAAGCCATCGCGGACGGCGTCATACGACTGGATGAGACGCCCATCATCGCGCCACCGAACGTGGATGCGCTACCGATCCCCCATCGCCGCGTCGAGCCGCGAATATTGAAAGCGCTGTTGGAGGCGATCCGTAATCAGCGCGGTCTAACGGTTCACTATCACTCTATGAACCCGAAAAGACCTGACGCTCAATGGCGCAGTATTACACCGCACGCATTCGCCAATGACGGACTTCGCTGGCACATCCGCGCCTTTTGTCATGAGGAACATCGGTTCAAAGATTTTATCCTTTCGCGCTTCCTGGACACTGGTCAGCAAGAACCCGCGGCGGCGAAAGCGGAGGCGGACACCGAATGGTTTTCGTTCTTCGACGTTGTTCTTGCGCCGAACCCCAAACTGTCCGACGGCCAACGGCGCATGATTGCGTTCGATTACGATATGCCGGATGGACAACTGACGCTGCCGGTCCGTTGTGCCCTGCTCTACTACTTCAACAAGCGGCTCCGCCTGGACGTAGCCCCGACCGTGGACGACCCCAAGGAAACCCCCGTTGTCGTTGTAAACAAGAAGGAGTTTGACCAGGCCGTGAAGCGGCTCGGGTGACTTGGGCGCCGTCTAGCTATCCGTAGATTTGTTCGAGTTATCTGTAATAATCCAACGGGCTGGCCGGGCCGGTGTCAGTTAAGGCCGGCCCAATCAATGCGTTAGGAACTTCAATCTGCCTCAGCCGGTTGCGAGCTGAGCAAATTGCAAGCGGCTGGGGGCCGGTTTGATGAACTGCACATTCAAGAGATGTGGGCGGGGGCTGAGTGTCTAACCCCTTTTTCGACCACCCTATCCTGAACTCGCCATATGAGATTCCTGCACGGCATTGGGAGCTGGACGAACACGGCCAGCCCACCCAAAAGACGCTGGATAGCCGTCGTCGCGCGGAATTTCTCACGCCGATCCCCAAGCCAAAAAAGCGCAAACGGTCGGCCGCACAGGTCGAGATTGTCTTTGATGAAGGCAAAGGCCTTTCCACCAAAGACCAGGAATATGACCAGACCTCAATCATCAATGAGGTTCGCGGTTATGTGAACACCTGGCGCGCGCTGCCCTCTCCTGCCCAGTGGCAGGTCACGCCTGAAACTGGCCGCCTTTTGCAACACTGGCGTCATCACCAGTTCAGCAACATTAGGCCATTCTTTTGCCAAGTCGAAGCTGTCGAAACCGCCATCTGGTTGACGGAGGTGGCGCCAAATATCGCGCATGGGAAGCGGATTTTGGAACTGCTTTCATCTGCCAACAAGGACGCCAACCCCGAATTGATGCGGCTAGCTCTCAAGCTGGCGACTGGCGCTGGTAAGACAACAGTTATGGCTATGCTCATAGCTTGGCAAACGATCAATGCGGTTCGGCGTCCGGGCAGCAAACAATTTACGAGAGGTTTTCTGGTTTGCGCTCCAGGTCTGACCATTAAGGACCGTTTGCGCGTCCTCCAGCCCAACGATCCTGACAGTTATTACGCCAGCCGAGAACTCGTCCCAAACGACATGCTCGACGATATCAATCGGGCAAAGATCGTGGTGACGAACTACCACGCGTTCAAACTGCGCGAAGTGATCGACATATCGAAAGGTGGCCGCCAATTGTTGCAAGGCCGTGGTGGCGCCGAGCTTAATACGCGCGAGACAGAAGGCCAGATGATCCAGCGCGTGATGCCGGATCTGATGGGCATGAAAAACATTCTCGTCATCAATGACGAGGCGCATCATTGTTACCGCGCCAAACCAAAAGATGCTGACGACGAAGAGTTGAAGGGCGACGATAAGAAGGAGGCGGAAAAAAATAATGAGGCTGCTCGCCTTTGGATTTCTGGATTGGAGGCCGTCAACCGCAAATTGGGCGTTGCGCGCGTGATGGACCTATCCGCAACGCCATTCTTCCTGCAGGGATCGGGGTACGCAGAAGGCACATTGTTCCCATGGACCATGAGTGACTTTTCTCTCATGGATGCTATCGAGTGCGGCATTGTGAAACTGCCGCGCGTTCCCGTTGCTGAGAACATTCCTGGCGATGAGCTGCCCGTTTTCCGGGACCTTTGGGAAAATATCCGTGGTGACATGCCCAAGAAGGGCCGCGGGCAAGGCGATGAGCTTGATCCGCTCAAATTGCCGACGCGCCTGCAGACAGCACTCCAGGCGCTCTATGGGCACTACGAAAAGACCTTCCAACTTTGGGAAGCCAAAAACATCAAGGTCCCGCCGTGCTTCATCATCGTTTGTCAGAACACCGCGATATCGAAACTCGTCTATGACTTCATCTCGGGATTTCATCGCAAGAATGGTGACGGTACAACCACGCTTGAAAATGGTCGTTTGGCCCTCTTCCGCAACTTTGATGAAACCACAGGCAATCCGCTACCCCGCCCCAATACCCTTCTGATCGATAGCGAACAACTAGAGGCCGGCGATGCGCTTGATGACAGTTTCCGCGGTATGGCGGCCGATGAGATCGAACGCTTTCGCCGCGAGATCGTAGAGCGTACAAATGACGCGCGCGCCGGCGATAACATTACGGATCAAGAGCTGCTCCGGGAGGTTATGAATACGGTCGGCAAGGCCGGACAACTCGGTGGTAACATTCGCTGCGTTGTGTCGGTCTCAATGCTGACCGAGGGCTGGGATGCCAATACGGTGACGCACGTTCTGGGCGTCCGCGCATTCGGCACGCAATTGCTTTGCGAACAAGTAATTGGCCGCGCCCTGCGCCGCCAGTCTTATCAGCTCAACGAGGAAGGGCTGTTTAACGTCGAATATGCTGATGTGTTTGGCATTCCCTTCGATTTCACGGCGAAGCCCGTTATCGCGCCGCCGCAGCCGCCGCGGGAGACGGTGCAGGTGAAGGCCGTGCGCCCAGATCGCGACGCTCTAGAAATTCGCTTCCCGCGTGTCGAAGGCTATCGGGTCGAATTGCCTGAAGAGCGCCTTACGGCAGATTTCAATGATGACTCCATTTTGGAGTTAAGCCCCGATCTGGTGGGACCATCTATCACCCGCAACTCCGGCATTATCGGCGAAGGCGTCGATATGAGTTTGGAGCATTTGGGCGATATGCGCCCTTCATCGCTGGTGTTTCACCTGACACAGCGTCTTCTCTACACAAAATGGCGTGATCCAGGGGAAGAGCCCAAGCTCCACCTTTTTGGACAATTGAAGCGCATCACCAAGGAATGGCTTGATACCTGCCTCGTTTGCAAGGGCGAAACCTATCCTGCGCTGCTTATGTACCAAGGCCTTGCTGATATGGCCTGCAACCGGATTACGGCCGCGATCACAAGACAGTTTCTTGGCGAGCGACCGATCAAAGCTCTGCTTGATCCCTACAACCCAACCGGTTCCACTTCCCATGTTCGGTTCAACACGTCACGTGAAGACCGCTGGGATACGAGTGGCCCGCCACCAAAAAATCAGGTCAATTGGGTCATTCTGGATAGCGATTGGGAGGGCGAATTTTGCCGGGTCGCCGAATCCCACCCGCAGGTGATCGCCTATACCAAGAACCACAACCTCGGCCTGGAGGTCCCGTACCGCTACGGCTCTGAAATGCGGAAATACATCCCTGACTTCATTGTGAAGGTAGATGACGGCCACGGCCCAGACAATCCGCTGTACCTGATCGTTGAGATCAAGGGCTATAGGCGCGAAGACGCCAAAGAAAAGAAGTCCACCATGGATACTTATTGGGTACCTGGAGTGAACCACATTGGATCGTATGGCCGGTGGGCTTTCGCTGAGTTCGCCGAAGTGTATCAGATCGAATCCGACTTCAAGTCAAAGATCGCCGGAAAATTCGACCAGATGATTACGAACGCAGCCGCTGAGCGCGCAAACGAGTACAAATAGCTATGGCCAAGAAACCCGTCCCCACAAAATCAGTTGAAACACTGAAGCACGATGAAGCGAAACGGAAAAATATTCCGACCGCTGAATTGCAGTCCGTTTTCGATAAAGAGCAGCAGGAATCGAAAAAGGTTCGCTACCCCCGCAACACCGATTTGGACCCGCAGCTAGTATGGCGCGGAAAGGACGAGCAAGACTGGAGCGATCTGATTGTTCAGGCACCTCCGCTCTATATTCAGGAAAAGGTTCACGCAAAAGCGCTTATTGACGATCTACTTCGCGAAACGAAAGAGCGCGCTCACAATTCCGGCGAAGCCAGCGCTGACCTGTTTTCTGACTTCAACGGCATCCCAAAGGGAGTCGATAAAACAGACTTTTACAAGCACGACCAAAATTGGTCGAACCGGATGATTCTGGGCGACTCCTTGCAGGTGATGGCTAGCTTGGCCGAACGAGAAGGCCTGCGCGGTAAGGTGCAATGCATCTATTTCGATCCGCCCTATGGAATTAAATTCAATAGTAATTTTCAATGGTCAACCACGAGTCGTGATGTCAAAGACGGCAATGTGACACACATTACCCGCGAGCCCGAACAGGTTAAGGCTTTTCGTGATACGTGGCGGGACGGCATTCATAGTTATCTGACCTACTTACGAGACCGCTTGACGGTGGGGCGCGACCTGCTGAATGAGACTGGGTCTATCTTTGTCCAAATTGGTCAGGATAATTGCCATTTAATCCGATCACTGCTCGATGAAGTTTTCGGCGCTGAAAATTTCATTTCGCAAATCGTGTTTTCAAAAACCGCGAGCGCGACATCCGAGTATCTGTCGGGCACATACGACGTGTTGGTGTTCTATGCTAAATCTCGTCCACACCTTAAGTATCGGCAGCCCTTAACGCTTAAGCAGGTCGGCGGCGCGGGTGGCGGCGCATATAAGCGAGTGCGGCTGCCAGATCTGTCCGAACGTGCGATCACCCCAGAAGAGCTTTCTGGACAGCAGGCTCTCCCTGCGGGCGCTCGGCTTTTTCGAATCGACAATCTTACTAGTCAGAGCGTCGGCCGCGATAAAGGCGAAGGTGCCGCCTCTTGGTTTCCTGTAGAATTTGAGGGGCAAACACTTCGCCCCTCAGAAAAGGTTCGCTGGAAGACCAACGAACTGGGTATGAAGCGGCTCAAAATCGCCTCACGCCTAAGTGCTACCGACAAGGGGCTATATTACGTCCGATATTTTCAAGACTTCGGCGCCTTTCAGGAAGACAACATTTGGGCAGATACTGGAATTGCCGGTTTCGCGTCTGAAAAGCGGTATGTCGTCGAAACTTCGGAGAAAGTTGTCCAGCGCTGCTTATTGATGGCTACTGATCCAGGGGATCTTGTGCTCGATCCAACGTGCGGGTCGGGCACCACTGCCATGATGGCGGAACATTGGGGAAGGCGCTGGATCACTATCGATACCTCCCGTGTTGCGTTAGCCTTGGCACGGGCCAGGATCATGGCGGGCCGGTATCCATATTTCCTACTGACAGACTCTCGTGAGGGTCAGCTTAAGGAAGCCGAGCTGACGCGAGTGCCGCCCAGTTCCCAGCCAGTTCGCAATGATATTCGACATGGCTTTGTTTACGACCGCGTGCCTCACATTATGCTTAGTTCCATTGTCCGCAATTCTGAACTCGATGAAATCGATGCGTCCTGGCAGAAAAAACTCGATGCGACGCTCGTAGCGCTGAATGGGGCCCTTCAAAAGTCGTGGCAGCCTTGGCAAGTGCCTCGCTCGCAAGATGATAAATGGGGCCCGGATGCACGTAAACTCCATGCGCAATGGTGGTCACAAACAATAGAGCGACAGGCGGAGGTCGATAAATCGATTTCGGCAAAAGCCGAATTTGAATACCTGTTTGATAGACCTTATGACGACCGAAAGAAGGTCCGTGTCGCAGGGCCGTTTACTGTTGAGAGCTTAAGTCCTCACAGGATGATTGCCGTTGGCGCTGACGATGAACTTATTGACGAGCGCACAGATGACGTAGCGGCAAACCAGTCTTTCCCACAAATGGTACTGGAGAACTTGAGAATCTCAGGTGTCCAACAAGCACATAAGGATGACCGGATTAATTTCGTCTCACTGGTGCCTTGGCCTGGCGAATTGGTCTGCGCTGAAGGCAGATATTTGGAGGGCGACATAGAAAGGCGGGCTGCTATTTTCATAGGGCCTGAATTTGGGACCGTCCAACGGCCGGACCTGGTGGCAGCCGCACGTGAGGCTGGCGACTCTGCTTTCGACGTCCTCATTACGTGCGCGTTCAACTACGAAGCTCACACAACTGAGTTCTCGAAATTAGGCAGGATACCTGTCTTGAAGGCGCGAATGAATGCCGACCTTCATATGGCCGAAGACCTCAAAAACACTGGTAAGGGAAATCTATTTGTCATTTTTGGCGAACCCGATATTGATCTTATCCGCGAAACAGACGGCAGGCTGCGCGTCAAAGTAAACGGAGTCGATGTTTTCAAACCGCAAACTGGCGAAGTCGTTAGCGACGGGGCTGATGGGATAGCGTGTTGGCTTCTTGACACTGATTACAATGAGGAGAGCTTTTTTGTACGGCACGCGTATTTCCTAGGCGCCAGTGATCCCTACAATGCACTCAAAACAACGCTCAGAGCTGAAATAGATGCCGACGCTTGGGCATCTCTGAACAGCGATCTTTCCAGGCCGTTTAGTCCGCCTTCCAAGGGACGCGTTGCAGTTAAAGTGATCAATCACCTGGGCGATGAAGTGATGAAGGTGTTTAAGGTCTAACTTCAGTAAGACACGCTCTCTGTGACTTGTGCTTCTTAACGCATCCGTCGGTTTGAAAGGCTGTTCTTTTGGACTTTTTGATCGCAGACACCTTTTCAGACAGTCTAGCGCGCCTAACAGGCGACGAACAGAAGGCCGTGAAGACAACGGCTTTCGACCTTCAAATGAATCCCGCCAATCCGGGAATGCATTTCCATAAGCTGGAAAAATCCAAGGACAAGAGCTTTTGGTCTGTCAGAGTTAACTCCGATATCCGGTTGATTGTGCACCGGGGCCCAGGAAGCCTGCTACTCTGTTATGTCGATCATCACGACAAAGCCTACGACTGGGCTGAACGCCGAAAAATCGAGACTCACCCCAAGACGGGCGCAGCACAGCTCGTAGAAGTTCGAGAAACCGTTAAAGAGATAATCATCCCGGTCTATATCGAAGCCGCCGCAGAGATGGCCCCGACCCCTGCGATTCTTTCAAGGACAAAGATATTCGCGAGCGTTTCGGACGAAGATTTGCTCGATTTCGGCGTACCTATCGAATGGCTGGCTGACGTAAAGGCCGCAACCGAAGACTCGTTGTTCGCGTTGGCGGACCATTTGCCGGCCGAAGCATCCGAAGCTTTGCTTGAGCTGGCTACTGGCGGCAGGCCAAGGAAGGCCGAGCAGACAATTCCTGCATCAAACCCATTTACGCATCCCGATGCACAGCGCCGGTTTCGCGTGCTTACGAACATCGAGGAGCTGGAAAGAGCACTCGATTACCCTTGGGATAAATGGACAATCTATTTACATCCTGAACAGCGACAGATTGTTGAGAGACAATACTCTGGACCTGCGCGGGTCTCTGGCTCGGCCGGGACAGGAAAGACTATCGTCGCCCTTCATCGGGCTGCATATCTTGCGCGCACCCATACCGAGAGTCGCGTCCTCCTAACGACCTTTTCCGATTCTCTGGCCCATGCTCTCAAAATTGGTTTGCGCCGATTGCTGGCAAATGAGCCCCGGCTCGGTGAGCGTATCGACGTACATTCTCTCAACGCCGTGGCATTGCGATTGTACAAATCGCTTATCGGGCCATGTACTATCGCTACGCCCGAACAAATTAGGGCAGGTCTGAAGGACGCTGCACAAGCGGGTGAAGAAACGAAATTCTCAGGCCACTTCCTATGGGTAGAATGGGAACAGGTTGTCGATGCGTGGCAATTGCGATCATGGGAGCAGTACCGCGATGTGGTGCGCCTTGGCCGCAAGACTAAATTGCCCGAAGCGCAGAGGCGAGTTCTGTGGTCGATTTTTGAGCGCGCCCGCGGGGGATTAGCCTCGAAGCAACTACTCACCTATGCTGAATTGTTTACAAAACTGGCCGACTTTATTCAGGATTCCAGCAAGGTCATCTTCGATTACGTAATTGTTGACGAGGCTCAAGACCTGAGCGTCGCCCACCTCCGCTTTCTAGCTGCCCTCGGTGCAGCGCATCCTGACTCGCTATTTTTTGCAGGCGACCTCGGGCAGCGAATTTTTCAGCAACCCTTCTCTTGGAAGGCGTTGGGGGTGGACGTGCGTGGGCGAGCGCGCACCCTGCGCGTCAACTATAGAACTTCTCATCAGATTCGGATGCAGGCTGATCGCTTACTCGGAACAACAGTTACCGATGTGGATGGTAATGACGAAAAGCGCAGTGACACTGTTTCGGTATTTAACGGCCCTGCCCCGACTATTGCGGCATTTGATACTGCCGACTCAGAAATCAAGGCGGTGGCTGAGTGGCTGTCAGAACGGATGGTCGATGGTGTAAATGCTCACGAAATTGGCGTTATTGTGAGGTCGCAAGCCCAGATTGAGCGAGCGCGACTTGCGGTTGAGCGGTCCAAGACACCTTTCCGCGTTATCGACGATCACGCGGAGACGGAACATGGCGCGGTATCCATTTGCACCATGCATTTGGCTAAGGGCTTGGAGTTCCGTTCCGTCGTTGTAATGGCGTGTAACGATGATGTGATCCCCCTGCAGGCACGAATCGAACAGGTCGGCGATGACGCGGACCTAAAGGAAGTTTATGATACTGAGCGGCATCTGCTGTACGTCGCTTGTACCCGCGCTCGGGACCACCTCTTAGTAACGGGGGTTACCGCCACCTCCGAATATTTGGATGATCTGCGGGGAGGCCAATAGGGCCGGTAGGAGCGCAGAGCCAGCGGCCGGCTGGATCGCTGCTGGGCTGGCCGCTGCCCATGCCTGATCCGCTCCAAAGCTTCCAGGCCTAGAGCCCCCGCGGAGACTGACTGCCTCCCTGGCCGGCATCGGGCCGTGGACTTTCCTTTCCGACGGCTTTCCGGGAGAATAGGGAAGTCGTGCGACTGGCGGGATAGCGCTCAATGAAGCGGGAATTCCAGTGACATCCACGGCTGCCTACCGGCATCCAAATGAAAAGCGGGTATCGGAGCGGGTATCATGGGAGTTGATTGGAAATAATGCCTATTATTGTCAATACGTTAGGTGCCGAGTGATCCTGCTGATCGATAATTATGACAGCTTCACCTACAACCTCTTCCACTATCTGGGAGAGCTGGGGGCTGAGGTGCGAGTGGAGCGCAACGACGCCCTCACCGCCGATCAGGCACTGGCTTTGAGGCCGCAGGGGATTGTGCTGTCGCCGGGGCCCTGCACACCCAATGAGGCCGGCATCTGCATGGAGGTGATCCAAAAGGCGGGTGGCGAGGTGCCGATCCTGGGGGTTTGCCTCGGACATCAGGCGATCGGCCAGGTCTATGGCGGCCGCGTGGTGCGCGCGCCCGAGCCGATGCATGGCAAGCTGTCGCGCATGCACCACACCGGCAAATCGGTCTTTCGTGGGTTGAACAACGATTTTCTGGCGACGCGCTATCACTCCCTCACCATCGCGCCCGAAAGCATGCCCGAGGTGCTGGAAGTCACCGCCACCAGCGATGACGGCGTCATCCAGGGCGTGATGCACAAGACCCATCCGGTGCATGGCGTGCAATTCCATCCCGAAAGCATCGCATCGGAAAACGGCCATGCGCTGCTGGCCAATTTTCTGCAGATCGCCCGTGGCTAGCATGGGCGCCGCCGAGGAATTGATCGCCGCGGCCGGCCAACCGCTCAGCGCCGCCGCCACCACCACTTTGTTCGATGCCATGTTCAGCGGCGAACTCAGCGACGAGCAGATCATTGCCTATCTGTCGGCCACCGCGGACCGCAAGCCGACCGTCGATGAGCTGGTCGGCGCCGTCACCTCGATGCGTCACCATATGCGCGGTGTGGCCGCGCCGGTGGACTCCATCGATCTGTGCGGCACCGGCGGCGATGGCTTGGGCACGCTCAATATCTCCACTGCCGCATCCTTCGTGATTGCGGCCTGCGGCGTCAGCGTCGCCAAGCATGGCAACCGTTCGGCCTCTTCGCGCAGCGGCGCCGCCGATGTTCTGGAAGCGCTGGGGGTGAAGATCGGGCTGGAGCCGGAGCGCGCCGCCGCCGTGCTGGCCAAGACGGGCATCGTCTTTCTGTTTGCCCAGACCCATCACCCTTGCATGAAATATGTCGGCGCGGCGCGAAAGCAGATCGGCCGGCGCACGATCTTCAATTTGCTGGGACCGCTTGCCAGTCCGGCCCGGGTCACCCGCCAGCTCGCCGGCGTTTTCTCGGCCGATTGGCTGCTGCCCTATGCCCAGGCGCTGAAGGCGCTGGGCACCGCGCGGGCCTGGATCGTGCATGGCCGCGACGGGCTGGACGAAATCTCCATCAGCGGACCGACGCAAGTCGCGATCCTGGACCGGGGCGAAATCACCCTGCGCGAGATCGTGCCGGAGGATGCCGGGTTGGCGCGCCGATCGCTGGCCGAAATTGCCGGCGGGGACGCCTCCCACAATGCCGCGGCTCTGCGCCGGCTGCTGGAAGGGGGTCCGTCAGGGGCCTATCACGACATCGTGGTTCTGAACGCGGCCGCCGGGCTGATTGTGGCGGGCAAAGCCGCCAATCTGCGCGAGGGCGCGGGCCTGGCCGCCGAGGCCATTCGCAGCGGCAAGGCCCATGCCGTGTTCAGCGCACTTCTGCTAGACTCGAACGCATGAACACCATCCTGGACAAGATCGTCGCCTATAAGCGCGATGAAATCGCCGCCGCCAAGGCCGAGCTGCCGCAGAAGGAAATCGAGGCCCGGGCCAAGGACACCGACCCGGTGCGCGGCTTTCATGCGGCGCTGGAGGCCAAGAAAGAGTCCGGGGAATATGGCCTGATCGCCGAGATCAAGAAGGCCAGCCCCTCCAAGGGCCTGATCCGCGCCGATTTCAATCCCCCTGCCCTGGCCGAAGCCTATGAGGCGGGCGGCGCCGCCTGTCTGTCGGTCTTGACCGACACGCCGTCTTTCCAGGGCGCGCCGGAATTTCTCACCGCCGCGCGCGAGGCGGTGCGCTTGCCGGTGCTGCGCAAGGATTTCATGCTGGAGACCTATCAGGTGGCGCAAGCGCGAAGCTGGGGCGCCGATGCCATCCTGATCATCCTGGCCATGGTCGATGACGGCAGCGCCCGCGCGTTGATGGAAGAAGCGGCGCGTTTCGGCATGGACGCCCTGGTCGAAGTGCATGACGAAGCCGAGATGGAACGGGCGCTGGATTTGGAGGCGCGGCTGGTCGGCATCAACAACCGCAATTTGAAAACCTTCGTCACCGATTTGAACGTCACCTTGCGGCTGGCGGCCCAGGCGCCGCGCGGCACCCATCTGGTGGCGGAAAGCGGGTTGTCGGCGCCGGCCGACCTGAAACGGCTGGCGGGCGCCCATGTTACCAGCGTGCTGATCGGCGAAAGCCTGATGCGGCAGAAGGATGTGGAATCGGCGACCCGCTATTTGCTGGGCACCGGCTTTCGATGAGCAAGCTCAGCCATCTCAATGATGCCGGCGACGCCCATATGGTGGATGTGTCGGGCAAGCCGGTGACCGAGCGCCAGGCCCGCGCCGAAGCCACCGTCACCATGTCGGCCGAGGCCTTTGCCGCGGTGATGGACGGCACGGCCCCCAAAGGCGATGTGCTGGCCGCGGCCCGTATCGCCGGCATTATGGCGGCGAAAAAAGTGCCCGAGCTGATCCCGCTCTGTCATCCCATTGCGCTCAGCAAGGCGAGCATCGAGTTCGAGCCGGGCGACAATCGCGTCCGCATCATCGCCCTGGCCGCGACCTCGGGCCAGACCGGGGTGGAAATGGAAGCGCTGACCGCCGCCTCGATCGCCGCGCTCACGCTTTACGACATGATCAAGGCGGTCGATAAGGCGGCGGTGATCGGCGATGTGCGGCTGCTGGCCAAATCCGGCGGCAAAAGCGGGGATTATCGCGCCCCGCAAAAAGAGTCGCCGCAAGGCCGGGAGCCCGCCACAAGGGCGCCGGCGAAATCATCGGGTCGTCCCAAGCCCAGCGTCATCATGGGCGAAGTGGTCGGTCCCCGCGCGGCGGCGGATTCGCGCCGCGAAGCGTTTCGCGCCTTTATGACCCGCAACCGCCTGCGCCCCACCACCTGGGCCAAGGATGCCGGCATTCCCAGCGGCGAGATCCTGGGCTTTCTCACCGGGCGCGCCCGCGGCTTATCCAGCGAGGCGGCGGAAAAGCTCGCCCGCGCCGCCAAGGTGCGGGTCGAAGACCTTTTCCGATGATCGCGGTGGATCAGGCGGTGGCGCGGATTTGCGCGGCTTTTGCGCCCCTGCCCCCCCAAACCGTTGCTTTGGCCGATGCCGCGGGCCGCACCTTGGCGGCGGATCATCACGCGGGGCTGGCGCAGCCGCCGCAACCCGTTTCGGCAATGGACGGCTATGCGGTGCGCAGCGCCGACCGCGGAACGCGCCGGGTGATCGGCAGCGCCCCGGCGGGCCATCCTTATCCGGGCAGTCTGGGCGCCGGTGAAGCGGTGCGCATCTTCACCGGCGGCGTGGTGCCGGCCGGCGCCGACGCCATTGCGCTGCAGGAAAATGCCGTCTGCTATGACGACGCCGTGCGCTTCCACGAAGAGCCGCAGCCTGGACATTTCATCCGCGCCGCCGGTTTGGATTTCGCGGCCGGCGAAGTGTTGGGCAAAAGCGGCGACGTCGTGACGCCGCGCCTGTTGGCGCTTCTGGCCGCCGGCGATATCGCGCAGCTGGTTGTGCGCCGCCGCCCGGTCATCGGTTTCGCCGCCACCGGCGATGAGCTGTCGCGGCCCGGCGCGGCCCGCAAGCCCGGCGGGATCGTCGCCTCATCGGGTTACGCACTGGCCGCGCTGATCGCGGGGTGGGGAGGCGAGCCGCGCGATCTGGGCATCCTGCCCGACAGCGTCGACGCCATTGCCGCCCTGGCCGAGACCGCGAAAAGCTGCGATCTGCTCCTGACCTTGGGCGGGGCCTCGGTGGGGGACCATGATCTGGTCCAGCAAGCGCTGGGACCGCAAGGCTTCGCCCTGGATTTCTGGAAGGTCGCGATGCGCCCCGGTAAGCCGCTGATCTTTGGAAGGCTTGGCCATGTGCCTCTGCTGGGCCTTCCCGGCAATCCGGTCTCGGCCCTGGTTTGCGCGCTGTTGTTCGCACGTCCCGCGATCGCTGTTATGCTGGGCCAGCCCGCCAAGACGCCGCTGCGGGCCGCCAAATTGGACGGCAACCTCGGGGCCAATGATGGGCGCCAGGATTATTTGCGCGCCACCACCCAGTGGCGGGACGGCGCGCTATGGGCGAGGCCCCAGCCGGTTCAGGATTCCTCGATGTTGAAACTCTTGGCCCGGAGCGACGCCCTGATCCTGCGGGCGCCGCATGCGCCGGCGCTGACGGAGGGCGCGGCCATCGAAATCATTCCGCTGTAAAAAAAACGGCGGGTTTTGGGCCCGCCGTTCTTGTTCGTGGATTTCAGAAGGTGACCCACACACCGCCGCGCCAATAGCCGCGCTCGCGATGATAATCGCTGCGCCAATGGTCGCGGTCATTGTCGCGCCAGGTGCGGTGGAAATACCAATCATCCGGATGATAAGTGAAGCCGACGCCCGGATAACGGTAGCGGGTGTCGGTGTGCCAGCAATCGCCGTCACGATTGCAAACCACGTAAGCGGAGGCGGTGCTTGCGCTTGCCGCCAGGGCGCCCGCGCCGATCAGCGCCGAAAGAACGAGTTTCTTAAGCATGAAAAGGTCTCCATTGCGGTACGTCCGCCCTTCCGAATGTAAAACCGTTGGAGCTCTATTCGGTTCCGTTCCGTACGGCCCCGCGCAAGCGCCCTCGCGCCGGCGATAGCGATGGCGAAGACGTCCGCTATGTCGTGAATGGTGATGGCAAAAGCAAAACGGAGGTTGCGGTTGCTGGTGTGCCGGCACTCTGTTCGAAACGGTTCAAGCGACATAAGCGCAAAAGCGCTGACGGCCGCGGCGCCGGCCCATATTCGCCTGGTTCCGAGGCGGCCGGGCGTTGACGGGCGAAAAGAACTAAAGTAGAACGATTCGCGCTGTTAGCGTTTTGTTCGCTGGGCGGCGCGGCATCAAAACAGGCGGTTTTTCCTTCGCGGGTTTCGCGTGGGAAGGGGAGAGACGATCATGCTGACCCGCAAACAATATGAACTCCTGATGTTCATTCATGAGCGGATTCGCGAAAGCGGCGTGCCGCCGTCCTTCGACGAGATGAAGGATGCGCTGGACCTCAAATCCAAATCCGGCATCCATCGGCTGATCACGGCGCTGGAGGAACGCGGCTTTCTGCGCCGCATGGAAAAACGCGCCCGCGCGTTGGAAGTCACCCGCCTGCCCGACAACATGGCGGAGACCGCCCGTCCCGCCACCACCCGCAGCCAATCCCAGCGCATCATGCCTTCGGCGCGCCATGGCCGCAGCGAAGCGCGCGACAGCCGCCATGCCGCGCCCCGCCGCGCCATGGGCGACAGCGAGAACGCCGTCAATGTGCCGCTGGTCGGCCGCATCGCCGCCGGCACCCCGATCGAGGCGCTGCAGAACCGTATCGCCGATGTGCCGGTGCCCAGCGGCATGGTGGGACGGGGCGAACACTACGCCTTGGAAGTCACCGGCGATTCCATGATCAATGCCGGCATCCTGGACGGCGACACCGTGATCATCCAGGAAGCCAGCAGCGCCAATACCGGCGAGATCGTGGTGGCCCTGGTCGACGACAATGAAGCGACCTTGAAGCGGCTGCGCCGGCGGGGCGATTCCATCGCCCTGGAAGCGGCAAACCCGGCCTATGAAACCCGGCTCTATGGCGCCGACCGGGTCAAGGTCCAGGGCAAGCTGGTGGGCCTGATCCGCCGTTACTGAGACTGGACAACCCAGGGGCGCGTTCCCCGCCAGGCGTTGACGCTGACCGCCGCGATTCGCGGCGTCAGGCGGATCGCATAGCCGCCGCCTTGCGCGATCGTCTCTTGATCCAGCACCAAAGCGGGACCGCCGCAGCGCGCGATCTGGGCGGCGCTGATCACCAGATCGGCACGGGCACAATCCTCCGCCGCGGCTTCCGGCCTGAGGGACGCCGCGATCAAATAGGGGCCCGTCCGCACCACACAGCCGAACCCATCGCAGCGGCCCATAATCGCCACGGTTTGCAGATCGCGCGCATCGCCGTCCCGCTCCAGCCAAAGCCGGGCGGCATATTTGTCCTTGGGCGGACGAATGAAACCGAGCCGTCCATCCGCGCCGCGCAAGGCGATGCTGCGCCCATCGGCGGCGACCAGGATATCGGCACGCGGCGCGCTCCAGGCCAGCAGGATTCCCAGCACCAGCGGCACCAAGCCGAGCCAGCGCCAGGACAGCCGCCATATCGCGATCCACAATCCGCCCAGCGCCATCAGTCCCAGCGCCCAGACCGGAAAGGCCGGCGCCAGCGTCACGGCGCCCGGAAGGCCGGAGACCAACCGGCCGATCCCCAGCATCACATCGATGCCCCA
The DNA here is from genome assembly GCA_025924715.1 of Alphaproteobacteria bacterium. GTDB lineage: Bacteria > Pseudomonadota > Alphaproteobacteria > Micropepsales > Micropepsaceae > Rhizomicrobium. The sequence continues at coordinate 123,432 of JAICHV010000002.1, forward strand.
GCCCAGCAGATGCAGCGGTCCGGCTTCCAGATGAAACGGCATCGCCGCGACGCTGAGCGCGGCCGCCGGCATGACAAGAAATCCCATCACCGGCATCGCCAGCAGATTGCCGGGCACGGCATAATGCGCGGCGCGGTCGAAATGATAGATCGCAAAGGGCATGGTGGCGAGACTTCCCACCAGGCTGGTCAATCCGATGCCGCGGACATAGCGATAGAGCATGCCATGCGGGGCGGCGCGCTGGCGCCGCTGTTCCCATTCCGCCACTGCAACCAAGGCGGTGACGGCGGCGAAAGACATCTGAAAGCCGGGCTGGGTGATGGATTCGGGGCGCAGCAGCAGCAGGATCGCGGCGGCAAGGCCCAGGCTGCGCATCGACAGCGCCGGACGGTCCAGCAGCACCGCCAGCAGCATCATGGCCAGCATGACAAAGGCGCGCGTCGCAGACGCCGCGGCGCCCGAGATGACCAAATAGAACGCCGCTCCGGCCAGCGCCGCCAGGGCCGCGTATTTCTTGATCGGCCGCGTCAAGGCGATGGAGGGAAACGCCGCCAGCACCGCCCGCACCAGCCAGAACAGCCCCATGCCCACCAGCGCCATATGCAGCCCGGCGATCGCCAGCACATGGGCAAGGCCTGCATCGCGCAGCGCCGCTTCGTCTTCGGGATCGATTTCCCCGCGCATGCCGGTGATCAGGGCTGCGGCGATGGCGCCTTCCCCCGCCGGCAAGGCGCTGCGAATGCGCGCGGTCATATTCTGACGCAGATTTTCGATGGCGGCCTCCACCCGCTGGCCCCAGCCGGGCTCGCGCGCCAACAGCGCCGGCGTGGCACCGCCGTAGGAAAATCCCACGCCGCCCAGGCCGTTGAAAAAGGCGGCGCGGCCAAAATCGCTGTCGCCCGGCTCGCTGGGTCCGGGTGGCGGCGTCAGGGAGGCGGTCAGCGAAATCGCAGCCCCTGCCTTGAGGCCGTCGCCGCGCGCCAGCACAATGCGCAGCCGCGACGGAACGGGCGAAAAAGCGCCGGACACCAGATCGCCCAGCACCACGCGCACGCCGCGGGGCCGCGGCTCCCAGCTCTCGATGCGGCCCGACAGATGCGCAACCATCGGGTGTTCCAGAACCGGCGCCGCGACCATCGCCTCTCGCGCCTTGGCGGCAAGCAGCCCGAGGCCAAGCGCCGCGACCAAGGCCAGCACCGGCCAGCGCCGCGCGCCCACGCCCGCACCGATGGTCCCAATGACCGCAAGCAGAGTCATAGCCACGCCCGGCTCGAAGCCCAGGCTGAAATACCCCGCCGCCCCAAGCCCCAGCATGACAGGCAGCCACAGCACCAGGCGAGGACGTTCCTGCGCCGCCATGGCGAGGGCGGAATGCCAGAGGGATCGCGGGTCTAGGCGCAGGGGATACCGGCTGCAGGAGCGCGATCCGGAAAAGTGGGTGCCGGTTTTCCGCAAGATCGCGCGACCATCCAATAATTTAGAGCAAAATCACGATACCACCTATCGTGATTTTGCTCTAAGGGTGCCCATCATGACCGAAAACAAAAAACCCGTCTTGCGTTTTGCCCCCTCGCCCACAGGGATGCTGCATATCGGCGGCGCCCGCACCGCCTTGTTCAACTGGCTTTATGCCCGGCACACCGGCGGCAGATTCCTGCTGCGCATCGAGGATACCGACCGCGAACGCTCCACGCCCGAGGCCGTAGCCGCCATCCTGAACGGAATGGAATGGATGGGGCTGAACTGGGACGGCCAGACCGTCTATCAATTCGCCCGCGCCGACCGCCACCGCGCCGTGGCCGAACAATTGTTGGCGCAAGGCAAGGCCTATCGCTGTTACGCCACGCCCGCCGAGCTGACCGAAATGCGCGAGGCGCAGAAAAAAGCCGGCAAGCCCATGCGCTATGACGGGCGCTGGCGCGACTGCGCCCCCGGCCCGGCCCAAGCGGGCCAGCCCTATGTGGTGCGGCTGAAAGCGCGGCAGGACGGCGAGACCATCGTCCACGATGTGGTGCTGGGCGATGTGCGTTTCGCCAATGACCAGCTCGACGACATGGTGCTGCTGCGCAGCGACGGCAATCCCACTTATATGCTGGCGGTGGTGGTGGACGATTACGACATGGGCATCACCCATGTGATCCGGGGCGCCGATCACCTCAACAATGCCGCGCGGCAATTGCAAATCATCGAGCAGATGGGCTGGCCGGTGCCGGTTTACGGCCATTTGCCGCTGATCAACGGCCCGGATGGGCAAAAACTCTCCAAACGTCATGGCGCCCTGGCGGTCGAGGCGTACCGCGACATGGGCTATCTGCCCGAGACCATGCGCAATTATTTGCTGCGGCTGGGTTGGAGCCATGGCGATGACGAAATCATCCCGACCGCCCAGGCGATCGCCTGGTTCAACTTCGAGGCCATCGGCAAAAGTCCGGCGCGGATGGATTACAAGAAGTTGGACAATCTGAACGGCCATTACATCCGCGAGACCCCCGACGAGACCCTGGTCGCCGAACTCGCCGCCTTCCTCGAACGTAAGGTGCCGCCGCAGATCCTGTCGGCCCCGGCGCGCATCCGGCTCACCGCCGCCATGCCGGCGCTCAAGGAACGGGCCAAGACCCTGGTGCAGCTCGATCAGGGGGCAGAATTTCTGTACACGGACGGTGTGCGCGATCTTGACCCGGCCGCCGCCAAGCTGCTCACCCCCGAGGCGCGCGCCCTGCTAGCCCGCACCCTCCCCGTCCTGGAAGCCAGCGATTGGAGCGCAGCCGGCCTGGAACAAGCGGCGCGGGATTTTGCGCAAGGCGCCGGCCTCAAGCTTGGGGATGTGGCCCAGCCGCTGCGGGCGGCGGTGACCGGCAAGAGTAATTCGCCGCCGCTTTTTGCAATGTTGTCACTGCTAGGCCGGGAAGAATCCCTTGTTCGCCTAAGGGCTTATGCTGCCTAAAAGATTTGAGGGGTATGTACCAGACGTGGGGATGGCTGCTTAACGAATCCGCGCTTATATTGCAGCGCAAGATCGTGTTTTGGGTTGGGAGTTCGCTTCATGAAAGAGAGCAAGATCAAGCCGGCCGGCCAAGCCAGCCTCGGCATTGAGGGCAAGAATTTCGACCTGCCGATGTTGGCCGGCAGCCAAGGCCCCAACGCGGTCGACATCCGCAAGCTCTACGATCAGGCTGACGTCATCACTTACGATCCGGGCTTCACCTCTACCGCCTCGACCGAAAGCAACATCACCTTCATCGATGGCGACAAGGGCGTGCTGCAATATCGCGGCTATCCCATCGATCAATTGGCCGAACATTCCAGCTTCCTGGAGACATGCTACCTGCTGCTGTACGGCGACTTGCCGACCGCCAGCCAGATGGAAAAATTCACCTATACGATTACGCGCCACACCATGGTGCATGAACAACTGGCCAGCTTCTTCCGCGGCTTCCGGCGCGACGCCCATCCCATGGCGATCATGTGCGGCGTGGTCGGCGCGCTGTCGGCCTTCTATCACGATAGCACCGACATCAACGATCCCAAGCAGCGCGAGATCGCCAGCCATCGCCTGGTCGCCAAGATGCCGACCATCGCCGCCATGGCGTACAAATACCATGTCGGCCAGCCCTTCGTGTATCCGCGCAACGAGCTGGGCTATACCGACAATTTCCTGCGCATGTGCTTTTCGGTGCCGGCCGAGGATTACAAGGTCAACAAGGTGCTGTCCAAGGCGTTGGACACCATCTTCATCCTGCACGCCGATCACGAACAGAACGCCTCGACCTCCACCGTCCGGCTGGCGGGTTCGTCGGGCGCCAATCCTTTTGCCTGCATCGCGGCCGGCATTGCCTGTCTGTGGGGCCCCGCCCATGGCGGCGCCAATGAAGCGGCGCTCAAGATGCTGATGGAAATCGGCACCGTGGACAAAGTGCCGGAATATGTGAAGCGGGTGAAGGACAAGTCCAGCGGCTTGCGGCTGATGGGCTTTGGCCACCGCGTCTACAAGAATTACGATCCGCGCGCCAAGGCGATGCAGATCCAGGCCCATGCGGTGCTGGACGAACTCGGCCTGCATGACGATCCGCTGCTGAAAGTGGCGATCGAGCTGGAGCGCATCGCCCTGCAGGACGATTATTTCATCGAAAAGAAGCTCTATCCCAACATCGATTTCTATTCCGGCATCACCCTCAAGGCGCTGGGCTTTCCGACCTCGATGTTCACCGCTCTCTTCGCCCTGGCCCGCACCGTAGGCTGGATCGCGCAGTGGAAGGAAATGCTGGAAGACCCGCACCAGAAGATCGGCCGGCCGCGCCAGATCTATACCGGCCCGACCGAACGGGCCTATGTGCCGATGAGCCAGAGGAAATAAACAAATATCGTCATGGCCGGCTGGCCATGAGGGTCCTAGTCCTCTTTCTCTTCCGTCACCGTGGTCGTTTCGGTGACCACGCGCTTGGTTTCGGTCTTCTTGGGTTCTTCCACGACGACCTTGTCGCCGTCGGTGATGATCTTGTCGCCGGGCTCGGCAATCACGGTCTTATGGCCCACCGCAATCTCCTATGTACGCGTCAGGACATAACGCGCAAGGCCGGCGAAAAGTGTCCGCGAGCGGACGCAAAATTCATCGGCCCTGGCGCTACAGCCCGATAAATTCCAGCAATTCACGCGCCGCACGCAAGGACGGGGCCTCTTCGCCCTCGCCCAATAGAACGGCGAACTGGTCCATGGCCGCGATCTGGGCGGCGCGCGCGGCTTGATCCTGAAACAGATGGGCGATAGCGGCGGCCAGAGCCGCAGGCGTCGCGGCATATTGCTTGAATTCCGGCACCACCTCGCGCCCCAA
>JAICHV010000003.1 GCA_025924715.1 Alphaproteobacteria bacterium
GGCGGTTTGGACGGGATCGGCTGGGTCGGCGAATACCATTCGCCCGGCACATTGCCCGCCTTTCGCGGCGTTTCCGGCATCGGCCAGATCGGCTCGCCGGTTTCGCGGTTCAAGACATAGAGGAAAGACTGCTTGGTCGGCTGGGCGATGGCCTTGACGATCTTGCCGTTGACCGGAATGTCCACGCACATGGCCGAGCAGGGAATATCGTTGTCCCACATGCCGTGATGCACAAACTGGAAGTGCCATTTGCGCTTGCCGGTCTTCAGATCCACCGCCACCAGGCTTTCCCCGAACAAGCCGGGGCCTTGACGCTTGGCGCCGATATAATCGCCGGCAGGAAGTTCGACACCGAAATAGGCCAGGCCCAAATCCGTATCGGCGCACATCTCGCCCCAGGACCCGGCATGGCCAAAAGCGCCTGCGGGATCGGAGAGCCAGGTGTCGTAACCGAACTCACCCTTGCGCGGGATGGTGTGGAAAATCCACAGCCGCTTGCCGCTGCGCACATCATAGCCGCGGACATAGCCGACCGGCGGGACGGGGCCGCCTGCCCGCGGATCGTTGCCGCTATGGGCGGCGCCGATCACCACGACATCTCCAGCCACCAGAGGGGTGGAATGCCAAGACACCTCGCCTGTGATCGGGTCGATCACCTGATCGTCTTCCAGCCGCAGGTCCACGGCGCCATTCTTGCCGAAGCGCGGATCGGGGATGCCGGTGGCGATGTCGAGGGACAGCAGACGATAGCCCTGGGTGGTGTACAGAATGCGTTCGACTTTCCCGTCGGTCCAATAGGAGCAGCCATGGCCGGACAGGATGCGCGGCGCTTGCCGGCCGCGCTCACCCTCGTCCTCGCGGTGCATCCAGATGATCTCGCCGGTGATCGCGTCCAGGCAGACAATATCGCGCCGGCTGCCGGCGGTGACATAAAGCCGGCCCTTGATCAGAATGGGCGTCGACTCCCAGTTTCCCTCGATGCGCGGGCCGAAATGGGAGGCATCGAGCCGCCAGGCGATCTGCAGATTGTTGAAATTGGTACCGGTGATCTGGTCGAGTGGCGAGTAGCGGTTGCCGTTCAGCTCATTGGCGAAGTGGTGCCATTCGGTATCCTGGGCGATGGCGCCGCGGGCCGGCGGCGGCGGATAGGCGTTGTTGAGATTGCCGCCGCCGTTCGGGCTGCGCTGGGCCTGCGCGGGTATCAGCGTGGCATAGGCGAAGGTGGCCGCGGAGCCGTAGAGCATGGAACGTCTGGAAAGAGGCGACATCAAGGATCACTCCGTTTGCGAGAAAAAGACGGTATCGATGCGTTCGCGACAAACCGGATCAGGGGTATCCGATCGGTTCGGCGAGCGCGAAAAACTTCCCAACCCGTTGCGCAGATGTCGGCGGTCCAGCAGGCCCCCTTGACCCACCCCCGGCTCTCGCAAGCCCTCGCCCTTTAGCGTGGCGATGTGGGCGCATATGAAGCGTCAAAGCCGCCGCAGGTCAATATGTGGCGTGTAAAGGTTCAGCTTTGACGCACCGCAGCATTACCGCGAATGCAGGTTCCCCACGGCGCGGAAATAGGCCGCTACCAATTGGTGAAGGAGCCGTCGGGCCGGTGGTTGAGCAGGTTCCCGGCGCGGTAGGTGGTGTATTCGCCGATCCGCGTCAATTTGGACACGTCCACTTCAACCCCAAGCCCCGGGCGGTCGTTGGGCCAAAGCTTGCCGTTCTTGAAGTCATAGACCTTGGGCAAATAGGGCCAGGCGCGGCTGCCATTGCCCAGCATTTCCATGATCGCCGGTACCGAGGTGGCGGTGAGGCACTGCACCAAGGCCGCCTCGGAAATGGGGCCGGTGAAATGCGGGATCATGCCGACATAATGAGTCTCGGCCATGGCGACGATCTTCATGAACTCGCTGATACCGCCAACATTGGGCAGCGTGACGCGGGCATAATCGATCAGCTGGCGTTCGATCAGGGTGTTGACATCCCATTTGTAGCCGAACTGCTCACCCACGGCGATCGGCAGCTTGGTGTGCTGGCGGATATTTTCATAGGCATCGACATTTTCACTGCGGATCAGGTCCTCGCAGAAATACGGGGCCAGATGCGCATCCTCGATCAAGGCGCAAAGCCGCAGCGCGTCCGGCGGATCCAGTTCGGTATGGAAGTCCAGCGCCCAGCCGCCGTCACCGCCGCCCTTTTGCATGGCGGTGCAGTCGTCGAACAGCTTGTGCACCAGTTTGAAGCGGTCGACTTCGCGCCCGCCCCCAATATCGGCGGCGCTGCGATAGACCCGAAAACCCGCATCCCGGCACGCCTTGGCGCTGTCTTCGATCGTGGCGGTCGGGGTCGGACGCGGATATGCGGTGGCATAGAGCTCGACATAGTCGCGCGATTTGCCGCCCAGCAATTGCCAGATCGGCACGCCCAACCCCTTGGCTTTGAGATCCCAAAGCGCCAAGTCCAGCGCCCCCAAGGAATGGGTCTTCTCGCGCCCGGCGGGATAGAAATAACCCCGCATCATGCGCTGCCACAGATTGTCGATGCGGAAGGGGTCGAGCCCGATCAGCAAGGCCGCGCATTCTTCCATGGTGCGCGGCTCGCCGCCCTCGCCGATGCCCTTCAGGCCTCTTTCGGTTTCGATGATCACCACATTGGTGGATTGATTGACCATCGGCTGGCCCTGGCGGCCCTGGGTGTCGCCTGGCGTGGTGTAGTATCGGATCGCCTTGATCTTGTCGTCAGGCAAGCCCAGCGCGTCGGCGGATGGCGGCAGCCAGACGGCGCCCGCGCCGGCGCTTGCCAAACCCGCTATGACGTTACGGCGATTCCATCCCAGCATGACGATGCCCCTTTTTTTGAACATTTTTAGACAGGCACACTCTTTACGAGAGGTCCCGCTTTATTGCGGCGGAGCTTATTCATCAGCTTGGGCGCCTTGCAAGTGGCGCAGCACAATTACCGCCCCTCGGTATTGCGATTGACGCGGGCTTCGCATCAGCCCGGTGAGCTGCCCTGAATGCCCACCCGCACGATGTAGATCGACTGGGCGGCGGTCATGAACAGATAGTCGCGCTTGGGACCGGCGAAACACAGATTGGGGCAAGTTTCCGGCAGACGAATGCGCCCGAGCAGCTTGCCCGCCGCATTCCACACCGTCACCCCGGCATAGCCGAGCGGCGCCGTCGAGCCGATCCACAGATTGCCGCCGCGGTCCACCCGCATGCCGTCGGGACGGCAATTCACGCCATCGACCACGCAATCGGTGATCTGACGGGGATTGGCGAGCTTGGCGCCTTGCACGTCATAGGCCCAGATCGTGCCGCCGCGCATGGTGTAAAGGATTTTGTTGTCGGGCGAGAACGCAAGTCCGTTGGGGCCGCCCAGGCTGCCATCCACCACCATATCCACTCTTCCGCTGGGGTCCCAGCGATAGGTATTGGCGGGCAATTCCTGCTTCAGATCGCCGATGCGGATGGCACGGCTTTCAAGACCAAGTCCGCCTTCGCCGATATTGGGATCGTCGCGGCCTTCCGGGTTTGAGCCCGCGCCCGGCGTATCGGCATGGCCTTCGCTGAGCGAACCGCCGAAGCGCGGATCGGTGAACCAGATGCTGCCGTCCTTGTGCGTGACCACGTCGTCGGGCGAGTTCAGCGCTTTGCCCTGGAAGGAATCGGCGATCACCGTCAGCGTGCCGTCATGCTCCCAGCGCACGATGCGGCGCAGATAATGCTGGCAGGAAACCTGGCGGCCCTGAAGATCGAAACAATTGCCATTGCTGTTGTATGAGGGGCGGCGAAAGGGCGTGACCTGGCCGGTTTCCCAGATATAGCGATATTGCACATCGCCTTTGACATCGCTGAACACGACATATTGGCCTTCCGCCGACCAGGCGGGCCCTTCGGCCCATTGATAGCCGGTCGCCACCCGTTTGATCACGGCCTGGCCCAGGCGCAGCCGCCCGAAAGCGGGATCGATCACCAGAATGTCCGGATCGGGGAAAATATTCGGCGGCGCGCCTTCGCCCCAGATGCGTGGCGGATTGCTGACGACCGTCGCCGGCTGTCCCAGCACGGCATTTGGGGAGGGTACGCGCGGCGCGGCGCCGGGAGGACCGCCCTGCGCCAGTGCCAACGTGGACGCCAGTGTGGGCGCCACCGCGGCGCCGCCCGCGATCACGCCGCGACGCGTCAGATCATTGGACATGGTTTTCCTCCCAAAGGCGCATGAGCGCCCCAACATCATGATGCCATGCCGTGCGGCGGTCTAGCGCGGACCGGTATCCGGCCCATTATCCCAGGGGAAGCCATAGGTGGGCAGCTTGGCGGGAAGCTTGAATTTGGCATATTCGACGCGGCTGTTCACGGTGACGAGCTGCAGGATTTCCTCGCCATTGCCCAGCGGAATCATGGTCTGACTATAGCCGTCATTGTTGATGTCATAGTCGATCGGGGTCTCGATCAGCGACCAAAGGCCTTCGCCGCCGTTGCGGTTGACGAACAAGCCCTGCCCGATGCGGCCAATATCGTCGCGCACCACCGAACGGGCGCTGACAATCAAGGTCCCGTTGGGTCCGCCCCAAGGCGACCAGACGATATAGGGCGTGCCGTTGGGAAACTGGCGCCAGCGATCCTGGATCAGGGTGCCGGGAAGCTTGAAATCGCCCCAGTTCAATCCGTCGGTCGAAGTGCGGAAATGAGCGGCGTTGGTCCGCGGCTCCAGCGGATAGCCTGGCGCGCTGACCAATTCATAGCTCATGTAATATTTGCCGTTGCCGTCCTTGGCGATGATCGCCATGCCGGGGCGGGACAGGCCGTCGGGAATGGCGACGTCATAGACCAGCGGCCCCCAGCTGCGGCCGCCATCTTCCGACACCACATGATCGAGAAGCTGGCTATAGCCGCTCTTTTTGTCCCGCTCGTCGGAAAAATACGCCACCAGGCGGCCATGGCTGTCGGTGTAGAGATAAGGCTCGAAGATGGGGTTTTGATCGCGCGACAGGCCGGCCCGGTCGGTGGGGTCATAGCGGCCGGACCCGCCATAGGCGATGGTGCTGAGATAGGCCCAGGTCTTTCCGCCGTCCTTGCTATAGGCCACATCGAGCGGCCGCTTGGTGGGATCGGTGCCGGAGGTGCCGTTGCCGCAGGCCATGACGGTGCCGGCGGGGAATTCCCCCATCTTCACGGGCAATTCGTACAGGCAAGGCTGACCGCGCAGTTGCGGCACTTCGGAGAACAGCGACCAGCTATCGCCATTATCGGTGCTGCGCCAAATCGGCAGGTTACCGCGATGGCTGTAGGTCGCCAGCAAGGTGCCCTTGTTGGGACCGAATTTGAGCTGGATGACGCGCGGATATTGCGCACCCGGATCGCGCTCCATGGTGAAGAAGCCGATCTTGGAGGTAAACACGGTCGTCGTTGGCGTTCCATAAGCGGGCGTCGCGGCCGGACGTACCGTCGCGGCGGGCGCAGGCCCGCCTCGGCCGGGGGCGGGTGCCGGTTGAGCCAGCACTGCCTGGCCGGCAAAACCCAGCAATGCAGTGGCTGCCGCAGCGGTTGCGATCTTGGCAAAATTTCTCATTCTTTCGTGCCTCCGCGTCGAAGTTGCATCGCAGGCGCCCAGAACCGCCACGCTTCAAAAACTCTACCGATTTGCCCGGGCCCACACAAAAAGAAAAAGCCGGGCACAGGCCCGGCTTTTCCATCGTGACGCTTGATAAGGCCGAGATTAACTCGGCTTCACCCATTCGGTGATACGACCATTGGTGGTATCGCCGGTCCACATATTGCCGTGGCTGTCCCAGCGGATATAGCCGGTCTCGCCTTCCTGGCCATCGCCGCGGCCCGGACCATTGCCGATCACGCCAAGCACCTTGCCGTCGCGGCTCATATGCAGGTACTGACCGTCGCCGCCGGTTCCGATCCACATCTCGCCTTTGGAATCGAATGCGACATTGCAGGTGAGGTTGCGGGTCTGCACCGTCTTGATGAACTGGCCGTTGGCGCTATAGACCACCAGGCGATATTGCTCCCGGTCTCCGATCCAGACATTGCCCGTACGCGGATCGACGGCAAGATCGTGAACCTGGTAAAACTTTCCCGGTCCGACGACGTCGCCATACCACTGGTTGATGAAATTGCCGTTCTTGTCGAGATGAATGACACGCGCGGCGCCCGACTGATTGGCCGGATCGTCGGTCTTGAAATCGTTCGGGCTCTCATTGGCATGGCCCTCACCGATATAAAGATCGCCATTGGGAGCAAAGGTCAGCGCGATCGGCTGCCAGATCAAGCGCTGACCGGTCTTTTCATTCCAGTCCCCGCGATGGCCCCGGATGCCGATGGTCTTCAAGAGCTTGCCGTCCGGGCTCACTTCCTCAACGGTCGAGCCATATTCGTCGCAAAGCCAGACATTGTCATTGGCATCGACATTGATGCCATGCGCCTGCACCAGATGGCCGATCACATTGTCGCCGATTGAGAACAACAATTTGTGGTCGGGCGAAAATTTGTTGAGCTGCGCTATGCCCGCGGCGTTGCGCTGGACCACCCAGAGGTTGTCGTGATGATCGACCGCCAAGGACACCGCGCCCCCAGTACCTTCGGTGGGCAGATGAATGGGATAGGCCGGTTTCCAGCCGAGATTGAGCGGCTTTGACTTCCATTCGACGCGGATATAACCGCCCACGCCGCCACGGACGCCATCGGGATTGTTGAGGTTACCGATGCCCGCGCCGGTGCTGGCGGTGCAGATCGGCGAGTGTTCGCAGATCGGGATACTGATATCGCCGTTGTTGACGCGGAACCGCGAGCCTTCCAGCGCGGTCTTGCATTCCTTGCTGATAGTGCCGCTGTTTTCCTGCAGGCAGCTTTGCGCTTCCGTCGCGGCTTTCCCTGAGCAAAATTTGGCGATGTCGGCATTGCAAGCGTCGCTCACTCTGTTCCTGCCCCCGCGGCCGGGCCTGGCGGCGGCAACCGCCCCCGGCGCCCCCGCAGCGGCGGCCGGCGCGCGGTTTTGCTGATAAATGAACCAGGCGGGTTCGCCATTCTTGGCGGGCCCGCTTTGGGGCACCGCATCCTGCGCAAGACAAACCGCTGCGCTTGCGGCCGCCAGCACGGCAGCCAAGCCGAAAGTCTTTGTTCTCATGGTGGTTTATTCTCCCCGGTTTTTTTGTGAATGCTTCTTTTCGCGCTGCAATGCGGCGTAAAAATCCACCCACGCCGGGCAGCAAAACCGCGCGAAGGTTAGCGCTCCCACAGGGGAATGCAAATGGGCTGGCGCTCGGGTCGTCCCATGGACGAAGGGCACGCTACAAACAATTGTTGAGTATTTTCCGCCAGTTGCCACGCGTGGCGCTGCGGTGGAAACTATTCCGCCGCTGTCAGGCCCAACACATCCTTCCGGCGTGGCCTGGCGATGGGGGCGGTATGCACATCGCGCAAAAACTTGTCGAACATCCAGCACAGCCACAGCGTGCGGCTATGGTCGCTGAGGCCGCCGCGGTGCTGCTGCAGCAGAGACTTTATGTAGGGGATCTCAAAATCGCCGGATGCCGCCAACCCGTTTGCCGCGCCCAGATCGCGCTCGAAGGCAGCGCCCAGGGGCCCGCGAAACCAAGCGGCCAGCGGAACGGAAAAACCCTGTTTGGGCCGGGTGAGCAATTCCGCCGGCAGACATTTGGCGGCGAGGCGGCGCAGGACTTTCTTGGTCTGGCCGCGGTCCAATTTGCAGCCGCGCGGCAGATTGAGAGCCCACTGCACCAGATTGCCGTCCAGCATCGGCACCCGCACTTCCAGGCTATGCGCCATGGCGGTTCGGTCCACCTTGGTGAGAATGTCACCCGGCAGCCAGGTCTTGATGTCGACATATTGCGCTTTGGCGACGGCATCCTGGAACGGCGCCCGTGCGAAATGTGCCGCGATCGCATCGCGCGCGCGATAGCCTGACTGCGCCCGCCGCAACGCGGGGGAGAACAAGCGGCGCCGCTGCGCCGCGCCTGTCACCGCCAGATTGGCGAAATAGCCGTCGACCGTGTCGCAGCTCAGCTCGTGAAAGGTCTGCCGCGCCCGCAAGGGCCGCGGCGCCCAATCAAGTTGCGGATACAGCGCCGCCAGGGCGCCGAAAAGCGGCCGGCGCAAGCCGGCGGGCAACAACTTGCGAAAATTCTCTTCCCGGGCGTGAAAGCCGTAGCGGCGGTAACCGGCGAACAGTTCATCGCCGCCATCGCCCGACAGCGCCACCGTCACATGGCGCCGCGCCAGGCCCATCAGACGAAAGGCCGGGATCGCCGAACTGTCGCCGAACGGCTCGCCGAACACGCGCGCTAGCGGCGCGGCCAGATCTTCCTCGTCACCGCACAGCGTCTCTTTGCGATGTTCGGCGCCATAGCGGCGCGCAACTTGGGCGGCCAAAGCGGTCTCGTCGAAGCGGGGATCGGAAAAGCCGATGGTGAAACAGTTCAGCGATGGCCCCGATTCTCGCGCCATCAACGCGGTGGTGACCCCTGAATCGATGCCGCCTGATAGGAACGCGCCGATCGGCACATCGGACACCATCTGGGCCGCGACAGAGGCCGACAGCCGCTCTTCCAATTCCTGCACGAAATCGGTGTCACGGCCGGCCCGAAGCGGGGCGTCGCTGACGTCCCAATAGGATTCCAGGCGCGGCGCCGCGCCCCGCCGCAAGGTCAAACGATGCGCGGCCGGCAATTTGGCGACATCGGCATAAATGGTGCGCGGCTCGACGATATAGCCCAGGGCAAAAAACTCCTCCGCCGCGCCCGGATCGATCCGCCGCCGCAAGGCGGGCAGCGCCAGCAGCCCTGCCATTTCCGAGGCAAAGGCAAAGCTGCCATCCGGCAGGGTGGTATAATAAAGCGGCTTTTCGCCCAGCCGGTCGCGCGCCAGGAACAGCGTGCCCGCCTGTTCGTCCCACAGCGCGAAGGCGAACATGCCGTTCAGCCGCGTGACGCAGTCCTCGCCCCATTTCTTCCAGGCTTCCAGAATGACTTCGGTGTCGGAGCGGGTCTGGAAACGGTGGCCGCAGGCGGCCAATTCGGCTCTCAGCTCGGCGAAATTGTAGATCTCGCCATTGAAGGTGATGGTGAAAGCGCCGGTGGTATCTTTCATCGGCTGCGCGCCGGTGGACAGATCGATTACCGCCAGACGGCGATGGGCAAGGCCGAGGCCGGGCGCGGTAAAAAACCCTTCGCCGTCCGGACCACGATGGGCGATGGCATCGGCCATGGCTTGCAATTGCGCCGCGTCCGCCGGCCGGGCACCCACAGGATCGAACCAGCCGGCGATGCCGCACATCAGGAACCATCCTTACCGGCAAGGCCGGACAAAACCCAGGACGCGGATTCCAGCTTTTTGCGCGCATCCTGCCGGCTGCCGGTGACCGGCACCGATAGAGCGACCAGGCTTGCGCCGCCGTCGCCGCGCAGAAGATTGCGCAGGGCCATCCATTTCAGCGCGGTACCGCTGGTGGTGAAGCGGCCGTCCTTCCAATAAGACCACCACACCAGCCGCGTCTCGCCGGCCGAGGACAGCAAAAATTCCTGGAAGGGCACCGCCTGATTGCTCACGTTTGGATATACGTCCGCGTGAGAGACCAGATTGTAGCGCTGCTCATCCCACAGCCGCTGCGGCGCCACCACCAGGGTATCGTCCTTGCCGGTGCCGGCGTAATAATCGACCAGCACATCGACGGGGTCACCACCGGCCTGGCGCATCGAAAAACGAGTGCTCTTGTCGGCCGGCGGCAGATCGGGCTGCCAGGGGCTGGTGGCGGCGCCGACCTTCCAAGCGGCCCGCGCCGGCCGCGCCAGCACCGGCTCGCCGTGACGCATCAGGCTCTGCTGAGTCTGGGCCAAAGCCGGCGGCATGCAGGCCAGAAAAATCGCGGGGATGGCCAGCCAGAGGCCGGAGCCGGTCTGTTTGGCGCGCAAAACCGGAGGCTGCTGCTCGGCCGGCACCTCGTCGCGATAACGGCCGGCGATGGCGAACAGCGCGAGCAGGATCAGGACCGAAAAACCCCAGCCATAGACAATGTGATCGGCGCCGGTGGCCAGGCGATTGTTGCTCCAATGCGCGATCAGCACGATCCCCAGCGCCCGGATGCCATTGGCGATCACGGGAATGACGATCGAGGCCGCCATGAAGAGCGCCATCTTATAAGGACGGCGAAAGGCGCAATAGGCAAAGACCGTACCCAGCACGATGGTGGCGATCAGGAAGCGCAAGCCGGCACAGGCTTCCGCCACCTCGAACGTGCCGTTCGCCAACTGGATCACATTGCCTTCGGTATAATGCAAGATGCCAAGGAAGGTCAGGCCATGGGAGACGAAGGCGGTGGTCAGGCTTTGCAAGGGCGGCACCAGATATTGCCCCATCGGAACCAGGAAGAGCAGAAACAGACAGGGGAACAGGATGGTTCGCACCACACCGGGGCCCAGCAACAGCAGAAGCAAAGCCTCGAACTGGAGCATGACCGCGAGCTGCTCGGCTTCATTGATGGCGGCAGCCTTCCCCACCAGCCACAGCAGCGCCACGGGGATCATGATCCACATCGCCGAGGCGTAAAATTGCGGATGGGCTTTGGCCAAATAGCGGCGGCGCCGCCAAATCAGCCAAACGGAAATTGGAACGACCAGAAAGCAATGCGAATAGGTGGGAGAGATCCACCAGATCTGAACGGCGCGGGCAATATCGCCCTGATAGGCGAAGGCCCATAAGATCATCGCCGCCGCCAGCAGGCCCAGATGCAGCGGCCAACGCGTGGCGCCATAGGCCGGCTGGGCGACGGCACTACTCGACACCGGCGGCCTCCCTCAGTCCGAAATGCGGAAGCGTCTGGGGGGCGGCCAAAGGCGCGGGCGCGCCGCTTTCCAACAGCCGATCGAAATCGGCAAGGCTTCGGGACCAGTCATGATGGCGCTCGACATAGCGCCGGCCGAGAAAAGCAAGCCCGGCGGCGGTGATGGGATCGAAAGTCCGCAGCACCGCGTCGGCGAATGCGTCGGGCTCATCTTCAATCAGCACATGACGCTGCGGTGTCACCGCCAGCGCCCGGGTGGCGGCCGTGGTGGCGACCACGGGCCGGCGCATTGCCATCGCTTCCAGGACCTTGTTCTGCACGCCGCGGGCGATTTGCAGGGGGGCGACCACGACCTCGGCATGGGCGAGATAGGGGCGCATATCGGGCACGCGGCCAACCACCGTCACGCCCGGCATGTCGGCCAGCAGGCCCGGAGGCGGATTGGCCCCGACGACGAAGAATTGCAGCGATGGGATGGTGCGCAGCAAATTGGGAAGCACCTGGGTGGCGAACCATTGCGCGCCTTCGATGTTCGGCCGGTAATCCATCAAGCCGGTCATTACGATCGGCCGCTTGCCGGACGGAAACGGGGATGCAAAAGCGCGGTCGGGCTGAAAATAATTCAGATCGACGCCATTGCCGATGCTGACGATGCGGCCTGCGCTTTCCGGCGCCATGCCGGCGAAGGTGGCGGCCTCGAAGGGCGAAACCAGCACCGTGTGTCCGAAGGCGGCGGCGGCGCGGCGTTCCAGCCGGGCCACGCTGGCGGCTTCATAGCGATAGAGAAATCTGCGCGGTCCTGGCGTCGCCTGCGCATATTGGCGCCATTTGTCGGAATCCACATCCACCAGATCCAGGATGGAGCGCGAGACATCCAAGCGCGGTTCACCCATCACCAGGGGCGCCATCGCCGAGCCGAAAGCGATCGCCCGGCGGATGGAATGCTGCCGCACCACCTGGCTGATCCAGTTTTTGAACCGCCGGCCGCCGAAATATTCCTCGCTGAGGGAGCGGCCCCTGGTTACCGCCAGCGCGGCGCGCGCGCCCGCGACCCTGCGATCCAGCGGCAAAAACAGGCATTCGCCGCCCAGCATCTTGCGCAACGTGTCGGCATGTCTGAGGTCGTCGGGATCGTCGACATTGCAGCCCAGATGAATGCGATAGCGGGGCGACAGGTGCTTCAGGATCGCATGGGCCCGGATCTTATCCCCTTTGTTGGGGGGATAAGGCATGCGGTGGGACAGAAACAGCAGATCGGGAGGGGCCGCCATCACGCCTCCGCAACGGGAAATATCCGGTCGATCCGGTCCCAGGAAAATCGCGCCAGAAGGGATCCGATCCGCCGCGCCGTGCGGCCGAGATTGGTGTAATGGCGCAAGGCCGATTTCAGGGGCAGACCGGAAATCCGCGGTTGTCCGGGATCGATCTCCCAGGGGTGGAAATAAAATACGCAAGGGCGCTTTTCGCGGTCGCGGATATGCGACAGCGTCGCCAGCGACAGCGACAGCGGCAGGAGCCGGAAATAGCCGCCTCCCCCGCTTGGCCAGTTACGGCCCAGCAGCCGCACCGAACTGACCGGGATTTCCAGGAATTGCTGCCCGGCAAAAGGATAGAACGCGTGGCGGGGGGCTTCGGGCATCCCGTAAGCGTCATGATGGATCGGGTAGATGCTCGAACTGTAGCAATAGCCCGCGCCTTCCAGCACATCGAGCGCCCAAAGATTGCGCGCCGAAATCGAAAAACATGGCGCGCGATAGCCGCGCACGGCTTTGCCGCTTATGTCCTCCAGCAGCGATTTGGAGCGAGAGATATCGTCTTCAAATTCCGTCCGGCTTACCCGATCGGCGCGCTGATGATGAAACCCATGCGAGGCAAGTTCGTGACCCTGCTCCGCAACCCTGCGGATCAGCGCCGGATAGCGCTCCGCAATCCAGCCCAGGGTGAAGAAAGTGCCTTTGGCGCCCGCCGCCTCGAACATCTCCAGGATATGTTCGACATTGCGTTCGATCCGGCATTCATGGCTATCCCAGGCGTCGCGGTCGATCCGGCCGGCAAAGGCTTCGACCTGGAAATAATCCTCGACGTCGACCGTCAAGGCGTTGCCGGACCCGGCGGTTTCGCGCACCGGGCGCGCCGCCCAGGACCGCACATCTGCCATCGACATGGGTGCATACATGTTCATCCGGAGACCACGTCATGGTCCCGGTCCCCCAAAACGGAGCGCAGATAATTTAGCAGGGCGGCGGCGGCCCCATCCGCGGGCGAGCTGGAAACGCCAAGCTTCTGCTCGATCCGGTCCAGCCGCGCCGACAAGGCCATATCGGGCACCGAAACAGTTTCGCGCATAGCCGGCTGAGGCTGCGGCCCCTCCGATCCCAGATCGGCCGCGACCCGTTCGACATCCTCGGCGGCAAAGTGATGCAGCTTTTCGAGAAAACCGTACAGCAAAAGCCGGCTGCACAGGGCATTGATGCGGCGCGGAACGCCGCCGGTTTCGCGGAAAATTGCGTCGATGGCGCCCTGTTCGAGTTTGGGATCGTTCAGCCAGCCGGCCTTCAGCATCCGGTGGTTGATGTATTTGCCGACCTCATCGCGCTCCATCGGGCCCAGGTGATAGGAGGTGACCACGCGTTGACGCAGTTGCTCCAGCTCGGGATTGGCCAGCACCTGGCGAAATTGCGGCTGGCCGACCAGAAAGGTCTGGAAAGGCGCCGTGCTGCCGATCTGAAAATTGGACAGCATGCGCAACTCTTCCAAGGCGCTGATGGACAGATTTTGCGCCTCATCGACGATCAGCAGGGCGCGGCGCCCCTTGCGATGCCAATGTTCGAAGGCCGACTGCAATTTCAGCAACATCGCGCTTTTTTCGGATGGGATATCGCCGATACCGAAAGCGCCCAGCACCAGGCGGATAAGGTCCGAGCCGGACACCATGGTGGTGACGACATGGGCGGCCACGATCCGGCGCGAGTCCAGACAGGCGCATAACTGCTTGACCAGCGTGGTTTTGCCGGCGCCCACCTCGCCGGTGACGACGATAAACCCCTCCCCCCGCTTGATGCCGTAAATCAGATGGGCCATGGCCTGTGAATGGACATCGCTGTCGTAATAAAAGCGATGATCCGGAGTGAGCAGGAACGGCTCCGCCTGCAGCCTGTAGTATTCCAGATACATCAGGGAACGCCTGGCTCGGCGACCATCTGCGGATCGGTCATGTTTCCGACCGCGGCCCCGGAGGAGCCGTGGTAATTGTAATAGTAAGTCTCCCGCCGCCAGCGGGGAGATTTGTTGAACAACAGACTGACATGGGGGCAAGGCGCCAGATGCTCCAGCGCTTCGCGCAACTGGTGCCTGGAAGTCTGCTGCGCCGCCACCACCATGATGGCGTGATCGATATGGGTGGCGAGAGCGGCCGGTTCGGGGCTGATCACCGGCGAGCAATCGATCACCACGAAGAGATCGGGATAGAGGCGCGCCAGTTCGGCAAAAATCTCTTCCATCCGCGCGCTCGCCATCAGTTCGGATGCCCGGGGATTGGATGTGCCTGAGAACATGACGCTTAAATTTTCGACATCGGCGCAGGAATGGATCGCATCCGCAACGCTGGCGACCCGGCCATCCAGCACATCGATAAGACCGGCACGGTTCTGCTGACCGGTGAAATAATCGAACAGCGAAGGCTTGACGGCGTCCCCATCGATCAGCAGGACATGCATGTTGCGCTCCGCCGCGAGCACCGCCGCCAGGTTGAGCGCGGTGAAGGTCTTGCCTTCCCCCGGCATGGCGGAGGTCACCAGCACGGTGCTGGGACGCCCTTCGCGTGTCTTGGCTTCCTGCATCGCCAGAAGCAGGCGGCGCTTGACGGTGCGGAACTCGTTCAGCGTGGCGATATCCGCATTGCCGGGACAAATGATCTTGTCGTCCCGAAATCGCGCATAATTGAGACGCAATTCCGACGCGCCCCGGCTTTCGCGCATGATCGGTCCACGATCCTGGGCGCGCCGGCTGCTTTCCGCCAGCAAATCGTCCCCGAGCCGGCTGGAGATCACATCGGGGGCGGGTGCCACGGGCTGGCCCAGGACCGAACGCTCCAGCCCCATCGTCATCGCCCGCTGCACCAGATTTAAACCGCTCGCCTTCTTATTATCCACGTCGCACCTCAAAATACATGCCACTGCGATATCAGGATCAGCACCCCATAGAGGGCTGCCAACATCGCCAAACCGCTCGTCATCATCACCGCCGAGTGCCGCATTTCGAGTTGCTGCGACACCGCATTCACCCGGCTGACGGAGCCCAGGACGGGCAAACCGAAGGCTTCCAGCAATTCGTCACTCACCGCGAAGGAATCCTCGTTCAGGTAGAGTGCAAAGGTGGCCACGATACCGGCGGCAATGCCCAGGGCCAGGATCACGCTGTTCAGCATCATCCGGTTGGGACTGACCGGCGCATCCGGTTTGCGGGGCGGTTCGATCACCCGGAAAATGGTGTCCGATTCCTGATCGCCCACCGCACGGGAAAGACGGGCCGCTTCGCGCCGTGACAAGAGGTCCTGATAATTCTTGTGAATGACGTCATAATCGCGGTCCAGATCGTGATATTGCCGGGCAACGGTTTCGGCCTGCGCCATGTCGTTGCGCGCCCGCAGTTCATTCGCGGTCGCCTGGGCCAGGCGGCGCTGCTGCAACACCACGCTGGTTTGGGCGTCGGCAAGCTTGCTCTGCAGGTTGATATAGACAGGGTTCGGCACGCCTTGATGACCGCTATAGGGACTGCTTGCGCTGCCGGAGCTCGAGGCCTGCGCCTTGAGCCGCTCCACCAACTGGCGGGCGGCGACCACATCGGGATGCTTGTCGGTAAAGCGCGCCTGCAGATTGTTCAGCGCCGATTGGGCCTGCTCCAGGTCCTGGGAACCGCCGCTGGGCGTGCCGTTATTGACCACCATCGGAGGCGCCGCTTCGACCCGCATCGTGGGCGATACGGAACGCAGTTGCGCGGAGAGGTTGTCGCGCCGCGCGATCTCGATGCCCAACTGGTTTTGCGCGTCCAGCAATTCGCTATGGGCCTTGTCGATCATCACGCTGGCGTCGCCGTTGACGCCGGAGAGATATTCCATATTGGCGGTCTGGAAATCGGCGCGGCGCTTTTCCATGTCGCGCAACTGTTTTTCGTAGCCGGCGATCTGCTGGTCCAGGAAGGATTCGACACCGTTGACGTTGCGGCGCTCGCTGCCGATGTTGGAATTCACCAAAAGCGACACCAGCGACTGGGTCACGCTCTGCGCCGTGGCGGGGTTGCTGTTGGTATAGGCGATGTTGAAAAGATTCTTGGTATCCAGCGGCCGCAGGGTGATGTTTTTCTGAATCTCGTCCGCCCGGGCCGAAAGCTGCGCCTGCGAGGCATGCACCAGGCTGGGATCGGACAGTTTGGCGACTTGCTCGATATTCGGCCGGGTGACCAAGGTGCGCATCATCACCTCGACTTCCTGGTCGACATTGGGGGTGATTGTCATGCCCGCCATCAACGGACGCATGACGGTATCGGTATCAATATAGACCTTGGCGGCAGACTCATACTTGTTCGGAATGGCGAAGATAACCAGCCAACCCACGAGACAAACCGCCCAGGTCACCGCCAAGCCCCACCAGCGATAGCGCCACATTCCGGCGAGGCGGCTAAACAGGAAGATCTTCCAATACTGCATTCAATATCCCCCACAGCGGAAAATGGCGGCAACAAATAACACGCAGGCTTCCCCAGTCGGCGCGAGACGAGTTTCTCGCGGGGGTGTAAACCGCCTGAACGGCGATCCGTTCCTTGTGGTTCTGCCGCCGACGCATCGATCGTTGGATTTGGTAAAACCGGCAACAGTTGTGCGCGGTCCCGCACATTTGCGGGATCTGCGAGCGTCCCGGTTGTCAATCGCGCTTACGCTTTTCCGGTTCCGCCTGCCGCGTCGGGATCGGCCGCTTACTGCGCCGCTTGCAGAGCGCCGTCGCAGCATGCGGGCGGGGAACGCAGCGCCTTCAAGGCTGCGGCGGTATAATCGCGGTAGGTCGTGCCGGCATAACGATAGGTGCCTACAAAGTGCAAAAAGCAGGCCTCCCGCGGAACCGTGTCGCCCCAGTAATTGCGGTACTTGGCATAGGGCAGCAGCAGCGGAGCGGCGCTATTGGCCACGACGTAATTCGAGGTGACCTGCTCGCTACCCCAGCTCGCCCATTTGTCGCGGCCGACCAGTGTTTCGGCAAAGTGGCTGAACGCTTCGGCGGCCGGTTTCATGCCACCCCCCCGCGCGAAGCCGGCAAAGCCGGCACAGCCGCGCACATAAAAGCGGCTTTCCGCCTCGGGGTGCCGATCCAAGTTGCGCTCCACCACCTGCTGAACATGGTTCCCGGCCTCAGTTCGGTACGCGGCGGAAAACGCCGCCAATGTCATCAAGCCCTTGTCCCCCGCCGACTTCTCTCCCAGCAAGGTGAAGCTTCGATTGGCCCCGACGGCCTGTTTGATCTCCGGCAAATCCCCGATGGTGACGGTGTCCGAATCGAGCTGGATGACATAATCGTCCCTCGTCAGGTCCAGAAGGGTCAGCAATCTTTCCCAGCAGCCCCCCCGGGGGCAATCGCCGGTCCGTACTTCATCCAAGCGGTATACCGCCGGCTTGCCCAGATGATGGGACAGCAACCGCCGATCCCGGGCGGTCAGGGTGCCGTCGTCCAGGATGACCACCCGCCCCAGCCCCAGCCGCGAATGCAGCGATTTGACCGCGACCAGATAGGGAAGAACCACTTTGGTCCCGATCATCGAGAACAGCACCAAACGGTCGTCGGTGGGACATATGGGGGGCGTGCGCAGGACCTGCCGGGCGACATGATAATGCTCGGCTTGCCGGACCCATTTGAGAAATCTGCTGATCAAGGTCTTTTCACCCTGGGCTGTGCAACGCGGGTCATCAGCGGTTCACTCGGGTGGGGCGGCGGGGATATCGGCCATCGGCCGGACGGGCGGCAATCTCAATCTCTCCTGGAACAGGGAAATTCCATGCTGCCAGACCTTTTCCAGTTCGGCTCGGAGGCGGTGACCGCAGAGCCAAATGCCCAAGAGCCAGCCGACGCCACCGGCAGCCGCGCAAACCGGAAATTGCACCATAGGAGGCGCATGTCCCAGAACGGGTGTCGTCATCAACAAGACCGGCATGGCGAGGGTGGCCAGGGTGACCGCCACCGAGTGCCAACACACCGTCATCAGTTCGCGGCGCGGCATCACGGCATAAGGCCAAACCGCCCGCCAATAAAACGGCACGGCCAGGAAACTGGGGAACACCACCCCCAAGACGGCATACCAGATTCCGTAAGGCGCCAGCAGGAGGGCAGCGGCGAGCCGCAGACACATCATCACCACTTCGATCGAGAAGATGGACTGGACCCGGCCTAGGGCGGTCAAGACACGTGCATTGACGATGCATAGCGTTATGGCCATCGCCGCCAGGCAGATCAGGCGAAACAGCGGCGCCGCCGCCACCCAGTTGGGCCCATACAAAAGATAAAACATCGGCTCGGCCAGCAGCGCCATAAGGGCATAGGCCGGCCATAAGGCGCCGGTGAGATTTTCCAAGGTGGTGAGAAACAGCGCGCCCAATTCCGCCGGCTTATCCTTGGCGCGGGCGATCGCGACATAAACCACCTGCATAACCGGAAACGTCAGTCCGCTGCTGACATAGCTGCTCATGCTCTGGGCCCGGTCATAAAGTCCGAGCGGCGCAAAGCCCAGCAAGCGTCCGAAGATCGCGGTGACCGACTGAGCCGAGATTTGCCCGACAAGCGCCGTGCAGGTTGTAAAAAACCCGAAATGGAAAATCCGGCCCCAGCCCGAAAACACCGGCAGGCAAAATACGGCTTTGGGGCGCGCCGCCGTGCGCAAAGCCAGCAGCAGCGCCATCTGTACGAATTGCGCCCAGGCCAGGCTGTAGAAGCTGAAGCCGCGCCAAGCCAGCAGGATCGCGGTCGCGCTTCCGGCAAGGGTGGCGATCAGCGACATCATTTGCAGGCTGGCGAATGCCAGTTCGCGCTCCATCGTCACCAGAGCGCCCAATCCGAATGGCATCAGCAAATAGGTCAAGGTCGCGATGCCGATCAATCCGACGAGGCGCGGCTCATGAAAGAACGCGGCGATCGCGCCGCGCCCGAACCACAGAGCGGCGGCACAGGCCAGTGAGATGCATAGCATCACTGCGAAGACGCGGCCGATGCCGCGGGGCGTGATCTCGCCGCTGCGGATCAGATAGTCCCCTGCCCCAAAATCGCGCAGGGTCGCGGACAGGAAGATCGCCGCCTGGGCAACGCCCCAAACACCCATTTCCGCCGGCGTCATCAGCCGCGACAAGACCATCGACGTGGCGATCTGGATGGCGAAGACGCCATAGGTGCCGGCCAGGGATGCGAATACGGAGCGCCGCAGAGTCACCGCAGGCCACTCCGGCCTGGTGGCTTTTCTTCGGGCTGCCATGTCGAGACTGACAGATATTCCGGCCTTGCGGCTGCGTTGCGCTGGTTTACCGTCATGCCTCACGACAGGGCTTATATGTCCGGGAGCAACCCGGACGGCGATTGCCACCCGTCCCCCGGCGGCCTCTCCAACGCTTATTCCCGAAAATAGTTCCCGGTTTACGCAGCCTTGGCGCCGGCACCGGAACCTGAAGGTTCCTTTCCGCGTTGCGAAACGCAAGCTCTTCTCGTCGATCGATACGTCATGGACCTCATGTCATCATCCGGGGCGGGCCCGGGGCGGCAGATGCTGCGCGGCTCCGCCTGGATGATTGCGCTGCGCTGGTCGCTGCGGCTCTTGGGGGTGATCAGCACCTTTATTCTGGTCCATCTTCTCAGGCCCGAGGATTTCGGGGTTGTCGCCATGGCGATGCTGTTTGTGGGCCTGGTGGAAGCCTTGGCCGACACCGGCGAACGCCTCGCCTTGTTGCGCCTTCCCGCGCCCGAGCGGCGGCATTACGACACCGCCTGGACTTTGCAGCTTGGCGTCGGCGTGACGGTGGCGGCGGCGATCTTCCTGTTGGCGCCGCTGACGGCCGCCTATTTTCACGATTCCCGCGCCATTCTGGCGACCCGCTGCCTTTCCTTGCGCGCCTTGCTGGGCGGCTTGGAAAATATCGGCTCGGTGGATTTCCGCCGCGACCTTCGTTTCGGCTCGCTGTTCAATCTCAACCTGCAAGCCAAAGCCGTCTCGCTGATCGTGACCTTGGGACTGGCCCTGATACTGAGGAACTATTGGGCCCTCATCGCCGGTATTATCGCCAGCCAGGCGGCGCTCACCGCGCTGAGCTATGTCCTGCATCCCTACCGGCCGCGGCTATGCTGGTCGGGCGGCAAGGAGTTGTTCGGCTTTTCCGCCTGGACCTTGCTGCGCACGACCGCCCTTTACGTCGCGGGCCAGGTGGATCAATTCGCGGTCGGCAGCTTCGCCAATGCGGCGGCCATGGGCCGCTATGCCGTGGCGGCGGACGTCGCCGCCAGCCCGACCGCGGAAATCAATGAGCCGATGGTGGCGGTACTCTACCCGGTGATGTCGCGGATCTCCGGCGATCCTGCCGCCTTGCGCCGTCTTTATCTGCGGGTGCTGGCCTGGTCTGCCCTGATCTGCACCGCCACCGGCACCGGCGTCGCCCTGGTCGCGGCCGATTATGCCGCCGTCATCCTGGGCAGGAACTGGCAAGGCTTGGAAGGCCTGATCCAATGGCTGGCGATCGCGGCAGCCCTGACGGGGCTGTCGAGCGGCGCCGATACGACCTTTGATTCGCTCGGTCAGCCCCAGCGCAGCGCGCGGCTGCATTGGCTGCGGCTCGGCCTCTTGACCGTCAGTACCATGGCAGCGGCGCTGTGGTGGCACAGCCTGATCGCCGTGGCGGCGGCGCGCATGCTGGTCGCGCTGGGGTTTTTGGTCGTGCTGCTTTTGGCCATCGGCCGGGTCACCGCGCTCGGTTGGCGGGACTATGGCGCGGTGCTGTGGCGCCCCCTCGCGGCCGCGATGGTGATGAGCGCGGCCATTGCCGGTTTTGATCACATCACCACATGGAGCGGACTGCCCCGGCTTGCGATCTCGGTTCCGCTGGGCGCCGCTTTTTATATCGGCACCTTGCTGGGCCTGTGGCGCGCCTGTGGGAAGCCGGCCGGACCGGAAGGCGACCTGCTGAACCTGCTCAAGTCGCCCCTGACGCGCAAGGCTGCGGTTCCCGCGGTGCCCGTCACGACCGAATGCGAGCCGGGCTGACTCATCGTCCTCACGCGCAGGCGCCATCCGCGCGCACGCCCACCATCGGCATCGTCCCCGCGCAATTGTAATCGCCGTTGACGCCGCGCGATCGCGTGATGTTCGCGAAACGCGATTTTCGATGCCGCGCATGACGCGATATGCCGACGCGATGGATGTCAATCGCGCTTCCAATCTCAGCGTTTTGGAAATTCAATTTGCGATCCGACTGTACCGTCTTGTAATCGCCAATGACTCAAAAAACGCCGCCCGCGATATTTCTTAAGAAAGCGTGCAATTTTTCACGACAGCCGGAACGGTTTCTGAATCGCTGGCTTTACAGGCAGACCCATGGGGGCAGTTGGAAGGTGGGTTTTCATTTTGGACGTCGACGCATTCTTCAAGGGCACTAGGAGTTTTCAAAAATGGTGGTCATGCCGCGGGATCCCGCCAGGGGTTTACAGCACTGCGATAACTGGAACTCGAAGCCAACGCGATTCTCGAACATACCCGACGCTGTCGCCATTCTTTTTCTGCTCGACCTGGTCTGCTTGAGCCTGACCTATGCGGCGGTGCTCTATCCCATCCAAACCCGGCTCGATATCTGGAACCACACGCAGCTGGCGGTTCTCACTTGCCTACAGACCGCGACCAGCCTGCTGCTGCTCTACGCCGCCGGCAGCTATCGCCGCGACGGTTTGGTACGGTTCTCAACCGCGATGATTCCGCTGGGTCTCGCCCTAGGATGCAGCGTCGCCCTGATGGTGCCGGTGATGCATGTCGCGCTGGGCGCGATCTATCCGGACCTGCTGATCTATCGCAGCATCAGCCGCAGCGCCACCTTGGCGCTGCTGGGCAGCGGGATCACCTTGGCCGCCGGCATCGGCGTGCGGCTGGCGTTTTTCGCGATGTCCCGCCGCGGCTGGTTTCAACGCAAGATCCTGGTGATCGGCACGTCCGAAAAGGCGCGCTATATTTTCGACATGCTGTCGGATGAAAAATACCGCGGCTTCTCCGATCTCAGCTTTCTGTCCGAAACCGTGCTGGGCGGGCAAGAGATCGCGCCGGAAGTTCCGGAGGAAAAGATCATCAAGGCGGGCGATCGTTCGCTGTTTGAGATCGCCTCGGAATTGCGCGTGGACGGGATCGTGGTGGCGGCGGAGAACGACGCCCTGCTTCTGGATCCGCTGCTCACCTGCAAGACCGTCGGCTTGCCGGTTCTGGAGTTCAACAGCTTTATCGAGCGCGAAACCGGCCGTGTCGATCTCAGATGGGTGGATCTGTCCTGGCTGGTCTATTCGCATGGCTTCGAAATCCGGGTGATGGACATCTTCCTCAAGCGGCTGACCGATCTGGTGGTGGCCTCGATCATGCTGTGGGCAGCGCTTCCGGTGCTGCTGATGTCGGCGCTCGCCATCCGCCTGGAAGGCAAGGGCCCGATCTTCTATCGCCAAACCCGCGTCACCCGCGGTGGCCGCACCTTCGAGCTTTACAAGCTTCGTACCATGCGGGTCGATGCCGAGCGGCATGGCGCGCAATGGGCGGCGGAACGCGACCCGCGCATCACCAAAGTGGGCAATGTCCTGCGCCGCTTCCGGCTGGACGAGATTCCCCAATTGATCAACGTGCTCAGGGGCGACATGTCGCTGGTCGGTCCGCGCCCCGAACGTCCGGTCTTCGTCGCCCAGCTTTCCGAGCAGATCGTGATGTATGGCCTGCGCCATAACGTCAAGGCTGGGATTACCGGATGGGCGCAGCTCAACTACCCTTACGGCGCCTCGGTGGAAGATGCCCGCCGCAAGCTGGAATACGATCTTTTCTACATGAAGCATTTCAACGTTCTGCGCGATCTGGCCATCCTGCTGCAGACCTGCCGCATCGTCTTGTGGCCCGAGGGCGTGCGCTGAAGGTGACAACCTTGCGAATTCTCTATCTGCACCGCACCCGCGCGGGCGACGGCCAGTCGGTCCATATCGACGAGCTGATCGAAGCCTTTCGCCAGGAAGGCCATAGCGTCGAAGTGATCGGGCCCAAACGCATCGATGCCATGAAAAGTGGGCTGGAGCGCAGCCTGCTGCCGCCGGCGCTTTACGAATTCGCGGAATTGGGATTCAGCGGCGTGGAATTTTTCCGGCTGCTGGCCGCCGCCCGCCGTTTCCGGCCCGATGTGATCTACCAGCGCGCGAATCTGCACATGCTCTCAGGCGTCTGGCTGTCGCGCCTGTTGCGGCTGCCGCTGTTCGTGGAAGTCAACGCCCCGCTGGCGCAGGAGCGCCGGCGCTTCGGCAATCTGGTCTGGCCGAAGCTCGCGACATGGAGCGAAAACACCCTCTGGCGCCGCGCCACCCGCGTGTTGCCTGTCACCGCCGTGTTGGGAGAGATGGTTGCCGCGAGCGGCGTGCCGCAGGCCCGCATCAGCGTGGTCGCCAATGGGGTGGATACCGATCGCTTCGCGATATGCGACCGGGATGCGGCCAAGGCGGCGCTGGGATTGGACGGCAAGCTGGTTCTGGGTTTTGTCGGCTATGTGCGCGCCTGGCACGGCTTGGAACAGGTCCTGGACCTGCTGGTCGAAGATCCCGGGTTGGCCCAGGCACATCTGATCGTGATCGGCGATGGGCCGGCGCTGGCGCCTTTGGCCGAGCGCGCGGCGCGGCTGGGCGTGGCGGACCGCATTCATCTGGCCGGCATCATCGCACGCGAGCAGATTGCCGGCCATGCCGCCGCTTTCGACATCGCCCTGCAGCCGGAGGTGACGCCCTATGCCAGTCCCCTCAAGCTGTTCGAGTATATGGCGCTGGGCCATGCCATCGTCGCGCCCGATATGGCCAATATCCGTGAAGTCCTCACGAACGGCGATGATGCCCTGCTCTTTGCGCCCGGCGACCGGCAGGCTTTTGCCGCGGCCGTGGCGCGTCTGGCCGCCGACCCGCAATTGCGCCAGCGGCTGAGCGCGGGCGCGCGGGACAATATCGAGCGCAATGGCCGAACCTGGCGCGGCAATGCCCGTCATGTCGCAGCGTTGGCGAGATCGCTGCTGGAAAGACAGGGCAACACCGCGCCCCTCGTCGCTCCCAGCGAAGCTTAATTGGTCAGTGGCGCGAGCGCGCTGCGCCGCCGCTGCTTCAGCCAGCGTCCCGGCGGACCGGCGGCCGCCAAATGATAGACATTGCGCCAAGGCCGATTGCGCAAGGCGATGGCATGCAGGATCAGGCCCGCCCCGGTCTCGAGCCGGCCGCGGGCATAAATGGTGCGTCCGATCCGTCCCAGCCTTTCGCCTTTGATGGCGCGGCGCTCGGCGGCGCTGAGCCGCGGCCCCAAAGCGGCCAGGTGCCGCATCACCATCGGCCAAGTATAGTCGAGTTCATCATCGACGCGCAGATTGGAAAGACCGGCGGGCCGGATATGCACCCGCACCAGGCTTTCATCGGCGAAATCGATGGCGCCGTCCAGGGCAAGACGAATCCACATATCCTGGTCTTCGCCCACCTTCAGCCTGGTATCGAAACCGCCCAGCGCGACCAGGCGCGCGCGGGCTGCAATCACCGTGGGGGTGGCGACGAAATTTGAAGCCAGCAAGGCGCGCCATGCTTGATCGCCCCGGCGCGGCGCCGCGTCCGCGAAAGTGTCGCCCCGATCAACCCCGTCCGGACCGATTTCATTGCTGCGGCAATAGCTGAAAACGAGGTCTTGCCCATGGTGCAGCGGCATCTGCCGGGCGAGTTTGTCCGGCAGCCATTCATCGTCGGCGTCCAAGAAAGCGATCCAGGGCGAGCCGGCCACCCGGATCCCGGCATTGCGGGCCGCGGCAGCGCCTTGATGATGCTGCTGCAACAACCGAACGCCGAAAGCGGCGGCAATCTCAGCCGTCGAATCGGTGCTGCCATCATCCACCACGATGATCTCGGCGGCCGGCAGGGTTTGCGCCAATACCGAGAGCAGCGCCCGTTCGAGGGTGGCAGCGGCGTCAAAGGCGGGGATCACCACACTGACGTCCAAAGAAGGATCAGCGCCCAAGGGCGGAGCGGGTGCGGCTATGGGCATGGGTTTTGATGTCCGGCTGTGGGGGATCGCTACGCATCATGTCCGATCCCGATGGCATGGTCGCCGCCCTTCCGCTCCGACCGTACGAACCATGCGGCCATGTCTTCGAAAGCGACAGAAAGTCCCTGCAACAGTGTTATCCAAGTTGACGACAGGAGGGGAACCAGCTCAGGCGCGCAGCGTTCCTCGACAGGATCTTAAAAAAATGCAGGGCGCTCCCGGCTCGCTCTTTATGAATCGTCTTCGGCAGGCAGGACAGCCGGCGCCACGCCAGGCGGATCCCGGCGGTACCGGCCCGCCAGGAAATGGCCAATGAATCCGGACGCGACCAGCGAGATCAACACCCAAACCAGCAGGGCTTTCAGGATCCACATTCGGCCCGCTTTATCCGATTTCCGCAAACAAAGCGACACAGAGTTGCCATCTATCGGACAAACCGCTGCCGCAGAGCCCCGGGTCGCGCTTGTGCCCCTGGAGCGGGGCTTGGCGGAAGCCGGGGAACTTTTTGCCCAACATCCCAGTGCCGAGATGAGTGCGGGCTGGTTCCGCAGCCTGGCAGCCACCACACTGGCCCCGGGCGAAAGCGCTGTTCTGGCCCTGCTTTTCACCGGCACGGTGGCGCGCGCCGGCTTGCCGCTTGTCCGCACGCCGGCGGGAACTTTACGCGGCCTGACCGCTCTTTATACCACCCGCTTCGGCGTCGCGGCACGAACCGCGTCCGACGCGGCGCAGTTGGGGCGCGGCATGGGCGGAGCCGTGGCAGGCGTCCTGCGCCTCGACTGCTGGGACGCCGATTGCGCGGCGTCGAACGCTTTTTTGGAGGGGTTGAAAAGCAGCGGACTTGCCGTGGCGCATTACCGGCACTTCGCCAATTGGCGCCAGAGGGTGGAGGATTTCCCCTCTTATTGGGCGTCGCGCCCCAGCCGCCTGAGAGAGACGGTGCGGCGCAAAAACGCCAAGGCGCAAGCGGTGGGCCTGGAATTTTTTTGTGTGGAGTCTCCCGGCGATATCGCCGCCGAAACGCCGCGGTATCTGCGGCTCTATGCCGATTGCGGCAAGGTCGCCGAGCCCGACCCGGATTTTCTTCCCACCATGATGCGAAATCTTGGCGCGGAAGGATCGCTCCGGCTGGGATTCCTGATTGTCCGGGGCGAGACCGCCGCGGCGCAAATCTGGTTGGTCCGCCACGGGCGCGCGACCATCTTCAAGCTGGCCCACCACCCCCGCTTTATCGGCCTATCGGCGGGAACTCTTTTGACCCATCGAATGTTCACTCACCTGCTGTCGCGCGACGGGATTACCGCGGTCGATTTCGGACGCGGCAATGATGGATATAAACGCGATTGGCTCGACGCCTGCGGTTTTCGGGAAGGGATTATTGCTTGCAGTCCGACCAGCGTGGTGGGTTTGTACCATTTCGCCACGAATATTTTGCCGACCTGGGCCGGACAGATTCTGCGCCGGTCGCGACCGCCGCTGCCGCAGTGAGCGGGAGCGGGCCGCGGGTCCTGCACCTGTATCGCCGGTTTCGCCCCGACTTCACCGGGGACGGTATTTATTATGAGCAGTTGATTCCGGCCATGGCGCGAGACGGCTCGCGCCACACCATTCTGGTGTTCGAGACCCCCGCCCCGCCGGCCTCCGAAACCCCGCCCCTGGACCTCATCTATCTGGAGGCTGCCCCGGACAGTCCGTTGACCTTGCTGCGCTGGATCGCCGCCCACCGGCACGATTTCGACATTCTACATATTCATACCCATGTCGATCGCATGTTCCTGGGCTATGCCTTTGCCCGGCTGGCGGGATGGAAAATCATCTATTCCTCCACCCTGGCGGATCGGATCGACGAACTGGTGGCTACTTATCGCCCGATCTACCGGCCGATCGTGCGGCACTTGTTCGGATTGATCGATGTCTTTGTGGGGATTTCGCCGCGCCTGTTTTCCGGCGATACGCTTCCCGCACCGCGCGTCCGGCTGATCCCGCAAGGTGTCCGCCGGCAAGACGCCGCCATGGCCGCCGCGCGCGATCAGACGCGCCGCGCGCTTGGAATCGGCGATGACGAGGTCGTGCTGCTGTATGTCGGCTCGGTCTGTGTGCGCAAAGGCGTCCATCACGTGGTGGAGAATTTCGTCCAACAATCGGCCGAGCAGCATAACCTTCGCCTCATTCTTCTCGGACCGGTGTTGGAACGCGACTATGGCGATCAGACCATGCGGATCGCCGAGGAGGCCGGTCTGGCCGACCGGCTTACCCATATTCCCTTCGACCCCGCCCCCGACCGGCTCTATGCCGCGGCCGATATCTTCCTGTTCGCCTCCACCGAAGAAGGGTTCGGCAATGTCCTGCTGGAAGCGATGAGCCATGGCTTGCCGGTCGTATCGCGTTATCTCGCAGGCGTGACGGATGCCTTTATCGAGCATGACCACAATGGCTTTCTGTTCTCCCGCCCCGAAGCGTTCCACGATCTCACCCGGGCCTTGATTCTGGATCCGGCTCTCAGGGGGCGGGTGGGAACGGCGGCGCAGGCCACTGTTGCCGAACATTACCGCCTGGACGGGATCGCCACCCGCTATTGCGCGCTTTATCGCGAGCTCGGGGGCGCCAAAGCACCCACCGAAGGGGGGACTGCCGCGGCCCGCGTGATGCGGCAGGCCGATGATTTCGCGCGCCGGCCGGTGCATTATCGGCCCGACCGCCCGACCTTGTTTGTGGTGATCGACACCGAGTCGGAATTTGACTGGTCCAAAGGGGTCTCCGCCGATTTCGGCAGAGTCCGTTCGATCGAAAAACTGCACAGCGTGCAGTCGGTCTTCGAGAAATTCGCGATCACGCCCTGCTATGTCGTCGATTATCCGGTCGCCACCGGCAAAACCAGCGCCACGATCATGCGCCAAATGGCGGGCCGCGGCGCCGAAATCGGCGCGCATCTGCAACCTTGGACCACCCCGCCATTCCTGGAACCGGTCGGCGACCGCCATGCCTTTCCGGGGAATCTGCCGCTTTGGCTGCAGCGACAGAAATTGCTGCGCTTGGGCGAAGCCATTGAGTCCGGCATCGGCGTGCGGCCCCTGGTGTTCAAAGCGGGACGCTATGGCATCGGCGCCGCCACCCTGACGCTTTTGGAAGAGCTCGGTTATAATGTCGATCTCAGCGTCGCGCCGGGCTTCGATTATAGCCGCGAACAAGGTCCGGATTTCCGCGGCTTCGGCGCCGAACTGTCCTGGTTCGGCCAAGAACGTCCGATGCTGGAAATACCCACCACCAGCGGCTTCGCCGGCTTGCTGCGCAAGGGCGGCCCGCGTCTCTGGAAGATGCTGGAACATGCGGGGCTGCGCCAAATGCATGCGCGCGGGGCGCTGGACCGCGCCGGCCTGTTTTCCCGAATTCGCCTTTCTCCCGAAGGCTACAGCCTGGCCCAGATGAAGCGGCTGACCACGGAGTTGATCAAGAGCGGCCAGTTGTTCCTCACCTTGAGCTTTCACAGTTCGTCGCTGCAGCCGGGTTACACTCCTTATTGCCGCACCGCCAAAGATGTCGAGGCCCTGGTGGCAAGGATCGCTGCCTATTTGGAATTCTTCACCCGGGATCTGAACGGGGCAAGCGCCAGCCCCCTCGCCATGCATCGCTTCCTGGTCGAGCGCGAACAGGCACCCCTGCCGTGAGCGCCACGCCCCTTTCGGTCCTGACCTTCACGACGCTCTTTCCCAATCCGGCGCGGCCTTCGCACGGCATCTTCGTCGCCAACCGGCTGGACAAATTGGTGGCCAGCGGCCAGGTGCACGCCCATGTGATCGCACCCGTGCCCTGGCGCCCCGGCTTCCTCGATGATCCGCAGTTGGGGAGGCTGGACCAGGTTCCCCTGCGCCGCCGGCACCGCGACTTGGCGGTGGAGCATCCGCGCTATGCGGTGATCCCCAAAATCGGCATGAGACTGGCGCCCACGCTTCTCTATCGCGCCGCCCGCCGGTCCTTGGAAGGCTTGCTGCGCGCGGGCCATCGCTTCGACCTGATCGATGCCCATTATTTTTATCCCGACGGCGTCGCCGCGGTCAGGCTGGCCCAGGATTTCGGTCTGCCCGTGGTGGTGACCGCACGCGGGACCGACCTGAATCTTATTCCGCGTTATGCCGGTCCGCGGCGCCAGATCATTTGGGCGGCACGCAATGCTAGTGGCCTGGTAACGGTATGCGAAGCCTTGAAAACCGAGTTGGTCAAATTGGGAATCCCACCCGAGCGGGTGACCGTGCTGCGCAATGGCGTGGACCTTGCGCGCTTTCACCCTCTGGACCGCGATGCCGCGCGCCGGCAGCTTGGGCTGCGCCGCCGCACGCTGTTGTCGGTGGGGCATCTGATCGAGCGCAAAGGCCATCATCACATTATCGAAGCCCTGGCGCGCCTGCCCGATACCGATCTTTTGATCGCCGGACAGGGGCCGCAGGCGGAAGACTTGGCCAAGCTGGCGCTCCAGCACCATGTGAGCGACCGCGTCCGCTTCCTGGGAACTTTGGATCCGCAGCGCCTGCGCGAAGCCTATAATGCCGCCGATGCGCTGGTGCTGGCGTCCAGCCGCGAAGGCTGGGCCAATGTGCTGCTGGAATCCATGGCCTGCGGCACGCCGGTGGTCGCCTCCGCCGTGTGGGGCACACCGGAAGTGGTGGCCGGCCCGGCGGCCGGCGTGCTGATGCGAAGCCTGGACGCGCAGGGAGTCGCCGAAGCGGTGGAGCGTTTATTTTCGCAATTGCCGCAGCGGGAAGAGACCCGGCGCTATGCGGAAGCTTTCGATTGGGAGCCCACCACCGCGGGCCAGCTCGCGCTGTTCGGCCGCGTGGTGGCGCAATATCGCGATCAGCCCAGCAGGGCCGCGTAATCGCGCAGCATCTGCGCCAAATCGAACTTTTGAAAAGCCAGCGCCTGATTGGCATGCCCCAGCTCCGCCCGTAGTGAAGAGGACTGCGCCAAAGTCGCAAGGGCCCGCCGGAACGCCTCTTCATCATCCGGCGCAATGGACGCGAAGGCGGAATTTTCCGGCGCCACCATATGGGGCACATCGCCCACCGCGAAAGAAACCACTGGCAGACCGGAGGCCATGGCTTCCAATACGCTAAGCGGCATTTGTTCGGTGTCCGAGGAAAGGGCGAAGACGTCGAACCGGGCCAGTTCCAATTCCGGCGCCGAACAACTGCCGGTGAAACGGATCGCCGAGGCCATGGGGCTGCGGGCCGCGGCCTGTTCCAGCGCGCCGCGTTCCGGCCCCTCGCCCACGATCACCAATTTCAACGGCACCGCGCTTTGCCCCACCACCTGCGTGAAGGCCTCGATTAGACGCGCCAGATTTTTTTCGCGCCGAAGGGTCGCTACCGTACCGATCGTGACCTCCCCGGTTTGGCCGCGCGCGGTCGGCACTGCGGCGAACCGCGCGCAGTCCACGCCATTGGGAATGTAGCGCAACCCCCGCGGGGGCAACCGCCACGCCTGCAGCGCGATATTTTCCAGGTTGCGCGAGGGAACCACCACGACGCAGCCGCCCCGCAAGGCAAACCTGCGGGTCAACGCCCGGCGCGGCAATTGACGGTGTCGCTCCTCCGGGCCGAAGCCGTCTTCAATATGAACATGGCGGGCCACCGGTCCGAAACGATTCGCCAGACACCAGTCCATCGCGCCCCAGTTATAGGTCAACAGCACGTCGGGCTCGAGCTCACGCAGCAAGGCGCGGATGCGGCGCCATCCCGAAATGCCGGACTGCTTTGGGATCTGCGGGGTCAAGATGCGGACCGGAACTTCCGCGGGCAGGTGGCGCGCCATCTCGCAGTTCCCATCCAGCGCGATAATGGTGTGGCGATATCGTTCCGGCGCCGAGCGCACAATTTGCCCCAGGCGAATCTGGGAACCGCCAACCGCGAAGGTTGGAAAAATATGCGCGAGGTGCGGCCGCGCCGACGAGTTGTAAATGGCGTTTCCAAACATCCAGTGTACTGACAATGATTCTTGCAGTTTCAACGCGCGAGTGGAACAGAACGCATCAACAAGCATTCCGATAGCAGAGATTTTCTTCTGCATTTTAGACTGGGATGGGCTTGTCTTTTCGAACCCTCGATTTCGCGGTGGTCGCGCTCGCCTATGGCGTGTTGGCCTTGGCCCTCTGGCGCAAGGGGCGCCGGAGCCTGCATACCGTTGCCCTGCTCGGCGCCATAACGCTCACTTCGGTCTGGGCTGTCTTGCAAATCGGCGAGCCCCCGCTTTGGTTGCAGCGGATCTCGCCCTCCCTGCGGGATGCCGGCTGGATTTTCCTGCTGCTGGTCCTGATCCGGTCCGCCGCTTCGACCCAGAAACTTTGGCGCGGGCTGGCCGTGGCCGGTCTGGTGGTGATCGCCACCGATGCGGTGTTCAACCTGGTTCCCGTCGAAATCGCCACCGGCGCGGGGCTGCGGCTGAATTCCGCCTTCACCCGCATAGCGGCCGGGGCCCTGGGCTTGGTGCTGGTGGAAAACCTGCTGCGCAACGCCACCCGGGACCAACTTTGGGGACTGAAGCTACTGGGGATCGGCCTGGGCCTCAGCTTCGCCTTTAATCTCTTCGTCGAAATCCCGCCTTTGTTCGGCAACACCCAGCTGGGGAGCTTGGCGCTGGCACAACCACTGATCTATGTGGCGGTGTTGCCGCTTTTGGCAGTGGCGGCGATCCGGATACCCAGCATGTCGCTCAAGCTGCACTCGTCGCGGCGCGTGGTATTTCATACCGCGACCTTGGCCGCCACCGGCGTGCTGCTGGAATCCGCGGCGCTCGCCGCCTTCTATGTCCGCAACTATGGGGGCACCATCGGCACCGTGCTGGCGCTGGTATTGGTTTTTTCCTGCTTGGCGGGGGTTCTGACCGCGGCCGCTTCCGGCACCTTCCGCTCGCGCGTCCAGCGCTTCATCAGCGAAAATTTCTTCAGCTACAAATATGATTATCGGGCGGAATGGCAGCGTTTCATCCGTTCCCTGTCGGCCCAGGACGACGACAGCGTGTCGTTGCAGGTCTTGCGCACGCTGGCGGATTTGCTGGATTGCCCCGGCGGCTTGCTGCTGGTCTGGCGCGAAAATTGGGGCCGATACATGCCCGGCGCGCAATGGGGAGTCGAGGCGGACCCGGTGCCGATCGAGCCCAATGATGCGATGCTCGAACCCTTCCGCGACGAAGCCAAGGGTTTTTTGGAACTGGGAAATGACAGCGCGGGGCCGGCCGCCGCGGCATGGCGGCGCCATCATGGCTTTGGCTGGCTGGCGGTGCCCCTTCACTATCGCCACCAGCTGGTGGGTATCGCGGTGCTGCCTGCGCCGCGGGCCAAGCGCCGGCTGGACTGGGAAGATTGCAATCTGATCTCGCTGGCCGCGGCTCAGCTGGCGATTTATCTGGTGCATGACGACACCGCCAAGGCCCTTGCCGATGCCAAGCTGATGGAAGAATTCAATCGCCGCACCGCCTTCATCGTGCACGACATGAAAAACGCGATCGGGCAGCTCAGTTTGGTGGCGCAGAATGCCGCGCGTTTCGGCGAAGACCCCCGCTTCCGGGAGGACATGGTGGTCTCGATCCGCCGGTCGGTGGAACAGCTTCAGGAATTGCTGGCCCGCCTGCGCGGCAAACCCGCACCGGGGCCCCAGGCGGCCCGGATGGATCTTTATGTGTGGCTCGCAGATTTCGTGAAGGAAAAGAAAAACCTTGGCCTGCCGGTTTCGTTCCAGGCGCAGCCCTGCGATGTCGCGGCAACGGAAATCGATCAGGCGGCGCTGCGCAATGTCCTCAATCATGTGGTCGACAATGCGCTGGAAGCGGCGCCGGGATGCGAAGTCGAAATCGGGTTGGACAAGCAGGGCGCGGCCTATCGCATCTCGGTCCAGGACAAGGGCAAGGGCATGGCGCCCACCTATCTCAGCGACGAATTGTTTCGTCCGCTGCGCAGCACCAAGTCCGGCGGCTTCGGCATCGGCGCCTTCCAGGCCCGCCAGACGATGCGCGAACTTGACGGTGATCTGCAGGTGTCAAGCAAGCTGGGACGCGGAACCACTGTGCAGTTGACGGTACCCCAACGCGACACTCTGCCATGATGGAACAAAAAACAGTGGTCGAACCAAAAAGCATTCTTCTGGTCGAAGACGATGACGGGCTGCGGCGGCAACTGGAATGGGCCCTGGCGCCGCGCCCCGTCCTGGCCTGCGCCAACCGCGTCGAGGCGATGAAGCGATTTCGTCTGGCGGAGAATTGCCATATCGCGATCATCGATCTGGGCCTGCCGCCGGACCGCGATGGCGCCGGCGAAGGCCTGGCGCTGTTGTCCGAGATTCTGGCCTGCGAACCGCGCGCCAAGGTGATCGTGGTCAGCGGCAATGACGACCGCGCCAATGCGGTAAAGGCCGCCGGTCTGGGCGCTTTCGATTTCATCGCCAAGCCGGTCGATGTCGACCTTCTCACCCTGATCGTCACCCGGGCCGAACGCATGCATGCCCTGGAAGAAGAAAATTTCGTGCTGCGCGAATATACCAAATCGGCCACCCCCGGCATGATCTGCCGCTCGCCCCAGATGCTCGAGGTACAGCGCATGATCGAGCGGCTCGGCCCGCGCGAGGTCAGCGTGTTGATCCAGGGTGAAAGCGGCACCGGCAAGGAAGTGGTGGCCCGGCTGCTGCATCAATCCTCGCCCCGCCGCAACGAGAAATTCATCGCCATCAATTGCGCCTCTATCCCGGAAAATCTTCTGGAAAGCGAATTGTTCGGCCATGAGCGGGGGGCCTTTACCGGCGCCTTTAAGCAAACACCGGGCAAATTCGAGCTTGCCAACAACGGCACCCTGTTCCTGGACGAAATCGGCGACATGCCGCTGCTGCTTCAGGCCAAGCTTCTGCGCTTCCTGCAAAGCCGCGAAATGGAGCGGGTGGGCGGACGGGCCACCATCCGTATCAATGTCCGCGTGATTTCGGCCACCAATCAAAGACTGGAGCAGCTGGTCGCCGAGCAGCGCTTCCGCGAGGACCTTTACTACCGCCTGAACGAGGTCTGCATCAGCCTTCCGCCGCTGCATATGCGCGAAGGCGATCAGACCATCCTGGCCCATCATTTCCTCAATCTCTGCAACAAAGCCAATGGACGGGCCATCCGCGGCTTCTCGCCCGACGCCTTGGCGGCCATTGCGTCGCATTCCTGGCCCGGCAATGTGCGCGAATTGGAAAACCGCGTGAAACGCGCGGTGGTGATGGCCGATGGGGCGCTGATTACCGCCGCCGATCTGGATCTTCCGGGCGGCAAACAGCAAACCCGCAGTCTCAATCTGAGAGCGGAAACCGAGAAACTCGAACGCATGCTGCTGGAGGAAGCCCTGGCCATTTCCGGCGGCAATATTTCGCAGGCGGCCAAGTTGATGGGAGTGAGCAGACCCTATGTCTATAATCTCAAACGCCAAGCGCAAATCTGACATGCCGCAATTCACCACTAGCACCGGCGCGGGCTGGCGAAAATCGCTTCTGCTGTCGCTGCTGCTGAGCGGCTTTTGCGTCGCACAGGCGCAGGCTGCTAAAAGCCTTCCGCCGCAATCGGGCGAAGTGCAGTCCCTGATGAAACGCGCCGCCGATGCGGTGCGCGCCGGTGATTTGCGGGTCGCCGTCCTGCTGCTGAAAAATGCCGCCGCGGCGGCGCCCCAGGATGGACGGGTCGGCGCCGAGCTGGGAACCGTTCTGGTGATGCAAGGCGAAATGCCGGAGGCGGAGCGGGTGTTGCGCGATGCGCGCGCCCATGGCGCGCCGGACACCATGGCGCTGCCGCCGCTGTTCCAGGCGATGTTGTCCCGGCAGGAGGCGCAAGCCCTGCTCGATCAGTTCCCCGAACCCGGTGCCCAAGATAAGTCCGAACTGGCGTCGGATATCTGGCGGGCGCGGGCGCTTGCCCATTTTTCGACCGGCAATGCCGACGCAGCGCATAGCGAGATCGACAAGGCCTTGGCGCTTCGCCGCACGGCGCCCTTGCTGCTCGACAAGGCGCAGTTCGCGCTGGCCGCCGGCGACCGCGATCAAGCCACGGCCTATACCGATCAGGCGCTGAAAATGGCGCCCAAGGATCTCAACGCCCTGATCACCAAGATCGGCTTGCTGGAAGCCAAAGGCGACTATGCCGCGGCCTCGGCCTATGCCGATCGCATGGTCGGCGCCGCGCCCAACAGTCCCCTGCCGCGCATCCTGCGGATCGAGGTGCTGGGCCAGCTTCACCGCGATCTACCGGCCAAGAGCGATATCGACTGGTTGCTGCAACGCTCCCCGAACTTGCCGATCGCGCTTTATGACCGGGCGATGCTGCGCCTGCGGGCGGGCGATATCAAAGGCGCCTGGGAAGTGGCTCAAGCCCTGCCGCCGGAATTCCTTCACACCATGCCGCAATTCGGCGTCCAGGTGGCGGCGATCGCGGAGGCTTCCGGCAATCGTCAGATCGCGGAAGCCGACCTGGAATCGGCGATTTCCTATTTCCCCAAATATGAAGAGAGCCGCGTCCGCCTGGCCAGGATGCGGCTGGCCGACAAGAATCCGCAAAGCGCGCTTACTTTGCTGGATCCGATCAAAGCCAGCGCGGACCGGCGCGTGTCCATACTGATGGCGCAGGCCTATACAGCCACGGGCCAGACCGCCCAGGCAAAGGCGCTGCTTTCCAAGAACAAGGGCTCGCAGAGCAGTCCCGACTTGGTGCCGGTGTTAGCCCTGTTCCAATCGGGCAAGACCGAACAGGGCATCGCCCAGCTTGCGGCCATGCACCAGAAGGAGCCCAAACGCGCCGATATCATGGGCCCACTGGTGGGCTTCCTGATTCAGAACGGGCGCGCGTCCGACGCCGCCCAAGCCGTTGGCAGCTTCGAAAAGGCGGGCGGCGACGCCGCCATGACGGCTTTTTACCGGGGACAGGTTTTGGCGGCAAAGGGCGATTTCGATGGCGCGCAAGCGGCGCTGAGCACCACCCTGAAGCTGCGTCCGTCATTTCCGGCCGCGCTTTATTATCACGCCCAGTTGGCAGCCCTTCGCGGAGATTTCTCCGCTGCCAATAGCGATCTTGACGCGATGCTGCGGCTCGATCCTTCCGATACCCAGGCACTGGGCAAGAAAGCGCAACTTGCGGCGCATGCCGGCCGCGACGCCGAAGCGGAAGCGCTGTATCAGCGCGCCGTGACGGGCGCGCCGGCCGATCCGGGGGCGCGCCTGGCCTTGGCGGATTTCTACTTGTCCCACCGCCAATATGCCAAGGCCGAGGCGGCGGCTGCGCCGCTGGCCGCGGCCCATAATGCGGCGGCGTTGTCCCTGGTCATTCGCAGCC
Source organism: Alphaproteobacteria bacterium (assembly GCA_025924715.1). GTDB lineage: Bacteria > Pseudomonadota > Alphaproteobacteria > Micropepsales > Micropepsaceae > Rhizomicrobium. Next base: position 36,439 of record JAICHV010000003.1, read on the forward strand.
AGGCCACGCGCGGCGATCTGGGTGCCGCAACCCGCAGTGCCAGGGCGCTCGCCGCCGCCTATCCCAAATCGGCCGAGGCCCAGGTGACTTTGGCCGCGGTGTTGGAGACCGCCAAGAATACCAACGAAGCCGCCGCGGCCTATGCCCAGGCCATGCGCGATGACCCCGGTCAGATCGCCGCCTATCGCGGCGCGATCCGCATTTCGCTGGCCGCGGGCAAAACCGACAAGGCGATCGAAATGGCGCGCGCTTTCGCCAAGAGCCATGGCGGCCCTGCCGCCAGCAAGCTTGTCGCCGATACTTTGGCGGCCGCCAAGCAGCCCGATGCGGCAAAAAAGGAACTGGCCTCCAGCCTGGCGCGGCAGCCCGACAGCGGCTTGGTACTGGCGCTGGCCGATCTTGAGGCCAAGTCAGACCGTAACGCCGGCAAGCGCCGGCTCTCCGACTGGGTCGAGAAACATCCCGAGGACACCGGCGTCACCAGCCAATATGCCACCATGCTGATTACCGATGGCGATATGGCGGGCGCGCGCGGTCAGTTGGAAAAACTGGTGCAGCGCGAGCCCTATAACGCATCGGCCCTCAACGATCTGGCCTGGAGCCTGCAGAAGACCGATCTGACCCGCGCCGTGGCCCTGGCGAGCAAAGCGGCACGGCTCTCTCCGGGCTCGGCGGAGATTTTGGACACAATGGGTTGGCTGAAATGGCAGCAGCATGACCGCAAGGGTGCGCTCGATGCCTTGCGCCAAGCCCATAGCCTCAAGCCCAATGAACCGGAAATCGGCTATCACTTCGCGGTGGCGCTGGATGGTTCGGGTGACCGGCAGGGTGCGCGCCAGGCTTTGCAGCCGATCCTCAATTCCAATGTGCACTTCGAGAGCCAGGCTGACGCCCGCAAGCTCGCCAGCAGTTGGCGCTGATCAGGACAGGCACCCGCGCAGAAATCGCCCCGCCCGCTCAAGATGGAACAACAGGCGGGGCTGTTGCAGCCGGCACCACAGCAAGGCCTCGCCGGGCGCGGCAAGCGAGCGCTTGTAGCGGGCCTCGCCGGCAAGAAAGTCGTAAACTTGAAATCCGGCGCGCATCGCGCGCCCAATGGCCAGGTAATGCATCACCAGCCCGGGATGATGGCGATTGTCGGGTCCCCGCTGCCAGCCGGTCTGATAGGACAGGACGCGGCCGCGATAGAGGAAATTGTATAAATAGCCGAACGGTATTTCGCCCGCGGTGACGGCGATCAGTTCCGCCTCGCCGCGCGGCACGGCCACCGCCAGCAGCCGCCGGTGAAAGGCTTGGCGCGCCGGCGTGGAAAACGCCCCCTGCCCGCCACGGCGATCGAGATTTTGCAGGTGGCCCAAAAATTCCTGCGCTTGCGCGGCATCGCGGGCCGGCGTCAGGGTCAGCGCACCTTGCGCCTCCGCCAAGCGCAAGGCCCGGCGCAATTGCCCCCGGCTATTTGCCGAAAGCGTCGCCATCACCTCGCCGCCGGCCGCCTTCAGCGCCGCCAAGTCGATGGCAAAATCGGGGGCGGCGTGATCGATGACGCAGTCCAGCCCCGCCGCCCGCGCGCTTTCGACAAACCCGCGTGAAACACCGGGCAGCACACATTCCTGCCAGCCCGCTTGGTCCCGCAGAAAAGCGAACAAGGCGGCCAGCACATCCGGGCCCAGGCCGCGCCGCAACAGGACGCCGTTATATTCGATGGCAAGGCGGTCGAGATCGGGATCCCCTGCCGCGTTCAAATGCCATTGCCGGCTTCGCACCACCGCATGGCGCCGCACGGTACGGGGAACAAGTACGGCCAAGCCGGCCGTCTCAGCCCCGTCGCGAATACGCAGGAGCAAGCATGGTGCTTTCAGGGATTGCAGCCAGGTTCCGATCCAACTCCAGGACAGAAAAAAGCTGCCATCGGCATTTTCTTCCAGGGCGCGCCATTGCGGCTCCAGCGCCGCGACATCGCCCACGGGAGCGATTTCGAAACGCCATCGCCCCGCCGCGCTCAATTCAGATGCCGGATCAGCAGGGGCCCCAGCAGGTTGGCGAGGGTCAGCGGCATCTGCTTCCAGCTTTCCACAAAGAAGCGATATTTGGGACTGGCGGAATTGTTGTCCGGCAGGCTGGCGCCGTCGCGCAGCCAATATTCATATTCCAGCCATAGCGGCTCGAAGCCCCAGTTCTTTTTGAAAGAGAATGCCCCGGTGCCCACTTTGCTGCGCCCGAAATCGAAACGCCGCAAGCCGCGCTCGGCCGCATGGCGCATCACCGCCCAATACATCAGATCGTTGGCGCCGGATTTGCGGGCGGCGGCCAGCCCGCCGCCATAATAGGGCAGCACCGTATCCTTATAGGTGAAATTCAGCACCGCGCTCACATCGCGTCCCGCTTCGCTGACCACCATGACATCGCAGGCGCCGGGGAATTGCTGGAACAGGGCGCGGAAATAGGCTTTCGAAAAAACCGGCGTTCCCAGATTGTGAACGCTGGCGGCATAGATCGGATAGAAACGCTCGGGATCGTTGACCACCTCGGTGCGCAGGTCCCCTTGCAAGGTTTTGCGCAGCACGGCGCGCTGCTTGCGCGGAATGCGCGTCAGATCGGCGTCATGATCGGTGGAAATTTCGCGGGCAAAGGTGGCGTAAAGACCGGACTTGACTTGCCAGCCCGGCCGGCTGGCGGTGCGGCTGCGATATTCGATATAGCGGCTGGCGGTGCTGTCCATCAACTCGCGTGCCGCGCCGTCAAGCGCGGCGCGGGACGCCTCGTCCTGCGCGACCGGGCCGCCCTCGACGCAGAACGGGGCGGAGATCAAGCCATGGCCGAACAGCAGGCTCTTTTGTTCCACCAGCGGCAGCACGCCGGTGATGCGGCCCTCGCGCTCGGCAAACAAATAATGGGTGCGCAGCCGAAAAACATCCTCGAAAATCCGCCGCCACCCGGAGAGATGAAAGAAGGTCCCTTCGCCCCGCTCGGTCAGGAATGCATCCCAGGCGGCGGTTTTCGGGTCCGCGAGGCGATGAATGCGTGGCGGATCGCCGGCGGACGTGACCATGCAGGTTTTCAGAAATTGTAGCGCAAGCCTGCGCCCAGTTGCAGATCGCTGGTATTGCCGGCGGAAATGACGGTGAAATTCCTGGCATCGCGGCTGATGTAATTGGCCTGGCCGTTGATCGACCAATTCTCCGCCAGAGCATAATTCAGCGTGACGTTGAAGCCGGCGATCTTGTCGATGCCGCCGAACTCATGGGCGATGGAATAATCGCCCCGGATCGTGGCGCTGAACTCGTGGCTGAGTTCATGGGTCAGGCTGACATCGCCACCATAGATGGTCTGGCGCAAACTCCCCACCGTGACGGGCAACAGGTAATCGCGCACGCTGCCATAAGCCGTTACCGTATAGGTCCAGCGGGGCATTTTGTGCACCAGAGAGGCGGTCGCCGTGCGATAGCGCGACATCGCATTGTCCAGCGCCAGGCCGTCGAGCGGCGCGATATCGACGGGGGCGCCGGTGTTCGGGATCAGCCCCGTCAGCAAGGCCTGGTCGGGCAGATTGCTGCCGCTGAGCGAAAAACCACCTTGGTCCGCGCTGAGGCCGTTAAGACCCATCAGCAGACGTTCCTGCGGCGTGGTGACGGTGTCGTCCACCGTGGCGGTGACCGCGCTTTCGGCCGTTACTTGCCACAGCAGCTTTCCGGTATAGGAATCGAAATTATACTGCCGCCCGTATTTGGCGAGCAGCTCAAACGAATTGTCCAATTCGTAGGAAAAACCGCCCATTGCGATGATGCCGGAGATATTGTGATTGAGCGTCGGCCGGGACGCATAGTTGCGGTAGCCGACATTGCCGACCAACGCGAAATTGCGGTCGAGGTGATATTCGAGCTCCGCCTGGCCAATCCGCTCTCTTTGCGAAAAGGCGCCCTGCGCGGAATCGGTCCCCGACGCGATCAGAACCCATTTCAGGCGCCCGAAATTTTCGCCGCTGGTAATACGCTCGCTTACCGTGGTCGCTTGCGCGCTGCTGGGCGTACCAAAGGGGAAAAGGGCAGCCGGCGGGTTGTTGCCGAGCGTGGAAAAGAATTGTCCGCTCTGCTGGATGCTGAGATCCGACTGGGCATAGCCGTCGAGCTGCAGCAGGAAGTCTGGGGACACCAGATAGCCGTAAGCATTGCGGCTATTGCCGCTGGCCGAATTGCCGTTTCCGGCATCGAGCGGTCCCAACCGGGTGATGAAGGTAGGCCAGGCGAAGGCGCGCCCGGTTAGATACAAATGCTCCGGAACCAATTCGGCATGGCCCAGGGCATTGAGATAATTCTGAATCGAGTTCAGGTCCGGGTGGTCCGGATGGTAATTGGCGTTCAGGCCATAGGCGAGATCGCCGACAAAATGGGCGCTCTGTTCATGGGCCCGCAAATCCACCCCGCCCTGGACGCTGCCGCCGGAGCCGCCGGAGCCGCCATTGCCCCCCCCCGCGAGGTCGGAATCGTAAAGTCCGCCCAGATATGCGGCGCCGTCGACGAAGAAAGGCCGGCTCGCGGCGGCCACGGCGGCGTCTTCAGCATCCGGCTTACTGCCGGCATCCACCTCGGTGCCCTGGGAGGGCGTTTGCGCCCTGGCCGCCGGTACGACAATTCCAAATAGCGAAAGGGCCGCCCAAAGGCAGCCTCTCAGCGCCGACCGCGCGCCGCGCCCTGCATTCATCACTCACCCCCTCGCGCCCGGCGAACAGCCCCCCGGGCCCCTCCGAACTAGAAATAGCTTTCCGGAATAATGAGAACATCTCCCGGCCTCAAGGCCACGTTCGCACGAATATCCCCGTCTTTCAAAAGATCGTCCAAATGCAGCGGTACGCTCTGCTGTTTGCCGTCCGCGCTGCGCACCAGCACGGCGCGATTGCCGGCCGCATAAGGCGTGAGGCCCCCCACCGCGATCATGGCATCCAGCACCGTCATGTCCTGGCGATAGGAGATCGAATGAGGCTTGGAGGCCTCCCCGACGACGCGGACCTGTTGCGAGTAGGGACCGTTGAAATCATTGACGATTACGGTCACGACCGGATCGTTGACATAGGCCTTGAGGCGGGTTTCGATGGTACGGGCCAATTGGGTCGGCGTCTTTCCCGAACAGTCGATGTCCTCGGCCAGGGGGATGGAAATCCGTCCATCGGGGCGCACCGGCACTTTTACCGACAGTTCCGGGTTGTGCCACACAAACACCTCCAGCGAATCACCGGGGCCTAGAATATAATTGCCGGTGTAACTGGGTGTCACGTCGGCCGTCCGCACCGTCGTCCCGTTCGGGGCGCAGGCGGCCAGGCTCGTCATGGCCGCCAAAGCACCACAGAAAGCGATTTTGGCGATGTTTGACTTGGCGATCAGCCGATCCAGCACAATCATGGCAATTCTCCCCTAGGAAATAAGGTGGCAGCGTTTATTAATGTACGAAATCATACATAGAGAGAGGTCGGTCAGGCGCGTTTGCGCCGATGCGTGTGCGTCGCCGAGGAGGCGCCGTGCGGATGACGAAGTTCATAGGCGGAGCGTTCGAGCGCCGCGGCAAAATTCTGCAGGTCGGTCACGGTCTGCGGTTCGGTAAAGCCGCTCGCAAAAACACGGGCATCCGCCGCCTCGCGCGCCAGCGCGCGAGCGGTCTGAAGATTATGGGAACGGTGCTGCATCATTTGCCTCCGTGGCTTAAACGCTGCTCCTACCAGAGCGTTCCACGGCGCAAATCGGCGGTGTCAACGCCGCATACAGGCGCCGCTGCCACGCCGGCCAGCCTGTCAACGCGATTGACGGTCCGCCGCTGCCCCTCTCGTAAGCCCTTGTTTTCGAACACCCCGAAGAACGGCATGGCGCTTGCAACAGTGGGTCCCTAGGCAACCTTCACTGGAGTATGACAATGCTTTTCAAGAAATCACTTCTGGGAGCCGCAGCGGTGCTGATGCTCTCGACGGGTGCTGCCATGGCGGTCCCCACCGCCACGGTGGACGGGATCACCATCCCGATCGACAGCGCATCGGGCGGCGCGGTGTTCTCGGTGCAGACCGATACCGAGAGCTTGCTCTTGGGCCCGGGTAGCATTCTTCAAGGTGTGGGTATCGTCAACCAGATCAAGGATGCTCCCAGCAACACCGTCACCTATGGCCAACCCTGCTATACGGTCGGCTGCGCCGGCACCTTCCTCACCGATGCCTTCAAAAATTTCGTGGTGCGGACGACTCAGACCAATACCGACGGCACGACGACGGTTTTCCTCACGGGCGGGCAGCTGAACTACTACGTGCAAAGCTCAATGCCCAACCTGAACACCGGAAACCAGCTGACCGATATAGCCAATGCTTCGGCCGGTACGCTGTTCCTGTCTCTTCTGCCGGCGCCGATTGACGAGTTCAATGACACCTTCACCATCATCATCCCCGGCTCAGATTTGGGGAACTTCTCCGGGGTTGCGCAGGGTCAAGGCTACCTCAATGTCACTGGCGGCGACGCGGCAACCAACTTCAACACCAATTCGTTCGCGACCGGCGGCACCGGCCCCTACACTGGCACAGTGGCGGACATTAAATTCGTGGGAAATGCCAACCTGATAACCGGAGCCAGCGTAACTCCGGACTTCCCCGTCACCGGCAGCGACGACACCTTCTCCAACACGGTGCCCGAGCCTGCCTCTCTGGCACTTCTCGGCGCGGGTTTGTTCCTGCTCGCGTGGTCTTTGAGGCGTAAGTCCTCATCGCCAACGGCGATCTAACTCCAGAAGAAGGAAAAGGCGGTTCCATTTATGGAACCGCCTTTTTTTTACCCGCTCCGACAGTCGCTTGTAAATCTTCAGCAAGAAATCATTGCTACCATGGAGATGTTGCGAAGTTCCCTGCGAGGCGTGCACCGAGGATGGCGAAGCTCTTCGAATTCCGGCCAAACGACAGAGCACTCGCGCCGATCACCCCAAGCCTCAGCTATTTCAACTCCCGCCCCGGGCACAAATTTGCCCAGATTGCATGTCGATACTCTGCGCGTCGGAGGGATCGACGCGGTTGGCGGGAGTGCGCCAGGGTCGGTGTTTGCGCCAGCCAGACAGCCGAAAATGCTCGCAAAGGGGGCCAATAATATGCAGGTGCAGATGCAGGCCGCATCGCCGTCATGGCGCGGCGCCCAGGAAAGCCTTCTGGATCGATACAATCAGGACTTCCGCTGCGTGACCGCGGACACGCCCGATCTTCTCCGCCAGGCTTATGAAACCCGCTACCAGGTCTATTGCGTCGAAAACCCGTTCGAGAACCCCGAGGAACATCGCGATGGACGCGAAACCGATCCGCTCGACGCGGTCTCCGCCCATAGCGTATTGATCGCGGGCAGCGAAGTGATCGGAACGGTTCGCCTGGTTCTTCCCCACCCCCGGCTGCCGTTCAGTTTCGCTGTCAAGCGGATCATCAGCCATTTCGGGACGAGCTTGCCCATTCCGGTCATGTCGACGACGGAAGTTTCCCGCTTCAGCATTTCCAAGTCGCGCCGCAGCATCGGCAATACCGTCCCCCTGCACCGCGAGCGCCCGCCAGCCATGCGCCCGGCCGAACCGCTGATGAGCCTGGGCCTGATCCAGGGACTGGTGCGGATGAGCGGGCAAAACCGCATCACCCATTGGTGCGCCGTGATGGAACCCAAACTGCTGCGGATGCTGGCCGCCATGGGCATTCATTTTCAGCCCGTAGGACCGCTGATCGAATATCATGGCTTGCGGCAATTATGTTATTGCCGTGTCGCCAGCGTCCTTGAAAATGTCCGGCTGGTACGTCCAAGCTTTTGGGAAATCATCACCGACGGGGGAGCTTTGGTCCCCACGGACTGAGGTGGGGGCCGCATGGCCGAACCGACTTACTTTCCGTTCTTGAAAGCCTTCGACCGCAACATCGGTTGGCTGACGGAATGGGAGCAATTGGCTCTCAAGGGAAAACGGGTGGCGATCGCCGGCATGGGCGGCGTCGGCGGATTTCATCTCCTCACCCTGGCGCGGCTGGGCGTGGGCGGTTTTTCCATCGCCGATTTCGACCGTTTTGATGTCGAGAATTTCAATCGCCAGGTGGGCGCCAATATGGGCACCATCGGGCGGCCCAAGGTCGAGGTGCTGGCGGAGATGGCCAGGGCGATCAATCCCGACCTGGATCTGAGGCTCTTTGCGGAAGGCGTGCAGGACAGCGATATCGATCAATTCCTGGATGGCGCCGATCTGTTCATCGACGGCTTCGATTTTTTTGTCCTGGGCATCCGCCGCAAAGTCTTCGCCCGCTGCCAGGAACTGGGAATCCCGGCCCTGACGGCGGCGCCGATCGGGATGGGCGTCGGCTTCGTCGCTTTCACCCCCGGCGGCATGGGCTTTGAAGAGTATTTCCGCTTCGAGGGCCGCTCCGAGTTACGGCAATATGTCCATTTTCTGCTAGGCATGGCGCCAAAGGCCATCCATCGGCACTATTTGGCGGATCCCAGCCGGCTGGATTTCGCCCGCAAGAAAGCGCCCTCCACCATCGTCGGGGTGCAGCTCGCCGCCAGTGTGACCGCCGCGGCCGCCGTCAAGCTGTTGCTGGCGCGCGGCAGCGTCGAGCCAGCGCCGCACCATCATCATTATGACGCCTATCTGGCCAAGCTGGTGACGACCAATTTGCGCTGGGGCAATGCCGGGCCGCTGCAGCGGTTCAAAGCCGATATGGCGGAAAAGGCCTTCCAACGCTTGGCGCAAATGCCGCCGCAACCTCTGCCGGTCCGCCCCGCCTCGACGGTGGAAGAGATCATCGATGTCGCGCGCTGGACTCCCAGCGGCGACAATTCCCAGCCCTGGCGGTTTCGCCGTACCGGCGATGATGCCTATGTCATCCGCATCGCCGACAAAAGCGCCGAGAATGTCTACGAATATGCCGGCGGCCAGCCCACGCTGCTCTCGGCCGGCATGCTGCTGGCGAGCCTCGACATCGCGGCCTCGGCGGCCGCGATGCGGCTGGACTGGTCTTATAGCGGACACGGCCCGGGCGGTTGGGAGATTGCCATCCGGTTTTTGCCCGAACCGGACCGGCGCATCGATCCGCTCTACAGCTATATTCCGCTGCGCTCGGTCGACCGCCGTCCTTATCGCTTGACGCGCTTGCTTGCGGCGCAAAAGGACATGCTTGCTGCCAGCCTGGGACCGGACTTGGCGATCGCCTGGTATGAGACCACAGGCGCCCGGCTGGCGATGACCCGGCTGAATGCGGCGGCCACCGCCATTCGCTTGCGGATACCCGAGACCTTCGAGATTCACAAAAACCTGATCGACTGGAATCGCAGCCGCAGTCCCAGCGGCATCCCGGCCGGAGCGCTAGGGCTCGACCGCGGCACCCTGGCCGTCATGCGCTGGGGCATGCAGAGCTGGCCGCGCATGAATCGCCTTAACCAAACGGCGGGAACTTTCGGGGCCTCGCTGCAGATGGATTATCTCCCGGGCCTGTTCAGCGCCGCCCATTTCAGCATCCGCACCCGGCTCTCGGCGGAACACCGCGAGCGGGACTTGCTGAACGCCGGCGCGGCGCTGCAGCGCTTCTGGCTGAATGCCACCAGGCTCGGTTTGGCGATGCAGCCCAGCCTGGCGCCCCTGGCTTTTGCCTATTGGGGGCGGCATGCGCTGCCTTTCACCACCGACCTGAAGATGCGCGTCGCAGCGGCCCGGCTGGAGCGCGAGACCGACAGCGTCTTGGCCGGCGGCGGCTAGATCACGATCTTTGCCGGGCGGATCGGCGTGCCGAAACCCCGCCCCGGCTTTTGCCGTTCCACACGGTTGCCGTTTGGGGAACTATTCGAACCTGTGGCGGGTTAGCTCTCTCGATTTCGAAAGATCGGGTGGAGTATGGCCAATATTCTCGTCACCGGCGGCGCCGGCTATATCGGCAGTCACATGACCTATGCCCTGGTGGACCGGGGACATAGTGTAACCGTTGTTGACAACCTCTCCACCGGAGTTCGCGGCCTGGTTGCGCCGCAAGCCGAATTCGTCGAAGGCGATATTGGCGACGAAACCTTGGTGCGCCCCCTCCTGCGTCATCGCAATATCGAGGCGGTGATCCATTTCGCGGGCTCGGTGGTGGTGCCGGACTCGGTCGAACAGCCGCTGCGCTATTACAACAACAACACGATGAAATCCCTCACCCTGATCGATGCCTGCGTGCAGGAAGGCGTGGGCAAGTTCATCTTCTCTTCCACCGCGGCAGTTTATGGCATGGGCGAAGACCATCCGGCCTGCGAAAGCGATGAAAAATCGCCGATCAACCCCTATGGCCGCTCCAAATTGATGACCGAATGGATTTTGGAGGATGCCGCCAAGGCCTATGATTTCCGCTATGTGGCGCTGCGCTATTTCAACGTCGCGGGCGCCGATCCCCAAGGGCGCACCGGCCAATCGACGCCGCGCGCCACCCATTTGATCAAAAAGGCCTGCCAGGTGGCGCTGCAGCGCGCCCCCGAATTGGAGATTTTCGGCGGCGACTTTCCCACCCGCGACGGCACGGGGATCCGCGATTATATTCATGTCAGCGATTTGATCGAATGCCATTTGCTGGCCTTGGATCATCTCATCAAGGGCGGCGAACCCAAGGTCCTCAATTGCGGTTATGGCCAGGGCTTCTCGGTGCGCGAAGTGGTCGAGGCGGTCTCGCGCCAGATCGGCCGGCCGCTTCCGGTCCGCATTGCGCCGCGCCGCGCCGGCGATCCGGCGCAGTTGATCGCCAACCCCAGCCGCATTCGCTCGGAATTGGGCTGGCGTCCCGCCCATGCCGATCTGTCGGACATTGTCGCCAGCGCCTATGCCTGGGAACAGCGCCAGAACGCCTAGAGCGGATGAGGAATGCGATTGCGCTAAGGCGAGAGCCCCGCCTTGGCCATGCGGGTCGCCACCGATGGGTCGATCGCCGCGGCCGCTTTCAGGTCGGCCTGGCCTGCCGAATCCCCAGTCTTGAGTTTGGCGATACCGCGGCCGTAAAGCGACTCCGGCAGGTTGGGCGCGGTTTTGAGCGCCTCGTCATAGCTGGTGATCGCCGGGCCATATTGACCGAGCCGGACATATACCAACCCCAGGGAATCCAAAGTCTTGGGATCGTCGGGCGTGAGCGATAGCGCCTTGCGGCAATCGGCGATCGCGTCTTGCGCCCGGCCCAATTCCGCCAAGGCGTAGCAGCGATTGTTATAGGCGCCGGCATAATTGGGATTGAGCTTGATCGCCTGGTCGTAATCGTCGACCGCGCGCTGATATTGGCCTTGCGCTTCATAGGCCAGGCCCCGGTTGGAATAGGCGATGGCATAAGACGGAAACAGCTGGATCGCCTGGTCGAAATCCTGGATCGCCGCTTCGCTCTGGCCCGTCTGGCTATAGGCGAGGCCGCGGTTGTTGTAGGCCACCGGCGTGTTCACATCGGAGCGGTCCGCGCTTTTGATCAGGACGGAGCAGGCGCGAATGCGGGTTTGCGGATTGGGGTCGGCACAATCATTGCGCGTTTGCTGGTCGCTCTGTCCCAGCGCCGGACTGGCGGCCAACATGCTCGCCAAGCAGCAGGCGACAAAAAGAGCTTGCGACAGCGGCTTCAAGGCTTTGGTGTCCTAATCAGACACTGGAACCCGTGGCCGGGGGAAATGTTCCCTCGGAACTTCAGGGAACTTCCCGGCAAGCCGCGTTAGGCCAGCAGAAGGCCGAAAAAAGCGACCAATACAGTGGCCGTCAGCAGCAGCGACCAGCTCGGCACCCCGCCGACATCCCGGCTCGGTGCGGTCTTTTGTTCGAAATTCAGTCTGCGCATGGAACACCTCCTCCGAGCGATAGGGTCGATCATAGGGGGCAGCCGCAAAGGAGTGATTAAGGGAAAACCTCGATTTCTATTCGGTTTTTTTTTACCTAACCGCACGGGACGGGCCGACCGCGAAGGTCGGTCCCCATATCGGCCGATGCCCTTCTCGCTCGGGTCATCGCCGGTCCATCGCCCTAGCCGATCGAAAAGAGTCCGGACGACAAACCGCGCCGGGCGCGCCGATCACGTCCACGCGATGGTCGTCCTCTTTGTGCAGTTATCTCGCCGCGACGACCGACGCGGCATTTTGCAGATTGTCTTCGCGGCCCCGGCGAAGGCGATGAGATGTGATCGCCGCGCGCTAGCGTACAAAGTCGCTAGCCCTTTCGTTCCAGGATAGGAACGGCAAGACCTTTAATGCGTTGGGAGGCTAGCCATCGCAAGAAAAAGGACCCAAGCAATGAATGGCATCATCTATCTGGTCGGCCTTGTCGTCGTCATCATGGCGATCCTTTCTTTCTTTGGTATGCGGTGATGAGCTCGGTCGCTGAGGTGGCCGTGCCGCTGCGCAGCTCCCACTTCCAATGGCCAGCGATCTTCGCGGGCGCGATTGCCGCCGCCGGCATCTCTTTCACCTTGCATGCCTTCGCGCTGGGAATCGGTCTGTCGATGGTTTCCACAGCCCCTACCTGGCGCGACTCCAGCGGCGCCTATTGGCTGCTGAGCGGGGTGTATCTTCTGTTCGTCGCGCTTAGCGCGTTTGCGGTCGGCGGCTATGTCGCGGGCCGGATGCGGGCGCCGCTAAATCTCGACCCTCTGGAAATGGAATTCCGTGACGGCATGCACGGATTGATCACCTGGGGTTTGGCCATCACCATGACCGCTATTCTTGCGCTGGGCGTGGCCGCCACCGGCAGCCCGGCCGCGGCGCCGGCCGGCGGTAGCGCAGGCGCCGCGCAATCGGTGGCCGGCGAAAATATCATCGCATCCGAGTTGGACGAATTGTTCCGCTCGGACAGGCCGGTCGACAACATCGCTTATCATCGGTCGGAAGCGGCGCGGATTTTGATGAAGTCCTCCAGCCATGACGGCATTCCCGCTTCGGACCAGGATTATCTGGTGCAGATGGTTGGGCGTGTCGCGGGTCTCAGTTCGGCCCAGGCGCAAGACCGGGTCGACCGGGAAATCGCGGCCTCCCGCCAGGAGCTCCACCGCGCGCGGGCCGCGGCCGTGCTGCAGGCGTTTTTCATCGCCGTGGCCTTGCTGCTGGGTGCCGCGGTGTCGTGGTTTACCGCAGCCGAAGGCGGACGCGACCGCGAGCGGGGGACCTATCCCGGTGCACGCGTCGTACACACCCCAAGGCTTTAGCGCGTCGCGAAGACCCAATAGGCTCCTCGCGGACAAGCTTCTCGCCCTAGACGTCTTTGCCCCTTAATCTGGCGGCATGGATCGGATCGCCGCATCGACTCCCGCAAGCGAAAGGAACGGGCCGGGCGCGTTCCGCCCCGTCGGCGCGCCGGTGCATCGCCGGCGCCTCAGCCGGCTGGAAACGGCCCTGATCGCAAGGCGCAATGTGCTGGAGATCATCCCTGCCCTCGCTTATCGCCAGCCCATGGTCTCGGGCGAGATGCTGGTGCGATGGCACATGCTGGCCGACCCGGCCGGGATGAAACGGGTGATGCTGGACAACCTGGCCAATTACCCCAAGTCCGAGATCATGCGCCGGATGCTGCGGCCGGCCATCGGCGACAGTCTGTTCAATGCCGATGGTGCGGCCTGGAAATGGCAGCGCCAGGCAGTGACGCCGGTCTTCACCCATCGCAACGTCGTTGCGTTGGCGCCGGCCATGACCGCGACCGCCGCGCGCGCCGCCGCCCGGCTGCGCGGCACGGGGCGCAAATGCGAGATGGTGCGGGAGATGCTGACCGCGACCTTCGATGTGATCTGCGATGTTGCCCTGTCGGGGCGCGAGCATTTCGACGCCGCCACCTTCGGCGCCGCGATCAGCCAGTATTTTCGCACCGCCGGCCGCGCCTCGTTGCTCGACTTCCTGGGCTTTCCCGATTGGTTTCCGCGCCCGGGCGAATTGCTGGCCGGAGGTTCGGTGCGCACCATGCACCAGATGGTGGCCGCGGCGATCGAGGCCCGGCGGCGAGAAACCGCGCCCCGCGCCGACGACCTGCTTGCGCATATGCTGGCGGCGCAGGATCCGGAAACCGGACAGCGCATGAGTGCGGAAGATCTCGTTTATAACATGCAGTTCTTTATCGTCGCCGGGCATGAGACCACTGCGCTCGCCCTGGCGTGGTCGCTATACCTGCTCGCCCATTCTCCCGATTGGCAGGATGTGGCGCGGGCGCAGGCGCGCGCGCAATTGGATGGCCGCGCCGCCACGCAAGCCGATCTCGCCGCGATGCCGTCCATCGTTCAGGTCCTGGAAGAAGCGATGCGGCTTTACCCGCCCGTGGGGCTGCTGGCGCGCACGGTGCTGGCACAGGACCAGCTTTGCGGCCGAGCCCTGCAGCCGCGCGACATCTTGTTCTTGCCGCTTTGGGCGCTGCATCGCCATGACATGTGGTGGGAGCGGCCGGACCAGTTCGATCCGGGACGGTTCAGCGTCGAGCGCCGCGGCCGAATCGACAAATATCAATATCTGCCCTTCGGCGCCGGCCCGCGGGTCTGTGTCGGCGCCAACTTTGCCATGATGCAGGCGCAGATCATTTTGGCCACCTTGATCCAGGAATTCGTGTTTACCCCCGCCCTGCCCGGGCCGCATCCGGTCATGAGCATGACGGTGCGGCCCGAGCCGGGGGTTTTCCTGAAGGTGGAACGCGCTACTTGATGCGGCCCTGAATCTTGGCGATGGCCGCCTTGGCGCAGACTTCATCGGCCTGTCCGGTGGGCGAGCCCGATACGGCAATGGCGCCGACCAGATCGGCGCCTGCCATCAGCGGGAAAGCGCCCGGGCGCGCGGCGCCCAAGGGCGCCATCACGGCGGGATCGGCTTTGGCGCCGTCGGCCGAGGGGCCTTTGGTCTTGATCGAAATCATCGCCTTGCCCATGGCGATGCGCTGGGTGATGGCGGCAGCGCCGTCATCGGAAACCATGGCGATCGGAACACCCTCGCTATCGACCACGATGGTGGTCGTCTTGTTGCCATTGGCCAGGCAGGTGGCATTGGCGGTTTGGGCGGCCTCGACCGCCAATGCGCTGGGGATGCCGCGGGCGCGGGCCGGACGCGGGGCGCGGGCTTCGTCATTGGTGGGATTGGGCAGCAGGGTCTGGGCGAAGGCGGGCGCGGCGGCGAGCAGCAGGACGGCGGTAAAGGCGGATAATCTCATTTTTGGTTCTCCCCGGAAAAACAGGACGCTAGACTCAATCATGGCGCTTGTCAGGTGCCTTTGCGCAGCACCGCGTAAAGACCCATCACCTCGTCGGTATATTCCCAGCGCAAAAAGGCCTCATTCAGGTACATCACGGTAAGGCCGGCCGCCTTGGCGACCTCCCGCACATGGTCCGGGTGGTGGGTATAGCGGCCGGTATCGGTGAGGAAAAAGGGGTATTTCTCTCCCCGCTCCATCGACAGGACGAAGACCCCGCCCGGGACCAGGCGCCGCGCCGCCGCCTGGGTGATGGGTCCCAGATCGCCAAAATAGATCAGGCAGTCGCAGGACATGATCAGGTCGAATGTCTCGTCATGACTGTCCAGCCATTGGGTGATTTCCCCCTGCTCCAGCCGGTCATAAATTCCCCGCGTGCCGGCCCTCTCCAGCATTTCCGGCGACAGATCCACCCCCGTAAGCGAGGCGGCCCGCGGACGGATCATCATGCCGCTGAGACCCGAGCCGCAGCCCAGATCCAGCACCTTCATATCCTTCTTCTCGCCGATCACCGTTTTTAGCGCGTCTTCGATGCGCTGCGGCCCCGCATATTTGAGGTCGTCCACCATCCGCTTTTCATAGGTTTCGGCGAAGCTTTTGTAGATCTGGAGAATGGCGCGGTCCGAGGCCCGGGACGGCGGCGCATCGTCGCGCAGCGCGATCAAAAGATGTTCGATCTCGCCGTCATCCTGGTTGGCGTCGAAATATTTCTGATAGGCGATGCGGGCCTCGTCGCGCTTGCCCAGGCATTGGGCGATCTCGCCCAGCTTGTACCAGGCGTCCCAATTCTCCGGCTCCATCTCCACCACTTTCCTGGCGCAGAGATAGCCGGTCTGGATATTGCCCAAGGCGCCGAGCCGCTTGGCCAGAGTCTGCAATTCGGCGGCAGAGAGCTCCTGGCGGGTGGCGGATGGACTGCCTTCCCAGACCAGAAGCCCGGCCTTGATTCCCTCTTCGACCCAGCGCGGGATTTCGCCGGTTTGACCGTCCGCCAGCAGCGGCCCGGCCACTTCGCAGACTTGGTCGACGCTGCGGCTGCCGTCACACAATTCGGTGAGGAAGGCCGCCATGGGATTGAGCTGGTGCAGATTGTCCTGCACCGGATCATAGGCGACGTAACCGTCCTCGACCGGCGACAACAGTATGACCGGATTCACCATGGGATTGGGCATGAAGCGCTCTTCAAAAGGAAGCGGCCACATGCTCCAGGAATGGAACACGCGGCCGCCCGTCGCCGGCTGAAAAATCAACCGGCGCAGATAGCATTAAGGCCTATTATTCTGCGGCCTTCTTCTTGCGCGGCGCGGCGCACTTGCCGGTCTTCTTGCTGACGACCAGGCCGTCATCGCACTTGCCGCCGGCGCCGGGATCTTCGCCTTCCTTCTGCGCCATCGCCTGGGTGGTCATCAGCGGAATCGCCGCAACGGCGGTGCCGATGAACAGGGTCTTGAAGAAGCCACGACGGTCGTTGCTGACATGGGCCAAAGCCTTGTCCAAAACGTTCTGAGACATGAAAAAACCTCCTGAGTTGAAACGACAAATTGTCCAAGCGGACATCTGTCCAGACGGACAATCTATCCAAGCGGACGCTATGTAGGTGACTGGTCCCCCATCCACCCGTCGAAGACGGTAACGGTATTTGCTTCAGGCGAGAAGGCTGAAAACGTCACAGACGTCACCGCCGGCTCTCCATAATTCTTACATTATCGTAATGGAAGAAATTCGCCCGCGAACCGGCACGGGCGCCGAATCGCTCGCTTTTGTACGAAAGCTCCAAGACGACCCCGGCGCCTTCGCATATGCAGCATGGAATTAAGTGGTGGCCGGCGGGGTGAGCGGACGGCCTTCCGGATTCTTCACCGTCAGCAGGCATTCGGCATAGGTATCGAGAATCCATTTGCGGTCGGCCTTGCCCCAGCCATCCAGATCCTTGTTCTCGGCCCAGGCCACCACATACATCAGCTTATAGGCGACTTCCTCCGGCGAGGGGCTGCCATGACTTTCCGCCAAATCTGCCATCACTTGCGTCCTTGCTGATCGATCTACCGCCGACCCGTAGCGAGCCGGAGGGGTTTTGTCGAGAAGGCGTCTGAACGCGTTTTGCGCGCAGCTTTAGGCGAAGCTGCCGCGCACTTGGTAGTAACGGGGAAACACCGCCCGCACCGGATGGGTTTCCGGCAGCACATAAATCACACCATCGCCCGATCCGAAGGTCGGCTTCACCACATTGTTGAAGAATTTTTCCGCCACATTGATGCAGCCAAAGGAAATGCGATTGTCCGCGGCGGATGGGGTTTGCAGGCGGTCCAGGCGGTGCTCCCAGGGACGGGTGGTGATCACCGGATGCAGGGCGATGTCGTCATCATAATCCACCCACAGAACCTTGGCTCCGGCGGTATCGACTCCCGCCACCCCGACAAACCGTCCTGCCGGCGTAATGCGCTCTTCGGGACGAAGGCGCGCAGACATCCGTTCGCCCTTGGTCGGAGCGATATCGTCGCCGCGCGCCAGACCCAGCAACACCGGCGCCGCGCCCCGGATTCGTCCGTCTTTGCCGAACACAAAAATTTGCGCATTGATCTTGTCGACAACCATGAACGGCATGCCGTGATTGTCACCGGAAACCGTAACCCAGTCGGCCATGCGCCGAGCCTGGCGGGAAACCAGTGCCGGCCCGAAATCCGCCATGGCGGAAGCCGCCACGAATTGCGTAGTGGATTCCCCATGGGGGGCCGGCCTGGCCGAAGCTCCGCACAACACCGCCACCAGCGCCGCCAGAACCAATTTTCTCGCCGTTTTCGAAGGCCGATTCACAATCGCTACCTCGCACAAAGGCGCTTATTTCGCGTCCAATAGAAAACGCGAACTGGCAAGCCGGGGTTTCACCCCCGCGGGAACCTCGCCCAAAAAAACCCCCAAAAACCGCAAAAAAACGGGACCAAGATGCCGCACTGCTGCCGGGCGAGTTCCGGTCTACATAGTTCCCATGAAGAACATGATCGATATGCGCATCGCGGGCCTGCGGGCGATTGCCGGCCGCTGCCCCTGCTGCGGCGGCGCACCGCTGTTCCGCGCCTATTTGAAACAGGTCGACAATTGCAGCGCCTGTGGCGAGAAATTCGGTGCCATCCGCGCCGATGACGCCGCGCCTTGGCTGACCATCCTGATCGTCGGGCATATCTTCCTGCCCCTGATGCTGTATTTCCAGACCGGCAGCAGCGTCCCGGCCTGGATGACCGCGAGCCTGTGGTCGGCCGTGTTCATCGGATTGTCGCTGGCCATCCTGCCGCGCGCCAAAGGCTTGTTCATCGCCATCCTGTGGCAGACCGGCGCGCCCGGCAGCCGCTAGGCTGTTTCGTTTTCGCGCGCCAGAATTTTTTCCAGCGCCGCGATCTCATCGGCCTCGCGGGCCGGCTTGTCCCAGCGGATGCGGTTGATGCGGGGAAAGCGCATCGCCACCCCGGATTTGTGGCGGGGCGAACGCTGCAAGCCCTCAAAGGCGACTTCCAGCACCAGGCCGAAATCCTTGTCGGCCCGCACCGCCCGCACCGGACCGAAGCGCTCTACCGTGTTGTCGCGGACGAATTTGTCCAGCCGCAGCAATTCCTCGTCGGTGAAGCCGAAATAGGCCTTGCCCACCGGGGTCAGCCCCCGCTCGCCATTTTGGTCAAGCTTCCAGACGCCAAAGGTGTAGTCGGAATAAAATCCCGACCGCTTGCCATGGCCGCGCTGGGCATACATCAACACCGCATCCACCAAATACGGATCGCGTTTCCATTTGAACCAGGGCCCCTTGGGACGGCCCGCCTCGTAAAGCGAATCCCAGCGCTTGAGCATCAGGCCTTCGGCTTTTTGCGCGTCCCCGGGCGGCGGGGCGGCGCGCAGCCGCGCGAGCTCGTCCCAATCGGCGAAAGCTTGTAGCGGCGACAGGTCCAGCCGCGGCTGTTTCAGCCGCGCGATGAAGTCCTCAAGCCGCCGCCGTCTTTCCAAAAAAGGCAGGCGGCGCAAATCCTCGCTACCCTCCAACAGCAGATCATAGGCTCGGATGCCGGCAGGATATTTCTCCTGCAGCGCCGCATCGGCGGTTTTGCGGTTGAGGCGCTGCTGCAGTTCAGAAAAGCTGCCGATGCGCCCATCCCGCAAGATCAGCAATTCCCCGTCGATCACGCCTTCGAAGGACAGCGCCGCCAGCAGATCGGGAAAGCTTTTGCCGACATCGTCGCCGGTGCGGCTATAGAGCCGGCGCTGGCCGCCCTCGATCACCGCCTGGACGCGGATGCCATCCCATTTCCACTCCGCCGCATAATCGGCCGGCGCCAGTTTGGGAAATTCCGCTTCGTCCAGCGCCTGTGCCAGCATCACGGGGCGAAAGCGCGCCGGCGTATCGGCGCTAGGCTTGTCGCTGCGCTTTTCCAGCCAGGCGAATAGATCCTGATAGGGCGGTGCCTGGCCGTGCCACACCTCCTCGATCTCGCCCACTGCCACACCGCCAAGATCGGCCAGCGCCTGTTTCGCCAGCCGGGCCGAGACCCCGACGCGCAACCCGCCGGTGAGCAGTTTGAGCAAAGCCCAGCGGCCGTCGGCATCCAGCGCGTCCAGCCAGCGCTCCAGCAATTGCGGGACTTCCCGGCGTGACGCGCTGCGCAAAGTGTCGACCACTTCCGATAATTCTGGTTCGGTATTGGCACCTGGCCTCACCGGCCAGGCGAGCGCCACGGTCTCGGCCAGATCGCCCACGAAATCATGGCTGAGGGCGAAAAGCTGCGGGTCCATGCGCGCCTCCACCGCCTTGCGGATCATCGACGGCTTGGCCTCATCGAAGGCGAGATCGCCGGTGAGGCTGGCCAGCGCCCAGCCGCGTTCGGGATCGGGTGCGCTTGCCAGATAATCGCGCAGCAAGGTCAACTTCACATTGCGTGCGGGGCTGAAGGAAAGCCGGTCCAGCAACAGGGCGAAGGCGCGCATCAGCTTTCGCCCTCCTCTTCGCCATAGCCCACCAACTCCAGCGCGCGGGCGGCGATGCCGTTCAGCTGCGACCAGCGCAGCAAGGCCTCTTCATTGCCATGCGTGATCCACACCTCCCGCGGCGCCAGTTCGGCGATGGTGCCGGTCAGTTCGTCCCAATCGGCATGATCGGACAGAATGAGCGGCAGCTCGACATGGCGTTGGCGGGCGCGGGCCCGCACCCGCATCCAGCCCGAGGCCATGGCGGGCAAGGGATCGGAAAATCGCCTGGCCCATCGGTCGGCGATCGCCGAGGGGGGCGCGATCACGATCTTGCCCGGCAGTTTGTCGCGTTTGTCGGTCGTCGCCGGCGCCAGGCTGCCCAAACTCACGCCATGCCGTTCATACAGCGCGTTCAAATTGGCCACCGCACCATGGATATAAATGGTGTCGTCATAGCCGGCTTCGCGGAGCAGGCAGATCAGCCGCTGCGCCTTGCCCAACGCGTAAGCGCCCACCAGATGGGTACGCTCGGGAAATTGGCGCAGCGATTTGAGGAGTTTCTGGATCTCCTCGCCATCGGGCGGATGACGGAACACCGGCAGTCCGAAGGTCGCTTCCGTGACGAAGACATCGCAGGCCACCGGCTCGAAGGGTAAGCAGGTGGGATCGCGGCGCCGCTTGTAATCGCCGGATACCGCCATGGTCATGCCCTGCCAGCGCAGCAGGCATTGCGCCGAGCCCAGGATATGTCCGGCCGGTGCCAACCAGACTTCGACATCCTTGTGGCGGATGATCTCGCCATAGCGGGCGCTTTGGGTGGCGCCGGCAAAGCCTTCACCCCAGCGCGCCGCCATGATCGCCAACGTCTCGGCGGTGGCCAGCACCGCCCCGTGGCCGCTGCGGGCGTGGTCGCCATGGCCATGGGTGATGACCGCGCGCTCCACCGGCCTGACGGGATCGATGTAAAAATCGCCGGGCGGGCAATAAAGCCCAGCCGGCGTGGGACGCAGAAGATCGGAGAATTTGGCCATGGTGAGGGTTTAAAGCCTACACCGAAACGCTGGGCGGGGCCGCCAAGTTCCGCTAGCCCGGCTTCACGATCGTCCGCGTGGTGACCCGCCAAAGCGCGATGGCTGCGCGCGGGTTGAATGGGAGAGCTGCCAGGGCCTGCCCGATCTGCCGCCCCGCGGCGCTTGCGGCCTCATCATCCGCAAACCACATATGCAAGAACATGTCCGCCGGATGGGGCGGCACGGGCAGGAAATTCGGCTTGGCGATGGTGGCAATGACATCGTCCCGCAGGACCGCGTCCCCGTCTGCTGACGCCATCACCGCGTCCGCCAGATCGACATCGCCGCCATGGCGCAGCGCCACCACCAGCTTGGCGCCTTCCAGCGCTTCTTGAAGGGGTGCCGAGGCCAGAATGGCGTAGTTCGAGCCATGGCCGAGATAATTCACTTCGTCGGCAATCAGGTCGCGCACCACCGGGCTGTTATAACCACGCTGCATTTGAGCGGTGTTGCGCCACAACTGTTCCACCAGTCCGTCGCCCGGAAAGCCCGGATGCGGCAAAGAAAACTCCTCCACGATATGGTTCTGCACATAGGCGTAGAGGAACGGCATGCGCGAAACCATGCCGCCATGGATTTGATGCCAGTGGCGCGAGAAATAATCCCGATCGTCACCCGGCCGGCGTTCCAGGATGGACATGCGCTTGATGGGGGCGACGGGGTACATGCGGGTCAGGCGATGGAAGCGCCGCCATCCATCGTCACGATGGTTCCGGTCGCATAGGGCGTTCCGGCCAGGAGCAACAACAGACGGGCGATGTCTTCGGGCTGACCGATGGCGCCGGCGGGATATTTTTCCTTCAGGCCGTCCAACATGGCCCGGCGCGCGTCCGGCGCCATACCATGCCACATTTCGGTATCGACCACCGCCGGCGAAACCGCATTGGTGCGTACGGGCTTTAATTCCAGTGCCAGGCCCTGCACCAGGCTTTCCAAAGCACCATTGATGGCGCCCATCAGCGCCCGGCCCGCCGTGGGCCGTGTGGCCAAAAACCCCGCCACCACACCCAGCGAACCGCCAGCGCGGATATTGGCGGCGCGGGCCACGCGGTAGAAACCCCAAAATTTGCTGTCCATCGCCGCCAAGGCGTCATCCATGGCCAGTGTCTTGACCGCGGCCATCTTCACCGCAGAGCCGGTGACGATGACATGGTCCCACACCGTGCCATCGGCAAAAAAGCGCTGGACGCTGTCCGGGTCGGTGACGTCCAATCTACGCCCTTGTCCGCCCAGGCGCTGCGCGGCGCTGCGAACTTTATCTTCCGAGCGCGAGGCGATGGTGACCGCCGCGCCCATGTCCTTTGCCAGCTTCGCCGTGCTGAAGCCGATACCGGAGCTGCCGCCAACCACCAATATCGTCTGGCCGGAAAAGTCGAACATGCCGTCTCCTCTGCTTTGCGCGCCCGCGGAAAGCCGGCAGACTATCGCAATTCATTGCCTTCCAAAGCGCTTTCTCGGTATACGATGGCGTATGCTCGCCTCGTCTGAGCTAGCCGCGAACCTCTCAGGGGCTTTGTCATGTTTCTTGAGCATCCCGATTTCCTAGAGCCCGCCGAGGTGGCGCGCCTGGTGGCGCTGAGTCAGACCCTGAAATTCGTCGAGGGACGGCTTTCCAATCCGGCCAATGTCACCAAACAGAATCTGCAGGCCGATCTTACCCATCCCGATTACGCGGAAAGCTCATCGATCGTGATGAAGGCATTCGAGCGTTCGCGCCCTTTTCGCGACTTTGCCTTTCCCAAGAAAATCGCATCGCCGCTTTTGTCCCGCTATGAGCCCGGGATGAAATATGGCCCGCATCCCGACACCGCCTTCATGACGGTGCTGACGCCCCAGGGACCCTTGGGGCTACGCTCCGACATTTCCTGCACCGTCTTTCTCAGCGATCCGGCAAGTTATGAGGGCGGCGAACTGGTGCTGCATATCGGCACCAAGCCGGTGGCGATCAAAGGTCGGCCGGGCGAGGCTTTCGTCTATCCCTCGACCCTGCTGCATGAAGTGCGTCCGGTGCGCTCGGGCGTGCGGCTGGTTTCGATCACCTTCATCGAGAGCATAATCCCCCGCGAGGACCACCGCACCGCGCTTTACGAAATGACCGAGGTGCTCGCCTTGGAAGGACTGAAGATGGAGTGGCTGAACCGGGTGCGCCTCAGCGTGGTGATCGAAAACCTGAAGCGCGCCTGGTCGGTTTAGCTCATCTTCGCTTTTCTTCAATTCGCGACAGATCCAAACTCGTCTTGGTGCCAGCTACCAGGTAAAGCGCCATGGCAATCAGCAGAGGAATGACCGCGCGACCGATCAATACATGCGTCAAGAGGGGACCAAACAGAACCGAGGGGCTGTAGAACCGCAAAGCAGGTAACACCTGTTCCAACGCAAAAGTCACCGTTGCGGGCAAAAAAGCCAGGGCGAACCAGCGAAGCGCAGCCACCTTCTTGCCGATCAGCGCAATGGCGGACAGCGCGAAAAGCCCGCCCGCCAAGAGCGATGCGGCCTGCACGGCCAAAGGAACGGAAGGCCAATAAACGCAGATAATCCTGTCGTCGGGAAAGAGCGCAAGCACGTCAAGCGCGGACGCAGAAAGGTGGACATAGCACCCCAACGCCTGCGCGGGACCAACAACGTTCTGGCCGGCCAGGTAAAAAATCAATGCGGCGAGGAATGCTCTCGGCAGAATGCCGTTCACGAGATGGGACCTGAGCGCTTCCCGATAGCTTGCAAATACGCACCCCGCTGCCCAGGACAAAGCGGCCCGGTCATCGCGAATATGGTGGATTTCCTGCTCTATACCTTCTGCCCAGAAGGCGTTCCGTTTCCACAGCACCCAGCGTGCATGACCGCCGAGGATCAGGGCCATTCGTCTAAGCATGGCCACCCTCGTTCATGAAAACGATCCACTCAACTTGGGACGAAGCTTGCGCTTGATATCTTGAGGTTCCAGGCTGCGGGCGAATGCGATCCCGCTTGGGGTCAGCCGATAGACATGCCGCGGAGGCGTGCCCGCCCGCTCCGCCTCTTCCCATCGGGCTTCTAAAAATCCTTGTTCCTTGAGGCGGATCAGGAGCGGATAAAGCGTGCCCGACTTCAATTCCGTATCCTGCGACAAGCCGTATCCGTGGCGCCATTCTTGCGGCGTTCGCAGCATCTCCCGCAAGACCGCATGGGTCTGCTTTGAGGCATTGGGGGTGCGTCCCATTGCATAACTCTACATATGTTGATTATTCTGTCAACCGTCCGGCGAAGGAGACCAAAGGATGCATCGAATTGTCCTGTTTGTCCTGGGTGCGGCAGCCTTGGGGGCGCTTGCAGTTGCCTGGCTCGAATTTGCGCCGGCGAGGAACGACGCGCTACCTGTCGCAGCACCGGGTTTTTCCATCAGCGAATATGACCGCACCGTGGGGAATCCCAAGGCCCCTGTCGTGCTGATCGAGTATGGCGCGCCGGTGTGCCCGCATTGCGCGCAATTCGATATGGAAGACTTTCCGGAACTGAAGACAAGCTACATCGATACGGGCAAGGTCTTCTACGTTTTCCGCGTCTATCCCGTCCGTCCCGGTGACGGGCCTGCCGAAAGATTGCTTCGCTGCCTGCCTCGGGAAAAGTATTTTTCCTTTTTGGACCTACTGTTCCGCAACCAACCGCAGTGGGATGGCGACGAATATCCGGTGGCCGATTCCCATGCCGGGCTCATTCGCATGGCGCGGATTGCCGGAATGGGTGCAGAGCAGGCCGAAGCCTGTATGCAAGACGATTCGACGAACGATGCCATTAATCAGATCGCGCAGGATGGCCAGAAACGCTATGGCCTGACCGGCACGCCGACTTTCGTGGTGGATGGTGTCCCCGCTGCGGCCGGCGAGCATTGGCCGCAACTGCGTTCCAGGCTGAACACAGCATTAGCGGCGAAAGGCGCGACGGTGCCCTAGTGTTCAGACCCAGGGAGCCTGGGCGCGCTGGCGGGATTCGTAATCCGAAATCTTGTCCTCGCTGCGCATGGTCAGGCCGATATCGTCCCAGCCGTTGAGCAGGCATTGCTTGCGAAAGGGATCGACCTCGAATTTGAGGCAGCCGCCATCGGGGCCGCGGATTTCCTGCGCTTGCAGATCGATGCTGATGCGGGCATTGGCGCCGCGTTCCGCGTCGTCCATCAGCTTGTCGACCTCCGCCTGAGGCAGCTTGATCGGCAGGATGCCGTTCTTGAAGCAGTTGCCGTAGAAAATATCGGCAAAGCTGGGGGCGATGATGCAGCGGATGCCGAAATCCAGCAGCGCCCAGGGCGCGTGCTCGCGGCTGGAGCCGCAGCCGAAATTGTCGCCCGTCACCAGAATCTTGGCGCCCTTATAGGCGGGCTTGTTGAGAATAAAGTCGGGATTGTCGCTGCCATCGGGATTGTGGCGCAATTCGTCGAACAGCGCGTTGCCCAGCCCGGTGCGATGGATGGTTTTGAGATATTGCTTAGGAATGATCATGTCGGTGTCGACATTGATCATGTTCAGGGGGGCGGCGATGCCGTCGAGTTTGATAAAAGGTTCCATGGTGGCGGGACCATAATCAAAGCACAGGCCCAATGCCACATCGTAATTTACTCAAGTTTTCAAAGGCTTGATCCGCTCAGGAGGAGCAGGAAACCTCCAGCCCGCACAGCGCCGGTGGGGGCGGCGCGGCGAATTCCTCGTTCTGCGGCTGCTCGCCATAGGGGTTTTGCAGCATGGTGAAAATGCGGTCCAGCATGGCGATGTCGCCGCGGTCCTCCACGGCGCGAATGGCGGTTTCCGCCACCCAATTGCGCAGGACATATTTGGGATTGGCCGCGTTCATCGCCGCCGCCCGCTCCCCCTCGCCCGCCAGCCGGGCTTTGTAACCCGTCGCCCAGGCTTCGGCGTCGCCGCGCGCTGCGCCGAAAGAAGCCAGCCAGTTTTCGTCCAGCCGCGACAAGCCGCGGAAAGTCAGGGTGTAGTCCACCCGCGCCCCGGCCATCAGCGCAAGCAGGCCGCCCATCAAGCGGTCATCGCCCTCCTCCAGCCGAACCAAGCCGAATTTGGCGCGCATGCGGGCGCGATAATGTTGGGTGAAATATGTTTCGTAGTGGCCCAGTTTTTCCTTCAGCTCTTCGCTGGGGATAAGGCTCGAAAGTGCCACCGCCAAAGCGTGCAAATTCCACAGCCCGATACTGGGCTGGTTGTCGAAGGAATAGCGGCCGGTCTCATCGGTGTGGTTGCAGATGAACCCCGGATCATAGGCTTCCATGAAGCCGAACGGCCCATAATCCAAGGTGAGGCCCAGGATCGACATATTGTCGGTGTTCATCACCCCATGGGCAAAGCCGACCGCCTGCCAATCCGCCATCAGTTCGGCCGTGCGCTTGACCACTTCGCCGAACCAGCCGGGATAATCACCTTTGTACGGCGCAAAATATTCCCCGATGACGTGATCAGCCAGCAGCCTCACCTGTTCATGCCGGCCGGAATGATGGAAATGCTCGAAATGGCCGAAGCGGATATGGCTGCGCGCCAGCCGCGTCAGAATGGCGCCCGGCTCTGATGTCTCACGCTGTACGGTTTCGCCGGTGGCAACGATGGCCAGGGCCCGCGTCGTGGGGATACCCAGCGCCGCCATGGCTTCGCTGCAAAGATATTCCCGGATGGTGGAGCGCATCACCGCCCGTCCGTCACCGAAGCGCGAATAGGGCGTCCGGCCGGCGCCTTTCAATTGCACATCCCACAATTCGCCGCGGCGATTGCGCAGTTGCGCGATCAGCAGGGCGCGGCCGTCACCAAGCTGCCCCGCCCAGACCCCGAACTGATGACCGGAATAGACCATGGCCAGGGCCGTGGCGTCCGCGATGGGCCGATGGCCGGAGAAAATCTGGGCAAATTCGGGGTCGCCAAAGACTTGCGGATCCAGATCGATCAGTGCCGCCGCGCGGGCATTGGCGTGGATCAGGCGCGGCGTCTGCCCCACTTTTTCCGCCGGCATCGCGGTATAGAAATCGCCCGGCAGCTGCGCAAAATGATTTTCCGGCCTCAGAGCAAAACTCATGAGGAGAGCTTGGCCCGTTTCAGCGCCGCGATGCAATTTTCCAGTTCGCCGAGGAAGCTGGAACGATCCTGGCGGGAAAAGCCGGCATGCCGGGTCTCGCCGCCGCTCAGTTCCCGCAAATGGCGGCTAAGTTCGCGCATTCCCAGCGCCATGCCGATGCTCTGCGGCGTAAAGGCTTTGCCGTTGGGCGCCAGGACCCGCGCGCCTTTGTCCAGGCAGCGCGCCGCCAGGGGAATATCGGCGGTGACCGCGATATCGCCGGCGGCGATGTGCCCCACGATCCAATCATCGGCGGCGTCCGCTCCTTGCGCCACCGTGACATGGCGCAGCAGCGGATTGGCCGAAGGGCGAAGGCCGCCGTTGCTGACAATGGTGACCGGCAGCCCATGACGGCCCGCGACTTTTTCCACTTCTGCCTTCACCGGGCAGGCGTCGCCGTCAACGAAGATCGCCGTCATTGCGGAATGAGGCCGCGGTCTTTGAGCATCGGTCCGGTATCGGGGTCTTTGCCATAGAAGGCGCGGAACATCGGCGCATATTCCATGGTGTGGCCCTTGGAAAGGATCAGGTCGCGGAAGCGCTGGCCGTTGGCGCGCGTCATGCCGCCATGTTTTTCGAACCAGTCATAGGAATCGTCGTCCAGCATCACCGTCCATTGATAGGCGTAATAGCCCGCGGCATAGCCATTGGCCCAGATATGCAGAAAATAACTGGACCGATAGCGCGTCGGCACATTGGGAAAATCGGTATGGGTGTCGGCCAGCGCCTTGGTCTCGAAAGCGTCGACATCCTGGCGCGGATCGGTCGGCTTCAAGGCATGCCATTGCATGTCTAGTTGCGAGGCCGCCAGCAATTCCCCCAAGGCATAACCCTGGCCCCAGGTTTGTGATTTTTTGATCTTGTCCACCAGCGCCTGGGGGATGGTCTCATGGGTTTTGACGTTGACCGCATAATGCTTGAGGACCTGCGGATACAGCGCCCAATGCTCATTGAACTGGGAAGGGAATTCGACAAAGTCGCGCGCCACATTGGTCCCCGAGGTGGTCGGATAAGTCTGGCTCGCGAACAGCCCATGCAGGGCGTGGCCGAATTCATGGAACATGGTGGTGACGTCGTCGAAGCTGAGCAGCACCGGCTGGCCGGGCGCCGGCTTGGTGAAATTGGCGACGTTGTAGATCACTGGCTTGGTGCCCAGCATCTTGGACTGGATGACGAAATTGCTCATCCAGGCGCCGCCGGATTTGTTGTCGCGCTTGAAATAATCGAAATACATCATGCCCAGCAGGCTGCCGTCCTTGTCGAAGACATCGAACACGCGCACGTCGGGCTGATAGACGGGAATGTCGTGCCGTTCCTTGAAGGTGATGCCGTAGAGCTGATTGGCCGCATAAAACACGCCGTTCTGCAGCACCGCGTTCAGTTCGAAATAGGGTTTTAGCTGGTCTTCGTCCAGATCATATTTCGCCTTGCGGACCTTTTCGGCATAGCGCTCCCAGTCCCAGGGTTTCAAATCGAAATGGGTACCTTCCTGATCGATCGCGGCCTGCACCAGTTTGGATTCCTCGGCGATCTTGCGCCCGGTCGCCGGCACCAATTGGTTGAGGAATTTCTCAACCGTCTGCGGATTTAGCGCCATCTGGTCGTACAGCGCATAAGAGGCATAATCGGGATAACCCAGCAGCGCCGCTTTTTGGGCGCGCAGCTGCGCCAATTCCGAAATGGTGGCGCGGGTATCCTTCTTGTCGCCTTTTTCGGTGGCGGTCCAGCGCGCTTCGAACAATTTCTGGCGCACCGCCCGATCGCCGAGCGACAGCAATAGCGGTTGCTGGGTGGTGTTCTGCAGCGGAATGACGAATTTGCCGTCCAGCTTGCGGGTCTTGGCTTCATTGGCAGCGGTGGCGATCTGGTCGGGGCTGAGGCCGGCAAGCTGCGCTTTGTCATCCAGCACCAGGGCGCCCGCCTTGGTGGCGGCCACCAGTTTTTGCTGGAAGGCGGCTTCCAGGCTGGCGTCGCGCTTGTTGAATTCGCGCAGCTTGGCCTTGTCGGCATCGGAAAGATTGGCGCCGGCATGAATGAACTGGCGATAATAGATGGTCAGCAGCTCGGTCTGCTCGGGATCGAGCTTGAGCGTGGCGCGCTGGTCATACAGCGTCTTCACCCGGGCGAACAATTTGGGGTTCAGGTAGATCGAATCCTGATGCGCCGCCAGTTTGGGGGCATAATCGGTCTGCACCTTATCGATGGTGGGGTTGGTATTGGCCTGCTGCACCGCGAAGAAGGTGTTGCTCACCCGGTCCAGCATGCGGCCGGATTTTTCCATCGCCCCGATGGTGTTGTCGAAAGTGGGCGCGGCTTTGTCGGCCGCGATGGCATCCATCTCGGCCTGTTGCTGCTTCATGCCTTCGTCGAAAGCGGGGGCGTAGTCGCTGTCCTTGATCTTGTCGAACATCGGGGCCTGCAGCGGCAATGTGCTGGGCGCGGCGAAGGGATTGGCCCGCGCCACGGTCTGAGCCGGTTGCTTGGAGCAACCGCCAAGGGCAAGTGCCCCCGCCGTGCAGAGAGCGAGCACAGGAAGAAAGGAAATTGGGCGCATCCGGGGGGCTTTCGCGAAAAGGCCCCCCGACCCTAACGGCCATCGCGCGCGATGTTAAGCGGCGTCGCGCTTCTTGTTGTCCCGGCCGCGATGCCAATGCGGGCGCGAACCGTTGCGCTTTTTGCCTGGGGCGCCGGCATCCGCCGGGCTATGCCCGCCCGGCTTATGGCCGCCTGGCTTATGATTACCCGGCTTGCGGCCCTTGTTGTGGAAATGGCGGCGCGGCTCTTCCGGCTGCTGCTGGCCTTCGGGCAGCGGCGGCAGATCATGGGCCACGGCTTCGATCTTGTTGCGGGTGATACGCTCGATATCGCGCAGATAGCCCCGTTCCGACGGATCGCAGAACGACAGCGCAATGCCCGCGCCGCCGGCGCGCGCGGTGCGGCCGATGCGGTGGACATAGCTTTCCGGCTCATTGGGCAATTCGAAATTGACGACATGGGAAATGTCGTCGATGTCGATGCCGCGCGCCGCGATGTCGGTCGCCACCAGCACGCGGACCTTGCCGCTGCGGAAGGCTTCCAGCGCGCGCTGCCGGGCGTTCTGGGATTTGTTGCCGTGGATGGCGTCGGACGTGACGCCGGTCCGGGACAGATGTTCGGCCACTTTGTTGGCGCCATGCTTGGTGCGGGTGAAAACGATCACCCGGTTCAGGGCCAGGTCCTGAAGCAGCGAAGACAGCAATTGGCGCTTTTGCTGCGCCGGGACGTAATAGAGCTTCTGCTCGATGCGGTCGGCGGTGCGGCTTTGCGGCGTCACTTCGATGCGCTCGGGGTTCTTCAACAAGTCGCCCACCAGCTTGACGATGTCGTCGGGCATGGTGGCGGAGAACAGCATCGACTGACGCTCGCGCGGCAGATGCGCCACGATCTTGCGCACGTCGCGGATGAAGCCCATGTCCAGCATGCGATCGGCTTCGTCGACGATCAGGGTGTTCACGCCGTCGAGGCGGATATGTTTTTGCTGCACCAGGTCGAGCAAGCGGCCGGGGGTGGCGACCAGGATGTCCACGCCATGCTTGGTGGCGTTGACCTGCGAGTTCTGGCTGACCCCGCCCAGGATCACCGCCAGCTTGAGATTGAGGAAGCGGCCATAGGTGCGCAGGCTCTGCTCGATCTGGACCGCCAATTCGCGGGTCGGCGCCAAGATCAGGGCCTTGGTCTGGCGCGGCTGCGGCGGCACATGACCGATCGACAGCTTCTGCAGCAGCGGCAAGCCAAAGGCCGCGGTCTTGCCGGTGCCGGTCTGGGCAATGCCCAGAAGGTCGCGGCCGCCCATAAGCGCCGGGATGGCCCGGGTCTGGATGGGGGTGGGATGGGTGTAGTTCTCAGCCGCCAGGGCACGCAGAATCGGCTCGGCAACGCCAAGAGCGGCGAAAGTCACGTCAGTCACGAAAAGTCCTTAAAAACCGGGAGAACGCACCTATGGCGCGGCTGCAACGGCTGTTGCCGTCTTCCACGCACACTGGAGGGAACGGAAGGTTCAAAATAGTCCGGCGATGATGGCCTGAAGGCCTTTGTGCGGTCGGCTCGGATGGCGGGTATATCGGCGCTTATCCCTGTAAAGTCAACCATTTGCTGCGGCGCAGCGAAAAACGGGTGTTTTCAGCAACTTGCGGGGCCCCGGTTTCTGTAGTCATCATAACGGACACGCGCCCGCTCAGCAGGCCGGGTTGGGGAGTGCGTTTGGGGAAAAACCGGCTGGGTGTGGCGTCGGTTCATCATGTCTCATTACGATCACGACTCGTCCAAGTCTCTCGCGCAATCATCCGCCAGAGGCAAAGTGAAATGGTTCAACGCAACCAAAGGTTACGGCTTCGTCACGCTCGATAATGGCGGCGACGCATTCTGCCATGCCTCTGCGCTGCAGGCGGCCGGTCATGCCGAACTGCCCCAAGGCGCCAGCATCGTCTGCGACCTTGCCGATTCCCAGCGGGGCCTGCAGGTGGTGGCGATCCATAGCGTCGATCTTTCCACTTCCGAGACGCCCGGCACCCGCGGTCCGCGCCGCGAATTCGGCGGTGGCGGCGGCGGCCGCTTCGGCGGCGGGGGCGGATTTCACCGCGACAGCGGCCCTGCCGGTCCCATGGTCGAAGGCAAGATCAAGTTCTTCAACGACCAGAAGGGCTTTGGCTTTGTCATGCCGGACAATGGCTCGGGCGATATCTATCTGCATGCCAGCGCGCTCAGGCGCTCCGGCGTGCAGGTGGTCGAGCCCGATCAACGCATCCGCTATTCCACGCGCCAGGGCAACAAGGGCGTGGAAGTCGACCGGGTCGAGTTGATTTAACGCGCGCGGCGTTCTGCCGGTGTTATGTGGCGCGCGCCACGCCCGGGGCAACATCCGGATCGTTCTCGACTTCTTTTAGCTTCTCACGCGCGGCGGCGGCTTCGCGTTGCTTGTTCCACATCGCGGCGTAATGACCGCCGCGGTCGATCAGCTCGGTATGACGGCCGCGTTCGACGATCTGGCCGTGATCCAGCACCAGGATTTCATCGGCATCGATCACGGTGGAAAGCCGGTGGGCGATCACCAGGGCGGTGCGCCCTTGTGAGACCTCGCTGAGGGCGCCCTGGATTTCCCGCTCGGTGCCGGTGTCCAGCGCGCTGGTGGCCTCATCCAGCAAAAGAATGGGCGGATTTTTCAGGATGGTGCGGGCGATGGCGACGCGCTGTTTTTCGCCGCCCGACAATTTCAAGCCCCGTTCGCCGACCATGGCGTCATAGCCTTCGGGCAGCAACTGGATGAACTGGTCGATCTGCGCCAGCCGCGCCGCTTCCTTGATCTGCGCCTCATTGGCGCCGATGCGGCCATAGGCGATGTTGTAGCGCACGGTATCGTTGAACAGCACGGTATCCTGGGGCACGATGCCGATCACCGCGCGCAGGCTTTCCTGCGTCACGTCGCGGATGTCCTGGCCGTCGATGGTGACCGCGCCGCTTTTGATATCGTAGAAGCGATAGAGAATGCGGCTGATGGTGGATTTCCCCGCCCCCGAGGGTCCCACCACCGCCACGGTCTTGCCGGCCGGCACGGTAAAGCTGATGCCTTTGAGCACCACCCGTTCGGGATCATAGCTGAAGACGACATTGTCGAAGCGGATCTCGCCGCCCCTCACCACCAGCGGCTGGGCGCCGGGCTTGTCCTTGACCTCTTGCGGCCTGCCCAGAAGGCGGAACATCGCGTCCATGTCCACGAGGGCCTGGGTAATCTCGCGATAGACCGTGCCCAGCAGATTGAGCGGCTGATAGAGCTGCATCAAAATCGCATTGGCCATGACGAAATCGCCCACCAGGAAGCGGCCATCGCGGATGCCCAGCGCCGTCAGCATCATCACCACGCCCATGCCCAGGGCGACGATCACCGCCTGGCCGGTATTGAGCACCGACAGGGAAATCTGCGACTGGATCGAGGCCTTGGCATAACGCTCCATCGATTTGTCGAAGCGGCGCGTCTCGTGTTTTTCGTTGTTGAAATATTTCACCGTCTCGTAATTCAGCAGGCTGTCCACCGCCTTGGTGTTGGCATCGGTGTCGGACTGATTCATCTCGCGGCGATAGGCGATGCGCCAGCGGGTGATGGCGAAGGTGAACCAGGTATAGGCCACCACCATGGCGATGGTGACCAGGGCGATGATCCAATCCAGCTTTATCACCATGATGGCGCTGAACAGGATCAGCTGGAACAAAGTCGGGAAAATGCTGAACAGGGCAAAGGACAACAGCGTATCGATGCCTTTGGTACCGCGTTCGATGACCCGCGAAAGTCCGCCGGTTTTGCGCTCCAGATGGAAGCGCAGCGACAGGGTGTGGACATGGGCGAAGGTCTCGACCCCCACCTCGCGCATGGCGTGGTACTGCACCTTGGCGAAGATGCCGTCGCGCAGCTGGGCGAAGGTCTGCATCAGAATGCGGGCCAGGACATAGGCGCCGACCAGGGCCAGCGTGGTGCTGAGTGCGATCGCACCCGGCGAGCGGGCCAGCTCATTGGTGACCTGGCCCATGAAAATCGGAAAAGCCGTGGTGGCGATGATCGCCAGCACCAGACAGCCCAAGGAGATGAACACCCGCGCCCGTAGGCCGGCATGTTTGGGCCAGAGATACGGCATCAGCCGCAATAGCGGCCGGAAGGACGGCGCGCCCGAACCTTCTTCGACCGGATGGGCCATGTTCTACCTACCCATATTGGCGCCGCCGAAGAAGTAAAACCCGGCTGCAAGTGCGATCAGGGCGACAATAATATAGACAACGAGCCAACGGCGCGGATTGATTTTCTTGGTCGACATTGCTTTGCGAAAGTCGCCTTTTGGGGCCATCTGGCGTTATGGCGATAACCTGTTTAGGTAGATGCCTCACCCGAAGCAACCCCGACGACATTATGGAAAAGCCCCACCACCCCGCCATCTGCGTCTTCTGCGGCGCCTCCTTCGGCAACCATCCCAAGTTCCGCGATGCGGCGGCCGCGCTGGGCGCCGGCATGGCGCGCAAGGGCTATTCCCTGGTGTATGGAGGCGGCACGCCAGGCCTGATGGGTGTGGTCGCCAAGGCAGTGCAGGATGGCGGGCAGAGCGTGCAGGGCATCATTCCCGCTTTCCTGCAGAATCTGGAGCCGCCGGTCTCGGCGGAAGAAAAGCTCATCGTCACGCCCCATATCCAGGAGCGCAAGGCGCTGATGCTGCAGATGTCGGATGCGTTCGTGGTGCTGCCCGGCGGGCTCGGCACTTTCGATGAATTCTTCGAAGTGGCGACCGAGGCCCAGCTCGGCGTGCACAAAAAACCCATCATCGTCGTCAACGTGAACGGCTATTACAACGCGCTGGACGCCATGCTGCATTCCATCGTCGAGACCGGCTTTGCCAAGGATACGATCCTGAAACTGTATCACCTGGCGGACGGGGCGGAGGACGCGCTCAAAATCCTGGAAGAGGCGCTGGCTCATCCGGTGAAGGCTTAAGCGCTCCGGCGCTAGACCGGCGCGCCATCCTTGAACAGTTTGTAAGTGATCGAATCCGTCAGCGCCTCGAACGAGGCATCGACGATGTTTTCCGACACCCCCACGGTCGACCAGCGATTGCCCTTGCCGTCGATGCTTTCCACCATGACCCGCGTCACCGCTTCGGTGCCGCTGGTGAGGATGCGCACTTTATAATCCGCCAATTTGAGATCGGCCAGGATGGCGGAATATTTGCCCAGATCCTTGCGCAGCGCCGCGTCCAGCGCATTGACCGGACCATTGCCGGTGCCCACATTGTGCAGGCTCTCGCCCGCCACATTCAACCGCACCACCCCTTCGGAGACGGTGACGAATTCGCCCCGCGCATTGCGCTGGCGCTCGACGATCACGCGGAAGCTTTCCACCTGGAAATAGTCCGGCACCTGGCCCAAGGCGCGCCGCGCCAGCAATTCGAACGAGGCTTCGGCGCCGTCATAGGAATAGCCGAGGAATTCGCGCCGCTTGACCTCGTCCAGCAGCCGCGAGACCCGTTCGTCCTTGGCATCCAGATCGATGCCGGACTCGGCCAGGCGCGCCAGCACATTGGAACGGCCGGCCTGATCGGAGACCAGGATCTTGCGCGCATTGCCCACCAGCTCCGGAGGCACATGCTCATAAGTCTTGGGGTCCTTCATCACCGCGGAAGAATGAAGCCCGCCTTTATGCGCAAAGGCCGAAGGTCCGACATAAGGCGCGTGGCGGTCCGGGGCGCGGTTGAGAATTTCGTCCAGCAGCCGCGACAGATGGGTGAGATTGGCCAGTTGACCTTGCGACAGGCCCGTCTCGAACTGCGACGCATAAGGTCCCTTCAGCATCAGATTGGGCAGCAGGGTGCAAAGATTGGCATTGCCGCAGCGCTCGCCCAGACCATTGAGCGTGCCTTGCACTTGGCGTGCGCCGGCGCGGATCGCCGCCAGGCTCACCGCCACGGCCTGGCCGGTATCGTCATGGGCGTGGATGCCCAGCGCCGCGCCCGGCAGCTTCGCCTTTACTTCGCTGACAATCCGGTAGACGTCTTCCGGCAGCGTGCCGCCATTGGTGTCGCACAACACCAGCCAGCGCGCCCCGCCCTCCGCCGCGGCCCGCAGGCAGGCAAGCGCGTAATCTGCATTGGCCTTGTAGCCGTCGAAGAAATGCTCGGCGTCGAACAGCGGCTCGCGGGCGCGGGCGGTGATCGCTTCCATGGAGCGGGCGATATTGTCGATATTCTCTTCGCGCGGAATTTCCAGCGCCACATCGACTTGGAAGTCCCAGGTCTTGCCGACCAGGCAGACCGCATCGCACTTGGCATCCAGCACCGGCGCCAGGGCGGGATCATTGGCGGCGCTGCGGCCCGACCGCTTGGTCATGCCGAAGGCAGTGAAACGCGCCGATTTGAGCGGCGGGCGTGCAGCGAAGAAAGCGGTGTCAGTGGGATTGGCACCCGGCCAGCCGCCCTCGACATAATCGATCCCGAGCGCATCCAAAGCGAGCGCGATCTGGCGCTTGTCCTCGACCGAGAAATCCACGCCTTGGGTCTGCGCCCCGTCGCGCAAAGTAGTGTCGAAAATATAGAGGCGTTCGCGGCTCACTTGCGCACCTCCCAAGTCGTGCCTTGCGGCCCATCTTTCAGCACGATGCCTTGGGCGAGAAGATCGTCGCGGATGCGGTCACTTTCGGCAAAGTTCTTCGCCTTGCGTGCCGCATTGCGGGCGGCAATCGCCTCGGCAATGGCCACTTCGTCCACCTTGGCTTTGGCGGAGATCTTCATCTGCACATTGGAAAAGCCCAGAAAGCCCAGCCCGCCCGCCAGCTCCATCTCGCTAGCCTGATGGAGCGCGGCGATGGCGGCCGGCGTGTTGAGATCGTCGGCCAAGGCGGCCAGAAATTCCGCGCCCGGTCCCGGATCGCTGAGGGGTTCGGTCACTTCATACCAGCGCTCCAGCATTTTCCAGCTTTCCCGCAAGCCCGCGAAAGTGAAATCGATCGGCTGGCGGTAATGGGTACGCAGCATGTTGAAGCGCAACACCTCCCCAGGCCAATCGGCCAGAAGCTCGCGGATGGTGAAGAAATTGCCCGCGCTTTTGGACATCTTCTCGCCTTCCACCTGCAGGAAACCGTTATGCATCCAGACTTTGGCAAGGGGATGACCGTGATGCGCCCCTTCGCTTTGCGCGATCTCGTTCTCGTGATGGGGAAACATCAGATCGATGCCGCCGCCGTGAATGTCGAAACTCTCGCCCAGATATTTTCCGGCCATGGCGGAGCACTCGATATGCCAGCCCGGCCGTCCGCGTCCCCAGGGCGAATCCCAGCCGGGCGTGGCGGCATCCGAGGGTTTCCACAGCACGAAATCCATCGCGCCTTTCTTGTAAGGCGCCACTTCTACGCGGGCGCCGGCGATCATATCGTCGAGCGAACGCCGCGCCAGCTTGCCGTAATCGTCCTTGCTGGAAACGTCGAACAGCACATGGCCATCCGCTTCATAAGCATGGCCCGAGGCGATCAGGATTTGGATCATCGCGATCATTTCCGCGATATGCTCGGTGGCACGCGGCGCCACCGTCGGCGCTATGCAGCCCAGCGCCGCCACGTCTTCATTATAAATCCGCGCGGTCTCTTCGGTCAGTTCGCGGATCGAAACCCCGCGTTCGGCGGCGCGGGCGTTGATCTTGTCGTCCACGTCGGTGACATTGCGGACATAGGTGACGTGGGCATCGCCAAACTGATGGCGCAGCAGCCGGAACAGCACGTCAAAGACGATGGCGGGCCGCGCATTGCCGATATGGGCGAAGTCATAGACCGTGGGGCCGCAGACATAGAGCCGCACATTGCGCGCATCCAGCGGCGCGAAATCCTCTTTGGTCTTGGTTAGGGTGTTGTAAAGGCGAATGGTCATCTCAGGCACATATAGCGATTTGCCCGAAGCGGGCCAGGAAGGAAGTGTAACGGTGGGATTTGGGCAGACGGAAGGGTGCGGGTGGACTAGCCACGAATTCGCGCGTGCGCGCAAATTCGGATCGTCGCAATGGAACGGGCGAAGCTCACGCCGTTTTTCCTTCCAGCCGCGCCAAGGCTTTGGCGCGTCCGATCAGGGGTAACAGTTTTTTCAGTTCCGGTCCATGGTCGAGCCCAGTCAGAGCCAGCCGCAAGGGATGAAACAGGCCCCTGCCCTTGGCGCCGGTTTCCGCGGCCACCGCCTTGGTCCAGGCCGGCCAGGTGGTCTCGTCCCAAGGCTCGGGCGGCAGCAAGGCGGCGGCCTTGGCAGCCAGCGCCGCGTCCTCGATCACCGGCGTCACCGCGCCCGTGACCAGACCGGCAAGCGGCCTCGCGTCCGCCAGGCGGGTCAGGTTGGGCTTGATCGCGTCCCATAGCGCTTCGGAAACACCCTCCAGCCG
The DNA here is from genome assembly GCA_025924715.1 of Alphaproteobacteria bacterium. Lineage (GTDB taxonomy): Bacteria > Pseudomonadota > Alphaproteobacteria > Micropepsales > Micropepsaceae > Rhizomicrobium. The sequence goes on from JAICHV010000003.1 coordinate 74,628, forward strand.
CGACGCCACCGCGGCGTACGGCATGGCATGAAGGGTCTTGGCATTGAGCGCCGCCAATTCCTCCGGATCGAAATGCGCCGGCGCCCGGCCTATCTTGGCGAAATCAAATTCCGCCGCCAGCGCGTCCAACGACAGATGCGGCTCGACCGGATCGGAAGTGCCGATCTTGGCCAGATAGGACGCCACCGCCGCCGGCTCGATGCCGTCGTCGCGCAAGGATTCCAGCGACAGCGACCCTAAGCGTTTCGACAGCGCCTCACCGCTCTTTCCCACCAGCAAGGAGAAATGGGCGAACTGGGGCACCGCTCCTCCCAACGCCTCGAAAATTTCGATCTGGGCGGCCGTATTGGTGACATGGTCCTCGCCCCGCACCACATGGGTGATGGCGAAGTCGATATCGTCGGCGACCGACGGCAAAGTATAAAGAAAGGCGCCGTCTTCGCGCACCAGCACCGGATCCGACATGGTCGAGGTATCGATCTCCACCGGCCCGCGCACCAGATCGGTCCAGGCCACTTTGCGGCGCGACAGCTTGAAGCGCCAATGGGGCCTGCGGCCTTCGCCTTCCAAAGCCGCGCGCTGCGCCGGCGTCAGGCTCAAACCCGAGCGGTCATAGATCGGCGGCTTGCGGCGAGCCTTGAGCAAAGCCCGCTGGCGGTCCAGTTCGACCTCGCTCTCGTAACAGGGATAGACATGACCGGATTGCTGCAAGCGATAGAATGCCGTGCTGTAAATCTTCAACCGATTGCACTGGCGGTCGGTCAAATCATGGCTCAATCCCAGCCAGGCCAGGTCGCGGTAGATCGCTTCTTCAAAAGCCTTGGTCGAGCGGGCCTGGTCGGTGTCGTCGATGCGCAGCAGGAAACGCCCGCCCGTTTTCCGGGCGAACAGCCAATTGAGCAGCGCGGTTCGCGCATTGCCGGCGTGCAGCAGGCCCGTGGGTGACGGCGCGAAGCGGACGGTGACACTCATCGCGCGTCCCGAAAGGCGTTGGTGATCGGATAGCGCCGGTCGCGGCCGAAATTGCGGCTGCTGATCTTCACGCCCGGCGGAGCCTGGCGGCGTTTATATTCGGAAATATACAACAACTGCTCCACCCGCTTGACCGTGGCGGGCTCATAGCCCTTGGCCACGGTTTGGGCAAAGCCCATTTCCTGCTCGACCAGGCATTTGAGAATGCCGTCCAGAATCTCGTAAGGCGGCAGGCTGTCCTGGTCCGTCTGGTTGGCGCGCAACTCGGCGGTGGGCGGCTTGTCGATGATGCGCTCGGGGATCACGCGGCCCTGCGGCCCCAGCGCCCCCGCTGGTGAATTGCCGTTGCGCCAGCGCGCCAGCTCGAACACTTCGGTCTTGTAGATGTCTTTGAGGACATTATAGCCGCCGCACATATCGCCATAAAGCGTGGCATAGCCCACGCTCATCTCGCTCTTGTTGCCGGTGGTCAGCACCATGGGGCCGAATTTGTTGGAGATCGCCATCAGGATCACCCCGCGCAGCCGCGACTGGATGTTCTCCTCGGCGGTGCCGGGCTCGGTATTGGCGAAGGCCGGCAGCAGGGTCTCGCCCATGGCTTTCACGGCACGCTCGATCTCGATGGTCTCATAAGGCGTGCCCAGCAAACGGGCGCATTGATCGGCGTCTTCCAGGCTGTCGCGGCTGGTATAGCGCGAGGGCAGCATCACGCAGCGCACACGCCCCGCGCCCAGGGCATCCACCGCCACTGCCGCCGACAGTGCGGAATCGATCCCGCCGGACAAGCCCAGCACCACGCCGGGAAACCGGTTCTTGTTCACATAATCGCGCAGGCCCAGCATCATCGCGTGATAAACCGCGCTGGAGCGGCTTTCCTCGCCCACCCGCTCGCCCGGCGCGCAGGTGAATTTTCCGTCGGCACCGCGCGACCATTCACTCACCACCACGCGTTCCTGCCAGCCGGGCAAGGCAATAGGCACGGACTTGTCCGCATTGAGCACAAAGGACGCGCCGTCGAAGACCAGCTCGTCCTGCCCGCCCAGCTGATTGAGATAAATCAGCGGCAATCCGGTTTCGCTCACCCGCGACACCGCGAGCGCCAGGCGCAGATCCTCCTTGCCGGCCTCGAAGGGTGAGCCGTTGGGGACGCAGAGAATCTCCGCCCCCGTCTCGGCCAGGCATTCGCTGACATCGGCGGTCCACAGATCCTCGCAGACCGGCACCCCCAGCCGCACCCCGCGCACCGAAAAGGGTCCGGGCAGCGGCCCCCCCGCAAACACCCGCTTCTCATCGAAGACGCCGTAATTGGGCAGGTCATGTTTCAGGGTGATGCCGGCGACGCGGCCCTGCTCCAGCAGCGCCATGGCGTTGTAGAGCTTGCCGTCTTGCCGCCAGGGCGCGCCGATCAGGATGGCGGGACCGCTGCCGGTATCCTTTGCCAGCTCCTCGATCGCGGCCCGGGCGTCTTCCTGCAGCGCCGGCTTAAGCACCAGATCTTCCGGCGGATAGCCGGTGATGAACAATTCGGAAAAGAGGATGACATCGGCCCCAAGAACCTGCGCCCGTGCGGCGCGAGCTTTGGCGAGGTTGCCCGCGATATCGCCCATCACCGGATTGAGCTGGGCCAGGGCAATGCGCAATCGATCGGTCATGACCGATCTTTAGACCGCAGGACGGGAAATGTCAGCCCGCCGCGGCGATGCGCGCGGCCGGCCGTGCGGTGCGCACCAGAATGGCGGCCTCGACGGCATCTTCGATCAGCACGGCGGTTTCCAGGGCCAGGCGCGCCTGCTCCGGCAGCACCATGGGAGCGTTGCCGTCACGGGCCGCGGCGACAAAGCCGGCCACGGCCTCGCCCAGCGGATCGCCGATCTCAAGCGCCTTCAGCGCGCGCGGCGTGGTGTTGCGGATCTGGCGAGTGAGGAAATCGATTTCGACCACGCCGTCCTTATAGACCGCGCGCAGGCCCCGCTTGCGGGTATCGGCGATACGGCTGGTATCCAGCTTGGCCACGGTGCCATTGGCGAAAGTGACGGCGGCGGAGATTTCATCGGCATGCGGGCCATATTGCACCCAGCCGCGCGCCTTGATCGAAGCGACATCGCTTTTGACCATGGTGTGGACCAGATCCAGGTCATGGATCATCAGATCGAGCACGGCGCTGACATCGTCGCCGCGCCCGGTCCAGGGACCCGGCGCCAGCAATGAATTTCCAGCGGCGCCTCGTCCTGATCCAACAGGCCGGTGCGGGCGAAAACGAAGCGTTCCTGATGGCCGACGGTGAGCACCCGGCCGGTCTGGCGCGCCAGGGCGACCAGGTCATTGGCTTCCTCGATGGTGGTCGCGATCGGCTTCTCCACCAGCACATGCGTGCCGGCATTGAGGAAAGCGCGGACGATTTCGGCATGGGTGATCGCGGGCGAGCAGATGCTGACCAGATCGACCTTGCCCAGAAGCTCGCGCCAATCGGCGACGGCCGGAACACCAAACAAAAGCGCGGCGGCGCGACGGCTTTCGGCGCTGGGATCGGCAAGGGCGAACAATTCGACGCCCGCGCCGGTTTGGGCGAGCAGCTTATATTTGGTGCAATGATGACGGCCGAACGCGCCCGCGCCAATGACGGCGGCTTTCAACGGTCCGTTCTCGGGAATCCGGCGGCGCAGAAACAAGGCCCAACCCTCTCAATTCGACGCACCCCCATAGAGCGCACTGCAGCAAGGCGCGACTCATAAGATGTTTCGTGATGTTACAGGGCCTTGCAAGCAATTGATTTCGCTGGATTATACGAATTTTTAACGGAAAAAATATGCTTAACTCTCGGGCGAAGAGGCCAGCAGACAGGCCAGCGCGGCCACTATCAGATAGGCCAGCATCAAGGGCGCCAGCCCGATCAAAAGCGCGCCGGTGATATCGGCAAAGGCGCTGCAGGCAAGCCAAGGAAAGGCCGAACCCACGAACAGGAATTGAATTCCCGCCACTGCCACCACCCCCAGCAGGAAAGCGCGCAAGGTGGGACCCAGAATTTCCGGCTTCAGACTGCGCTCCAGCCGGATGATGCCGGCCTGCAGCTTCAAACGGGAGACCGCGCTGGCCAGGAAAATGACCGCCAGCAGCCAGGTAAAGGCCCCGGAAAATATCCGCCCCCCGTCCAAGGTGCAGGAATCAAGCGCTCCCACCAGGGCGCGCTGCCCCGGCACCGCGAAATAAAGCGCCGCCTCCAGCGCGCCGGCGGGGCCCGAGCCGATGATCTGCGGCGCCACCAGCGCCTGGTCCAGAAAGCTCAGCACCAGGAAAAGCATGAAGACGATTTCGTTGAAGCCGGGGACCAGATGATGCGGCTTCAACCGGGCCAGCAGCGGCTGATCCGCATGCCCGCGATGAAGTCCCACCGAGGCGCCGAAGCCGCCGATGAACAACAAGCCCATCGCCGCGAACAGCACCACACAGATTCCGATGGCGAAAGCGGAGGAAGACAGCGCCAATCCGCTGGCCAGCGCGATGCGCAAGGCATGGGCGCCCGCGAACAGGCAAAACACGATCCAAGCCTTGGCCAAGAGACGGGCGATACCCATGAATTACCTAATTCGCGTTCCTCGCCCAAGCTCGCGGCGTTGCTTTGGCTTCGCGGGCCCCGCGCCTCATCCCATGACCATCATGCCGAAGCCGCGAGCCCCGCGTCTTTCATACGTTCATCGCGAATGCCCTGGGCGATCAGGAAGGCCAGTTCCAAGGCCTGGCTGGCATTCAGCCGCGGATCGCAGGCCGTCTGGTACCGCACCGCCAGATCCAGCTCTTTGATGGCCTGGGCCCCGCCCAGACATTCGGTGACATCTTGGCCGGTCATCTCGAAATGCACGCCGCCGGCATGGGTACCTTCGGCGCGGTGAACGGCGAAAAAGCTGCGCACCTCTTCCAGAATGCGGTCGACGGGACGGGTCTTGTAGCCGGATTTGAGTTTGACGGTGTTGCCATGCATGGGGTCGGACGACCACACCACCTGGGCGCCCTCGCGCTTCACGGCCCGTACCAGCGGCGGCAGCTTCTCCGCCACCTTGTCCGAGCCGAACCGCGCGATCAGGGTCAGCCGCCCGGGATTATTTTGCGGATTGAGGACGGCGATCAGGCGTAAGAGATCGTCCTCGGCCAGCGAGGGACCGCATTTGAGGCCGATCGGGTTCTTGATGCCGCGGGCGAATTCGACATGGGCGCCGTCCAACTGGCGGGTGCGATCGCCGATCCACAGCATATGCGCGCTGGTATCGTACCAATCGCCGCTGGTGGAATCGATGCGGGTCATCGCCTGTTCATAGGGCAGATGCAGCGCTTCATGACTGGTGTAGAAATCGGTAGCCCGCAGTTGCGGCACCGCCGCCGAGGTGATGCCGCAGGCCGCCATGAATTCGAGCGTTTCGGAAATACGCTGTGCCAACCCTTCATATTGTTCGCCGGCCGGCGAGTTGGCGATGAAGCCCAACATCCAACGATGGACATTGTTCAGATCGGCATAGCCGCCCTGGGCGAAGGCGCGCAGCAGATTGAGCGTCGCCGCCGACTGGGCATAGGCCTCCATCAGGCGCTGCGGATTGGGGATGCGCGCCTCGGGCGTGAACTCGCTGCCATTGATGTTGTCGCCGCGATAGGAGGGCAGCGAAATGCCGTTCACCGTCTCCATGTCGTCGGAGCGCGGCTTGGCGAATTGGCCGGCGATGCGGCCCACTTTCACCACCGGAACGCCCGCGGCAAAGGTCAGCACCACCGCCATCTGCAGCAAGACGCGGAAGGTGTCGCGGATATTGTCGGGATGGAATTCGGCGAAGCTTTCGGCGCAGTCCCCGCCCTGGAGCAGGAACGCCTTGCCCTCGGCCACCTGGCCCAAAGCGGCCATCAGGTTGCGGGCCTCACCGGCGAACACCAGCGGCGGGTGAGTCTTCAGCCGCCCCAGGACAGCGTCCAGCGCCGCCTGGTCCGGGTATTGCGGCATCTGACGGATGGGCCTGTCGTGCCAGCTTTGCGGGGTCCAGCTTTGGGCCACCGATGTCTCCTGAAATAGGGGGCCGATATAGGGGATATAAGACAGCTTTACCAGCCGGCAATGCCGGGGCGCTTCCGCGGCAAGCCCCTGCTCAACCCTCTACAGCCATTGGCAATATTGCTATTGCGCAAGCGCAAATACAACGGGCGATGGCTGTGCTATGCAACGCCGTCCTTTTGCAGCGATCCTTACATGCCCGACGGCACCAGCACCGCCCATCTCTACCGGCCCAAGCTTCTCACCATCTTGGGGGAAGGCTACTCGTTGGACGATCTGCGGCGCGACGCCGTGGCCGGTCTGACCGTGGCCATCGTCGCCTTGCCGCTCTCGATGGCTTTCGCGGTCGCATCCGGCGTGTCGCCGTCCCGGGGCCTGACGACCGCGGTGATCGGGGGCTTCTTGGTATCGGCATTGGGTGGCAGCCGGTTCCAGATTGGTGGCCCTGCCGGCGCCTTTATCGTGCTGGTGTCCGCCACCGTCACCGCGCACGGACTGGACGGACTGTTGCTGGCGGTCTTGCTGTCCGGTCTTTTTTTAACGCTGGTCGGATTGTCCCGGCTGGGTTCGCTGATCCGCCATATTCCGCATGCGGTCACTGTGGGCTTCACCTGCGGCATCGCCATCACCATTCTGGCGAGCCAGCTCAAGGATCTCGGCGGACTGAGACTGACGGGCGCCGAGCCCGGACCGCTGCTGCCCAAGCTGACGGCACTGGATGCGGCGCTTGCGACGCTGAACCCTTGGTCGCTGGCGATCGGCATTGCCTGTGCCGTGCTGGTGTTCGCGCAGCGCCGCTGGCGGCCGAATTGGCCCGGCTTGCTGATCGCCGTCGTGCTCGCCGCCTTGGCCGCACGCTTGCTTCATTTGCCGGTCGAGACCATCGCCAGCCGCTTTGGCGAACTGCCGCGCCGGTTGCCGGCACCGCAATTGCCTCTCCTCAGTTGGGCGAAGATCGTGGAAATGTTTCCGGCGGCGCTGTCCTTCACCCTGCTGGGCGGCGTGGAAAGCCTGCTGTCGGCCAAGGTCGCCGACAGCATGACCGGCCGCCGGCACCGCGCCAATATGGAGCTGGTGGCGCAAGGCATCGCCAACATGGCGTCGGCGCTGTTCGGGGGCATCAGCGTGACCGGCACCATCGCGCGCACCGCCACCAATATCCGTGCCGGCGCTCGCAGCCCCTTCTCCGGCATGCTGCATGCGCTGTTCCTGTTGCTGTTCATGGTCGTGGCCGCGCCGCTGGCGGGCTATATCCCGCTGGCGGCCCTGGCGGGCATCCTGGTTGCGGTATGCTGGTACATGGCCGACCGCGCCGAATTCCTGGTCTTGCTGCGCAGCGGACCTGGCGCGGCCGTGTTGTTGACCACCTTTGTGCTGACCCTGCTCAAGGACCTTTCGACCGGCATCCTGGCCGGCTGTGCCCTGGCGGCGGTCCTGGCCTTGGCTCGGCAGCGCGTGAAAGAGGAAGGACCTTAGGGTTTGGAATAACTCTTTGTCCGCATCGTAACAAGCTCCTCCGCCGCGGTGGGATGCAGGGCGATGGTGGTGTCGAAATCCTTTTTGGTCGCGCCCATCCGCAAGGCCACCGCGGCGACCTGGATAATCTCGGCGGCGTGATCGCCGAAGATGTGGCAGCCCAGGACTTTGCCGCTTTTGGAATCCACGATCATCTTCATCAGCGTGCGCACATTGCGCCCGCCCAAAGTGTGCAGCAGCGGCCTGAAATGGGATTTGTAAACGTCGACGCTGTGGCCCTTCAGCAGCGCCTTTTCCTCGGAGAGCCCCACCGCCGCGACTTCGGGGGTGGTGAAGACGGCGCTGGGAACATGCAGATGATCGGGCGCGGTCGGATTGTTCTTGAAAACACTCTCGACGAAACACATGGCTTCGTGAATTGCGACCGGCGTCAGCTGCAGCCGGTCGGTGACGTCGCCAATGGCCCAGATATGGGGCGCGGTGCTGCGGGAATAGGCATCCACTTTCACTTCGCCTTTCTTGCCCAGCTCCACCCCCGCCTTTTCGACATGCAGGGCGTCGGTGTTGGGCTGGCGGCCGATCGCCAGCAGGATCTGGTCGCACTCGATACTGGCGCCCTTGTTCGTCTCGGCATGCAGGCGTGAGCCGCGCTTTTCCACTTTGGTGAATTCGCAGCCCAGCAGGACTTCAATACCGCGATCGCGCATCGAATCGCACAGCGCGGTTCGCATGTCGTCGTCGAAGCCGCGCAGCGGTTTCTCCCCGCGATAGACCAGCGAGACATGGGCGCCGAGCCCATGAAAGATATGGGCGAATTCCAGCGCGATATAACCGCCGCCGGCGATCAGGATGCGCCCCGGCATCTGGGACAGGTGAAAAGCCTCGTTGGAGGTGATGCACAATTCGCCGCCGGGAATGACATGGCTGGTCCCCATTTCACGGGTCGGCCGGTTGCCGGTAGCGATGAGGATTTTCTCCGCCGTCACGGTGCGGTTGGCGTTGACCAGGCGCATTGTATGGGGATCTTCGAAAATCGCGCGGTCGGCGATGATCTCGACCCCCGCCGCGCGCACATTCTTGGTATAGAGCGCTTCCAGCCGCGCGATTTCGCGGTCCTTGTTGGCGATCAAGGTGGGCCAATCGAATTTGGTTTCGCCGATGCTCCAGCCGAAGCCCGGCGCATCCAGGAAGTTCTCGGAAAACTGGCTGGCATAGACCAGCAGCTTTTTGGGGATGCAGCCGCGAATGACACAGGTGCCGCCCATGCGGCTTTCTTCCGCCAGCGCCACGCGGGCGCCGGTCATGGCCGCCATGCGCGAAGCCCGCACCCCGCCCGAGCCGCCGCCGATTACGAACAAGTCGTAATCGTATTTCATTGTTTCCCCCTCCCGACCAAGACGCACTGCCCGTCAGCGTTCAACGACTTCCACCTCGCCCGGGCCGGCAATCAACAGGGTGGTGGCGATGCCGACGAACAAGCCGTGCTCGACCACGCCGGGTATGGTGGACAGTGCGGCGGCGAGTTTGGGGGCGCTCTGGATGGCGCCGAAGGCGCAATCGCAGATCAGATTGCCGCTGTCCGTCTTGAAGGCTTCACCGTCCTTTTGCCGCAAAGTCATCGGCACATTGGGGTAGCCCAGCCCGGTAAAAGTACTCGCCAGCCGCGCCATGGTGGATTTGTGGCCGAATTCCACCACCTCCACCGGCAGCGGAAATTTGCCCAGCCGCGGCACCATCTTGGTCTCGTCGGCGATCACCAGCATCTTTTTTGACGAGGCGGCGACGATCTTTTCCCGCAGCAGCATGCCGCCGCCGCCCTTGATCAGATCCAGGTTGCGGTCCGCCTCATCGGCGCCGTCGATGGTGAGGTCCAGCGGCGCCAGATCATCCAGCGAGGCCAGGGTGATTCCCTGTTTGCGCGCCGCCGCGGCGGTGCGTTCGGAGGTCGGCACGCAAAGCAGCTTTAGCCCGCCGCGGATGCGCGGCGCCAAAAGCTCGAGGAATATCTCGGCGGTGCTGCCGGAGCCCAGCCCCAGCTTCATGCCCTCGGTGACATAATCGAGGGCCTTGGCGGCGACGGCGCGTTTGAGGGCGGTTTGATCGGTCATGAGGGAACCTTACAGACCACATCTTGTCGGGCCAAGGGCGCGCCGCGAGGATTTTTGGGGCGTGGGCAGGAGTGTCGCGCGGAGCGTGCGAAAGCACGTGAGCACGCGCGACGAACCCACGGCCCAAAAGGACCGCGGCTATTCCACTGTGACTGATTTCGCCAGATTGCGCGGCTGATCCACATCGGTGCCCTTGGCCAGGGCGGCGTGATAGGCCAGCAATTGCACCGGAATCGCATACAGGATCGGCGCCAAGAACGAGTCCGCCTCGGGCACGGTGATGCTGGCCCAGACCGGGCCGGCGTCCTTCACCCCGCGGGCGTCGGAGATCAGCAGCACCTTGCCGCCCCGCGCCATCACTTCCTGCATGTTGGAGACCGTTTTTTCGTAATGGGCATCATGCGGGGCGATGACGATGATCGGCACATTCTCGTCGATCAGGGCAATAGGGCCATGCTTCATTTCGCCGGCGGCATAGCCCTCGGCATGAATGTAGGAAATCTCCTTCAGCTTCAGCGCGCCTTCCAGCGCCAGGGGAAAACTGGCGCCCCGGCCCATGTAAAGCACGTCACTGGCCTTGGCGATCTGCTCGCCCAAAGCTGCGATGGCGGCATCCTGTTTGAGGAATTCGGCGATATGGCGCGGCACTTCCAGCAGCGCGGCGCAAAGGCGTTTTTCATCCTCCATGCTGAGGGTGCCGCGCGCCTCGCCGGCGGCGATGGCAAAGGCGGCCAGCGCCGCCAATTGGCAGGTGAAGGCCTTGGTCGAAGCGACGCCGATCTCGGGGCCGGCGAAGGTCGGCAGCACGATATCGGCTTCGCGCGCGATCGAGCTTTCCGCCACATTGACGATGGCGATGGTGGTCTGGCCCTTTGCTCTGGCATCGCGCAAGGCCGCCAAAGTGTCGGCGGTCTCGCCCGATTGGGAAACGAACAGCGCGGCGCCGTTTTCCGGATAGACCGGATCGCGATAGCGCAATTCCGAGGCGACATCGGATTCCACCGGCAAGCGCGCCAGGCGCTCGAACCAATATTTTCCCACCATGCCGGCATAATAAGCGGTGCCGCAGGCGCTGATGGTCAGTCGCGTGGCTTTCGACAGGGCTTTGCGCAGGCCCTTGCCCTGGCGCCGCACCACCGGGCCCGCCGGATCGAGATAATGGGCGAGTGTGTGCCCCACCACTTCGGGCTGCTCGTAGATTTCCTTGGCCATGAAATGATTATGGCCGGCCTTGTCGACCAGCGCCGCCGACGCGGTGGTGATCTTGATCTCGCGGTTGGCGGGGCGGTCCTGCGCATCGAAGATCGAAACCTGCCCGCCCTCGATCACCGCCACATCGCCATCTTCCAGATAGGCGACGCGGTTGGTGAAAGGCGCCAGCGCGAAAGCGTCGGAGCCGAGATAGGCTTCGTTCTGCGCATAGCCGACCGCAAGCGGCGCGCCTTTGCGGGCGCCGATCAGAAGGCCCTCATGATCCTTGAAGATCATGGCGATGGAATAGGCGCCGGTCAGCCGCTTGACGGCGGCCTTGGCGGCGTCTTGCGGGCTCATGCCCCGGTCCAGATTGTCGCTGATCAGATGGGCGGCGACTTCGCTGTCGGTCTGGGATTCGAATTTGTGACCTTGCCCGGCCAGTTGATCGCGCAGCTCGCGGAAATTCTCGATGATGCCGTTATGGACAATGGCGACACGCGGCGTGGCATGGGGATGCGCATTGGCCTCGGTCGGCGCGCCATGGGTGGCCCAGCGGGTATGGCCGATGCCGGTTTGGCCGGCCAGCGGCTGGGCCTTCAGCACCGCATCCAGCTTGGACAATTTCCCCGGCGAGCGGCGGCGCTCGATCGCGCCGTCCACCAGGGTGGCGATGCCGGCGGAATCATAGCCGCGATATTCCAGGCGCTTCAGCGCCTCCAGGATGACCGGCGCGGCAGCTTGCGTTCCCGCGATCCCGACAATGCCGCACATTATTTCCGCTCCGATTTCTTGCGGGCCCGGAACGCGGCCGCCCAGCCGCGCTTCTCGCTTTGGGTGCCGCGTGCGATCGCCAAGGCGTCCGGCGAGACATCGGCGGTGATCACCGAGCCGGCGGCGGTGATGGCGCCAGGCCCCACCTTCACGGGCGCCACCAGTGCCGTGTCGGAGCCGATGAACGCGCCGGCGCCGATCTCGGTGCGCGCCTTGGTGAAACCGTCGTAATTGCAGGTGATGGTGCCCGCCCCGATATTGGCGCCCGCGCCGATATTGGCATCGCCCAGATAGGTCAGATGATTGGCCTTGGCGCCTTTGTCGATCCGGCTGTTCTTCACTTCGACGAAATTGCCGATATGGGCGCCCTCGCCGATGCTGGTGCCAGGGCGCAGCCGCGCAAAGGGTCCGATGATGGCGCCGCCGGCCACTTCCGCGCCCTCCAGATGGCAATGGCTGCGGATGCGCGCGCCGGCGCGCACGGTCACGCCCGGCGCAAAGACCACGAAAGGCTCGACCTCGACATCGTTCTCCAATTTGGTGTCATGGGAGAAAAACACTGTTTCCGGCGCGGTCAGGGTGACCCCCGCCGTCATGGCCGCGTTGCGCAGCCGGGTTTGCATTTTGTTTTCCGCATCGGCCAGCTCGGCGCGGCTGTTAACCCCCATCACCGCGACCTCATCGGCAAATGCCAGAGAACATTGGGTCCCCTCGGTTTTGGCGAGCCCCGGAACATCGGTCAGATAATACTCTTTCTGCGCATTATCGTTCCGCAAGGCCCCGGCCCAGCGGAAAAAGGACCTGGCATCGGCGGCATAACAGCCACCATTGCACAGGGTGATGCGCCGCTCTTCTGCGTTGGCATCCTTATATTCGACGATGCGGTCCAGATAACCATCCGGGGTCCGCAGCACCCGGCCATAATGGGCGGGGTCGGCAAAATTACAGGCCAGCAGCGCGAGGCCCGTGCGGCTTTGCGCGGCGATCACGTCTTCGATCACTGCGGCCGACACCAAGGGCATATCGCCATTCACCACCAGCAGCAGGCCGGAAAAATCCGCCAAAGCGGCGGCCGCGCTGGCGGCGGCATGGCCGGTGCCCAATTGCTGTTCCTGCACCGCGCTTTGGCATCCCAGCTGGTGCGCGTAATCGCGCACCGGTTGGCCGGACGGCGCGGTCACCACCACGATGCGCTCGACCCCCGCACCGCGCAGCGCCGCCACCACATGGCCAAGCATGGGCAGGCCGGCGATTTTGTGCAGCACCTTGGGCAGGGCGGACTTCATCCGCGTGCCCGCGCCCGCCGCCAGAATGATGGCAGCCTTATTCATGGCGGGCGCCGTTTATTTTTTTGTCGCATTTTTCCGGTCCGCCACCAGACGTAACCCGCAAGAGCCCCTCTGCCGCAAAAATGCTCCGGGCGCCCGCCGCCCAAGATGATCGCTGCTTTCGACATGTTTTTCGGTAAGCCCGCCCGCCAAAAAGATGAAATAACGAATTAAGACTCTATATTGCCCCGCGCCCAAAAAGGAATCGGTAAACGTGCCCCCAACTTGGCCCCTCGGCCCCGCCCTGATTTTCGACCTCGACGGCACCCTGGTGGACACCGCCCCCGACCTTTTGGCGGCCACCAATGCCGTTCTGGCGGCGCGGGGGCGCACCCCGATCGATCCATCGACCCTGCGCCATATGGTCGGCTTTGGCGCCCAGCGCCTGATCGCCCAGGCAATGGAGGCCACCGGAAGCCCGGCGGAAGCGCCAGAGATGCCGACCCTGACGCAGATCTTCCTGGACCATTACACCGCCCATCTGGCCGATTTCAGCCGCCCTTTTCCGGGGGTCGAAGCGACGCTGGCGCACCTGAAGGCCGGCGGGGCGCGGCTGGGGGTGCTGACCAACAAGCCCCATGCCCTGACGGGGCCGCTGCTGGAAAAGCTAAAACTGGGCGATTATTTCGCCGCCATCTATGGCGCCGGGCGCAAGGATTACACCAAACCCGATCCGCGCATTTTTCATGACGTGGCCGGTGAGCTGTTTGACGGGGGGACCGGAAGAGCGGTCATGATCGGGGATTCCATCACCGATCTGCAAACCGCCCAGGCAGCGGGCGCGCCCTGCATCCTGTTCAGTTACGGCTATACGCCGGTGCCGGCGGCACAGCTGGGCGCGGATATGGTTTTGGACGATTTCGCGCAATTGCCCGCAGCGCTGGCGCGGCTGGGCTTTTAGGCGCCCGCTTTGCGCAGGCGCGGTTCAGGCAATTTGCCGTCGGCCAGGCGGGCCACCCGGTCGGCCAGGACATCGGGATCGAAGGGCTTGACCAGATAATCGGCGGCGCCGGCGGTGAGCGCGGCCCGCACCATCTGGTTATCGCGATCGGCGGTCAGGATCATCACGGGCAAAGTCCTGGTCGCGTCCGCGTTCTTAAGCGCCTTCAGCACGGCCAGGTCGTCATTCCCCGGCATTTGAATATCCAGGATCGCCACCGCCACGGGGTTGCGGCGAACCGCCTTCAAGGCCTCGTCGCCATCCTTGGCTTCGACCACGTCGAAATCGCTCGCGATCAGGCTGAACGACACCAGCCGGCGGATGACCGGATCGTCGTCGGCGATGAGGACGCATTTGGACATGGAAAGCCTTGGGGAAAGGACCGGATCATGCCGCGACGTGCTTAAGAATTGGTTTTTGTGCCCGCCGGGCCTAGACTTCCGGCGGGAATCCCGCCCGGATTCGCTTAGGTTTTCGCCAAGGACCGTGCATGACCGGCAAAACTTTTTCGTCCCTTTTGGCCGCCGCCGCCACCGGAATTGGGTTTTTCCTGCTCGGCTATGGCGGCATCCTGGCCGGCACCGGCGAGGGCCAGGCGGTGACGGTGGTATGGCCGGCCACCGCCTTCGGCACCTGCATGCTGCTGCGGTTTTCGCGCGGGCGCCGGGACGATGCCCTTTTGCTGGTGACGGTTTTCGTGGCCGGGCTCCTGGCCAATGGCGCCACCGGCGCGCCGGCCGGCATCAATCTGGTCTATAGCGCGGTGAACCTGGTCGATGTGATCGCCGGTGTGGCGGCGGCGCGCCTGCTGGGCCTGCCGCGTCTGCGCGGCGCCCGCGATACGCTGCGCTTTATCGCACTGGTCGGTGTGGCACCGGCGCTGCTGGGCGGCGGCCTTGCCGGACTGATCAGCGCGCTGTCCGGCAATCCGCATTGGCTCAGCAGTGCCGACCAATGGTTCGCCGCCAATCTGGTGGGCTTCTGCATGCTGTTTCCCTTCGGCATGACCTTGTCTTGGCGGCAGATCGCCAAGCTTCGCTTGCAGCACCGAATCCCTGAGGCGCTGGGGACCTATGCGCTGGTTACGGTGGTGGCAGTGCTGGCCTTTCGTGTCTCGCCCTATCCGATGCAGTTTCTGGTGCTGATGGCGGTGCTGTTTTCCGCGGTACGCTTTCGCATATTGGGCGCGGGCATCGCCGTGATGCTGACCGGCGCCATTGCCTTGACGGCGCCCAATCACTTCGCCGGAGCGGACGGCCCCGCCCGGCTCCTGATGCTGCAATTGTTCCTGGCCGTGTGCAGCGCCATGAGCGTGCGCGCCAGCGTGGTTCTCAATCAGCGCGACCTGCAACAGGCCATCATCGAGCGGCGCCGTCAGCGCGCCTTGCGGGCGGCGCGGTTCAAGGGCGCGCTTCTGGCCCATGTGGGCGAGGAAGCCCGCGCGCCGCTATCGGCGATCATCGGCTTCAGCAGCATGCTGGAATCCGGCAGCCTGCCCAGCGTCAGCGCCCAGGAATTCGCCCATGTCATCGCCCATAATGGCGAGCTGTTGCAGCGCCTGCATGACGATTTGTCGGATATGGCGCGGGCGGAAGCCGGGGCGCTCAGCATCCAGGCACAGCGGGTGGCGCTGGCCGATACGCTGAAGACCTGCCTGGGCGCGATCCGGCTGGATAGTGCGCTGGGCGGCAAACAGCTTGTGCTGGAAGAGATGGCAGAGCCCCTGACGGTGAATGCCGACCCGGTGCGCCTCGCCCAGATCATCAACAACCTGATCGCCGGTTCGTACAAATATGGCGACAATCATTCGCCCATCCATGTGCGGGCACGGCGGCTGGAAGACGGCTTCGGCCGGATCGAGATCGTCAATCAAGGCCCCGGCGTTCCCCTCAGCGAACGCGACAGCCTGTTCCGCCCCTTTGGCCGCCAGCAAGCGGGAGCGGCGGAGCGCAGCGGCCGGCAAGTGGCGGGCGCGGGATTGGGGCTGAGCATCGCCAAGCTGCTGGTGGAACGCCAGGGCGGCCGCATCGCCTTTACCAGCGAACCCGGCCGCCAGACCAGCTTCTGGTTCGACCTGCCGCTATCGGCGTAGTCCCTAGGCGGAAGCCCGGCAATTGGGGGAATTTTCCGGCAATCTTGACAGGCCCCAAGCGGCTCCTTAAGCCCTGCACCCCGGCCGGACCGGGCGCGTAGCTCAGCGGGAGAGCACTCCCTTCACACGGGAGGGGTCACAGGTTCAATCCCTGTCGCGCCCACCATTTAATAGGTTGTTCTAGCAGCCTTCTTGGACCGCCTCGCGTCCCCAGACCCATTGCAAAACCAGCGTGTCACAAATTCGGTACTCGGAGGCGCAATGCTGAGATCGTTAACGGCTCGCAAGCACCAATCATTCAAGGGAGTGGCCACGCAAGTCAGACATAGTATAGCCTCCTGGGTAGCCTTGGCTGGGGGTTTTGGTGCGGGCAACCATAGTTGGCGCGTTCGCCGCGCTTTTCTTATTTGGTGTGACGACTTCCAAAGCAGAAGACACACCACTTTGGAAAACGATTGGGAGCTGGCAAATCCGAATAGACACCACCTTGCACAACGGCTGTTTCATGTTCGGCACGTATGAGCATGGGGACGTATTCAGGATCGGCTTCAACAGACAAAATTCCAAAGGTTATTTGATGGTTGCCAATGCAAATTGGAAATCTTTGGAAAAAGATAACAAATATCCTCTGGAACTACAGTTCGGCACCAATACCCCCTGGAACGGCGATGCAACAGTGTTGGATATGTCGGGCGTTATGGCGCTTACGCTCAGTTTCACCAGTTCTGATATGATGCAGGAACTGGCCGACTCAAGCTCCCTGACAATTAAATATCAAGGGACACTGGTAACCCAGATGGCACTTACCGGCTCTCGTGCGGCCGTAAATGAATTGATCCAATGTCAGAAGGCCGCCGATGCAGCAACAGGTCCGAGCGATCCGTTTGCTCAACCAGCCCCGTCTCCTTCCGATCCATTCAAACGCTGACCGCGCGAAAGGAACACCAATGTTAAAGCGGCGGCTACTGACGGGATCCGTGTCGTTTTTGGCATTCCTTTCGCTCTCTGTAGGCGTAGTTGTAGCCGCCCCTTCATTTGGGTCCGGTGTGGTCATCAGCTCTAAGGGCGATATTCTAACGGCTGCGCACGTAGTCGAAAATTGCAGAACTATTTCGGTAAAGGCTCCCGGGGACGGCGCGCGCAAGGCCGATCTTATTGCCAACGACAAGCAAAACGATCTTGCGCTGATCCGTTCGAGGACGCCGACACCAACCTACGCGATACTTCGCGCAGGCAATCCGCCCAAGCCGGGAGAAAACGTAATTGTCATCGGGTATCCACTAGCCGGGCTGTTGTCTAGCGACCCAATAACAACGACGGGCGTGCTAAGTGCTGTTAGCGGGTTGCAGGATGACGTCCGCTACTATCAACTAACTGCTCCGGTGCAACCGGGAAATAGTGGCGGGCCCTTGTTAGATGGCAGCGGGCACGTAATCGGCCTCGTGGCGGCCAAACTCGACTTTAGAATTGCCGCAGTAACGGGAGCGCTGCCCGAAAACGCAAACTTCGCCGTCAAATCTGAAATGATCCGACTGTTCTTGGCCTCACACGGCATATCCATGCAGGAAGCAGTCTCAGTGAGGGAGCAAGCCGCTGCCGCGATTGTTAGTGCGGCGCGATCGTTCACCACGCAAATAATATGTGACGGTCCGCCGAACCGGACTGTCGTCAAATCAGCACCAACCGCCAAAGCGGCTAACCGCCAGTCATCAGATCATACCAACATCAAAGATAGCATCGACCCGAACTGGCTAAAGCATTAGATCGAGAGCGGACGGTTGGTGCATATCGCCTTCTGAAAGTGAAGCAATGTCTTCATCTCACTCCGACCGCAATGGCTACTACGGTGTATTGGGGATCGCTTCAAATGCCCCCTCTGAAGAAATCAAGCGGGCTTACAGACAGCTCGTTAAAAAGGTGCATCCCGATGCGCACGGCGGCGGCGGACAGGATGATCAAAGGATCAGGGACATTAACGCTGCTTATGAGGTGCTATCGGACCCAGAGCGCCGAGCGAAATACGATGCTAACTGCGCAGCCCAACCAGATTCGGAACCCAACCAAATCAATCCTGTTAAGTGTTCTGTCTGCAGCGCAATCAGCGCGCAACCCCGTTACGTCATCTTTTCCTCTGTCTTTAGCTACCTGCTTGCTACATCTCGACACGCCGTACAGGGGATTTTCTGCCCCTCATGCGCCCGAACCAAGGCAATAAAAGCAAGCCTAATTACGTGGCTCTTCGGCTGGTGGGGTTTTCCTTGGGGTCCGATCTTCTCAATCGGGGCTCTCGTGAAGAATATCTCCGGCGGTGAAATTCCTGTCGAGGCGAATGGAACAATCCTCGCCCACCAAGCCGCATATTTTTGGGTTCACAACAGGCCGGAACTGGCGAGCGCGGCCTTGAGACAAGCTCAACGATTTTATGGCTCAGCCGACTTAAGGGATCGCATTGACAAGTTGAAGTCAACCATTCCGACGACCTCCAGTACATTAGTGGACAGATGGAGCAAACTGCGAAATTGGGGATTTTGGGTCCAGCTTTCCCCCGCCATTGTTATCGCGGCCTTGGTTCTCGGGGGCATTTTCCCGTTATTTTTAGATAACGTTTCGTCCAAGCAGATCGCCTATGTCCCCGGAGCAAAAACCGCAGTTATGAGCGCTGCCTCAACAACTGCGCAGACGGTAGGAACGGTCAGACCTTTTGAAAATTTTACCGTGTTGGTAGGTCGAGGCGAGAACGATTACGAAAAGATCGAGACCGCGAACGGGACTGTTGGTTTTATCGTAAGTCCGGCTATAAAATATGGCGATGGCGAAGCTGCTCTACAAGCGGCATGCTTTCCCCTTGGGCCCGAAGACATCGCCAATGGAACAATTCTTTCGCAACAGGTTGGCGGGCCCCATCAGATAAAAGTAAAAAACGGGCTTGAGAACGACGCTGTCGTAAAGCTCCGGGCGCCGGACGGGCACACAGCGCTTTCATTCTACGTGAAAGCGAATTCTGAGGCAGACATTACAAGTGTTCCTGAAGGAACATACTCAATTGATTTTGCAACCGGACAGAGATTTAGCCAGACGTGCGGATATTTTTTAAAGGATATGCAAAGGCAAAAATTTGTAGACGCCGACACTTTCCAGGAGCGAACGGAAGGCATGGAAGTCATAGATTCAGTGCTGACCGTTTCACTTAATCCAGTTGCGGACGGAAATGCTAAGACTGAGCCTAGCGATCCATCTGATTTCGAGAATGAATGAATGTCGTCGTCAATAGGCAATTTGGACATTTGGCGCGCTGCCCGCGTGATGACTGCTCTTTCCGACCTATACGCTGCCTAGCGGGTGGGCTATCCGCGTGTTCCCTCCGAGTCCTAATCCAGCGTCTTGCGGAAGCGCAGCAGCGCCACGGTGCCCGCCACGAAGGTGAATAGGAACAGCGGCCAGAGATTGGGCCAGATTTCCGGCCATCCGTTGGCCTTCAGCAGGATGCCGCGCACGATGCGCAGGAAATGGGTGGCCGGCAGAACCTCGCCGATATATTGCGCCCATAGCGGCATCCCCGCGAACGGGAAGGCGAAGCCGGACAGAAGGATGGCCGGCAGCAGGAAGAACATCGTCATCTGCATGGCCTGAAGCTGGTTCTGCGCCAAGGTCGAAAACGTATAGCCCACCGCCAGATTGGCGACGATATAGATCGCCAGCGCGAAACCCAGCAGCAGCAGCGATCCCGCCAGCGGCACGGCGAAGACATATTTCGCTGCCAGCAGGATGATGGCGCTCTGGATCGCGCCCACCACGATGTTGGGGGCGATCTTTCCGATCATGATCTCGACAGGCGTCACCGGCATGGCCAGCAGATTCTCGTAAGTGCCGCGCTCGCGCTCACGCGTCAGTGCCAGGCAGGTCATCAGCACCATCGTCATGGTCAGGATCACGCCCAGCAGACCCGGAATGATGCTGTAACGCGTGTTGCTTTCCGGATTGTAGAGAAGATGGGTGACGGCGTTGAACGGCGGCGGCCCCTGCGCTCGGGCCGCCAGCGGGCCTTTGAGGTCATCCTTCAGCGCCGAGGCCGCCAGGCCCGTGAAAGCCCCCAGGGCGAAGCCGCTGGCGGCGGGATCGGTGGCGTCCGCCTCGATCAAAAGGTCTGGCCGCGTGCCGCGCATGATGTCGCGGGTGAAATTGACCGGAATTTCCACCACGAACAGAACCTTGCCCTCCTGCAGCATCCGGCGGGCGCCGGCCGGCGAGTTGGTCTGGGCCACGATCTCGAAATAGCTGGAATTGCGCAAAGCCGCCACGACCGAACGGGCGAAGGTGCCGCTGTCGTCGACCGAAATCGCGGTCGGCAAGGCCTTGGGATTGAAGTTGATGGCAAAACCAAAAAGGAAAAGCTGCGCCAGCGGCAGGACGAGAATCATGGCAAGGGTCAAGCGGTCCCGCCGCATCTGCAGCACCTCCTTGAGCAGAACCGCCCAAATGCGGGCCAGCGAGAAGTGCCGGTTCATTGCGCGGCTTCCTGCAACTGGATGAAGACATCTTCCAGATTGGGCGGCGTTTCCTGGACGGTGACGCCCTTCATGCCCCGATAGCGGGCCAGTGCTTTTTCCAGCGCGGCGCGGTCATGGCCGCTGACATGCAGGGCCGCACCGAAAAAGCCGGCATAATCCACGCCCGGCTGATCCTGAAGCTCCGGCAGCAATTTGCGCACATCGTCGCCTTCCAGCACAAAAGTGATGAGCCCGGATTTCTCGACCACGTCTCCAACGGTTCCTTGCGTCACCAGTTTGCCGTTCAGGATATAGACAATGCGGTCGCAGCGTTCGGCTTCGTCCATGTAATGGGTCGAGACCAGCACAGTGAGCCCGGTATCGCTGAGCGCATGGATCTGCTCCCAAAAGTCGCGCCGGGCCTTGGGATCGACGCCCGCCGTGGGTTCGTCCAGCAAGAGCAGCTTGGGGTCGTGCAGCATGCAGGCGGCCAGCGCCATGCGTTGCTTCCACCCCCCGGAAAGCGCGCCGGCCAACTGGTTTTGGCGTTGCTCCAACCCAAGCCGCTTCAGGGCGCCATCCACCCGCTTTTTGGGATCCTGGACCTGATAGACCCGCGCCACGAATTCCAGATTTTGGCGGATCGACAGATCCTCCCAGAAACTGAACTGCTGGGTCATGTAGCCGACCTGCCGCTTGATCGCTTCCGATTGGGTGCGCACATCCAGGCCAAGACAAGTGCCCTGCCCGTCATCGATGGTCAGCAGCCCGCACAACATGCGGATGGTCGTGGTCTTGCCCGATCCGTTGGGGCCGAGAAAGCCCCAGACTTCCCCTTTGGGAACGGCAATATCGACATGATCCACCGCGGTTTTGCTGCCGAAACGTTTGGTCAGTCCCTTAACGTCGATCGCAAGCTCCGCGCTCATAAGGGGCGGACTTCCACCGGCTGGCCCGGATGCAGCTTGAGCCCGCCTGGCGCCCGGGCTTCCAGCTTGAAGACCAGCTTTTCCCGGCTTTCATTGCTGAAGATCACGGGCGGGGTGAATTCCTGCTCTGCGGCGATGAAAGTGATCTGCGCCTCGGCCGGCTGGCAGCCATCGCAGGTGATGCGGACTTTCTGGCCCAAATGCGCGCGCGCCAATTGTCCTTCCGGCACGAAGAAGCGCACGAAGATATTGCCCGGCGGAAGGATGGAAAGCACCGGGGTCGAGGCCGGCACATATTCTCCCTCGCGGAAATTGATGTCCTGCACCGGGCCTTGCGTTTCGGCCACGATTTTCCGCTGCGACAAGGAATAGCTGGCAGAGCCCAACCCCGCCTCTGTCTGTTCGGTCTGGGCCTGCATCTGGGCGATCTGGCCCTGAAGCTGGCCGATGCGCGCCTGGGATTGGGCATAGGCATTGCGCGCGGCATCGCGCTCTATGGGCGTGCCGACGCGTTCCTGCGCCAGCCGATCCTGGCGCCCCAATTCGGTGCGCGTATAGACCAGATTGGCCTGTTCCTGGGCCAGGCTGGCGCGGGCCTGCGCCAATTGCGCCTTGGCCGCCTGCAGCGACGCCGCCGCCTGGTCGCGGGCGGCCTGCTCGCGTGTGTCGTCCAGCACAAAAAGCAAGTCGCCGCGATGAACGATTTGTCCGCGCTGCACCTTCATCGCCGTGACCCATCCGGCTTGCGGCGCGGAAATCAGAGCCTCATCGCCTTCGGCATAACCGAGCCATGCATCGTCCGGCTTCTTTTCACAGGAGGCGAGCAGCAGGAAGGATGCCAAGATCAATATCCGTTTCATGCGTCACTCCCGGCGCTAAGACCGTGCAGCAGAATTTGCAGATGTGCGGCAACCAAGCCCTGATAGTCGTAAGGCTCCTTGTCGAACTGGGCGAAAGTCGTGCGCCAGATCACGACGATCATCAGGGGGGCGATGCAAAGCCTGGCGACATGCTCGGTGGGAAGATCGCGAAACTCGCCGCTCTCCACGCCGCGCCGGATAATCGACTGAAGGATGCCCAGGCCGCGGTCGAGCAACTCCAGGCGCCAGAATTTCACCAGGTCGGGGAAATTCCCCGCTTCGGCCAGCATCAACCGCGGCAGGATCACGCGGTCGCTGCCACGCGCGAACTCCCCGATATTGGTGATCACCAGGGCCAGCAGGTCGGCAGTATCGCCCTGATATTGCGCAATCAAAGCCTGGACCGCTTCCAGCCGCGCGCCCATCGAGCCGCGCGCCAGGGCCTTGAACACCGCTTCCTTGCTGTCGAAATACAGATACACCGTGCCCTTGGCGATTTTCGCGCGGCGGGCAATGTCCTCCATGCGGGTGGCGGCGAACCCTTTTTTGGAAAAACAAAAAAGCGCCGCTTCCAGGATTTCCCCGGAGCGGTCTTCCTTGCGGCGCTGCCATCGCTTTGCGGCCATGCAATATAAATGACCGAACGGTCATTTAGTTGCAAGCCGGCTTTCGGATGGGTTTTCGGCCGATAACTGCGATGTGCGGGTTTGCCCGCGGCTTGCCCGCTTCTCTACACTGTAGTATAAAACTCTACATTGTAGTAAGAGGCTTGCCATGGCATTACCCCGGCTCAGCAATCTGGAAATGCGGATCATGGAAGTGTTCTGGACGCAGGGCAGCGCTTCCGTTCGGGAAATCCAGGAAACATTTCCCCAAAAAAATCGCCCGGCCTACACCACCGTGCACACCATGGTGCATCGGCTGGAAGCGAAAAAGGCGCTGCGCAAAACCAAAAAAGTCGGCAACGCCTATACCTTCGAGGCCGCCATACCGCGCGATAGCGCGCGGCGCCGTCTGATCGACGACTTTCTCGCCGTGTTCGGGGGAGAGCCCCAGCCCATCATGACCCATCTGATCGAGGCGGGAAAACTTTCGCTCGAGGACGTTCAGGAAGCCGAAAAACATCTGCGCGCCTTGCAGAAGAAGGATCCCAAACCATGATTGGCTTGATCCTGGACCATCTGTGGCAATCGACGCTGTTTGCCGCCGCCGCCGGAGCGCTCACCCTGACGCTGCAGCGCAATAGCGCACAGAGCCGCTATTTGCTGTGGTTCGCGGCATCCATGAAATTTCTCATTCCCTTTGCCGCCCTGACCTGGCTGGGCAAAAACCTGCTGGTGCTGGCGGCACCGCCTGTTACCGCGCCGGCGCTGCTGGCGTTTCAGCCGGTGGCAGAACCGTTTTCGGCACGGGCTTTGAATTTCGCGCCTGTCGCGCCTGCGGGCTTCGATGTGGCGGCGGCGGTGACGCCGCTGCTTCTAGCGGTTTGGGGCATCGGCAGCCTGTTCATGCTGGCACGCTGGCTGATGCGCTGGGCTGGTCTGCGGCGGCTGGTGCGGGAAGCAGCCGATTATGCCTTTGCCGCCCCGGTGCGGGTGAAGATGGCGCCCACCATGCTGGAGCCCGGCCTGGTCGGCATCGCCCGTCCTGTGATCCTGCTGCCGCAGGGCATCGACGAGCGCCTTTCCCCCGCCGAACTGAATGCGATCATCGCGCATGAAATCTGCCATCTGCGCCGGGGCGACAATGCTCTGGCGGCGGCGCATATGCTGGTGGAAGCGCTGTTCTGGTTCCACCCGCTGGTCTGGTGGATGGGCGCGCGCCTCAACAAGGAACGCGAACGTGCCTGCGATGAGAGCGTGCTGTCATCGGGCCTGACACCCGACCTGTACGCCGAAAGCATTTTGAAGGTCTGCAAATTCTACCTGCATTCCCCGCTGGACTGCGCCGCCGGAATTTCCGGCGCCGATCTCAAGAGAAGGATGGAGACGATCATGGAAAACCGCTTCCTGTTGCGCCTGAACACGACCCGAAAAATTCTCCTTGCCGGCTGCGCCGCCATTGCCGTTGCCGCGCCGATAGCGGCGGGGCTTCTGGCTTCGCCGCCGGTTCTGGCGCAAATCGCGGTTGCGCGTGCCACGCCCAGCCCCGGCACCGAAGCTGCCCTGCGCCAATTCATCGAGGGGCAGCAGATGGGCAACCCACCCTATGATTTGTTCACGCCCGCCCTCGCCCAGAGAATCCGCAATGCGCCCCCGCAGGATCACGGCAAGCTGAAATCTCTGACTTTCAAAGGCGTCTATAACGGCGCCGATGCGTATGCCGCGGAATATGAAAAGGCCAAGATTACCTGGCTGGTCGCACCGCTTGTTGGCGGAAAAATCGCCGGTTTGGGGTCCGTGGAAACTGTTGAACGGGCTCCGGGCACGGAAAACAGCCCCAGCCCTGGGGTGCAGGAAGCCCTGCGCCAGTTGTTGGATAGTCGCTATCGCAACCAGGTGCGGGTCGATCTTCTCGGCGACGCCATCGCGGCGCGTTTTGCGCAGGGGCGCACACCGCTGGGCGAAAGCTCGGAATCCTTCCAGGCGCTGGGCCCGATGCAATCCCTCACCTTTTTGAAGGTCGATGCCCTGGGCAACGATCTGTATCGGGCGGTCTATCCGCACGGCCACGCCACATGGATCATCCCGCCGTTGGTCAACGGCAAGATCGACAATCTTTTGTGGGGCGACGTCCTTATCGACAACGCGCCTGCGCATCCCGGTACCGAAGAAGCGGTCCGCCGCTTTGTTGAGGGTGCCCAAAGCGGCACCGTGGACTACAGCCAAATGGACCCAATTGTCGCCGTAGGTCAGCGGCGCGCCGCGGACGAATTGAAACGCCTCGGCGCCCTCAAGTCTCTCACCTATAAGGGCGGTTTTCGAACCCTCGACGTGTACGAAGCCAGTTTCGCCAATGGCACGACAAATTTCAGCGCGGGGGTGGGCCCCAAGGGTAACATTCAAGTCATGAGCGATCTGGCCTCGAACGGTTGAGGGGCGTCCTACCCGCTTTGGTTCGTCGCTGCCGTTTCAAATCGCGGACGTGGCCGCCCGCTTTCCAGTGGGTCCAGAGCAGATTCCAGAGGCGACCGTCCGCTTGAACCTTTCACAGCCGCTGACTTCGATTCTACGGCGTGTTAGCATTGCCAATGTGCGCCTCAATGCGTGGACCCCAAAGCTCGAACCAGCGCCATGAACCGGACTCGGTTCCTTCTTGTCCTTGATACAGTACTGTTCCTGTCGCTTCTTCTGTCGCTGGAGCCACGATTTGAGGGACTTGCGCTCCATGAATGGCTTGGTTTGGCTTTTGCGCCTTTGATTGTTGTTCATCTCCTATATGCGTGGCGTTGGATCGCAACAGTGATCGTCAGGTTGGCTGCCAGGGGTGCTTGGCGATCGCGTGTGAATGCGCTTCTGAACACGCTTCTTTTCATCACATTTGTCGTAACAGTCTTTTCTGGCGCGATGACTTCTTTCGTTGCGCTACCGGCATTGGGTATCGCGCCCGGCAAATTTGAGGGGTGGCGACGGCTCCACAATGAATGGGAAACATATTTGGAAATTTTGGTCGGGTTGCACATAGCGATGAATCTGAGCTGGATCGTCGGCTCCGTCCGCAGACATGTGTTAGCGCCCTTGACCGGCCTCGGCGATGCGGTCTTCGAGAAGCTTGCGGACAGACGGTCGCGCTCATGATGTTCGTACAAAGGTTAGGGCGTGGACTCTTGAAAGTTGGTTTGGTGCTGTTAGCGAGTGGGGCTGTCATTGCGACGGCCTGCGTATTGGAACGACCCGCTGATCCAAACAGAATTGATAAGGGCCGTGCTAACAGAATCATTCCAATTCCGAATGGCGATATTCCGGGAAGCCAAGTCGTGCTGCGTCAGGCAATCGACGAGATTCGGTTAGGACGCGAAAAATCCGCTACTTCGCCCAATCCGGCCGCCAATGTAATTCGCCAAAGGTTTCCTCAAATCGACCAAGTGTTATCGCTGCTCGGCCCGTTACAGTCAGTAACATATCTGGGTTCGGATATGCGTGACGACAGATATCGGACGTCGTTCAAAAACGGGTCACTGATTTGGGGAATCTCGGTGGGCCGGGGTGGCATAATTGATGATTTGCGTCTGACCGCGTCCGAAGGACCAACTCCGCAGGATTGGATCAACAACTACATGTTGGTCCGTGCCGGCGCCGGACGCATGTTAATCGATTTGGCGTCGCTTTTCATCCTCGCAGGGTTTGGTCGTTTTGCTCGCATTCGGCTTTAGCGGCAAACCAACTGGCGGGACCGCATTTGTAAGGCATTTCGGCGGACTCGTCATTTTGGAGGAATGCGGACGGGCCTCGAACGGCTGAAAGAGGCGTCGTTGTTTGATCGCGAAAAAACAGGCGGCCCGAAGGCCGCCTGTTCAAAGAGATCCACGTGAACGGCCGGCGTGTCAGACCGGCATTTTGCGCTTGGTATATTCGCGCCCCACGATCGCGGCGGATTCCGGCGCCTCGTTGACCATGGCGCCCTGCTTGATCATCTCGACGATATTGCCGGCATTGTCGCCTTGCAGGAACTTGACGTTGTGCTTCTTGCAGGCGTCCAGCACGGCTTGGCGCACGCGGGCCAATTCCGGCCGGGCCTCGGCCACGCCCGGCTGGGGCGGAACGCGCGGTCCCGTCATACCGGCCAGGCCATAGAGCCAGTAGGAATGATCGCCGGGGCCGTATTCGGCGAAGGCGACGCCCTTCACCCCCACGGTGGCATCGCAATTCCTATCGGCGATGGTGTCCTCGATCTTGACGCCGAAGATCAGCTCGCCGTTCGGATTGAGCGGCCATAGATCGGCCTTGGCGCAATATTCCGGCCCGCTCAGTCCCCAGATCTCGGCGGCAAAGCCGGCGCTGGAGCCGCGAAGGCCGCGGCGGCTGAGGCCGGTCACCGGATAGTCGAGGAAAGGATAGCGGCAGCCTTCCTGCGCCAGGGACTCGATCGCCTTGGGATCGCGGGCGTGGCAGATATGCACGCCATGGACGCCGGCATCCAGGAACTGGGTCATGATCCAGCTATTGGCGCGGGCATAGGCCTCGTCCAACCCGATGATGCCCGAGGTGACGAACACGCAAGGCGTGCGATGGCCGCTTTTGGTGGGGCCGCCGTCCCGCAATCCCCGCATGAATTCGCGCAGCGCTGAAAAATCCATCGCGCCATGCTCGAAATCCACCGTGATGGCGTCGGCATAGGTTTTGTTCATCTTGACGCCCTGGTCATAGGGGTTGACGCCCGGACCGATGCCTGCGCCGGTGTAATAGATCGGCTGATTGTCCTCCCACAGCTCGATCACCTTGTTGATGCGGCGGGGCTTGTAGTTGAGATCGACCGAGGACGGCTGAACCCCGGTACCGACCGGCGCTTCCGCTCTGCCGCCGCCAGGCCCGCGCCGTCCACCCGGCCCTCCGGGGCCCCGTCCGGCTGGAGGGGCTTGCTGCGCCATCACGGCGCTGCTGGCCGCCAGTCCGCCGACAACGCCAAGGCCCGCCAGAAAGTCCCGTTTCTTGATGTCCATGAATAGTCCTCCCTTTTTTTGTTCAGGCGCTGCCAGCCGGCAGTCCATGACGGGACTGTGTCATGAATCAGGGGCCCTAGGCGAGGGTTGCCTGGGCCGACAACCCGCCTAATATCGATGCCAAACAACCGGGGGAACCTTCGTGCTTCGCAACGCAAAACAAAACCGGCGCCTGGCGCCTGCCATCGCGCTTGGTGCCGTCTTGGCCCTTGCCCTGCCCCTTCAGGCCCAAGTCCCGGCAAAGCCGCCGGCCAAACCGCTGGCCGACGCCCCCTGGTTCAACACCGCTTTGCCGGTCGATCAACGCGTCGATGCCCTGATCGCAAAGATGACGCCGGAAGAAAAAGCGACGCAGCTGGTCAACCAAGCCCGCGCCATTCCGCGCCTGGGCGTGCCGGCCTATAATTGGTGGAATGAGGCGCTGCATGGCGTGGCCCGCAACGGCTATGCCACAGTATTCCCCGAACCGATTGGCCTGGCCGCGAGCTTTGATCCGCCGCTGGTGCAACAGATGGGCGAAGCGATCGCCACCGAGGCGCGGGTCAAATACGACCAGACCCTGAAAAAAGGCGAAGTCGGCATCTTTCAAGGCCTGACCTTCTGGTCGCCCAATATCAACATCTTCCGCGACCCGCGCTGGGGCCGCGGTCAGGAAACCTATGGCGAAGATCCCTTTCTGACCGGGCGTTTCGCGGTGGCCTTCATCACCGGCATGCAGGGCAATGATCCGGATCATTACCGCGTCGTCGCCACGGCCAAACATTTCGCGGTGCATTCGGGACCGGAGCCCAGCCGTCATTCCGACGACATCAAGGTCAGCCGCCATGACGAGGAAGACACTTATCTGCCCGCCTTCCGCGCCGCCATGGTGGAAGGCAAGGCCGGTTCGCTGATGTGCGCCTATAATTCCGTCAACGGCCAACCGGCTTGCGCCAGCGATTTCCTGCTCACCGACACTTTGCGCCGCGCCTGGGGCTTCAAGGGCTATGTCGTCTCCGATTGCGACGCCATCGCCGACTTCGTCAACGGCTTGCCGCAATTCATGTCCCGTGGACATGGCTACACCAAGACGCTGGCCCAAGCGGCGGCGGTGTCCCTCCAGCATGGCGTCGACAATGACTGCGCCGATTTCAGCGCCCCCACCCTCGACAGTTCCGATTACGACCGCTACCTGCAGGCCCAGACCCAAAAGCTGGTGCCCGAGACGGTCGTCGATACCTCGCTGCGGCGCCTGTTCACGGCGCGCATGAAGCTGGGCATGTTCGATCCGCCTGGCAGCGGCCCTTATGGACGGCTCCCGTCTTCCGCCTTGAACTCACCGGCGCATGACGCCCTGGCCCTGAAGGCGGCGCGCGAATCCATCGTCCTGCTCAAGAACAATGGCGTATTGCCGCTTGCTTCCAGCGTCCAGCGCATTGCCGTGGTGGGTCCTTTGGCCGACCAGGTGGCCGTGCTGCTGGGCAATTACAACGGCACGCCGGTGCATCCGGTGACGGCGCTGGACGGCATCCGTGCCGCCTTTCCCAAAGCGGCAGTCGCCTTTTCCGCCGGCACGCCGCGCCTGCTGCGCACCGCGAACCTGGTCCCGTCTTCCGTCCTGACCACGCCCGACGGCCGGCATGGTTTGAAAGCGGAGATTTTCCGCGGCGCCAATTTCCAAGGCAGGCCCGCCATCAGCCGGGTCGATTCCCAGGTCAACTACACCCGCGAGATGGCCAAGGCGCTACCGGACTCGCCGGTGATATCCGCGCGTTGGACCGGTTATGTCACGCCCGGCGAAAGCGGCCTCTACAGCATCGGCATCGAAGGGCCCAAGGAAAAACTCTTCATCGACGACAAGCTGGTGGCCGAGGACACGCAGTCCAATCCCCGCCAGCCCCGCATGACCGAAATGCAGATGGAGAAAGGCCACCGCTACGCCATCCGCATCGAGCAGAATCCCGGCACCGGGCCGATCATGCGCCTGGTATGGAACAAGATCGACCTCAATGCCCAGGCCGAAGCGGTGGCCGCGGCCAAGAATGCCGATGTCGTCATCGCCGTGGTGGGCATCTCTTCCGCCCTGGAAGGCGAAGAGATGAAAGTGGACCTGCCCGGATTTCTGGGCGGCGACCGCACCAGCATGGATATGCCGCAGGAAGAGGAAGACCTGCTCAAACAGATCAAGGCCACGGGCAAGAAGCTGGTGGTGGTGCTGATGAACGGCTCCGCGCTCAGCGCCAATTGGGCTTCCGCCAACGCCGACGCCATGCTGGACGCCTGGTATCCGGGCCAGGAAGGCGGCAACGCCATCGGCCAGACCCTGTCGGGCAAGAACAATCCCGCCGGACGCTTGCCGGTTACGTTTTATCGCAGCGTTTCGGATTTGCCGGCTTTCGGCGACTATTCGATGAAGAACCGCACTTATCGCTACTTCACCGGCACGCCGCTCTATCCTTTCGGCTATGGCCTCTCCTATACCAAATTCGCTTATGACGGGCTCACGTTGTCGGCTCCCACCATCAAGGCGGGCACGTCCCTGGGCGTCGATGTCAATTTGCGCAACACCGGCAGCATGGCCGGCGACGAGGCGGCACAGCTCTATCTCGAATTCCCCAAAGCGCCCGGCATGCCGATCCGGGCCTTGCGGGGCGTGCAGCGCATCAACCTGAAACCCGGCGAAAGCCGAAAGCTGCATTTCGATCTGGACCCGCGCGCGCTTTCCAGCGTGACAGAGGCGGGCGACCGCATCGTGGCAGCCGGCAGCTATCGGCTGATCGTGGGAGGCGGCCAGCCCGGCACGGGAGCGCCGGTGGCCATGGCAAGCTTCGTGGTCAACGGCCAGGTGCCCTTGCCGAAATAACGGCGCGGCGACGGTTCTATGCGAACCGCTATTGCGTGCCGTTTTCCAGGGTGGAACAAGTTTGGTTGACAGGCCCAAACCCGGCACGGGATGCTTGAACCCGATGTCGTCCGCGATCTATCCCAGCCTGAAAGACAAGCATGTCGTCGTCACCGGCGGCGCCAGCGGCATCGGTGAAGGCCTGGTGACGGCATTCGCGCGGCAAGGCGCGCGCGTGAGTTTTTGCGACATTCAGGACGCCGCGGCCGCCGCATTGATACAGACGCTGCTTGGCTCCGCCCATGTCCCCGCTTACGGCCATTGCGACCTCACCGATCTGACGGCGCTGGCGGATTATTTCCAGGGCCTCGGCCCGGTGGATGTGCTGGTCAACAATGCCGGCAACGACGATCGCCACAGCCTGGAGCAGCTCACGCCAGAATATTGGGACGACCGCATCGCCATCAATCTGCGTCACATGCTGTTCGCGGTGAAGGCCGTGGCGCCCGGCATGAAAGCCCGGGGCGGCGGCGCCATCATCAATTTCGGCTCCATTTCCTGGCATCTGGGCCTCAAAGACCTGGTGATCTACGAGACCGCCAAGGCGGGCATCGAGGGTATGACCCGCGCCCTGGCGCGCGAATTGGGCGAGGATAACATCCGCGTCACCTGCGTCGTCCCCGGCAATATACGCACGCCGCGCCAACTGAAATGGTACACGCCCGAGGGCGAGAAAGAGATCGTGGACGCGCAGGCCCTAAAGGGGCGCTTGGTGCCCGCGGATGTGGCGGCGCTGGTGTTGTTTCTCGCATCGGACGATGCGCATCTATGCACTGGTCATGAATATTGGATCGACGCGGGATGGCGCTGACGACAAGGCTGCACTAGGGTATCGGCGCGCAAACCGGCAACTCGAAATGCCGGACGCGCCAGGGAAATGAAAGCTGGGGATCAAGGCATGGCAAAGACCAACCCGAATCTCGTTGTCGGCCTCGCGGTGATCGCGTCCCTGGGCGGTCTACTCTTCGGCTACGACACGGCGGTGATATCCGGCGCGGTCAGCGCCATCGACCATAATTTCATCGCCCCGCGCGGGCTTTCAGAAGCCGCCGGCGATTCACTGTCGGGCTGGGCGGTGTCCTCCGCTTTGCTGGGCTGTGTGATCGGCGCCTTGGTGGGCGGACCGATTTCCAGTGTGCTGGGCCGCAAGGGCGGCCTGATCGTGGCCGCCTTGATGTTCCTGGTCGGCTCGTTGGGATCGGCGGTGCCCGAGATCGGATTGGCGCCGATTGGCAGCCTGGGTCCGGCAGCCCTGATGCCCTTCATCATTTATCGGATCATCGGCGGCATTGGTGTGGGCCTGTCCTCCATGCTGGCGCCGCTTTATATCGCGGAGATTTCTCCCCCCGCCGATCGCGGCCGCATGGTGACGCTGCAGCAAATCGCCATCGTGGTGGGCATCACCCTGGTCTATTTCGTCAATTGGGCCATCGCCAGCCAGGGCGACGAGGTTTGGCGGCTTGCCACCGGTTGGCGCTGGATGCTGGCGTCGGAAGCCATTCCTGCTGCGCTGTTTCTTTTCCTCTTGTTGTTCGTCCCCGATAGTCCGCGTTGGTATGCCTTGAAGGGCCAAACGGAAAAAGCGCTGGGTGTTTTGCGCCGGCTGACGGACGAACAGGCGGCCCGCGCCACCTTGGCCGAGATTCAGGCCACCCTGGTGCAGCGTTCTCGTCCGCTTTTCTCCTTTGGCGGCAAAGTGATCCTGGTGGGCATCATGTTGTCGGTCTTCCAGCAATTCATCGGCATCAATGCGGTGCTCTATTACGGCCCGCAGATGTTCCAAAATGCCGGCTTCTCGACCAATGTCGCGCTGCTGCAAACCGTGGTGGTGGGCATCGCTTTGCTGGTCTTTACCCTTGTGGCGCTGGTGACCGTGGACCGCTGGGGCCGCAAGCCGCTGCTGATCCTGGGCGGCGCCATCCAGGCGGTCGCAATGTTCGCCTTGGGCGTTCAGTTCGCTATCCATGCCACCAATGCCGGGCCGCTGATTGCGGCCGTCGCTTATATCGCCGGCTTCTCCTTGTCGTGGGGACCGGTGACCTGGGTCATGCTGGCGGAAATCTTCCCCAATTCCATCAAGGGCAAAGCCATGGCCATCGCCGTGGCGGCGCAATGGATCGCCAATCTCTTCATTTCCTGGTCGTTCAAGGTCGTGGACGGTTCCAGCGCGCTCAATGCCATCGCCAATCACGCCATCGCCTATTGGATTTACGGCGCGATGAGCGTGCTCGCGGCGCTTTTTGTCTGGCGTGTCGTGCCGGAAACCAAGCAGCACAGCCTGGAGGCGATCGAGAGCTTCTGGAGCAAATGGGCCCCGTAAGGCCGCATCCTTTCCATCCATAACGCCCAAGGGGACAGCATGCGCAATCGCCTCGCCGTTTCTATTCTCGCTCTTTCGCTGGCCGCGCCGCTGCTGGCCTCCGCCCAACCCGGCACCATGCCCGCGGTGCCGCTCAATCCGCCGCCGAATGCGCCCTGGCTCAATCCGGCCCTGCCCATCCCGCAACGGGTGGATGCGCTGGTGTCGCAGATGACCCTGGACGAAAAGAGCCAGCAGCTGGTCAACCGCGCCAATGGCATTTCGCGCCTGGGCGTGCCGGCCTATAATTGGTGGAGCGAGGCGCTGCATGGCGCGGTGATCCGCGTGCCGGCGACGGTCTTCCCCGAACCGGTCGGGCTGGCGGCGAGTTTCGATCCCGATCTGGTGCATCAGATGGCGGTGGTGATCTCCACCGAAGCGCGCGTGCGCTACAATCAGGAACTGCGCGAAGGCCGCTATGGCGGCCTGGACTTCTGGTCGCCCAATATCAACATCTTCCGCGATCCGCGCTGGGGCCGTGGTCAGGAAACTTATGGCGAAGACCCCTTCCTGACGGCGCAATTCGGCGTCGCCTTCGTGACGGGACTGCAAGGCGACGATCCGCGCTACCTCAAGGTGGTCGCCACCCCCAAACATTATGTGGTCCATTCCGGCCCCGAACCGACCCGTCATGAAATGGACGTGCAGGTCAGCCGCCATGACGAGGAAGACACCTATCTGCCGGCGTTCCGCGCCGCCATTGTGGACGGCAAGGCCGGGTCGGCGATGTGCGCCTATAACCGCATCAACGGCCAGCCGGCCTGCGCCAGCGATTTTCTTCTCACCGAGACTCTGCGCGGCGCGTGGAATTTCCAGGGCTATATGACCTCGGACTGCGGCGCCATCCGGGACATCTTCAGCGGCCACCATTATACCGACAGCTTGGCCAAGGCCGCGGCGGTTTCGCTGCAGCATGGCGTCGACACCGACTGCGCCGATTTCGGTGAAGGCCCGGTGGCTGCCACCAAAGCCTATGCCGATGCCGTGACGCAAGGACTGGTGCCGCAGGCGGTGATGGATCAATCGCTGAAGCGGCTGTTCACGGCCCGCATGAAGCTGGGCATGTTCGATCCGCCCGACATGGTGCCTTTCGCCAAAATTCCCGACAGCGAATTGGATTCGCAAAGCAATCGCGCTCTGGCACTGCGCGCGGCCCGCGAGTCCATGGTGCTCCTGAAGAATGACGGCATGCTGCCGCTAGCCAAGAATATCCAGCATATCTTGGTGGTCGGTCCCCTGGCCGATCAGGTGCCGGTACTGCTCGGCAACTACAACAACCAGCCCAGCCGCGCGGTGACGGCGCTGGACGGCATCAAAGCGGCGTTTCCTCGCGCCGAGGTTGTTTATATTCCGGGCACCAATTTCCTGCGCCAGCTTGAGGCGGTGCCGACTTCGGCCCTACGGACGCCGGACGGCCAGCCCGGCGTGAGAGCGGAATATTTCGCCAGCAGCGATTTCTCAGGCACTCCACGGGTCAAGACGGAGGCGGTGCTGGACTTCAATGGGCGCGGACCCGGCTTTGCGCCGCAAGTCACGAATGGGGGCTCAGCCCGGTTCCTGGGCACCCTGACCCCAGACCAAGGTGGCCAGTGGGAGATTGGCCTCGGCACAACCAACACCAAGCTGTGGCTCGACGACAAATTGGTGGTAGATAATGCGACCGCCGGCCCGCCCCAGCGCGGCCCCAAGACCACGACCCTGACGCTGGAAGCGGGCCGGAAATATGTCTTGCGCATCGAGCAGGCGCCCAACCGGGGTACGCCGGTGCGTCTGATCTGGCGTTCGATCGCGGCGGCGCCGCAGGCGGACGCTGCTGCCGCTGCCGCCAAGGCCGATGTGGTGATCGCCGTGGTGGGTATAACCTCGCAGTTGGAAGGCGAGGAGATGAACGTCAATCTCCCCGGCTTCAAAGGCGGCGACCGCACCAGCCTGGACCTGCCCCAGGAGGAGGAAGACCTGCTCAAGGCGGTGAAAGCCACGGGCAAAAAGCTGGGCGTTGTGCTGATGAACGGCTCTGCTCTGTCGGTGAATTGGGCGGCCGGCAACGCCGACGCCATTCTCGAGGCCTGGTATCCCGGCGAAGAAGGCGGCACCGCCATCGGCCAGACCCTGAACGGCGACAACAATCCGGCAGGCCGGCTGGCCGTGACCTTCTACAAAAGCGTGAACGACCTTCCCGCTTTCGAGGATTACAGCATGGCCAATCGCACCTATCGGTACTTTCAAGGAGCTGCGCTTTATCCCTTCGGCTATGGCCTCTCCTATACGAAATTCTCGTATGGCGGGATGAAATTGGCCTCGGCACAGCTGCCGGCGGGCGCCAATCTGGCGGTCGACGTCATGGTCAAGAATACCGGGGCGCGGGCCGGCGACGAAGTCGCCGAGCTCTATTTGAGCTTTCCGAACAATCCGGGAATGCCGGTGCGGGCCTTGCGCGGCGTCAAGCGGATCGCCTTGCAGCCGAACGAAAGCCGCGTGGTGCATTTCGATCTAAGCCCGCGGGATCTTTCCAGCGTGATGGCGAATGGCGACCGCATGGTGGCGCCCGGTACCTACCGCATCACTATTGGCGGTGGCCAGCCGGGCACAGGCGCGCCTTTCGCCACGCAAAATTTCCAGATAAACGGGCAATTCCCGCTGCCGAAATAACGCCACCGGATGGTGGAGATGGAGAAGACCATGCGCATGGCCGTCCGTTTGGCGTTGCTTGCCGGCCTCCTGTCGCTACCGGCGAATGCTCAGCTCGGGACTGCAGCCCCGGTTGTCGACATCAGCATCGCCGACTCCCCCGGCCCGGTCATCGACCGGCATATCTATGGCCAGTTCTCCGAACATCTGGGACGCGGCATCTATGAAGGCATTTGGGTCGGGGAGAACAGCAAAATCCCCAATATCAACGGCTATCGCAAAGACGTGGTGCAGGCGCTCAAAGCCATCCATGTCCCCGTGGTGCGCTGGCCGGGCGGCTGTTTTGCCGACAATTATGATTGGCGCGACGGCATCGGCCCGCGCGACAAGCGTCCCGTCCGGATCAACGTCAATTGGGGCGATGTGACCGAGAACAACGCCTTCGGCACCCACGAATATTTCAATTTCATGGAACTGCTGGGCGCCGACGCTTATCTGTCGGTGAATACCGGCTCGATGACGCCAATGGATGCGGAGCGTTGGGTCGAATATGTCACCTCAGACCAGAATGCGACTTTGGCCAATGAACGGCGTAAAAATGGGCGCGACAAGCCGTGGAATTTGAAATTCATCGGCATCGGCAACGAGACTTGGGGCTGCGGCGGCAATATGCGTCCCGCGGTCGCGGCCGCCAACAATGCCCGCTATAGCGGCTTCCTGCATACGCCGGCGGCCATGGCCACCATCAAGGTCGCCAGCGGCGCCAGCGGCAATCTCGACAAATGGCATGACTACAAGGCCTTCACCGAGGAGATGATGAAGAATAGCGGCCCGACCTTTGGGGGCAGCCTCCAGGCCTTGAGTTATCATTATTATGCCATGCCGCCCAATCTGGGACCCAAAGGTCCCGCCACGGGCTTTGATGAGCGAGGGTGGGCCACCCAGCTAGGTTATGCCCTCGATCTGGAAAGGCAGATCGACGATGTCACCAAGATCATGGACAAATATGATCCCGCCAAAAAGGTGGCGCTGTTCGTAGACGAATGGGGCGCCTGGTATCAGCAGGAGCCGGGCAGCCATCCCGGCTTCCTCTATCAACAGAACACCATTCGCGATGCCGAAGTGGCGGCCCTCACGCTCAACATTTTCCATCGTCACACCGACAGGGTGAAGCTCGCCGCCATCGCCCAGATGGTGAATGTGCTGCAAGCCATGATCCTGACCGACAAGGAAAAAATGGTACTGACGCCCACTTATTATGTCTTCGATCTCTACCAGCCTTTCATGGACGCCTCGCCTTACAAAGTGAAGGTCACAAACGCGTCCTACGCCTATGGCGACACCAAACTGCCCCTGATCGATGTCTCCGCGGCGCGCGGCAAGGACGGCAAACTCTACCTGGCCCTGGTCAACACCGATCCGCACCGCACAGTGACGGTGCGCACCGGCCTGACCGGCAGCGCCACGGGCCGCATCCTGGCCGGCGCGGCGATGGATGCGCATAACAGCTTCGATCGCCCCAATGCCGTGCATCCGGTGCCGTTCAGCGGTGTCAGCCAGAACGGCAAACTGGCCTTCCAGATGCCACCCATGGCGGTTGCGGTGGTGGCCGTAAACTGAGGAAGGTCGCGGCGACTTGAACTTGCCCGAGAACGCGGCGCAAGCTATGCGCCGCTAATCATCCATTTTCGACCGAAAGAAGGAACGAATGTCGGCACGCGGGGGCATGGGCTTTATGGGCCTGACGCGCGACCGCTCGGTACTCAAGGCGAAGATACGTCCCGGTACCCTCAAGCGCGTCCTGGCCTTCGCCGCGCCTTACAAATGGTCTCTGGCGCTGTTTTTGGCCCTGGTGATGCTGGACGCGGGCATCAGCGTCATCAATCCCCTGCTTTACCGCCAGATCATCAACAATGGCATCCTGAAGGCCAACACGCGCCTGGTGATCGAATTGGCCCTGCTGGTGGCCGGGCTGGCGGTGAGCGACGCGGCGCTCGGGCTGGCCCAGGCCTTCCTCTCGTCCCGGATCGGCAGCCGCATCGTCCTCAACATGCGGTCCTTGCTGTTCGACCATATCCAGACGATGCCGCTGGCCTTTTTCACCCGCACCCAGACCGGCGCGCTGGTCAGCCGGCTGAACAATGATGTCGGCGGAGCGCAGAATGCCTTCACCGATGTGCTGTCCTCGGTGCTGGGCAATCTGATCACCGTGCTGCTAACCTTGGGGGCGATGTTCGCGCTGTCCTGGCAGATCACGGTCGCGGCGCTGATCCTGCTGCCGCTGTTCCTGGCGCCGGCCCGCCTGATCGGCCCCAAGCTGCAAGCCATCACCCGCGAAAGCTATGACCTGACCGCGGTCATGAACAACACCATGATTGAGCGCTTCAATGTCGCCGGCGCGCAATTGTCCAAGCTGTTCGGGCGCAGGGCCGAGGAAACCGCACTTTTCACCGCGCGGGCAAGGCGGGTCTCCGATATCGGCGTCAAGCGCAGCCTCTATGGCCGGGTGTTCTTTACCTCGCTGATGCTGATGGCGAGCTTCGCCACCGCCTTTGTCTATGGCTGGGGCGGGGTGCTGGCGATCGCCCATAAGCTCGATGTCGGAACCCTGGTGGCGTTGAGTGCCTATCTGACACGGCTTTATGGTCCCATCAGCGGCTTGTCGAATATCCAGGTGACGGTGATGACCGCCTTGGTGTCATTCGAACGCGTTTTCGAGGTCCTGGACCTGCCGCCGATGATCCGCGAAGCGCCGGACGCCCAGCCCCTGCCGGCCGGGCCGGCCCGCATCACCTTCGAGCATGTCGGCTTTCGCTATCCTACCGCCGCCGAAGTGTCGCTGGCCTCGCTGGAATCCATTGCCCTGCCCGACAAGACGCCAGGCAAAACCGTGCTGCATGACATCAGCTTCACGGTCGGTCCGGGCGAGATGCTGGCACTGGTAGGACCGTCCGGTGCGGGCAAGACCACCATCACCCAATTGGTACCCCGGCTCTATGACGTGCAATCGGGCCGCGTGACGATCAACGGACAAGACGTGCGCCACGCCACGCTCGAATCCTTACGCGCCCGCATTGGGGTGGTGACCCAGGATGCGCATCTGTTCCATGACACCATCCGCGCCAATCTTCTCTATGCCCGGCCCGAGGCCGACGACGCCATGCTGGAAGCGGCGCTGCGCGCGGCGGAAATCTGGCCGCTGGTATCGGGCCTGCCCGAGGGGCTGGACACACTGGTGGGCGAACGCGGCTATCGCTTTTCCGGCGGCGAGAAACAGCGTCTCTCCATCGCCCGGCTGCTGCTCAAAGCGCCCGATATCGTGATCCTGGACGAAGCAACGGCGCATCTGGATTCCGAATCCGAGGCCGCCGTCCAAGCCGCCTTCACCACGGCGCTGGCGAAAAGCACCTCCATCGTCATCGCCCATCGCCTCTCCACCATTCTGAAAGCCGACATGATTTTGGTGATCGAGGGGGGGCGGATCGTGGAAGAAGGCCACCACGCCGAACTTCTGGCTAGGGGCGGCCTGTATGCCGAACTTTACCGGCGCCAATATGCGCAAGACGAAACGCCCTAGGCCGCCCGTCAGTGGTGGGTGGTTGCATCGGAATGATAGGGCAGGCCAAGCGTGCGGTAGCCTGCCGCGATTTTCAGCCAATGGAGCTTGGAGGCGGGATCATCGGTGCTGGCGGCGCTCTTTTCCGCCTCCCGCGCCTTATCCAGAAAGTATTTGCGCTTTTCCGGGTCCTGGTCTGGCATTCCCATATCGGTCTCTTGCGGCTGGCCGCGTTCGCGGCATTTTGCGCGCTCATCATGCATAAGGCGTATTAAGAAAGCCTTCGGGGAATATCGCGGCGCCGGTTCCGGTTCCAGTGTCCGCTTCCGCACCCCAGGGGCACCCCCCTTACAGCGTTCCGGCCGAAAAGGTGTCGCAAGCGTTCATGTCGCCCGCCGCCAAGCCGCGCCGAAACCATCGGCTACGCTGGGCGCTGGTGCCGTGGGTGAAAGAATCCGGCACGATATAGCCCTGCTGTTCTTTCTGCAGGGTGTCGTCGCCCACCGCCTCGGCCGCGCGCAGGCCCTCATCGACATCGCCGCTTTGCAGGATGTGAAACTGCTCATTGGCATGAAAGGCCCAGACCCCCGCATAACAGTCGGCCTGCAATTCGGTGCGCACCGAACCGCCGCCGGCGCCTTCCGCCTGGGTGGGCTGGCGATCCATCGTGCCCAGCAGGTTTTGGATGTGATGGCCATATTCATGGGCGATGACATAGGCGCGGGCAAAGTCGCCCGATGCGCCGAAGCGCTGCGTCAGTTCGTCGAAGAACGAAAGGTCGAGATAAATATGCGCGTCGTTCGGACAATAAAACGGCCCGGCCGAGGATTGGCCGGTGCCGCAGCCGGTCGGTGTCGTGTAATCGTAAACCGTGAAGGTCGCCGGCGCGAACCGCACGCCCTTGGCCGCAAGCAGGGGCGACCAGACATCCTCGGCCGAGCCGATGATCTTGCGGGAAAATTCATAGGCGGCATTGTCGGTCCGGTTGCCGTTGTCGG
The DNA here is from genome assembly GCA_025924715.1 of Alphaproteobacteria bacterium. Taxonomy (GTDB): domain Bacteria; phylum Pseudomonadota; class Alphaproteobacteria; order Micropepsales; family Micropepsaceae; genus Rhizomicrobium. The sequence continues at coordinate 114,835 of JAICHV010000003.1, forward strand.
GCTGGTTTTGGGTGGCGGGCGCATCGCCGCCGGCATCCAGCAATTGCGAGGGATCGACGCCAAAGAACATCGCAGCCAGCACCACCGCCACGGCGCCAAGCCCGCCACCGCCAATCATCAGGGGCCGGCCAAAGCCGCCGAAGCCGCCCCGGCGGTCTTCGACATTTTGACTGGCTCGCAGTTCGTCAAGGTCCATGGGCTCTCTTGCCGTCTATCCCAGGTCATAAGTGCGGGCCCCCCTGCCGGGATGCAAAAAATGTTGAAAGAGCCTGTAGAAACCGTCACGGCCGGGCACCGGCTGGTGCTCTCCCGGGGCCGGTAGCCGCCCCACCGGCGCGCCAAATCACGGGGGCGAATCGGGTTTTTTCGCCGCTGGGCTTTTCGCCGGAAATAGTGCTAAGGAAAAAATCCCGCCCCCCTGTTCACGAAGGACGTTCATGCCCAAGGAGATCGACAACAACGTCAAAGCGGGTGCCCTGCACCATTGCCAGATCTGCGGATCGCAGGATTTGGAGCTGGTGCTGGATTGCGGCCATCAGCCCCTGTGCGATTCGCTGGTCTCGGCCGAGCAATTGAACATGCCGGAGCAATATTTCCCGCTGCGCCAATATCGCTGCGTCCATTGCACCAACAACCAGCTCGATTACGTGGTGGAAGGCTCGACCGTTTACCATCCCTCCTATCCCTATCGCACCGGCGTCACCCGCGAGCTCTCGGCCTATCAGGCGGTCTTCGCCAAGGATGTGGTTGACGCCTATGGCCTGGACGGCAAATCCCTGGTGGTCGATATCGGCTCCAATGACGGGACCTTGCTGAAAGCCTTCCAGCAGAACGGCGTCGCCGTGCAGGGCGTGGAGCCCACCAATATCGCCCTGCTCGCGCGCGAGGACGGTGTGGAGACGCTGCAAGGATTTTTCGACGAGAACACCGCCCGGCAGATCATTTCGGCCCGCGGGCATGCCAGCGTGATCACCGCGTCGAATGTCTTCGCCCATATGGCGCCTTTGGGCGATGTGGTGCGCGGCATCCGCACGCTCTTGGCCGAGCACGGCGTCTTCGTGCTGGAAAATCATTACCTGGCCGATGTGCTGACCAAGGCGCAATACGACACCATCTATCACGAGCATATCCGCACCTATAGTTTGAAGGCGCTGGTGACGCTGTTCGAGCTCAACGGCATGAAAGTGTTCCGGGCCGAACGGGTCTCGCGCTATGGCGGCAATATCCGCGTCCACGTCGCCAAGGATGATCGCGCCGTAACCCCGTCGGTGGGCGAGGTGCTAAAATTCGAGGACGAGCTGGGTCTGGGGCGCGAGGCGATCTATGCCGATTTCCGCCGCAAGGCCTTTGAATCGCGGCTGGCGCTGCAGGATCTGGCGGTGGCGGCGGCGCGCAAGGGGGCCAGCTTTGTCGGCAATTCCTTTCCCGGCCGTGCCAACACCTTGCTGCATTTCTGCGGCATCGGGCGCGACCTGATCCCCTGGATCGGCGAACAGGCGACCTCGCTGAAGCTTGGGCTTTATACGCCGGGCAATCACATCCCGATCGTCAACAACCAGCGGCTGATCGACGAGCAGCCCGATTTCGTGGTCCTGCTGGCCTGGCATTATGCCGAGCCGATCATCGAGCATATGCGGGGCCGGGGCCTCAAATCCAAATTCATCCAGCCCCTGCCCGTCTGCAAGGTGCTCGACATCTAGGAGGGTCGCGGGTGGCCGAGCGCGATGCGTCCCAGGACCGGCAGGACGGCGCGCTGCTGCTGGTCGGGGGCGGCCGCTGGGCCCGGGTGACGCTGTCCGTTCTCGCTCGCATGGAATTGCCCAGCCCGCTTCTGCTGATCTCCCGCCATGGCGGCGCGGCGCTGGACGCCGCCATCGCCGGGCGGGGCAGCCGGTTTGAAACCCTGGAACAGGCTTTGGCCGGTGGTCCGATCCGGGCCGCGCTGGTGGTCAACAATGCCCGCGACCATGCCCGGACATCGCTGGCTTTGTTGGAACGCGCCATTCCGGTGCTGGTGGAAAAGCCCGCAGCCCTGACGATGGATCAGGCATCGGCCATGACCGCCGCCGCGCGGGCCGCCGGCAAACGTTTGATGCCCGGCCACGTCCTCAAGCATTGCCACTATGTGGAAAATTTCGCCGCCGAGGCCCGATCAGGCCTGGGAGACATCGCCGCCATCGCCATCACCTGGCGGGATGAAGCGGGCGCCATGCGCTATGGCGAAAACAAATCCTATGATGTCGGCCTGGGCATCGCCGAAGATGTCGGCCCCCATATCGCCACCTTGCTGCGGGAAATTCTGGGCGCCGGCTTTGGCGGGTTCACCCGCACCGCCATCCACCGCGGCGGCGCAAGCGTGGAGTGCGATGGCTTGTGGCGCGAGATCCCCTTTTCGCTGGTGTTGGAGCGCGACGGCGCCAAACGCGAACGCAGCGTGACCTTCACCGATCGCCAGGGTCGCGAGGCCAAGCTGGATTTTTCCGTCGAGCCGGGGACGATATCGATCGCCGGGCAAAGCCGCAGCGCCGATCCGGACTGGCCGCGCCCGCTCGGCCCGTTGGCGCTGCAGCTTCGCGCCTTTTTGCAGGACCCCAATCTGGTCGAAGCGGAATTGGCCGAGCTTGCCGAAGCGACCTTGTTCACGGCGGGGCTGGCGGACGCCGTCCGCGCCGCGCAGGCCGCGTGGTTGGCAGAGGCGCCGGCAGGCGATCCCGCCGCACTTTTGACCGCTATGCGCGAGCTGATCGCCCCCGGCCTCGCCCAAAGCGGACGCTGGATTCCCGGCGACGCGCAAGGCCTGAATGACACGGCGCGCAAGGCCCTGGAGCTGCGAAACAGCCCCTCCAAACCGCAACTGGCCGCCATCCTGGCCGGCCTATAGCCCGCGCCTTGCTTTCGGGGCGGGGCAAACCTAGAAAACCCGCTGTCATGCCAGACCTCGAAACCCGCAAACAAGCCGCCAAAGCCTGGTTCGAAGCCCTGGCAGGGCGCATCATTGGCGCTTTCGAGGCGCTCGAAAACGGCGCCCCGGGCGCCTATGACGGCGCGCCGGGCCGTTTTGTCCGCACGCCCTGGAGCCGCGGCACCGATGAGGGCGGCGGCGTCATGGGGATGATGCGGGGACGGCTGTTCGAAAAGGTCGGCGTCCATATCTCCACCGTGCATGGCAGTTTCTCGCCGGAATTCGCCAAACAGGTGCGCGGCGCCGCAGAAGACCCACGCTTCTGGGCCAGCGGCATCAGCCTGATCGCCCATATGCGCAATCCGCATGTGCCGGCGGTGCATATGAACACCCGCATGATCGTCACCACCCAAAGCTGGTTCGGCGGCGGCGCCGATCTCAATCCCACCCTGGACTCCGCCCGCAGCGAAAGCCATCCGGACGCCCGCGATTTCCACGCCCGGATGAAGGCCGCTTGCGATCCTTTCGATGCGGGCTGGTACGCCAAATACAAAAAATGGGCCGACGAATATTTCTGGCTGCCGCATCGCGGCGAGCCGCGCGGCGTGGGCGGCATTTTCTACGACCATCACGACAGCGGCGATTGGGCGCGGGATTTCTCCTTCACCCAAAGCGTCGGCGAAGGCTTTCTCGATATCTATCCGCAATTGGTAGGGCGGCGCTGGGACACGCCTTGGACCGATGCCGACCGGCACGAACAGGCCAAATGGCGCGGCCGCTATGTCGAATTCAACCTGCTCTATGACCGCGGCACCACCTTCGGGCTCAAAACCGGCGGCAATGTCGAAAGCATTCTGTCCTCCATGCCTCCGGTGGCCGAATGGCATTGAATTTGGGTTCGCGCGGCTCGCCACTGGCGATGACGCAAAGCCGGCTGGTGGCGGGGCTGCTGGCGCGCCTCACCGGCGAGAGCGAAGACCGCTTCCCCATCCAAAGCTTCATCACCAGCGGGGACCGCATCGCCGACCGGCGTCTGCAGGAAGCCGGCGGCAAAGGGCTGTTCACCAAGGAATTGGATGAAGCCGTGCTGGATCGCCGCATCGATGCCGGGGTTCATTCCCTCAAAGACCTGCCCACCAAAATGCCGGACGGCATCGTCTTGGCGGCGATCCCATCGCGCGAGGACCCGCGCGACGCCTTCATCTCGCACAAGGCGCGCGATCTGAAATCCTTGGCCCCAGGTGCCGTGGTCGGCACCGCCAGTCTGCGCCGCCAGGCCCAGACCCTGCATCTGCGGCCCGATCTGAAAATCGTCACCCTGCGCGGCAGCGTTGAAACCCGCCTGAAGCGGATTGGCGAAGGGGTGATGGACGCGACCTTCCTGGCCCTGGCCGGGCTGACGCGGCTGGGCCTCGCACACCACGCCAGCGGCTTGATCGATGACCAAGAGATGCCGCCCGCGCCGGGCCAAGGCGCACTGGCGATCACCTGCCGGGAAGACGATGCCGCGACCCGTGCGCTGCTCGCCCAATTGTCGATTGCCGAATTTGAAATCGCCGTGGCGGCCGAGCGCGGGTTCCTGGAAGCGCTGGACGGCTCCTGCCGCACGCCGATCGCCGCCCTGGGGCGGCTCAAAGACGGGCGGCTCTCCTTTGTCGGGGAAATCCTCAGCCCCGATGGCGCCAAGAGATGGCGGCGCCGCGAAACGCTTGAGCATGCAAGCTGCGAAAGCGCCGCCGAACTGGGTCGCAAACTTGGTGCCACCATTCGCGCCGAGGCCGGCGAGACCTTCATTCAAAGCCTGGACAAACGCGGATGGTGAAAAAGCTGCTTCAGGTTCTGGCCGGCGAGCCGGTATCGCCGCCCCCGATCTGGCTGATGCGCCAGGCGGGACGCTATCTGCCCGAATATCGCGCCCTGCGCGCCAATGCCAAGGATTTCGTCCAGTTTTGTCTGACCCCGGAATTGGCGATCGAAGTCACCCTTCAGCCGGTGCACCGCTTCGATCTGGATGCCGCCATCCTGTTCGCCGATATCCTCTTGGTACCCCATGCCCTGGGCCAGAAATTGTGGTTCGCGGAAGGCGAAGGCCCGCGGCTGGAGCCGGTGCGGGACGCCGGCGCCTTAACAAAATTATCCTATGACCCGGCGCTGCTGGCGCCGGTGATGCAGACCATCAAAGGCGTGCGCGCCGCCCTGCCCCCGCATGTTACCCTTATTGGATTCGCGGGCGCGCCCTGGACGGTGGCGACCTATATGATCGAAGGCCAGGGCGGCACCGATCATGCGGCCAGCCGCGGCTTGGCGCGCGACCGAGCGTTCTTTTCCCGGCTGATGGATATTCTGGTCGAATCCACGGGCGCCTATCTGATCGCGCAAGTGGATGCCGGCGCCGAAGCGCTGCAGATTTTCGAAAGCTGGGCTGCCACCGTTCCGGATGATCTTCGGCGCGAAGCGGTGTTCGAACCCACGGCGCGTATCGTGAAGGCGGTCAAGGCAAAGCACCCCAAAATTCCGATCATCGGTTTTCCGCGGGGCGGCGGCGCCTGGTTAGCCGATTATGCGCGCGCCACCGGCGTGGATGGCGTCGGCATCGATCAAATGACCGATATGCCGGCCGCAGCCCGGACGCTGCCCGCGCATGTGGCGGTGCAGGGCAATCTTGATCCCGACCTTCTGCTGGCCGGCGGCGAGGCCATGAAAGAAAAAGCCCGCCGCCTGGTCGAGGCCATGGCGGCAAGGCCTTTCATCTTCAACCTGGGTCACGGCGTGGTGCAACCGACGCCGCCCGAGCATGTCGCCCAATTGGTGGCGACGGTGCGCGGCGCTTAAGACGCGCAAAAACGCGGACGGGAACCGTCCGCGCCGCGCCTAGGGCTGGCGCTTAATGGCGCTTAGTTGCTTTTGGTGACCTGGCCTTCCGCCAGATGCTTGCCCAAATCGGGCATCACCGCATGCATATCCGTTTGCGGCTTGAGGGGCGTGGGCCCCAGGTCGGTTTCGCCGGCCATCTGGGCATGCGTATCGGCCGATGCGGCTTTGTTTTTAATGTCGTCGCGCAGGTCGTGTTTTTTCTGTTCCATGGCTGATCTCCTGGAGAACTCCCGAGGAGATAACGGGTCAGCCGCCAGTTCGTTGCCGGATCCAGTCCGCCACATCCCGGGCCACCTGGGGTCCTTCCAGGTCGCGCAGCAGCATGTGATAGCCCTTGTCATAGACCTTGGCCGTGGCGCGCCCGTCCAGCGCCGCGATGACCGCCTCAGTCGATGCGGGGGGAATGATCTGGTCGTTCTTGCCGGCCAGATACAGGATCGGCGGCGGCTGGGAGAGGTGAGCTGGCGCCTGGCGCGCCTCATCCATCAGATTGACCAGGCCATAGACCGCATCGACCCGGGTCTTTTTGATCACATAGGGATCGCGCGACAGCGCCCGCAGCATTTCGATATTGTCGGACACCACGATCTTGAGCCCATTGCCGGTGACGATCATGCCCGGTAGCAAATGCGCCCCCAGGAACAAGGCGGCGCGATAGGTAAACGGCATGTCGGCGCGCGACCACACTGCCGGCGATACCAGGATCACCCCATCGGGCTTCGGAGGATTAATTTCGGCAAGGGCGGTCAGGATCACCGCGCCGCCCATGCTCTCGCCAAGGGCAAAGACCGGCAGTCCGGGATAGCGGGCCCGTGTCAGCGCCAGGCAATCGCGGAAATCCTGGCGGAGGGCATCGCCGCCTGCCCACAAACCGGGATTGGGACCTTGGCCGAAGCCGCGCTGATCATAGGCCAAAGTGGTGATGCCGTCCTTGGCCCATAGCTTGGCCGGGGCATCCAAGGCATTGGAATAATCGTTCATGCCGTGCAGCGCGACGATGACGGCGCGCGGCTTGCCCGGCGCATCCCAGTGGCGCAGCGGCAGGGAAAGTCCGTCGCGGGTGATCAAGGCATCATCGGCCAGAGCGGGGGGGCGGTTTTCCGGACCGCGCGGCGCGGACACCACGGCGCAGCCCGCCAGCCAGAGCGCCGCTATCGATACAAACCACTTTGGAAAAGCCATGCCGCGAAAAGCTTAAATCAGCATCCCGATCATAGCGCCTGTGGTGCCGCTTGCCAGGGTGCCCGTCACCAGGGCCTTGAGGGCCAAGGGAACAATTTCATCGCGCCGTTCCGGCAGCAAAGCGCTCATGCCCGCGATCAGGATGCCGACACTGGCGAAATTGGCGAAGCCGCACATGGCATAGACCATGATCTGGGTGGCGCGCGGATCGAGCGCCCCCTTGGGCAGGTGCGCCATGTTCAGATAGGCGATCAGCTCATTGAGGATGGTTTTGGTTCCCATCAGGCTGCCCGCCGTCACCGCTTCATGCGCCGGCACCCCATAAAGGAACACGATCGGCGCGAACACCCAGCCCAGAATGCGCTCGAGCGTCAGCGGCGCACCGTTCACCGCCGGCAACAGATGCAGGATCGAATTGGCCAGCGACACCAGCGCGATCGTGACGATCAGCATGGCGATGATCTGCAGAGAGATCTTCAGCCCGTCTTCGGTGCCATGGGCGACCGCGTCCATCGAGGAACGGTATTCATGCCCGGTCTTGCCTTGGATATCCGACAGCGCGTCGCCCGGAATGACGATGCGCGCCATCATGATCCCGGCCGGCAGCGACATCATCGAGGCGACCAGGATATGCCCCAGCGCACCAGGCAGCACCGTCTGCAGGATGGTGGCGTAGAGCACGAACACCGTGCCGGCGATCACCGCCAGCCCGACCGTCATCAGGATGAACAATTCGGTGCGGCTGAACCGCGA
>JAICHV010000004.1 GCA_025924715.1 Alphaproteobacteria bacterium
CAGGCCCCCCAGCGCGGCGTTGAGCGCGGTGGTGAAGCTGTCGACGGTGCTGCCGATGCCGGCTGCCGCGCCGCCATTGACCGACAAACTGCCGGCGCCGAAATCGACATCGATCCGCGACACCAGATTGCCGCTGGAATCGGTGACCGCCACGGTGGTCTTGCCGCTGAAATTGAGCGCGTCGGTTCCCATCAAGCCGGTCTGGCGGCCCGTCAGCGAGGCCGGCGGCGGATAAGCGGCATTGGCGTTGGACTGGGCGTTGAAAGCCTGGGCGACATTCTGGGCCAGATTGCCCAGCGACTGGGCGAGGCCGCCCAGGGTGCGATCGCGCATGTCGATCATGCCTTTGAGCGAACCGCTGCTCAGATGCGGATCGAACGGCACGGGCAGGCCGATCAGTTGGCCGGAGCGCGGATTGGTATCCTGGATCTGGATATTGCCGAAGGCCCCGGCAGCGGCGCCGCCTGCATAAGACAGTTGGGCATAGGTGCTGCCGACAAGCTGGACGCCGTCGGTGGTGGACATCAGCGTGCTGCCGTCCGGCTGCGGGCTGATGCGGATGCCGATGACTTGGGCCAGCGATGTCAAGGTGACGTCGCGCTGATCGAGCAGGGCCGAGGCGGTGTCGCCGGCGCCGTTTGCGGTTTTGATCTGTTGGTTGAGGTCATAGACCTGTTTGATCAGGCTGTTGGCCGTGGTGACGGTGCTGGAAACCTGGCCATCGATCTGGTTGCGCAGGGCGGTGATGGTGCCCGAGGTGTTGGAGATGGTCGCGGCCAGACTCTGCAACGCATTGGCGACACCGGTATAACCGGCGGCCGAGCTGGGCGCCTGGGACGCGGTGGCGAAGGCGGAAGCCAAATTGGTGAGGCCGGTGGAGAGCGACTGGTTGTCGCCGGGGCCCCCCAATTGACCGTTGAGCTGGGTGAACAGATTGGCTTCGGTATCATATTGCGAGGATGAACCGCCGGCCGCATAGGCTTCCTGGCTGAAGAACTGGTCGGCGACGCGCTGGACGGTGGCGATTTCCACGCCCATCAACTGGCCATTGGCGCTGAGCGTACTCTCATTGACCACTCGGCGGGCATAGCCGGGGGTATTGAGATTGGTGACGTTATTCGACACCACGCCCAACGCGGCGCTGTTGGTCTTGAGCGCGCTCAGGGCACTGGCTGCAATTCCGTTCAGGCTCACGTCGGGTCCGAATACTGTGTTGCCGCAAACCGATGTCGCAAGCCTTGTGCCAGCGCGATGCTTATGGAAAGCCCGGAAAATGCGGGTTTTCGGAGCGCCCGAGGCGGTCTTGGAGGCGGCAGAGTTTGCCCAGAGCGGCAGTTCCTGCCCTGCCTTTTTGGGGCGGCGCCGGTTTTGAACCTGCGCAAAGGCCGGGAAATCGCAGCGAAAATTCTGGTCCAGCCCTTGCTACAGGTCTCGCCGGAACCTTGTCACGCCGTTTTTTCCCGGATGATCCCGTGCCCTTGACTGCCGCCGCTGCATTATTGACGAGCAACGCTGCAAAAGCGCCGGCGAATGCCGCCATGCCTGGCGCGCAGAACGACGCAAGTCCGGATTCGCCCTTTGCCGTCCTGCTCGCCAGCCAGAACACGGCAAATACCGCGCCCACCGGTGGCCCGGCAAAATCCAACGATGCCACCGCGGATAAAGCTGCCGGCACCCCGTCCCAATCGGCCAAAGATCCGGCGGACTCCAACGATGCGCCGCGCAATGTCGCGGCCGCCTCGCAGACATCGGACGTGAAGTCCGGCGACGACAGCGATAGCGATAAGCCGGCGAAACCCGGCGATTCCGATTCCAAGGCAGCCGCCATCGACGCCGCGCTGCTCGCATCCGCCAATGACAGTATTGGCGTTTCCCAGCCCGTCGCCGACAATACCGTGCTTCAGGCCGCCGCCATGCTGGCCGCGCCCGCCATCCCGCCGGTCGTGGCGCCCAGCGCGCCTTTGCCTGTGCAAGCCGCCGCGCCCCAGCCGGTTGCGGCGCCGCAATCCCCCACTTTGCCATCAGCGTCCGCGCCAGTGATGCCCCCGGCACCGCAAACCGGGCCGACGCCGCAGACTGCCCAGCCCCTTCAGGCGGCAGCACCCCAAGCCGCCAGCCCGGCGCAGCCACAAATGCCGCCGCTGCCCCAGGCGCCGCAGGCGCCAAACCAGCAAGCATCCGTGCAGCAAACGCCGGTGCAGCAAACGCCGGTGCAGCAAACGCCCGTGCAGCAAACGCCCGTGCAGCAAACGCCCGTGCAGCAACCACAAATACAGCAGCCCCAATCGCAGCCAAGTGCGGCAGCCGCGTCTGCTACGCCCAACGCCGCATCGCCGATACCCGCGGCTGCCGCCGCGCCGAACGCCACATCCAGCGCGCCGCAATCCGCCCAGACCGCGCAAGTCCAGACGGCGATAACCGGCGCGCCTACCGGGCCCGTCACGCCTGTCGCATCTTCGCAGAACCCGCAGCGGGCCACACAAACGCCGGCCGTAACCACGCGCGTGCAAGACACCACGCCGGCTTCCCCGCAAACCCCCGCAGCAATCGTCGCCGCGCTTCAGCCCGTCGATGACGATGCGGACAACGCTCCCGCGCCGGCCGGCGCCAATTCCGCCGCCGCATCGCCGGCACAACCCGGCGGCGCACCGCCAACCCAAGCCGCCGCCACACCCGTTGCGGCAGGCGCAACGCCGGCGCCCGCCAAACCCGATACAGCGTCCTCCCCCACCGACACCGCGCCGCTTCAGAGCGAGGCGGCAGAAAATGTGGGAAGCGCCAAACCCAAGCCGGCTCTTCCCGCCACGGCCCAGACGTCCAAGCCGGCGACGGACAAACAAGTCGCGCTCAAAAACGACGACGCGCCCCTTTCCGCCGCGGCACCGAAAGCCGAAGACGCCAAACCGCAAGCCGCGCCCGCGCCCGCCGCGCCGCAGCCCACCACGCCTGCGCCGGCGCCCGCGCCGGATGCCAATGCCCTGGCGTCGCTGCAGCCCGCCTCCTTGCCGGCCGCCGCGCCCAACGCTTTGCCGATTCCCGCCGCGCAGCATGTTGCGCCCCAAGCGCCCGATGCCGCTCCCAATCTGAATGGTTTGGCGGTGGAGATCGCCGCCAAATCCTTAGGGGGCGCCAAGCAATTCGATATCCGGCTGGACCCGCCGGAACTGGGCCGGGTCGAGGTGCGCCTGTCGATCGATGCCAGCGGCAAGGCCCAGGCGCATATGACCGCCGATCAGCCGCAGACCTTGCATCTGCTCCAAAAAGATTCCGCCATTCTCACCCGCGCTCTGCGCGACGCGGGCCTGGATGTGGCTTCGGGCAGTCTGAATTTCTCGCTCAAAGGCCAGGATCGCCAGGCCGGCGACAGCGCCCCGCGCCTCGCCACGCCTTCCGCCCATCTGCGCGCGGCCAAATCCATCGAAGCGGTGCAATCGAGCGCCGTGTTTGTTTCCAACGCCGGAAATTCCCGGCTTGACATTCATGTCTAAGGCGCAAAACCCATGACCACCACAACCCCCACATCCCCGGCCCCGGCCCCCACGACCCCCACGCCCAATGCGATGGCGCAGTTGTCGAGCAATTTCGACACCTTCCTGCAATTGCTGACGACGCAATTGAAAAACCAGGACCCGACTTCGCCGATGGATTCCAACCAGTTCACCCAGCAATTGGTCCAGTTCAGCCAGGTCGAACAGCAGATCAACACCAATGATAATCTGAAAACCCTGATCGGCCAGGGCGCCAGCCAGGCCGGCACCTTCGCCAGCGCCTATCTGGGCAAGAAAGTCTCGGTCACCAATGGCAACGCCTCGCTCAGCGGCGGCTCGGCGATCTGGACCTACAATCTGGACACCGCCGCCAGCACCACGGCGCTCAGCATCACCGATGCCAATGGCCGCACCGTTTATAACGCGCCGGGCGAAACCGGCAGCGGCCAGCATGCCTTCAGTTGGAACGGCAAGGACAACAACGGCAACGCGCTTGCCGACGGCACCTACAAGCTGACCGTCACCGCCCAGACTTCGGATGGCACAACTGTGACCAGCAGCGTCGCCAGCGCCGGCGTCGTCGGACAAATCGATTTGACCGGATCATCGCCAAAATTGGTGGTCGGAAACATGGAATTGGGAATGTCGGACATCGCCGGCATCTCCAACTGACTTTAACCCACTAGGCGCCCCAGAAAGAGGCGCTTCAACCGAGGGATGGCGGGCGAAGCCCAAAACCCTGAGGAGTACCCAAAATGAGCCTTTATGGAGCCTTGAATATCGGTGTCGCCGGTCTGGCCGCGAACAGCGCCGCCCTCAGCGTCACCTCGTCCAACATCGCCAACGTCAACACCGTCGGCTACAAGGAAGGGATTACCCAGTTCTCGACCTTCCTGAATTCCACCGTCGGCAGCAATGGCACGGCCTCGGCCGGCGTCAGCGCCGTGGCCGAGCAGAACGTCAATGTGCAGGGCTTGCCGCAGTCCACTTCCTCGCCCACCGACCTGGCGATCGCCGGCAGCGGCTTTTTCGTCGTCAGCCCCACCGCCACCGCGACCAATGTCCAGCAATATACCCGCGCCGGCAATTTCATCCCCAATGCCCAGGGCAATCTGGTCAATGCGGCCGGCATGTATCTGATGGGCTATAAGCTGCTGCCCGACGGCTCGCTGCCCACCAACAGCAATGCCCTCAGCCTGATCAACGTGTCCAGCCTGTCGGGCACGGCGCAAGGTTCGTCCACGGTTTCGATGCAGGCCAATTTGCAGGCCAGCGCCACCATCGATGCGGCCTATGCACCGGGTGACATGACGGCCGGCAATGTGGCGCCGGACTTCCAGCGCACCATCAACATCAATGACAGCCAAGGCGGCAGCCAGCCTTTGACGTTCTCTTTCGTGCGCACCGCCGCGAATAGCTGGGCCTATGAAACCTCCTATTCGGGCAATCCCGCCAATTTGACGGCGCCCAATCCGATCAGCCAGGGCACCATCACCTTCAACTCCGACGGCACGCTTGCCAATGTAAACGGCGCCTCCCCGGCGTCGGGCAAGGCGGCAATGACGATCCCTTGGGACGTCACGGTATCGGGCCTCAGCCCGCAAAATCTGTCGATCAACCTGGGCACGGTGGGCAGCATCGATGGGCTGACGCAGTATGACACCTCCTCGGTTCTCACCAGCTCCAGTGTCGACGGTTCGGCCTTTGGTTCAATCACAGGCGTCGCGGTTTCAAAGGACGGCACCGTGACGGCGCAGTTCTCCAACGGCTTGTCGCATGACGTCTACAAGATCCCGCTGGTGACCTTCCTGAACCCCGATGGCCTGACCCAGATCACCGGTAATGCCTATGTCGCGTCAAAACCTTCTGGCGCACCCAACATCAACGTGGCAGCGACCGGCGGCGCCGGCGCGATTCAATCCCACTCACTGGAAGGCTCCACCGTCGATCTCGCCGGCGAGTTCACCAATCTGATCACCACCCAACGCGCCTATTCGGCATCGGCGCGCATCATCACCACGGTTGATCAGATGTTGCAACAGTTGGAGCAATTGCCATCAAGCTGAGGGTGAGAACGAACTCTTTGCGACTGGCATCTGCAACTTGGTGGCGTTAGAACTTTGGCCTCTGCCCGGAACTCGTCAGCCAACAAGGTGACGCCAGGAGCTGCCCCGCGCCCTGCGCGCCCGGGTTTGAGGCGGAGGTTAATCTGGCCTACAGTCCAGCCTGTGGCGGCGCGTTTTAGCCCGGAAGCTGGTTCTCACGCTTGGGGCGGAGACTTGCTGCGGAGAACCTTAAAAAAGGGATTGCAAACTCACAAGGCAGCCTATTTGTTGACCTGGATTTGGACCGACATCCGTCCTCCTATCGTGGTAATCGTTGATCTTAGAAATTTGCTTATTGTTGATAAGGACCTGTCACCTATGGCTGTAAGCATCAATCTGACGGCTTCGGCCAAGGTACCTTAGTTTGCTGGCTTGGGGGAGTTCTTTTGTCTGCCGTGGCTACCTGATGGCGCGATTGTTCGGTGATCGATGAGAAGGCGGGATTTTATTGTTCGGGCAACGGCGCTTGCCGGCATTCCATTTTGGCAAATGGTCGCGGAGGCGGCTTCCTTGCTGGATGGTGTCCCCATCATTGACGCCCATATGCATCTGTTCGATGCCACGCGGCCGCAAGGCGCGCCCTATACGGGCTCGCGTTTTTACAAGGGCGGGGTTTTGCTGCCAGCCATGTATGACAAGCAGGCCCGGCAAGCCGGCATTGTCGGAGCGATGGCGATGGAGGCCAGCGCTTGGATCGAAGACAATCTTTGGCTGATGGAACAGGTTCAAAGCGACACCCTGTTGGTGGGCATGGTGGGAATGCTGGAGCCGGACAAGGCGGACTTCGCACCAACCTTGGATCGCTTTCGCAAAAACCCGCTGTTCCGCGGCATCCGCTACGGCAAATTGTGGGACTTCAATATCTCCGCCAAGCGCGACGATCCCGCCTTCCTGGCCGGCTTGAAACATCTGGCGGCGGTGGGCCTGGCACTGGACACCGCCAATGTCGATCTGGATCTGCTTCAGACGGTGGTGAAATTGAACGACAGGGTCCCGGAGTTGCGCATCGTGCTGGACCATGTGCCCGCCTTTACGCCCAAGCCGGCAGAAGCAGGTGATTATGGGGCGGTGATGAAGGAAATTGCCGCACGCCCCAATATTTTCGGCAAGATTTCGTGGAATTTCATCACCGCCAATGAGATGGAGTCCGGGCCCAATGGCGCGCTGACGCCCAAACTGGCCGGATATCGCGAGCGGCTGGATTATCTGACCGGCATTTTCGGCGAGGACCGGGTGATCTTCAACAGCAACTATCCGCAAAGCGTGGGGCAGTTGGTGACCAGGCTCGCCGACATCGCCGCCCTGACCAAGGCTTACTACGCGACCAAGCCGCGCCCGGCCGCGGAGAAATTCTTCTGGAAGAATTCCTTGTCGGTCTACAAATGGGTGAAGCGCGCACCCGACCAGCCTGGGGGCGTATGATGATTGCGAAGAATAGCGGGTTTGCCGGTTTGTTGTTCTTGGCACTTGCGATGTTTGCCGGCCCCAGTGCGGCGGCCGACGGCCCGTTGCTGCATGCGATGTTTCAGGATCACGCTGTGTTGCAGCGGGACAAGCCGATCAATGTCTATGGCGTGGCGCCCAAAGGCGCCGCGGTTAGCGTCACGCTGAACGGCGTCACGGGGCAGGCCACAGCGGACGACCGCGGTCATTGGCTTGCAACCTTGCCGGCGATGGGCGCCGGCGGACCTTATACCCTGACCGCGACCGCCGGCGGTGTCAGCCAGACGGTGAACGATGTGCTGATCGGCGACGTCCTGCTCTGCACCGGGCAATCGAATATGCAGCTTGCCGTGCGCGCCGCGGCCGATGCGGCGCTGGAGATGCGCGCCGCCACCGACAATCAGATTCGCCAATTCACGATTGCCACCCATGAAAGCCTGACGCCGCTCGACAGTTTTGCCGATCCAACCCAATGGACGGTGGAGTCCCCCGACACGGCCGGCAATTTTTCCGCCAGTTGTTTTTATATGGCGCGCGAGCTGAAGAAGACCACGCATGTTCCCATCGGAATGGTGGTGTCGGCCTGGGGCGGCAGCCGGGTGCGCGCCTGGATAAGCGAAGGGGCGCTGCGGTCGCTCGGCTATTTCAACGACGATCTGGACATGTTCGATCTTTACCAGACCGATCCACAAGCGGCGCAGCGTCATTGGGACGCCAAATGGGAGGCCTGGTGGCGCAGCCAGCCCCACCCCCCGGGCGAACCTTGGAGCGTTTCTTATCCGGCCAATGATTGGGCCGTCGCGCCGCCGACACTGGGCGCCTGGGCGCGGTGGACGGGCACCTCGCCGGATGGGTTTGTCGGCCAGATGTGGCTGCGCACCACGGTCAGCCTGACCGCGGCGCAAGCGGCCCAGCCGGCCATGCTCGATCTGGGCGCGGTGAATGAGGAAGACGAAAGCTGGGTCAATGGCCAGGGCGTGGGCGGCACCTCATGGTCGCAGCATGCCCGGCACGACATACCGGCCGGGGTTTTGCATGCCGGCGACAATGTCATCGTCACCAATATTTTCTGCAGCTGGCGCAATTGCGGCATGAGCGGCCCGGCGGAAAACCGCGCCATCCGCTTCAAGGACGGCAGCGCGGCGCTGTTGAGCAACCCCTGGCGCTATGCCCAGGCGCCGGACGACCTGATCGCGCCCCAGATCCCTTGGGGCCCCACCCATGGCGTCGCCATGGATTATAACGGCATGATCGCGCCGGTCGGGCCTTATGGATTCAAGACCGCCGTCTGGTATCAGGGCGAATCCAACATCTATTTCGCCGAGCACTACCAGACCAGTTTGATGGCGATGATGGCGGATTGGCGCAAATTATTCGGTGCCGACCTGCCGTTCCTGATCGTGGAAATCCCCGATTACGGACCCATCCCCACCAAGCCGGTCGCCTCCGGCTGGTCGGATGTGCGCGAGGCGCAGCGCCGCGCGGCATTGGCGGACAAGCATTCCGGTTACATCGTCACCATCGATATCGGAGAGCCGCTGGTCCTGCATCCGACCAACAAGCAGGAGGTGGGACGCCGGCTGGCCTTGGCGGCGCGCGCTGTCGTTTATGGCGAAAAAATTTCGTATGCCGGGCCGATGCCCGGCCACGCAAAAGCGGAAAAAGGCAAAGTGGTGGTGCCGTTCGGCGATGTCACCGGCCGCCTGGTTTCCTATAGCGGCAATCCGAACGCCTTTGAATTGTGCGGCGCCTCCCAGGCCTCCTGCAGCTTCGCCGATGCCCATATCAAGGGTGACAGCGTGGAGCTGACCGGCGGCGCCGGTGCGACCCGCGTGCGCTATTGCTGGGGCGACAGTCCCATCTGCACCTTGTCGGATGGCTCAGGCCTGCCGACCACCCCCTTCGAGCTGACAATCACGCATTCCGAGCAGTAGGGCGCGCGGACGCCGGGTCTATCATTTTTTTGCCGGTCGGCGCATGTGGGAGATATTGCATGCCCAGGTCGTGCATGCGGAATCCCTCGCAACATGCAGGTTTTTCGCCAAGCCATTCGCGTACATTATCGGAGTTTCCACATGTGCGGTGCGGCGGGCCCGGGAGGGACCTCAATGGCTGGGCGCGATGCCGCAGGCGAACGAAATATTCGGTTTTGCGAGCAGCGACTACGAAGTGTTGCATTGCAAAGGGCGTTTGGACAAGCCAACCTATTCCGCCCAGCCTGGCGTTATCTGAAACGGGGGGCGGCTATCGCGGAAGTCTTACGACGGGTCAATGCGCGAACGGTGTTTTTTTAAGACCGGTCGGTTTGCCGCCGGCCCCCTCTGGCTGCTGTTTGCGGTAAAACCCAAGTGGCAGCGCCAACACTGCTGGCGCTGCTTCGGGTTTGCCTCGCCCGAGGGTGATTGTCGCGAGAGATCACAGAGCTTTGATTGCACAAGACTGGTGACCGGCAAGCTACCTGAGGGGCGTCTTTCAATTTGTCCAAAAAAAGAGGCCGCGGTATGGCCCTTATGCGGCGGTATGATAAGGAGTTTGGGACCAGCCGGTGATGGGCCGGGCGGCGAAGGGGGATTGATTGTTTGAATTGTGCAGATCGGCTTCGGCCCGACAAAAGGGCTGGGCCAAGCTGGCGGTCGCTTGTGCTGGCTCATTCATGGCCTCCATCGCAGTCATAGTCGTGGGCGATTATTCGAACCGCCTGGCGGCCGTTCATTCTGATAACGGCGCGGTCTTTTATTCCTATCTTTACGAACATAGCACCGAGTTTGCGCAAGATCCTTTTGCCGCTCCGGGCATCCATTGGCTTTGGGGGTCGATCTGCTTCTGGGGTCCGGTTTTGGCTCATAAATATTTGGATATTGATTCCCGCATTCCCGATGTTGCGTTCCTGTTTCTGCAAATATTTCTTCTGGGATTTTCTGTTTTCATATTGACGAGGAAAATAGCCCAATCTTTGACTGCGGCCTTTGCCTCGATGGGCGCTGCGATCATTCTTCAGCCCTGGGTTTGGAATTTGGCGGCCTATCCGATGTGGATAGACTTGCCTCTTTATACAACTCTGGCTGTGGCGCTCAGCGTTTGTGCGGCAGCAGCATTACTAAGCGGCCGAAATTCCCTGGCATGGCTGCTTCTTTTTTTGATTGCGCTGATCCATCCGATAATTGCCATTGATCTGCTGGTGATGTTGTCGGCATGGCTATGGTTGAACCGCCGGCAGCTGGAAAGGCCGGCACCGCCAAAGTTCATCGTCTCGTTGCTTGTCCTTTTGCCGCTTTTTGCTCCTTTTCTCATCCGGCTTGGCTTTAGTGAACCGGTTTTAACTGCAAAGGAACATTGGGAATCCGTAGCAAAGCACATGCATTCGGTCCCCTGGGGGAACAGTTCTCTTTTCAAAGATCTCGCTTCTAAGGCCGCAAGCTTTTTCCTGCTTATGGCCTGCTTTTGGAAACAGATACTCGCTTTGCCGCTCACGCAGCGCCGTTTTCTGCTCGCTGCCGCACTGGGAACATTGGCGCTCGGGACGGTTCAGCTTGTCGGTATTGAACTTAAGATGGCGGATGTCGCGCTCACCATGGGATTGCGCACTGTGTCCATCTTAGTTCTGCTGCTTTGGCCGTTCCTGTTTGCCTTTGTCTTTTCGGGAAGGGTATTGGTGACGTTCGAGGCCTTTTTCACGTTCCTCTTGGCCATTGCCTGCTGGTATCGCATCGAGGGCGGAATTCCGGCCTATAATCTTATTCTTCTTGCTGCTTTCCTGAATGGGCCCTTCCGGGGAGATGTCCGCCGCAGGCTTATCTACTGTTTGGTATTGTCGCTTGTGCCGCTTTTGGTATTGCTAGCCGGACATCCCCGATGGATTTTCTGGCACGCCATGGGTGAGGTAAGCGTCCAATATTATGTCGAGGCAATTGTCGGCTCGGCCATCCTTGCCGATTTTCTGACGGTGCGGGTCTTGGCAAAACCTATTATGACGCTCGCCGCGGCTGGCCTTGTCCTGTTTGCCCTGATTCAGGCCCGCGCGGCCGGGATGCAAACCCACGATCCTTTTCTGACGTCCTTGCGCGAAGCGGAGCTATGGGCCCGGGAGCACACGGCGCCAGGGACTATATTCCTCGCCAATGTGGTCGGATGGCGCACGCTTTCGCAGCGCCCGGCCGCGATGCTGAATCCGGACATGACCGAAGAAATTTACACGCCGTTCCGTAGCATCCGCGATCGCAACGACTATCTTTTTGCATTGTACGGACTATCCGGGCGGTGGCGTGCCATGGGTATCAGTGGGATTAATACCGCCAGCATGCAGGGCTATATGCGGCTGAAGGCATCGGATTTTGCGCGCATCGGCCATGATTTCCATGCCCGCTATCTGGTTCGCGGCCAGTCCGAACCGGCGTTGGATTTCCCCATCGTCTTCCAAAATTCGGGATACCGCATCTACCGATTGCCGATGTGAGGTAAAACTACACCGTGTGCGGAATTTTTGGTTGGATAAGCTTTGGGGAAGATCTGCGCGCTGGACAGCGGGCATCGGCGCGGGTCGCTTTGCGCTCGCTGGAACACAGAGGGCCGGACGCCGAAGGCACGGCCGAATTGCCGGGCTTGTTTGTCGGACACCGGCGACTCAGCATCATCGACCTGAGCGACGCCGCCAACCAACCTTTCCGGTCGCCGGAGTCCAGCGCGCTGCTGACCTATAATGGCGAAGTATACAATTATATCGAACTGCGGCCGGAGTTGGAGAAGTTGGGCGTGCAATTTCGTACCCACTCCGACACCGAGGTCGTCTATTGGGCCCTCCGTCATTGGGGCGCCGGGGCGCTGGCGCGCTTTGACGGTATGTTTGCGGGCGCCTGGCACGATCCGGCGGCCGACGAACATCTTATTTTCCGCGACGCGATGGGGCAGAAACCCCTTTATTACTACCTCTATGACGGCGGGCTGATCTATGCGTCGGAACTCCGGGCGCTTCTTGCCTTGGAAGGATTCAATTGGAAAATCGACCGGGACAATTTCCGCCAGTTTTTGTCGCACGCTTATTATCCCTGGGACACGACGCCCATTCAAGGAATCCGCAAATTGCTGCCAGGGTCGCTGTTGCGGATTTCGCGCGGGAAAACCGAGGAACACCGGTGGTGGCAGTCGACACCGGGGCAGGATGTCTTCGACATCACCCCCGACGAAGCCGTCGATGAATGCGTAGCTTTGCTCACCGACAGTTGCCGCAAAACCCTCAGGTCCGATGTGCCGGTCGGTGTTTTTCTATCCGGCGGCATCGACAGCACGCTGGTCTACAAATTATGCGCGGCGGAAGGGCGCGATCCTTCCGCTTTCACAGTGACCATGTCCGAACCGGATTATGATGAAGGGGCCAAGGCGCGCGAGGTTGTATCCGTCACAGGCAGCCAAGGCCACCATCGCGAATTTGATTTCAATCCGGTGCTGCTGCGGCAAGCCATGACGGATGTATTTGCCAAGATGGACGAACCCCACGGCGATCCGGGCTACATAAACGCCTTCGCGATCTCCAAAGCTGCGCGCCCCGACGTTACCGTGGCGATAGCGGGGGATGGCGCCGATGAATTGTTCTGCGGGTATCTTCCGTTCAAAGCCGCCCAATTTGCCGGCTTTGCCGAAGCGTTCCCCGACATTTTTGCCCGGGGCGCGCGCAAGTTTGCGCACATGCTACCTGGGAGCGATGGATACGTCGGTCTCCAATTCAAGCTCCTGTCCTTTCTGAATGGCCTTGGAAAGCCGCCGCTGGAGCGCTTCAACCTTTGGCTTTCGACTCTCGATCAAAGCGAATTTGCGGCCTTGACGGGCTTGAACGACGGCGCGGAGGTTTTTTCCTTTCCCCCCTCGTTGGAGGCGGCACTGGCCGATATGAACCCCCTCGACCAGATGAGCTACTGCTATCAGCAAATATTTCTTCCCGAATTTGTCTGCCATCACACCGACCGCGCGGCGATGCTGAACGGGTTGGAAGTGCGCGCCCCGTTTTTGTCGACCTCGCTGATCCGCTTTGCCAATCGGCTCCCATCATCCATCCGGATGCGGGATGGCGTCCTGAAATGGCCACTGCGATCCGCCTTAGCGAAATTGGGATTTTCCAAATCATTGGTGAGGCAGAAAAAGCAGGGGTTCACATTGCCGTTGGCGCGCTGGCAACGGCGGGAACTGGCAGCGGGAACGCGGGCCCTTTGCCGCATGGCAGAGTCCGGGGAGGGGTTGCTTGATCGGGTGACCCTTAACAGGATTGTTGATAGCCACCTTTCCGGCCGGCGCAACCTCTATCGGGTTATTCATTGTCTCGAAGTCTTCCAGGCGTGGCGTCAGCGTTACCCCCATCTGCCGGTGACCCAATGAAGCCGCATGGACCTTGCGCAGCGGGGCTGATAGGATCACTTGTCCACTTTTAAGGAAAATTCCGTGAGATTTGCGCTGGTCGACTTGCAGCTGCCCAACCGAAAGGCGAATCGCGATCATACCGGCGGTTTCGGCTCTTTTATGCAGGCGGAAGGGATTTTCGGAGCGCTTGTCTCGGGACTCAAGTCTCGCCTGATCAATCTCCCGGTTCTAAGTTTTGGCTACACCAGCGCGATGCTGCGCGATAAGGGGCATCAATGCCGATTTTACACGGAAGGTCCGGTGGAGGGGGCCGACGTGATCATCATCGCCAGCTCCATGCACAGCTACAGTTACGAAGTCGCGTTTGCCAAAGAACAAAAGCACCGTCATCCCGACGCCAAGGTCGGGTTTTACGGACCCTTTGCGCAAACCAAGCCTGAATTCTTCCCGGACGCGGACTTCATCATCGGCGGCGAACTTGAATCCGCAATAGAAGCCTTTTTGGCTGGTAAACATAATTTTTCCGGTGTGCTGGATTACGGGACAGTGCAGGACCTGACCCGCTTACCCATGCCCGATTGGGAAGGATTTCCGGTCGCACAATATTCCTACTTTCCGATGCTGCATCGCAGACCGTTTTTGCCGCTGCAATCTACTCGTGGATGTTCGTTCAATTGTGATTTCTGTCCCTACATGGTTTCGCAAACCAAGTTGTTCCGCCGGCGTGATCCCAAACATGTGGTGGACGAGATGGAGCGCAATGTCAGGCTGTATGGCATGCGCAGCTTTCTGTTCCGCGATATCTGTTTCACCTTGAATAAAAAACACGCAGCGGAAATTGCGGAAGAAATGCTAAGGCGAAATCTCGACCTAGAATGGGGCTGTGAAACTCGATTGGATTGTTTGACAGTGGAGTTGATCGACCTTCTTGTCCGGGCAGGAATGCGGGGCGTCAACCTCGGCATTGAATCCGTTTCGAATGACATTCTGAAGGGGGCTGGTAAGAAGAACCCGGAGATCGCTCACCAGGAGATGATCATTGCCGCATTGCAGGCGAGGGGGGTGCGGGTCAATGCATTTTATATGTTGGGTCTGCCCGGCGATACTGTCGAGAGCATGGAGCAGACCATCGACTATGCGTGCAAGCTCAATACGCAAGGGGCGCAATTCTGCATCACAACGCCGTTCCCTGGGACACCGCTCTATGAAACCCAGAAGTCCCAGCTGATCACCACGGATTTTACGCAATTTACGGAATACAAGCCGGTCGTCGATATCGGTACCGCCACGCCCGCGGATGTCAGTCGTGCCCAGGCGCGGGCTTATCGGCGCTTTTATTTGCGCCCAGGCTGGATGCTGCGTTATGGTCTGGGCACCTTGCTTCGGCTGATCGCCAACTTTCTTCCGGGTCCGGCACCGCTTCCGCCCGACCCGCCGAGAAACAATTCGCCGCTCGGCAAAACTCTTTCGGAAGCGGGCGGCTAACTCAAAGATATTGGGCAATGCCTTCGGCGAAGCTGCGGGGATGAAAATCAAGATCCCTTTGGGCTTCGTCCGAACGGTACATAGGATGATCGTGCAGGGCTTTTATTTGCTGCACCGGCAGATTCAGAAATGGGAATAGGCGATCGGCAGAGACGATAAGGGGGCGAAGAGGCGCCAATGGTACTGGGATTACTGGCACGTGCCGGCCGATTCTGTCCTGAATAATGTGTATCATGTCCGTCAGTCGTTCCTGGCGAGGGCCGCTTACCGTGTAGATCGCGCCATTTGTTCCTTTTCCTTCCACCAAACCTTGAAAGGCGTCAGCCAGATCCCCGACATACAGAGGCTGCAGCTTTATCTTCTTCCCTCCAACGACCGGAATCAGCGGCCAGTGGCGCGCCGCGCGGATCAACATTGCCACATTCTTGGTATCAAGCGGCCCATAGATCAGGCTGGCGCGCAACACCGCCCAGCGCGGCAGCCCGGCTTGAGCGATCATTTTTTCGGCGTTGCGCTTGGACTGCCCGTAGATTCCGGATGGTTCGATCGCCGAGACAGAACTGAGAAAATATAAGGCGGGCTTTTGGCCTGCGCGGGCTAGGGCACGCAGGAGATGATCGCAAAAGCCCTCATTGGCGGCGATAACTTCCTGAGGCTTTCCGTTGATCCGGCCGGCCGTGTGAATGATGGCATCGACCTTGTTCCGCATGAAAGCGTTGGCCAGGTCCTGTTCGACGTCAAGTCCTAGCTCAACCCATTCCGGGCCTGGAAAGGTGGCCGCGGTTCTCCGGTACGGCGCGACAATGCGATGCCCCCGAGCCTCGAAATGCTCGATCAGGGCACGACCCGCAAAACCGGTGGCGCCCGTTATCATCAGTCGAAAGGCCATTTTTCTATCCTAGCGATTGCGAATTGGATGTCGTAACCTGCTGTATATTGATTTCAGGGCGGCTGCATCTATCATGAATTTACCCCCCAAGAATCCCGACTCCGTGGCCCTTACCATCGTAATCCCCGCCTTCAATGAAGCGGAGAGCGTCCCCGAGCTGGTGGACCGGATTGTAGCCTCGCTCGCAGCGACCCCCTATGCGGGACGATTTGAAATTCTTTTTGTAGACGATGGGTCGACGGATGGAACGCTGGGGGCCATCCGGCGGGCCGGGCAGGCTCATCCTTGTGTCCGGAGCGCCGTGTTGCGGACCAATATTGGCAAGGCCATGGCACTGATGGTCGGTTTCAGCAAGGCGCGTGGAGACATCATTGTCACCATGGATGCTGATCTGCAGGACAATCCCGAGGACATTCCGGTCCTGGTAGGCAAATTGGAAAATGATCGCCTCGATCTGGTCTGCGGCTGGCGGAAGAAGCGGGAAGATACCAAATTCCGGAAGTTCGGTTCCTGGCTGTTCAATCGGGTTATTCATCGGTTTACGGGGCTGAATATTCGAGACCAGAATTGCGGGTTCAAAGCCTATCGGTCTTCCTTGACCCGGCGTCTGAACGTATATGGCCATTTTCATCGCCTGATTCCGATGCAGGCCTATCTCCTGGGTTACGCCGTTGGCGAGGCGCCTGTCCAGAACAGCGAGCGGAAATATGGGCATTCGAAATATCGCGCCTTTCGCTATGAAGGTCTATTCGACTTTCTGTCTGTGCTATTTGCGGTGCGGTTCGGTTTTGCGCCGTTACATTTTTTCGGCATCATAAGTCTGTTCTTTGTCGTACCGGGCTTTGTCATATTGGCCTATCTTTTGGGTGGGCATTTCCTTTTTCTGCTGACAGGCACTGGCGGCGCCATGTTGGTCGAACGACCGCTGCTGACGCTTTCGCTGACCCTGGTGCTGACCGGAATCATCATCTTAACTACAGGTTTTGTTTGCGATTTTGTCCTATACCATCATGCGCGCTCGAATATGCCTTCCATTATTGCGTTTGCCCTGAAAGAGAGTTCAGACGAGCAATATGGCGATACTGTCGAACGCCAGCGGCTTCTTTGATTTCCTAGGTTCATGTATCCGCGCAAGCCGGCCCAATTTCTCAGCATCGACGGCACAACCATAGTCGATGGTTGTCTTGCCGAGCCGGACCGGTATCGCGTGCTTTACGACCGGGACGAGACCAACCCCATCATCGGTCGCGGTTCTGGCCTTTCCTATGTTGCGGCAAGCATGGGCAAGGATGTCCTATCCATAGGAATGCGGCATTTCGACAGGCTACTGTCGTTCGATACGGAAACCGGAATTGTAGAGGCAGAAGCAGGTATCAGCCTTGGCGCACTGCTGCGGTTTCTTCTGCCTCGCGGGTTCATGCTGGCCGTGATGCCGGGTCATCCGAACATTTCTCTAGGCGGGTGCATAGCCGCCGACGTGCATGGCAAAAACCCGGTGCGAGACGGTACCTTTCGGGATCACGTGCTTTCATTGGATCTTTGGCACCCGCGTTCCGGGTTGCGGCGAGGCGGACCGGGTTCAGTGATTTTTGACGCGAGCTGCGGCGGCTATGGTCTTACGGGGATCATTGTCTCAGCGCGGGTGCGGGTGCGGCGCGTCGAAGGCGTCAAGGCAAGATTGAACCTGACGCCCGTCAAAAGCTTCGACGAGGCGCACGAGATTTTACAGCAAAGAGCGGCGAGCGCGGATCTCATCTATAGTTGGCACGACTGGACGAAGCCGAACCGGACATCGGGATTTGTTGTCGAAGGTGCCGTTCTCGAAGAGCAGGGGACGGCAGCCTTTACAAGGACTGCCGCCTTGCAACCGAGGAGAGGCTTCCCGTTGATGAACCGGGTGACCATTCCGCTATTCAATGCCGCGTACCGGTTTAAAATTTTGCGCCAGAACGGCGCGGTTCTTCCCCTCCCAGAGATTTTGTTTCCGCTTGCCGGCATGGGATTTTACTTCCGTCTGTATGGCAATGGGCTGCTGGAACACCAGGTCCTGGTGCCGCATGACAGATGGTCCGCGTATTGGCCTAAGGTGGCCGGCCTTCTTTCCGCTTACGGGGTCCACCCCGTCGTATCCTCGCTGAAACTGTTCGCCGGTCCGCGTAAAGGTATTTCCTTTGCCGGTGACGGGGTCTCACTGACGATCAATCTGGTCAATGACCGGCGCGGCCGTGAATTTCTGGAGGCGCTTGACTTACTCGATTGCGACACGGGGGGGGTGGCGAACCCGATCAAGGATTCCCGCCTGGGAAAACAGGCATTTGGCCGTCAAGCGCCGATGCTGATGCAATTCATGGAACAGCGTGCCGCGCTGGATCCGAATGGTCAGTTCCGCTCCTGCATGTCGGAAAGACTTGGCTTATGAGGGCGGTGATTATCGGCGCGACCGCCGGCGTCGGCCGCAGTCTGGCCGAGCGGTTGGCGCGCCAAACGGCGGACCTTGTGCTGATAGGGCGCGATGCCCGCGATTTGGAGGTTGTCGCGGACGATCTTCGCTTGCGGTCGGGCGCAAAAATTTATCCCGTTCTGCTCGATGTCGCCGGAATGCAGAGCCCCCAACTTTGCGAGGCCATAGCGGCATCAGTCGGCGTGATCGATGCATTATTTGTCATAGCCGGCGTCACCGATCCTGATGACCGCGGACTTTTGTCCGAGACTGCGTTGGACCGTATAACCCAGGTTAATTTCGTCGGGCCGGCGAAATTGATCAATGCGCTGCTGCCGCTGTGCGGCCCCGCATGTCATATTGTAATAGCCGGTTCCGTCGCCGCCATCCGGCCGCGCGGCGTCAACTTCGTTTACGGCGCATCCAAGGCCGCACTGGAGTTCTACGCGATGGGATTGCGGCATGCCTTCGGTAGCCGGTTGGATTCGGTCGCCTGCTATCGCCTCGGCTATATCAGCACGGCCATGACATTTGGGCAGCAACTGCCGTTTCCGGCAACATCGCCCGAGGCGGTCGCGGATGTCATGGTGAAAAATCTGGGCCGGTCGGGCGTTTTTTATTTCCCAGGCTGGTGGAGTCTGCTGGCGATGCTACTGGTTCGGCTGCCCTGGAGCCTGTACAAAAATTTGCGTGCTTAACCGCGCCGCTTCGGATTGGAACTGGATATGACGGAACAAATTGAACGTCCTGAGATGCTCACCACACGGCGGTTTTGGAACGCCAATCCGTGCGGCGCGCGCGGAAGCTATGAGGACCTAAAGGCCCAGCGCTATGCGATGGAGCCCTGGGTTCCACAGGAATTGCGGGCGATCGCCGCCACGCGGCCACGCGCGCTGCTGGAAGTGGGCTGCGGACAGGGCGTGGATTCCATCGAACTTTGCTCTCTTCTGCCGGCTGAAAGCTCTTATGTCGGAATAGATTATTCCGAAAACAGCGGTGCGGCGGCTCGGGCGAATGCGGCTGCCTGCCGTGACAAACTCGCCGTTACGCCCTCCTATCAAGTCGGCAACGCTGAAGCGTTGCATTTCGAAGATGCGCAGTTCGATGCCGTCTATTCGATGGGTGTATTGCACCACACTCATGACGAACGGCGCGCGATAGCCGAGGTCAGGCGCGTGCTTCATCCGCAAGGGACCGCCTATATCGCTCTTTACCGGAAGCCCTCGATCAAGGTGGGGATTGCGCAGGGCCTGCGGTTATTGCAACGCAATGCCGATTTCGTATTTCGCACCGACCGAAGCATTTATTCGCTCATCAAACGCTTCGGGACATCCTCCAAGCTGTTTGGAACTATGTTCCACGAGTGTTTCGGAGTACCGTATCTCAAATGGTATAACAGGCGCGAAATCGAATCCTTGTTCTCGGAGTTTTCGCAGGTTTCCCTGAAGATATATGGTGCCAATCTGGGACGGTTTTCGCGAGGGGGGAATCGCGAAACGCCGACCGGCTATTTTTGGTATATTACCGCGTCCAAATAGCTCTGTTGAAAATTGCGATGTTTCTCGGCGCGGCGCTTGATGCAGATTTCCCAGAGACAGGACGGCCATAAATACACTCGCAATCGAGCGAGGGCTCGCTGCCCATCAGCACAGCCTACGATCGTCACTTCTGCCGCTCGCCCCGCTCCCACCTTCATGGCTGCCTTTCGCTCCCCTGGAAAGCCGCGGGTCCACCATTGCTTTTAACCCGCCATCCGGTCAAAAGCGGTCACAAAAGGTGGCTTAAGTCCTTCATGAACCTCGAAGACTTCGATTTTGCCCTGCCAACGGAATTGATCGCCCTGCGCCCGGCCGTGGAGCGCGACGCGGCGCGGCTGATGGTGGTGCATCCGGACGGACGCCTGGAGCACGCCCTGTTCCGAGATTTGCCGGACTTTTTGCGCCGGTCCGATGTTCTGGCCCTCAATGACAGTCGGGTGGTGCCCGCCCGATTGGAAGGACGCCGGCTGCCCCGCCAGGAGGGTGAGCCCGGAGTGGCGGTTGAAGTGACTTTGCTACAAGACTTAGGGCAGGGGCGTTTTTCCGCCTTCGCGAAGCCCGCCCGTCGGCATCGCCCAGGGGACCGACTTTGGCTAGGGGAGGCGCTTGCGGCCGCTGTGGAAGCCCGTGATGGCCCGGAACTGACCTTGCGGTTTGCGCCCCATCCGGAAGGGCTGGGCGCTGTTTTGGAGCGGGTGGGCCAAATGCCGCTCCCTCCTTACATCGCCGCCCGCCGGCCGCCGGACACCCAGGATCGAGAGGACTACCAGACGGTCTATGCCCGCGAAGCAGGATCGGTTGCTGCCCCCACGGCAGGGCTGCATTTTACGCCAGAGCTGCTGGAACGGCTGGCGGGGCAGGGGGTGGGTCTGCCCCGGCTGACCCTGCATGTGGGACCTGGTACCTTCCTGCCCGTGACCGCGCAGGAGGTCAGTCAACACGTGATGCATTCCGAGCGCGCGGTCCTCTCGGCCGATGCAGCCCAGCAGATGAACAGCGCGCGCAAGGCGGGCGGCCGGTTGGCCGCCGTGGGCACCACGACGCTTCGCACCATCGAAAGCGCCGCCGACGAGGATGGCAAAGTCCAAGCGTTCGACGGCCAGACCGACATCTTCATTACCCCCGGCTATCGTTTCCGGGCCGTGGACATGCTGGTGACCAATTTCCACTTGCCCTGCTCGACCCTGTTCATGCTGGTGGCCGCCTTCAGTGGGCTGGAGGTGATGAAAAATGCCTATGCGCAAGCGATCGCCCATCGTTATCGCTTTTATTCCTACGGCGATGCCTGTCTGCTAATCAGGCCATGATTGATTTTCGCCAGACAATCCCTTTGATAGGCGATGGGCCTCACACGGCCCGGAGGCACGATCCGAGTACAGTGTAATTCTTACGCAGCCCGAGTCCTTATGGAGATCGCTCGCCTCGCCCAAAATGACGTCTGAAAGGGGGGAACGGCCTTTGGAGCATGCCACGATCTTGGCGGGAGGCATCGGCTCGCGCGCACGTAGTATGACCCAGGACCGGATCCCCAAGGCTCTCCTTCCAGTGGCGGGGGTGCCGATCGCCTTGCGCCAAATGGAGGCCCTGGCGCGCGAAGGAATTCGGGCTGTCACCATCCTGGCCGGCCATCTGGGGGAGCGGCTGGCGCTGGCCTTGGTTGCACAGGCCCGCAGGCTTTCCCTGACCATGGACGTGATCGTGGAAAGGGAGCCGCTGGGAACAGCCGGCTGTCTCACCGCGTTGCGCGGCCGCACCCATGACACCTTGATCGTCTATGGCGATATGCTGTTCGAGATGGACCTGTCGCGACTTACGGCGTTCCACCGCCAGCGCGGCGCGATGGCGACTATCGTCGCGCATCCCAACGACCATCCGGAGACATCGGACCTGCTTGTGGAGCGCGATGGCTTGGTGCGGGCTGTTCTGCCGGCCAAATTTCGTCGCAAAGGTGATTTTCGCAATCTGGTGCCCGCGGGGTTGTTCCTGGCCACCCCGCAATTTCTGGAACAGGTGACGCCAGGCGTGAAGGCCGACTTGATCCTGGATTCGCTGCCGCGGCTGCTCGCGCAGGGAAAATCCATTGCCGTTTACAACACGCCCGAATATTTGCGCGATATTGGTACCCCCGACCGCCATGCGCTCGCCGAGGCTGATATCGCCAATGGCCGGGTGGCACGCGAGAGCCTGCGCCGACGGCGGACAGCTATCTTTTTTGATATCGACGGCACCTTGGCCGAAGAGCCCGGCGGCCATGGCGTGCTGTCGCCCGATCAGGTGGCCCTGCTGTCTGGCGCGGCAGAGGCGCTCAAGCGCGCCGTCGCGGCCGGCTATCTCACCGTGGCGGTGACCAATCGTCCCCAGCTCGCCAAGGGATTGGTCACCGAGGATGGGCTGGACGCTATTTTCGGACGACTGGAATGCATGCTCGCGCGCGACCAGGCTTGGCTGAACCGCATCTATTATTGTCCGCACCACCCCGAAGCCGGGCGTGCGGGCGAGGTGGCGGCGCTGAAGATCGCGTGCCGCTGTCGCAAGCCCGCGCCAGGATTGCTGGAAGAGGCGGCGCGCGACCTTAATATCGACTTGCGCAATTCGGTCCTGATCGGCGACAGTCTGCGCGATATCGGCGCCGCCCAGGCGCTTCACATTCCGGGCTTGGGCGTGCGGACGGGTTATGGCTGCCGCGACACACAGCGATATCCTGGGCTACCGCCCAAACCGGCGCATATGTTCGACGATGTTTTGGAGGCAGTGAATTTCATGACGGCGCAGCAAAATAGCCAAGCGACGCCATGATTGTTTCCTGCGCGCCCTTTCGGGTCAGCTTCGGCGGGGGCGGCTCCGATATACCGGTATTCTACCGCAAGTCCCGCGGCGCCGTCTTATCTTGTTCCATAGCCAAATATTCCTTTGCCATCGTCCATGCCTATTTCAACGAATACAAATACTACCTCAAATATGCGCGTACCGAACTGACGGACAGGCTGGACGCGGTCGAGCATCCTTTGCTGCGCGAGGCGCTGCGCATGCAGAACATCGAGCCCGGCATCGAGGTTACCTCGGTCGCCGACATCCCGTCCGGCACGGGCCTGGGATCCTCCAGTTCCTTCGCGGTGGCGTTGCTCAACGCGCTATACGCCCATCGCCGCATTTTCGCTTCCAAAGACCAACTGGCACGGGAGGCCTGTATTCTGGAGATCGACAAGCTCGGCGAGCCGATTGGAAAGCAGGATCAATACGCTGCCGCCTATGGCGGCCTCAATTTTATCGAATTCCATCCCAATGACAGTGTTACAGTACTGCCGATGGCATTGCCCCAGGCCCTAATGATGGAACTGGAGAGCAATCTGATGCTGTTCTACACCGGCGACCAGCGGGAGGCGCACACATTGTTATCTGCCCAGGTCTCGGCAATGCAGTCCGACGCGGCAAAGTTCGCTGTTATGGAGCGGATGGTGGCCCTGGCGTATGAGATGCGGGATCTTCTCGTCGCTGGCAACTTGGCAGGTTTCGGTGAGGCACTACACGTGGGCTGGCAAATGAAGCGCAGCCTGGGTGTCGGGATTTCTTACCCGCGTATCGACGCGGCCTATGCCAGGGCGCGCGCGGCCGGTGCCATTGGTGGCAAGCTGGCAGGGGCGGGGGGGGGCGGATTCTTAGTGCTTTATTGTCCCAATGCCCGGCAAGGGGAAGTGCGGGCGGCACTCTCGGGCTTGAAAGAGGTCGATTTTAAATTCGACCAGGCCGGCGCTCGCGTGGCATTTGCCCAATGAGGATGTCGGCCCTCTCAGCCGCGCGGCGGCATCGTCCATATGACTGATTTTCGCTTCGAATTGCTAGGCACGGATGGGCAGGCCCGCACCGGCCTGATCCACACCCCGCGCGGGGATATCCGCACGCCGGCCTTTATGCCGGTGGGGACCGCCGGTACCGTGAAGGCGATGTTGCCACAAAGCGTGCGCGAGACTGGCGCGGACGTTATTCTGGGGAACACCTATCATCTGATGCTGAGGCCTGGCGCCGAGCGGGTGGCGCGGCTGGGCGGGCTGCACCGTTTCAGCGGTTGGGAACGGCCCATTCTCACTGATTCCGGCGGCTATCAGGTGATGTCGCTGTCCAAGCTGCGCAAGATAACCGAG
The DNA here is from genome assembly GCA_025924715.1 of Alphaproteobacteria bacterium. Taxonomy (GTDB): domain Bacteria; phylum Pseudomonadota; class Alphaproteobacteria; order Micropepsales; family Micropepsaceae; genus Rhizomicrobium. The sequence continues at coordinate 23,873 of JAICHV010000004.1, forward strand.
GAAGGCGTTCGCTTCCGCTCGCATGTCGACGGCTCGGAGCAATTCCTGTCGCCGGAACGGGCGATGGAGGTGCAGCGGCTGCTCGGTTCAGACATCCAGATGGTACTGGACGAATGTCCGGCGCTGCCGGCCGATGAAGCCAGAATCGAAAAATCCTGGGAGTTGTCCTTGCGCTGGGCGCGGCGTTCTAAACAGGCATTCGGCGAGCAGCCCGGCCATGCCTGTTTCGGCATTGTCCAGGGCGGCACCTATCCCAAGCTGCGCCGCCGCTCGCTGGAAGACTTGATGGAAATCGGATTCGACGGCTATGCCGTGGGCGGTCTGGCGGTGGGTGAAAGCCAAAGCGAAATGTTCGACACCCTGGATGCGGTTGCCCCCCATATGCCGGCGAACCGGCCCCGCTATCTCATGGGCGTGGGCAAGCCATCCGACATTATCGGCGCGGTGCTTCGGGGCATCGACATGTTTGATTGCGTGCTCCCCACCCGTTCCGGGCGCAACGGCCAGGCCTTTACTCCCGAAGGCGCGCTCAATCTCAGAAATGCGCGCTTCGCCGATGACAGCGGTCCAATCGATCCGGCGTGTTCCTGTCCCGCTTGCCGGCAATTCAGCCGGGCTTATTTGCATCATGTGGTGAAAGCCGGAGAAATCATCGCTGCCATGCTTTTGACATGGCACAATTTGTTCTTTTACCAGCGGATCATGGCCGGACTGCGCCAAGCCATCTCCAGCGGGCAGCTGCAGTCATGGGTCGCGCGGTTCCATCAGGGCGTGGTGGACTGATCGTTCCATTGCAAAACGTTTCAGCCGGATAGTACTCCTCCACACCACTACTTCGCGACCAACTCCTCCAATCGCAGCGCGATCCGTTACCGAGCCAGCCACCTTACAAGGGCGGGAGTTACAGCCAGTCGCGTCGGATGACGAAGCAACTGCTCTATCGCTTCCGGCCGGCCTCGGTGGACTTCACCCTTTACCGCCCACCGAACCATCGCGTCGCGGTGTTTAATAATAAGGGCTGCGCGGTCCAAGTGTGCAGGGCTGGATTTTGCGATCAGACGCATGCGCCACCAATCTCGTCACCCGAACATTATCCCGGTCAATCCTTGTATAGCGAATGCCCGGCCGGTCGATGGATGCGCCCGGGGGCAATTTCTCCAACCTGGCCAGCGACCAACGCGCCGGATCGTGATTGTAATTCGAGAAGGGCGCAGACAAAAAGTCTACCTTTTGGTCGATGAAGTATCCATCGTGGTCGTTATAGCCGTGGCAAAGGTATTTCAAAAAGACCACATCCAGAATGCCATCTAGCGAACGAATGACAAAGCGGTTATCCAGAACGTCGCGCGCCTGAACCTCCTGGGCCGCGATCACCACTGGCCTCATCGAGGGGTTTCCGAGCTGCGTGAGGAACCTCTCCGAGGCGTATGGCCGCTGCAGTGGCATCTCCATCGCCGCAACCAGTGAATCGTGAGGAAAGGCGCTCCGTATGAGCGTTTCGTATGCGCCGACGGCAAGGAACGAAAAGACCGCCCCGCCGACTACCAACCACCCTCGACGGCCGCCGCGGAGCAGCTCGCTGCATCCAAAGGCCGCTGCTAGAATTCCGAAGGGCCAAACATAAATGGTGTAGCGGGCAAAATGCAGCGCGGTCACCAGATTGAAGATATAGCTTCCCATTTGGCCAAAGAATTCGACGCCACAAAATATCAGCGGCCACCGTCCCGGCCGACTGTCTCGGACCGCCACGACAACTGCGTACAAGGCCGGCAGAACAATCGAGAAATAAGCAGCAAGGCGAGTCACCACCTTGGTGTTGATGGCCAGACCCAGGATCCAGACGCTGTCGACATCGATGGATTCCAGCAACCGTGCATAACCCGCGCCGAAAGGTAGAATCCCGGTCCAGTGACGGAACAACAGCACATACGCGATGACAAAGAAGCCGGCGATGGCTGCAAAGAAAGCGGCTCGGCCGATCACGGACCGGTCGAATTTTTTCCTTACCGTGGTCAAGGCCGCGATCCGCGCCAGCCACGCCACCGCGCCGAACGGAATCGCTTCGGGGCGAATCCAGAACATCAGCCCCATGAACAGGGCAAGCAAACAGTCGCGCCTGAACGTTGGCGGCGCCGCGCTGGAAACCCAACCACCGTCGATCGCCAATACCGTCCAAGTTAAGATCAGGGCGCCAAAAAAAGCATTCTCGCTGCCCAGCATGCCGTTATAGATGCTGCCCGGCAGCAACAGGGTGGCAGCCGAGGCCAGCGCCGGCCATGACCCGGCCAATCCCAACCGACGGCCCAGCCGCCAGGTCTGAAAAGCAATGATATAAAGCGAGAACAGCCCGATCAGCTTCATCACCAGCGGTGCGCCTGCTTCGCCGAAAAGCTTCGTCGCGGGAACGACCGCAGCGAACATGAAGCCCATCGATGTCTGTCCGCTGGAGGGCTGGCCCGGGTTGAATTGCAGGGGAAATCCGTCCAGAAAATTGCGCGCATAGACCAAATGGATCTCGGCATCGCCGCTGAAGGTGTTGAAGTAAAACAGCGGGTGCAGGGCGGCTACCACCAGCGCCACCGCCATCAGGCCCTTGAGCAAACGGTTTTCAGGCAGCAGGCCGGGCATCGGGCGGTTCGATCGACTTTGGGGATGGGCGGCGAGAGAACAAGATATTTCCGCCTCCCTTGCAAGGGCGCTGCCGCCGCAGCATCGCGGATCTCCTGGTTAACCGCTAAGCTGTTGACAATTCACCCAAATATATCCATTGATCGCGCTCTTTCGCGGCCCCTTCCCTGGCACGCGATGCGTCCAGCTTCAAGGATCGCCTTTGGCTCTGCATCTTGTCACCGGCGGCTCGGGTTTTGTCGGCGCCACCATCGCCCGCCGTCTGGTGGATCGCGGCGAACAGGTCCGCGTCCTCGATATCTGGCGCTCGCCGGACCTTCCCCCCACGGTCGAATTTGTTCACGCCGATATCAATGACGCCCCCGCCGTGGCGCAGGCGATGCGCGGCGTCGATTTCGTGCATCATAACGTCGCGCTGGTGCCCCTGCACAAGGCCGGAAACCGCTATTGGACGGTGAATGTCGAAGGCACCGAGATCGCGCTGGAGACCGCGCGGGCCGCCAAGGTGAAGATGTTTTCCCATATGTCGTCCAGCGCGGTGTTCGGGCTTCCCACCGTCATGCCCATCACCAATGAGACGCCGCGTCAGCCGATCGAAATCTATGGACGGGCGAAGAAGGCCGGCGAGGAATTGGTCATGGCGGCCCAGGCCGCCGGTTTTGCCGCCTGCATCATCCGGCCGCGCACCATTATCGGCACCGGACGGCTGGGAATCTTCCAGATCCTGTTCGAATGGATCAAGGACGGCGCCAATATCTACACCATCGGCAAAGGCGAGGGGCTGTTTCAATTCGTCCATTGCGACGACCTCGCGGACACGTCGATCCTGGCCTGTTTGCAGCAGACTCCCGGCGTGTTCAATGTCGGCACCGACCGTTTCGGCACTTTGAAGCAGGACCTGGAAGCGCTTTGTGCCCATGCCGGCACCGGCAGCCGGGTCAAGAGCCTGCCCGTGGGTCTATCGATCAACGCCTTGCGGATGCTCGATGTGCTGGGCCTGTCTCCGCTGGGGCCCTGGCATTACCTGACCTATCACAAGCCGTTTTATTTCGATTCCGAGCCGGTCTATCGCGCCCTCAACTGGAGGCCGCGCTACAGCAATCGCGAGATGATGTGCGATTCCTATGACTGGTTCGTCGGCCATCAGGCTGAACTGGCCGCTGCCGGCAAAGATGCCTCGGCCCATAAAAGCCCTGTCAAGCAGGGCGTGCTCAAAATCCTCAAGGCGATTTCGTGAGCGGCGGCGAGTCCGCCGTTCTTGTCATCGTCCCCGATGGATTGGCGGCGCAAAACGGCAAACCCCTGCCCGTCCCCAGTTTTGCGTTTCGCGCCGTGCTGGATATAGCGCTGAAGCGCCCCGCTGAGGATGTGCTGCTGCTGGCCCCGGCCAATAGTTTTGGCGGCGCCGTCACCGAAGAAGAAGTCGCCGAGACCTATCTGCGCCGTGCCGGCCGCACCGGCGCCATCCTGCGTCCGCCGCCGGTGACCGGCGGCTATGTCGACACCCGTGGCAATGCGCGGCATTTGCGGCGCTGGCTGGAAGGCACGCGGCGCTGGCCGCTGCGCCGCGCCCACCTGCTCGTCACCGACCGCCACGCCGACCGCGCCATGCTATGTTTCCGCAAGGAAGGTTTTGTTTTCGAGGCGGTGGACCGGGTGTCCTACCAGGTTGCGCCCGGCGAAGCGGTGGTGCCGCGGCTTTGGTATTACCGCCATCCTTTTTTCCACCGGCTTTATGAAGCTGGCGCCTATCTGCGCGACTGGCTGCGGCCGGCCGCCTGACGCCGCATGTCGCTCGACACCGCCATCGATGCCCTGCTCCCGGACTGGCCGCCGCTGGGCCCGGCCTTGCGGGCCGAGGTCAGCGCGCATTGCGTGGGTTTCGTGCGGGCCCAGTTGCGTCTGGCGCCGTTTCATATCCGTGCCGGTTTCAAACTGCTGTTCGCCCTTTTCCGGCTTTATGCCTTGCTGCGGCCGGGCCCGCTCGCCCGCAGCCTGCGGGAATTTTCATCCCTGCCGCTTCCGATGGTCTCGGGCGTCGAACGCCTGCTGCGGGCAGCCACCATGTTGGCTTTTTTCGATGACGCACTGGTACTGGCCGCCATCGGCGAAGACGGCGCCGGCCTGAGGCAGCAGAAATACCGTGCCCTGCGTCAGGGGATCGCCTCATGAGCGAGATGATGAGCTGCGAGGCGCTGGTGATCGGCACGGGTGCCGGCGGTGCCAGCATCGCCGCCGCCCTGGCGGAGGCCGGCCGCGACGTCCTCATGCTGGAGGAAGGCGCCTATATTCCGGCCGCGGAAGCGCCCGCGGGCATTGCCCGCAGCATGTTGTCGATGTGGCGGGGGGGAGGCTTGCTCACCACCCTTGGCTCGCAGATCGCCTTTGCCGAAGGTCGTTGTGTCGGGGGCGGCACCGAGATCAACAGCGCCATTTTCCAACGCGCGCCCGATAGCGTGATCGAACAATGGGCCTCGGCCAACGCGCTGCAGGATTTCACGCCGGCCAGCCTGGCGCCTTATTACGACCGCGCCGCCACGGCGGTGAGCGCCTCGCTGACGCCGGGTGATGCCGGCCCTCCCACCAACATCCTGGCGCGTGCGGGCGAGGCGATGGGATGGGAGGTGTCGCAATTGCAACGGGCGCAAAAATACTGCGTCGGCACCAATCTGTGCACCGCCGGCTGCCCGACCGGCGCCAAGCAGTCGATGACTGCGACCCTTATTCCGCGGGCCTTGGCGCGGGGCGCAAGATTGACCCCGAACGCCCGCGTGAAGCGGCTGCTGCGGCGCGGGTCGCGCGTCACGGGCGCGCAAGCTTTGATCCGCGAGAACGGCCGGCTTCGCCCGGTAACGATTTTCGCCGAACATGTTTTCATCAGTGCGGGCACCACCGGCACGCCATCGCTGCTGGCCCGAAGCGGAATGGCGAGGCCCGCCACGTTCCAGCTTCATCCCACCATTCGGGTGCTGGCGCGCTTCCCTGAGGCCATCAACGCCCAACATTACCGCCTGCCGCTGGTGGCGATCACCGAATTCATGCCGGAGCTGCGCTTCGGCGGTTCTGTCTTTACCCTCCCCACTTATGGCATGGCGATTGCCGAGGATTGGCGTCGCCGCGCTGCGTGGCTGCCGGATTACGCCCGGCATGCGATCTATTATGCGATGATCAAGCCGGATGGCGTGGGCCGCATCCGCACCCTCCCCGGCGCCGCCGAACCCCTGGTGACCTATGCGCTGACGGAGCGTGACCGGCGCAGGCTTTGGCAGGGCGCGCGTCAACTGGCGCAGGCGCTGTTCGCGGCTGGGGCCGAATATGTGACGCCCTCGGTGGTCGGACATCCCGGCTGGGGCGACGAATCGTCCATCGCGGGCGATGAGGTGATTCCCGCGCCAAGCCGCACCGCCCTGATGACCATTCACCTTTTTGCCAGTTGTCCGATGGGCAATACACCCATGCAGGCCGTCGATGGCTATGGCCGGCTGAAGGGTTGGGATAATGTCATCCTCGCGGACGGGAGTGTGTTGCCGGGCGCCCCGGGGGTTAACCCGCAGGGCACCATCATGGCATTGTCGATGCGGGCGGCCGACGCTTTCCTGGCCGGGGGGACGATATGACGGCTTTGCTGGAGCTGATCCGTATCCGCCAATGGGTGAAGAACGGCTTTGTGCTGGCGCCGCTGTTCTTCGGCAAGGACCTGTTACATCGCGATGCGGTGCTGCATGCGCTGATGGCAATGGCGGTGTTCTGCCTCGCCTCCAGCGCGGTCTATATTTTCAACGACTGGCGGGACATCGAGGCCGACCGTGTCCATGCCTTGAAGAAAAGCCGCCCTCTCGCCTCAGGGCGCATTGGGGTGCCCGCCGCCTTGGCGCTGATGCTGGCGCTGCTGGCGGGATGCGCCGCCTTGATCTGGCTGAGCGCGATGCCGCCGCGATTCTGGATCATTGTGGGGCTCTATCTCGCGGTCAATCTGGGCTATTCGCTGGGCCTCAAACACGTCACCGTGGTGGAGCTGTTATTGGTCTCTTCCGGCTTTGTGCTGCGGCTATTGGCGGGCGGCATCGCCCTGGCCGTGACCCTGTCGCCATGGATCATTATCGCCACCGGCACCATCGCGCTGTTGATCACCACGGGCAAAAGGCGCGGCGACATCGCCCGGCAGAATGACGTCAGCCAGGCGCGCAAATCGCTAGCGGGATATAATCTGGCCTATCTCGACGGCGTGCTGGCGGCGCTCACCGGCGCGACCTTTGTGGTCTTCCTGCTGTTCTGCGCCTCCGATTACGCCGTCGCCCGCTATGGCGCCAATGTGCTGATCACAGCGGTACCGGTTGCCGCCGGCCTGATGCGCTATCTGCAACTGATCATCGTGTATGGCGACGGCGCTTCCCCGTCCGACCTGGTCATGCGGGACAAGGGCTTGCTCGCCAGCGTGGTGGTCTTCATTGCCATCTTCGGAGTGCTGATCTATCGGCATTGGCCATGAGCGAGGCCTCTTTCGTCGTCACCGGCGCGACCGGATGGCTGGGCCGGCGGGTGGTGCGCGCGCTGACGCAGGGTCATGCCGAAATGGCCGAGGCCGGCAAAGGTGGCCATAAGCTCCGCATTCTGGCGGCGCCGGGCGAGGCCGCCGACGATCTGGCTGCGTTGGGCGCGGAAGTGATGTATGGCGATATCCGCGACACCGCCACGGCCAAGTCTCTTATGCGCGGAGCGGATGGCGCCACCGTGCTGCATCTGGCCGGCTTGATCCATCCCAAGACGCCCAAGGATTTCATGGCGGTCAATTTCCATGGCGTGCGACATGTGGTCGAAGCGGCACAGGGCGCGCGCCGCGTGGTAGTGATGTCGTCCAACTCCCCGATCGGCGCCAGCCGCAATCCGCACGAAGTGTTTGACGAGGATTCGCCCTATCACCCCTATATGGGTTATGGCCGCTCCAAATATGCCATGGAACAATGGCTGCGGCGGCGCATAGAAGCCGGCACGGCGCCCGAGCTCACCATCATCCGCGCCCCCTGGTTCTATGGCCCGGAACAGCCGGCGCGCCAGACCCGCTTCTTCAGCATGATCAAGGACGGCAAATTTCCGTTGATGGGCAAAGGCGAGAACCGCCGCTCACTCGGCTATGTCGACAGCCTGGCCTATGGCATTTTGCTGGCGGCGGCCGCGCCCATCGCGGCAGGGCGGATTTATTGGCTGGCCGACGCGCGGCCCTATCCGATGTGGGAAATCATTTCCACCGTGCGCGCCGTGCTGCGCGATGATTTCGGTCTTACCGTCAAACCCGATACGGTGCACGCACCGGCGGTCATTTCCGATGTGGCGCGGATCGCCGATTGGGGGCTGCAAGCCTTGGGCCTCTACAATCAACAGATCCATGTTCTGTCGGAGATGAATCTCACCATCGCCTGCAGCATCACGCGGGCGCAGCGTGAGCTCGGCTATCATCCCCTCACCGATTTGCGCGAAGGCATGCGCCGGTCGGTGGCCTGGGTGCTGGAGCATGGAGGGCGGATTTGACCGGGGTTTGCTATGTTCTGGTGTGTCCGCTTGCCTATCTGCTGGCGGGAACCGTCAAGTTTGGATTCAACTCGGTGCGGGCTCGCAGGCTGGCGTTCCACCAGATCGGGCTAGGGCGGTTTCCCAGTACGCACACCGCTATCGTCTCCGGACCGGTCTGGCTTATCGGCGTGAAGGATGGGATCACCACGCCCGCTTTCGCAGTTGCCTTGGGCGTGCTCCTCATTGTGGTCATCGATGCCCTCGATCTGCGCGGCAAGCTTGAGAAGCTCAACATCCTTCTCCGTGCCGAATTTCCCGATTCGCCGAGGGCGCAAGAGCTGCGGGACCGGGTTGGACATCGTCCGATCGAAATACTCGGCGGTGCGGGTGTTGGCGCCTTGGCGGCGTTTCTCGCATGGTCCGCTGGTTGAAGCGGGCGGCCCGCATCTGATATGCTGAAGCTAAAGGCTGCCAGCCGGCTTCCTCATCGGCGGCGTAACGGACACTCGTAAGACCGCTAGAAGGTTTGGGGCGAGTACGAGTGTCTGACTAGGTGGAAATACCCGGCGCCTTGGTAGCTCTTGATCTGTTCGACTCGACCGAGTCGGCCTGCCGCCCTGACAAAGGCGGTCACTTCGGGCGGACTCAGATGGGTATAGATAAACCAAGCGTCCGGTGCATCAGCAAGCAGGGCTCTAAATTGCCGTTCCGCCTGAATCTGGCTCCGATAGGGTTCGCCATACGAGACGATCGTGGCGCATTTGTCACGCAACATCGAGACCACGTCGTGGTGATGCGGGTCGTAATCTGAATAATATTTAAGCGCGGTCATGAACTGTTCCTCGATGACCAGTGCAGGATGCGCGGTGCATTCAACCGCGATCCGCCTACCGATCGCTCCACCGTTGGAAAAATCCTGGAACACTAGGTCACTTCGTTCCGTCGGGGCGCCGCCATTCCTCAACCGGTCCGCAAGTGTGCGACCGTAATCTGGCGAAACGGCGTGGCGAATGGCGATTACGATGAGCAGGATGACCAAAATGCTGGCCAGGGGTCGGGATAGCGGCGCTATCGCGACGATCAGGAAAACAAAAACAATGATGTGTCCAAAAAGAAAAAGATTCTGCCGTCCGTCGCCGAGGGGCCATACGCGCAATGCGTTGATTAAGCACAGCGTTGTGGCGAAGACCGCATAGAACACGAGCACTTCACGCGTCGTGGGATTTCTCCAGGTCTTTGCGAGGAGAATGTAGGCAAAGCAAATTGCTACCGCTAGCAACGCTACGGTCGACAGACGGGGCAGCACGAAGGTAGAAAAAGACGCTCGCCACATGTCGCCGAGTTGTGCCGAGAGAAAGAGGGGGTAAGAGCCGGAGGGAAACCCGGCGCCCCAGATCAGCTGCATGTCACCGCTAGCGCCATAGCGCCAAGCAATAAGATAGAGAGCGGTCACGATTAGCCCTAGGCCGGCAAAGCCGGCCACACAGACCTTTAGATTGCGGAAGTCCCTCTCAGCGCGGAATTTGACCAGCAGGGAAAAGCCGGCCGCTGGCAGCAGGAACACTGCGGTAGGAGTCGAGAGGATGGCGGCGCCAAGTACCGCAAAAAAAATAATCCATTTTGACACGCTAGGCGAACGAGGCTTAATCACCAGGAGCCAAGCATAAAGCGCCAGGAGGTGGATCGCGACCTCTAGCATGTATGGCTTCATCTCGTTGGAGTAATCGACGAAGCGCGTGTTCAGAGCGATGACAAGGCCGGCCAGCAGCGCCAACGCGCTATTGCCGCCCGCTCTTCGCACCAGCGCAAAGGCGGCGAGTGAGCTGAACGTTCCTGGCAGAAACGAAGACAGTCGCAGAGTCAGCGGATCCATCGAAAATGCTGCAATAAGCTTTATGAAGGCAGCATAAAGCGGCGAGGTGATCGCAGTTTCGACAGAAGGAGCGGAAAAATAGGCATGCCAGTATCCAGGATCAAGCATCAGATCTGCCCGCCACAATTCGTCGAACCAGAGCGGCCGGCCATCGGCGGCTGGGAGCCGCACGGCCACAGCAACCACAAAAAGAAATGCCAGCGTCACCAATAACCCGGGGCGCAGGTTTCGCCGGCCTGATGCATCGCGTAACATTTAGTTCCCGTTGCCCGGAGACCGTATTCTATGCCGCGATTAGCGGCCGGTCCCTCCACTTGAGAATGGCCGCAGAAAACGTTAAGTGCAACACACCGGTCGCTATTTATAGCCGGCAAGAGGTTTCGACTTGGATCCTGCGCGCTCGAAGGCCGACTATACCGGAGGCCGGATTCTGGAAGTAATGCACGAGGCGGTTAATTACACCGCCGCGATTGCGGCGTTGATTGACCGAGCTTGGCCGAAGGATGCGCGCAGAGTAACCGAATTCGGGGCCGGTGATGGCGCATTCGCCAAGCGCTTTCGTAGTGCGGGCCGAAATGTTGACTGTGTCGAAATTGACGAGAGACTGCGCGGCGACCTTCGCGCCGCTGGGCTTGCGGTTCACGCCACGATCGGCGAGATCGCCGAACAAAGCTGCGACTTCATATATTCCATTAACGTGTTAGAACATATACCAAATCTTGGTGAAGAGCTTTTGGCGCTGAACCGGGCTCTACGCGGCGGCGGGACCTTTTTTGCTTTTGTGCCGGCCTTTCGAATGCTATGGACGAGCCTGGACAGCGAGGTGGGACATGTCACGCGGTTCACACGTGGCTCGCTTTCGGCGGCGCTTCGTGAGGCGGGGTTTGAACTTCATCGGTTAGCATATTTCGACTCCCTTGGTTTTCCGGCCGCACTCGCGGTGCGGCTGATGGAGCGCCTAGGGATATTTTCCTATGGCGGTGGCACAGTTAAATTTTATGATCGTTGCATCTTTCCGCTCAGCCAGGCGATGGATCTCGCACTTTCCCCGCTGGTGGGGAAGAACCTGATCGTGGTGGCGCGGAAGCCGTCAGTTGTTAGCGGAAAATGTTGTATTTAAGAATGCAATAAATGGCGCGCACGCCATCCTTCCATCCGATCTTCTTCCCTTCCGCATAGGTTCGGCCATAATAGCTGATGCCGACTTCGTAGATGCGGCAATTGCATTTGGCAATTTTAGCGGTGATTTCCGGCTCAAAGCCGAAACGGTTTTCCTCGATGGTGATGCCCTGGATGATCTCTCGTCGAAAGATCTTGTAGCAGGTTTCCATATCGGTGAGGTCTAGATTGGTGAACATATTGGAGAGCATGGTGAGAAAACTGTTTCCCACACTATGCCAATAATACAGCACTCGATGGGCATCGCCGCCGGAAAATCGGGAGCCGAACACGACATCTGCCTTGTTTTGCAGTATGGGCTCTGCCAACTTCTGGTATTCGTTGGGGTCATATTCCAGATCAGCATCCTGTATGATTACAAGGTCACCCGTGGCTGCTGCGATGCCGGTGCGCAGCGCCGCCCCTTTTCCCTGGTTTATAGCGTGGTATAGAACCTTCGATACCCGGCCGGACGGTTCCACTTCCCTTTGCAGCTTTTCTCGCGTGCCGTCCTGCGAGCAATCATCGACGATTATAATTTCCTTATCGGGATAAGTTGAAGCCTTCACTGCATCGATAATCTGATCTATAGTGTTATGTTCATTGTAGCAGGGTATGATAACAGATAGCCGCATCACCGGATTACTCCGCGAAAATAGGAAATCGTTTCTTTCAGGCCGTCCTCGAGGCGGACCTTCGGTGACCAATCTAGCTTTTCCTTCGCGAGAGAAATGTCGGGTTGGCGTTGCCGCGGATCGTCGGAGGGTAAAGGCTCGAACTTGAGCTTGCTCCTGGAGTTGGTCAAAGAGAGAATTTTCTCGGCCAGTTCGAGCATGGAAAATTCATCGGGATTCCCGATGTTGAGGGGGCCCGTGAAACCCGCGGCCGTCTCCATCATCCTAAGCATCGCCTCGACGAGGTCGTCGACATAACAGAAGCTGCGTGTCTGGCTTCCGTCGCCGTAAATGGTGATGTCCTTTCCTTGCAGAGCCTGGACGATGAAATTGCTTACCACCCGCCCGTCATTTGGATGCATGCGGGGGCCATAGGTGTTAAAAATGCGGACCACCTTGATGTCGAGTTTGTGTTGGCGCCAATAATCGAAAAATAGCGTTTCGGCGCAGCGCTTGCCTTCGTCATAGCAACTTCGGATGCCTATTGGATTTACCCTTCCCCAATAGGATTCGACCTGAGGGTGGACTTCCGGGTCGCCATATACTTCGGAAGTGCTCGCCTGGAGGATGCGCGCTTTAACCCGTTTGGCCAAGCCAAGCATGTTGATCGCGCCGTGCACGCTGGTTTTGGTGGTCTGCACCGGATCGCGCTGATAGTGGATAGGGGAGGCTGGGCAGGCGAGGTTGAATATCCGCTCGACCTCGACATAGAGCGGAAACGTCACATCGTGCCGGATGCACTCGAAGTAGGGATGGTCGATCATGTGGGCAATGTTCTTGCGGTTCCCGGTGAAGAAATTGTCCAGACACACCACGTCGTCGCCGCGGGCGATCAGGCGCTCGCAGAGATGTGAGCCCAAAAAGCCCGCACCACCGGTCACCAGGATTTGTTTCATCGGCTCCCTTCGAGCCAGAGATGTGTGTTTGACATCCTCGGCCGCAATTTAGCCCGCTCCAAGTTTCGGAAAAGCGGAACTGTGCCTTCGACTAGCGGTTTCGGGGGAAAAAATCCACTGATTTATCGTAGTAACCGAATGGTCCGGCCGGCCTCTGGGCAGTCACGCAGCGTTCAACGTGCCCCCAGTCCAATGCCGCCGATTCGCTCGAACTGTCCGATGGACCGGCCACCGTCGGCTTAGTCGCAGATGGCCGGAAGGTCCGAGCATGGTCAGAAACGAAAGAGAGCGGCACTCCTCGGGCGTGCAAAACCTCCAAGGCCATATTTCATCGAGGTCAGAGAGCCATGCTCCGCCGAAGCGCATTGCTTTTTGCGAATTGGTCCATGGCCGTTCAGGTAGGGGAGGCCGATTCGGCGGCGGGAAGTACGGCAATGCCGTCAGCACGAGGGATTGGGGCGTGCCTTGAACAAAGGCCGAGAAACGAAGCGGCAGGCGAGGCTTTGCTGTCCGAAGGTGGGGCCGGGCGTTACGGACAGCGCCTTCGGTCATCAAGAAAATCAAATTCCAATTCGATAGGGCGGGCGCAAGCGTTGCGATTGCGCAACATTGGGACGCCTATTCGACGAAGATCGCTGAATTTACCAGCTTCGATTGTAGGCGATAGCCTTGACGAGAAAGAAACAGGTACAAATCCGTCTTTTGCATTTCTTCTAGTCCCAGCGCCAATAGCTCAACGACGATGACTCGCGGGCGAAACTGGGACCAATCGTTTGATTTCAGCACTTCCAGATCGTGACCTTCGACATCGACGTTTAGAATGTCGATCCTTTGTCCCGTTGGAAGGTGCTCCGCGAGTAAGGCGTCAAGACGGCGCGATCGAAGCGTTATAGTGCGGACTACGCGATATTGCGGTGCATCAAGTTGGCGACGCCGTACTAGATCCACTGACATGGTGTTGAGGGCAGGTTCGTCATACTCGAAAAACTGCCAATTCATTTCACTGGACGACACTAGACACTCGATGTTGATATCGTCGGGCCGCCAGTGTTGAAAGGCCGCAACTGTTGCTGCCATGGCGTCGATATTGATGCCTCTCCAACCGCGTAAATAAAGCAGGTAAGTATTGGAAAAACGAAAGGGATGATGGGCACCCACATCCACATAGAACCCGGCCGCCATACTCCCGAACATGCGAGAAAGAATGAGATCTTCACCCTCCTGCGCGAAGCTTTCCATCCGCTGCGCCAAAGGCAATCCAAGTTTGGTGGCGTAGGCGTGCACATAATGGTACAGGTCGTCGACGCCCCGCGCTGCCAGGTAAGTCCGGCCCTTCTCGTCGCTAAGCGCGAGCGGATAAAATTGACGAAAGGCGTTCCCGATCTCGCCTTCCAATATTCGCGTTCTCAAAACGAGGTCAGAGGCGGACAATTCGTATAAAGCGCCGAACAGGAGATCGATGCCCCCTTGCCTTAGATAGTTCGCCATAGGCGGCAAGGAAAACCGCGATTGAACCTCGAGCATAAAATCGTAAGGCGAGGAAACCACGAGAGCGAAGCCGTGAAGCGCGCGCACCACCTTTAACTTTATCTTGCGAGCAGTGGTCCGCAACCGGTTGGATGTGGACATCGTCACGCCCTCCGATGGTCGACGCTATGAATCCGAAAATGTAATGGCTGGCGGTTCCTGCTGCCCTGACGCATTAATCTGCGAAATATGGAACTCAGCATCGAAATGAACGACCGCCGGGGACGCGGAATCGTAGAAGAAGCGATCCCCCGGCGGCCGGACAACGAAAGGGGCCGCCTTATGCCGAAAAAAGAGGTGACCCTCGAAGCATTTCTGGCAGATATTCGCGTTGACGTCAAAGGAACCAGGGGTGAACCGCGGTGAGTGAATGAGAGTGCGAACAATGTAATGGCCCGGCTCAAGGTTCACCAGCCCCATCCCATGATCGTAGGCGCTGTCGAGATTGCAGATAAATCGGTACGTCGCACTGTCGATCGTATAACGGAATATCGCATCTGGCACTGGCCGAGCAACGTAAACGTCCATCTCTAAGCCAATCGACTCGCCGAATTCAAATTCACTGCGGCTAGCCCAACTTTGCCCGTCACATACCCTTATCGCCTTCATAAGAACATCTCCCGTGCCTCCCTGTGAAAAGCCATGTTCGCGAGGAAGGTCCGAAAGAAGCATTTGCACGTCGTCGACGGACCTGGCGCTGGTCGGTGCAGACTCTGGCGCTTCGGCAGTTAGCGCCGTTTGCGCTGCGTTCCGGTAGTTCTGCAAATCATAACGCCGCCCCAATTCGCTCACCGAGATTTTGCCCGAGGATAGCCCTTTATTGAGGAAGAGGCCAGTATCGCACACTGACCAGATTGCGCTGACCGAATGGGAAACCAAGATGATGGTTGTACCTTGGCGCCGAATATTCAACATCCGGTCGAAGCAGCGTTTTTGGAACGCGAGGTCTCCTACGGCTAGCACCTCATCGACAAGTAGGATGTCGGGTGCCGCGCTGGTAGCGATCGCGAATCCCAAACGTACGGCCATGCCGCTAGAATAATTGCGCACCGGCATGTCTATGAACTGCTCAAGGCCAGAAAAGTTGACGATTTCGTCGAAACGTTGGCGGACATCCGCGGGGCTAAGACCCAGAAGTAGTCCATTGATGTGAATGTTTTCCCGACCGCTCAGCATGGGCGAAAAGCCGGCGCCAGCGGCGATCAGCGATCCAACTTGTCCCCGCATTGTTATCGTGCCGCGGTCCGGAGAGTAGGTTCCGTTAAGAACGCGCAATAGCGTGGTCTTCCCGGACCCATTCACGCCCATAATCCCAATGGCTTCGCCGGGCTCTAGGGTAAAGGACACGTCCTGGAGCGCCCAGAATTCTCCCTGGCGTAGATGCTCGGAATCCTTTTTGCGGCCCATAATGCGACGGGCACTGTCGATTATGCCATATTTGAGTGCGCCCCGCGCAGAAACACCGAATTTTCGCCAGACGCCTTCGACTTTGACAGTCCAATCTTCCTTCACAGCCGTTCCGCCACCAGGTCCTGAACCATGTCAAATATTTTGACGCCCCCAAGAAGTACCACGACACAAACTGCGCTTGCCGCCGCATATTGCGGCCAATACGGACTTGGCTGGCCGACAAGAACCGAGCGAGGCAACTCAATTAAATAGGTCAACGGATTTGCCAGAATCAAGCGATGCAGCCATGGCGAGGTAATGTGGGTTGAAACAAAGATCACCGGCGTAAGAAGCATCATCAAGGAAAAGAATTGGCTGACCAGCCGGCTGATGTCCTTGGCGATAATCCCGATCACGCTGACCGCCAAACCGATTCCGACACCCAGCACGATAAGCGGCATCGCTAAGAAGGGGAAGAAAAAGCTGGCAAGGCTCACACGGACGCCAAAGAGAACTAGGAATAGAACGATCAGAACAAGGTTCACCAATATGCCATAGACAATATTTGCCAGAGCGGAGGCCGCCAGCGCGATTTTCGGAATGTTGGTCCGCATAATTAGTTCAGATTGTGCATTGAGGCCACTGCTCATTCCGCTGATTGAGCTCGTCAGAAAACCCCAAAGACTGGTTCCGACAAAAGCATAGACCGGATAAGGAACAGAGGTATTGCCAGGGTTGAGGATGCCGGCATAGTTCAAGAATACGAAGCTTACGACTCCGAATAGCGGACCTAAAGCAGTCCAGAAGTAACCGAGCAGGCTCTGTTTGAACTGCGCTTTAAAGTCGCGAGAAAAGAGCGTCCAAATCAGGTGCCGATAGCGATAAATATCACGGACAGATACGACCGCAGTGCGCAGGATGCCACCCGTAGTGCTGTTGGCGGTGTAGATCGTAACGGGGCCGTTCGCGGCCATTGGGATATCCTTTTGCACCGGAATAACTGGGTTGTTTTTCCGGCCCGCCAATGTCTGGCAAATACCGTGGGCAAGGTCCAGCGACAATCGCCCACGATATCCCGAATCGCCAGTTTTTCTGCCTTTTTCCACCATTGACCGCCATCGCCGGCATCCCTATGTTCGGCCCCTTCTGGGGAGCCCGTAGCTCAGTGGTAGAGCATCTGACTTTTAATCAGAGGGTCATGGGTTCGAAACCCATCGGGCTCACCAAGTTCGCTATAACTCTGCCAGCGCCATGAAGCTCATCATCACGGGGGGGGCAGGGTTTATTGGCTCCGCACTTGTCCGTACCGTTCTGGCAAGCACCGACTGGCAGGTGGTCAATGTCGACAAGCTGACCTATGCTGGCAATCTCGATTCCCTGGTATCGGTCGCAAGCGACCCTCACTACAAGTTTGCCCAACTGGACATTTGCGACGGACCTGGGTTAGAGGCGCTCCTCGAGGCCGAGCGCCCTGACGCGATTATGCATCTGGCGGCGGAAAGCCACGTAGACCGCTCCATCGATGGGCCGTCGGCTTTCATCGAGACCAACGTTGTCGGTACCTTTAATCTGCTTGAAAAGGCGCTGGCCTATTGGCGCAGTTTGCCGGCGGGCACGCGCGACCGTTTCCGCTTTCATCATGTTTCGACTGACGAGGTGTATGGTTCGCTAGGCCCGCAAGGTTTGTTCCGGGAAGACACTCCATATCGGCCCAATTCCCCTTATTCGGCCTCCAAGGCGGCCTCCGATCATTTGGTGCGCGCCTGGTATCACACTTATGGGTTTCCTGCATTGATCTCCAATTGCTCCAACAATTACGGGCCATTCCAGTTTCCGGAGAAGTTGGTTCCGCTCAATATCCTGCGCGGACTTGAAGGCCGTCCAATGCCGGTTTATGGCAAAGGAGAAAATGTGCGCGACTGGCTTTATGTCGAGGATCACGCCCGCGCTCTGCTGACGGTGCTAGAGGGCGGCCGTCTGGGCGAAGTCTACAATGTCGGCGGGAATACCGAACGCCGCAATATCGATGTGGTGAACGCCATTTGCGACCTTTTGGATGAAATGCTGCCCGGATCGGCCCATCGACCACATCGGCAACTGATTAGCTTTGTTGCCGACCGTCCTGGACATGATCTTCGCTATGCCATCGATTCAACCAAACTCCAGATGGAATTGGGGTGGCGACCAAGGGAAAATTTTGAGACCGGGCTGAAAAAGACCGTTAACTGGTATCTGGATAATCGCATGTGGTGGGAAAAAATATTGTCTGGTCGATATCGCACTGAACGGTTAGGGATGAGCGTTTAAGTGCTCCGTCGTAGGAACAACACATCAGCCTGCATCATGTGGCCACTGTCCTTATCGTGAAAGGTCGGAACGGCATCAACCGGGTCATAGCCGAGAGCGCGCATGTACCCGATCATGTCTTCGATTTTTTCTGCGCCGGCATAGAGAGGTACCAGAGAGCATTCTAGCTGCACTAAAGGCATGGCGGCCAACGTTTGGCCCGCGCCTTCCAGCACTTTTTTTTCGAACCCCTGTGTATCGATTTTGAGAAACACCTTGTCCGACGGCCTGCAGTAATCGGCAAAAATATGATCGAGCCGGCGCAGGCTGGCAGGTTGGTCTTCTTGGTAGCCGCTTTCGGGTGCCGCCCGAGCGTGGGCATCAAGCATGGCCAGAAAGGAGCTGGATTGAGAGTTGGCGGCAACGTGGATCGCGCGTTCTTCGTCCTGCGCCCCCAAACCGATATTCAGGACTTCCCAATTTGGGTCGCGGCACGCCATCTTCTGTAGCCGCGCGAAAGCATCCTTAAGAGGTTCGAAGGAGACAATCTTTCCTGAATATTGCAGTTCGCGCATGTCCCAGCCAAAGGAGCCGCTATTGGCCCCCACGTCGAACAACACCGTGATCCCGCTGCGCCCCAGCAATTTGGATAGGCGAGCGCGGGGGTTATCAGCGTCATAGCCTATTATGTCATAACCTAACCGGTTCGCCGCCCGGCGCAGCGTCCCCTTTATAGTGTCGGAAATTCCCGCCATGCCGCTTTTCTTACCGGCTTTTTGGACCATTTCCTATGGCAGTTCCCCACTCTTGCCTTCGTCGGCTGTGTAAGGAATATGGGTACCATGAAGGGCATTATTCTCGCAGGCGGCTCCGGAACACGGCTCTATCCCGTGACCCATGCGGTTAACAAGCAGTTGCTGCCGGTCTACGACAAGCCAATGATCTATTACCCGCTTTCGACCCTCATGCTTGCCGGCATTCGCGAGATTTTGGTTATCACGACGCCCCAGGATATGCGAAGATATGAATTAGTTTTGGGGGACGGCGCGCCTTGGGGAATTACCATCCGTTATGCCGCCCAACCCTCTCCGGACGGATTGGCGCAGGCCTTCGTCATCGGACGTACCTTCGTTGATCGGGACAGCGTCTGCCTAATTCTGGGGGATAATATCTTTTTCGGCGAGGGACTTCCGGCGATGCTGCAGCGGGCGGCCGCTCTCAAGCGAGGTGCCACCATATTCGCTTATTCCGTTACGGATCCCCAACGATACGGGGTGGTTGAGTTTGACGGCGCGCGCGCGGTCTCGCTTGAGGAAAAGCCGGCTCAGCCCAAATCCCACTACGCCGTCACCGGGCTGTATTTCTATGACAACCGGGTTTTACAGATTGCGGAGGCTCTCAAACCGTCGCCCCGCGGCGAGCTTGAAATCACCGACCTCAACCGTGTCTACTTGGAGCAAGGTCTTCTGACCGTGGAGAAGATGGGTCGCGGTATTGCTTGGCTGGATACCGGAACGCATGAGAGCCTGCTGCAAGCCTCCGAATTCGTCCATGTGATCGAGAGCCGTCAAGGGCTGAAGATCTGTTGTCCAGAGGAAATCGCCTACCGCCTGGGCTATATCGATGCCAGTCAGCTTCGCGCCTTGGCGGCCCCCCTGGCCAAGAGCGGCTATGGTGAATATCTGCTGAGAATTGCTGCGGAGCGATAGAGCCTACGACTTGCATTCAGAGATCACGCTCTCAATGACCTGCTCGACATCCTCGTCCTGGAGGAACGCGTGCATCGGCAGGCTAAGAACTTCCCGGCTGGCGCGTTCCGTTTCGGCCATGCCGGAGGAGGCGATCGCCACCCGCCCCGCATAGGCTTTCTGGAAATGAACGGGCACAGGATAATGCACTCCGGTGCCAATGCCCCGTGCCTTCAACCTGGCCGCCAGGGCGTCGCGCTCCGCGCTGCGCACCACATACAGGTGATAGGCATGGCGGACACCGGAACGGACCTGCGGCGTGTGCAGATGGCCGGCCAGAGCGGCATCATAGCGCGCCGCAGCCGACCGGCGTGCCACGATTTCGCGATCCAGCCGCTTCAGGCGGACCCCCAGCATCGCGGCCTGCAGCTCGTCCAGGCGGCTATTCATTCCGGTCTGGTCGCTGAGATAGCGTTCGCGCCAGCCATATTGGCGGATCGCGGCGCAGCGCTCCGCTAGCGTCCGATCACGGGTGACGATTGCGCCGCCATCGCCAAACGCTCCCAGATTCTTGGTGGGATAAAAACTGAAACTTGCGATATCGCCAAAAGTGCCGACCTGTGCATCACCTAACATCGCGCCGTGTGCCTGAGCACAATCTTCGACAAAGAAGAGTTGATGGCGGCGGCAGATATCGGCGATCCCCTCAACGTCGCAGGGGTGCCCATAGAGATGTACTGCGATAACCGCCCGCGGCCTGCCTCCGGAGTTTTTCACTGCCTTGACCGCAGCCTCCAGCTTGGCCGGATCAATGGTGTAAGTGTCGGGTTCGATATCCACCAACATCGCGGTGGCGCCGGCTAATTCCACCGCAGCGACCGTGGCGACCGCCGTGTGCGAGACCGTAAATACAGTGTCGCCGGCCCCCACCCCAAGTCCACGCAGCGCGACGATAATCGCGTCAGTACCGTTGCCCACACCGACCGCGTGATGGGCGCCGCACCACCGGGCAAAGTCCTGCTCGAAGGCGGCGCATTCTTGGCCGAGAATATACCAGCCACTATGCATTACACGCTTGATCGCGGCGTCGATTTCAGTCTCTTGCGCCCGATAGGACGCTTTCAGATCGACCATCGAGACGTAGCGTTTCACAGGGCTCATCACTCTTCTTTCGTTAAGGCGAAGAATTCATCGCGGTCGCGAATATAATCCATTTCCTCATATACGTCCGACGCCAGAACGAGGCAAACCGCACCCGCGGTAACATTGGTAAGGTCTAGCCAGAGCATCGGCGGAGCATAAAGCGCGAGATCCGGTCGATCTATCCGCACCATCGTCTGGTCCCGTCCATCATGGACCGTGATGGTGACAGCACCGGCCGGCATCATGAGCAACTGATGTTGGGCACGATGGGCGTGCCCGCCGCGGGAGGCGCCCGGGGGGACATCGCGGATGAGGAAAAAGCGCTTGACCGCAAACGGCACATGATCGCCATCTTGTCCGAAGGTCAGGCTACCGCGAGCGTCAGCGCGTCTAGGCAGGTCGATCAGGCGAAATTTCGGACGCATAGTTTCGCGGAAAAGAGGTGGCGTGGCGGCTTTAGCCCAAATCTTCGCTCCATACCATTACATCCGTTCTCCGAATCGGCGGTTTCCCCCCCGTTTAGGGCCAGGGGGGGCCAATCTTGACCCCTGAGATGCAGGATGGTAGCAGATTTTCCTTGCAAGCCCGGCTCCAATCCGGGCAGCTAAAACTTAAACTCACTTTGCGGACGAGACCGATCTCCGCGATCATGCAGAGCAATCACGCAATGAAGCGCGGACCCGCGGTTTGCCAGATGCTTGCGCAGGTGCGGGGGGGTAGCTTTTGGGCGTGAAGCACCTGGCCAGGGCGATGGTCAAATTGCTGACACCCCCGCTTCTTCTGTTGCCGCGGTACAGGCGGGCCCAGGCCGCCAGAGCGGCCGCGGCGCAAGTGGCAGCGAATGTCGCAATGGAGGCTGCGCGGCGGGCCAGGAGCCTCGCGGCCGACGCCCTGAATTTGCCTGATGTGCCGTGGACTCTTTCGCAGCGGGAGCAGGTAAAGGCTCTGCGTCGGATCGCCGTCGGCCTTTTGGCCGACGCGGCTTCTGCTGCCATGGTTTCGGCAGCAGAAGCGAAGGCTTTGCTGGGGCCGCCACAGGTGCCCAGAGGGCTGCTCAAACCCTATTACGAAAAAACCGAAGCTGCGATTTTCGATGCGACCCGTGCCGCCGCGGATGCGCAAGCTGCCGCCGCATCCATCGCCGGTCCACCATCGCATGTGGGAGATTTTTCCAGTTGGGCCGAGGCGGTTGCCGCGGCTGGCGGATACGACATGCAGCTAATTCTAGACATCCATCGCGAGGCCACCAGGGAGGTCCAAAGTGGGCGTTCGCCATATGAGCGCGACAGCGTTTTGTTCAATGCTCATGAATATTTCTTCCCCGTGCTGGCGGCGCTGGTGTTCGCGATGGATCGAAACGGGGACGGCTTGACCGTGCTGGATTTCGGTGGCGCGCTGGGAAGTTCCTACTGGCAGAACCGTGAGCTGCTTTCTCGGCTCGGCCCATTGCAGTGGCGGGTCGTGGAGCAACTTCATTTTGCCGCCGCGGGACGGGCCGAATTTGAAAATGACGAGTTACGCTTCTTCTCCGATCTGAAGAGCGGCTGGGAGAAGGTCCCGGATCTGGTCCTCCTTTCCAGCGTTCTGCAATATCTAGAAAATCCCTTCGCCTTGTTGGAGGAGATTTCCCGCCGCGCACCGCGTTTCATCTTGGTTGACCGCACCCCGGTTCTGGACAGTGGCCGCGAGCGCATCGTGGTTCAGACCGTGCCACCTAGTATCTATCCCGCCAGCTATGCCTGTCGCCTGTTCGCTTACGGCGCAATTGAGGCCGCTTTGGTGGACCGGTATGACCTTCGCTATGCCTTCGAGGCCCATGTTGGTACATTCATAGAGGTGGACGGGGCCCGTGCGCAGTATCGCGGATGTTTTTTTGAGCGCAAACTGGATTCCCGATGAATGCTCCCCTCGCCATAGTTGCCTGTTCCATTTGCGGGGAAGCCAGCCGGCTCTTGTACCGGGACCTCTATGACGATCGCTATGGTTACCCCGGTGAGTTCGCGTTGTACGTCTGTGACTCATGCGGTCATCGGCATATTCCGGTTGCCTTCGGTTCGGAGGAATTGACTAGCCTGTATACCAATTATTATCCTCGCGGCGGTTTCGACCTGGACAGTTTCCGGCCGGAACGAGAGGAAAGTGGGTTTTTATCGTGGCTCAACGGCGACCGCGGTTCGGCCTTCCGTTGGGTTCCCCGCAATGTGCGCGTACTCGATATCGGCTGCGGTATAGGCTCCACTCTGGCATATCATGCCGCCCGGGGCTGCCAGGCGGTTGGCATGGAAGCGGACGGCAATGTTCAGGCGATCGCTCGGCGATACGGACTCGATATCCGCCAAGGGGTGTTCGATGGAAATCAGTTTGCCAGCGAGAGCTTCGACTATGTCACGCTCGACCAGGTTGCCGAACATGTGGTCGATCCGCATGCGCTGTTGCGCGGAGTCGCAAGAGTACTGAGGCCGGGCGGAACGGTGGTCATCACCACCCCCAATGCCGGTAGTTTCGGCGCCCATCTGTTTGGCCGAAAATGGCTCAATTGGCATGTACCATACCATATTCAGTTCTACACGCCGCGCTCACTGAAGCACGCCGCCAGGCGGGCCGGACTGGAAGTAGTCCGAGCGAGGACGGTGACGGCATCGGAATGGCAATATTATCAGTGGATGCACGTGCTTCAGTATCCGCCCCGGGGAGAGCCGTCCGGCTTTTGGTCCGCCAAGGGACGGGTGCGGCATGTTTCCCCCTTCCTTGACCGATCTGTGAGCCAGGGCCGGCGGCTGCGGCTGCATCGCTACATCAGCCGTCTGCTCGATGTTTTGGGACTGGGCGATAATTTTGTCTTCATTTTGCGAAAGGCATGAGCCCGCCAGCCTGCGTCCATGTCCTCCTGCCGGTGCATAACCGATGCGCGGTCACGGAGAAGTTTGTCCGCTGCCTGTTGGCGCAGACCCATACTGATTGGCGCCTGGTGCTGGTCGACGATGGTTCCAAGGACGGTACCGAGGCGATGGTCCGTGCTTTGGTACCAAATGCCTCGGTGCTGAAGGGTAAGGGCAATTGGTGGTGGGGGGGATCGTTACATCAGGCTTATAAATGGCTTCGCCGACAACGGTTGCCTGGCGACGATATCATCATGACAATTAACGATGATACATTGATTGAGCCGAACTTTCTGGCTAACGGAGTGGCGGCGCTGAAGCCGCGCAGCCTCTTGCTGGCACAACAATATGATCTGAGCGGAAAATTCCTAGAAGTCGGGGTGCATTGGGATTGGCGAACCTTAAGTGCTAGGGCGGTCCCCGATGCAGCCGAGCTCAACTGTCTTTCGACGCGGGGATTGTTCGTGCACCTGTCGGATTTCCTGGAAATCGGGGGCTTCCACCCCATATTGCTGCCCCACTACCTGTCCGACTATGAATTCACTCTGAGGGCGAGAAAAATGGGGTTTGCGCTCATTACAGCCCCCAATGTCCGGTTGCGCCACGACGAAAGCTTGACGGGAATTCATGGCCTGGGGGGGGAATCAATATGGCGGGACCTAATACGTCCTTTCTCCATCCGCTCTTCCAGTAATCCTGTCTACTGGACCAATTTTGTCCTACTCGCCTGTCCGCCGCGCTATGTGGCCGTCAATCTCTGGCGAGTCTGGATCTCGGTTCTGCAGCCGGTAACGCGGCCGATTCGTCAAAAACTAAGGCCCCAACTGGGCCGTATAAAACGATACGTCAAAAGATTGTTGCGCGCAGTGCCTGGCCATAATCGGATCGACAATGACCTATAATTTCTGCACCCTTTTCGACCGCAACTATGCCAGTCGGGGACTTGCCCTTTACCGCTCGCTGACCCGCGAAATTGTCGGTGATTTCCTGCTAACGATCCTTTGCATTGACGACGAAACCCACGAGGCGCTTGCAAAGCTGCGTCTGGCCAGAGTTCGGCTTTGGAAGGTCGAGGATTTGGGCGACGCCGAGTTGGTCGAGGTCCGCAAGACCAGGCCAAGGCGAGAATTCTGCTGGACCTGTCCCGGACCACTCCTGATCGCGCTGCTGAAAGAGGCAGGCGCCGGATCGGTCGCCACTTATCTCGATGCCGATCTCAGCTTTTACAGTGACATCAAGCCACTCTATGACGAGCTTGGCCCCCATGAAATCCTGATACATGGGCACAATTTCGCGCCACAGTATAAATCATACGCTGCCGGGTCGGGCATCTTCAATGTGGGCCTGATGATGATCCGCCACGCTTCTGAAGGCTTAGCATGCCTGGAGAGATGGCGGTCGCAGACCATGGCGGTCTGCGAGCTCGACCCCGAAAGGGGATATTGTGGCGACCAAAAATACCTTGACGAATGGCCGGAGCTCTACAAAGAGTTGATAATCACAGGCCATCCTGGCGCCGGTCTAGCCCCTTGGAATGTCGAGGCGCACCGCGTCAGCCGGCAAGGCGGTCGAATCATGGTGGATGGCCGGCCCCTGATCTTCTATCACTATCATGGGTTGCGAATCCTGTTGGCCGGCCGCTGGCGCCGCTGGGCCGCGCTGCCTGCCCTGGGTTACAATTTCACGCCTGCAGACCGAGATGTGCTATACAAGCCCTATTTGCGGTCCTTGCGGGAAGCGGAAGCGGATTTGCGCCGAGCCGGCCTCCAAATGCAGCATTTGTCGGTTTCACCGCGCCAACTTCTAGAATATTTCCGCGTTCAGAAACTGGTGATTGGCTGATGCGTATTCTGGTGCTGACCGCAGATTATCCCAAATTTCTGCACGATCATTACTTGACCTGTCCCGGTTTGGCGGAGGCCTCCTATTACGAACAATTGGCGGCCCGCAATGCCAGCCTGTTCGGCGTGGCGGATTTTTACTCTCTCAATTTCACGGCCCATGGCCACGAAGCACGCGAACTGCATATCAACAATCCCTGGCTTCAGTATGCTTGGGCCAGGGAACATGGCTTGAATCTTCCGGCGCTGGTGCCACCGCCGGAACGCGAAGGCAAACCAGCGCGGCAGGCTCGCACTGTCCGCATCAAACAAATGTTACGACCGGCCAAACCATTGCTCAATCCGATCGTCTGGCGAGCCGGGAATGCCGCCCGCAAAGTCCGGGCCGCGATCTTCCCGAAACCCCTGCCGCCCAATCGGCGGGAATGGGAACACCGCATTCTGAGAGCGCAAATCGAGCATTACCGGCCGGATATGATTCTGAACCAGGAGCTCGCCTATTTGCGCAGTCCATTTTTCCGCGCTGCCAAGCCGCCCGGCTCGTTGCTAATCGGCCAGATCGCATCGTCGCTGCCGGAGGACGACCCTTTCGATGGGTATGATTTGATGATTTCCTCTCTTCCGAACCAAGTCGAGTGGTTCCGCCGACGCGGCCTTCGCGCCGAACTCAATCGCCTGGCGTTCGAAACCTCGGTGCTGGACCGGCTCGGTCCGCCGCCGCCGCGCGACATTGCGTTGTCCTTCGTAGGCAGCTTGTCGCCGGACCACAAAAGCCGAATCGCATTTCTCGAACAGCTTGCAACGCGGACAGCTCTGAAAGTGTGGGGAAACGGCATCGAACGGCTTCCCTCAACCTCGCCCCTGCACCGCTGCTACCAAGGCGAAGCGTGGGGACGGGACATGTACCAGGTTCTGCGCCGGTCGAAAATCACTCTCAATTTTCATATCGATCTGGCGGAGGGATGGGCCAACAATATGCGGCTTTTTGAGGCTGCCGGGGTAGGGGCTCTGTTGCTGACTGACTGGAAAAAAAATCTGCATGACATGTTCGTTCCCGGCGAACATGTCGTGGCCTATCGGGACGCCGAAGATTGTATTGCCCAGATTGATCGGCTCCTCGCCGACGATTGCTTGCGCGAAAAGATCGCGACCGCCGGCCAGGGTCATGCGGTTGCCACCCAGAAT
Organism: Alphaproteobacteria bacterium; assembly: GCA_025924715.1. Taxonomy (GTDB): domain Bacteria; phylum Pseudomonadota; class Alphaproteobacteria; order Micropepsales; family Micropepsaceae; genus Rhizomicrobium. Next base: position 50,548 of record JAICHV010000004.1, read on the forward strand.
TATTATTTGCGCACGGGCGAAATAGCGGCGTTGGCGTCGGAGTTAGCTGCGGGGCGCTGAGGGAAGCACGCTGCGCTCAGGCGGGGGGTGCGGGGAATCTTCGGGGCCGATGGTCGCGTCGCGCTCTCGGTAGAGCAGCCATTGGGCGCCGCCCGCGATTCCCACCAGCAACGATGCCGCCCCGAATAGCAAGGAAATCAAGAAACCGAGCGGATTGCTGACCCCCGCATAAGCCAAGATCGCCACCATCGCGCTTTCTCGCACCCCCCAGCCTGCGATCGATATGGGAACCATCACGATCAGCATAATAGGGGGAACCAGGACAAGCGCTCCCGCCAGACTCAGCGGCGCATGTATCGCTGCCGCCATGCACCAGACCGAAAGCGCGCTAAGCAGGTGAATAATGATCGAGATCGCGAGGATAGTTCCACCGGTCCGCACTGTCATGGCGGAAAGGACGATCTGCGAAATCATGCGCAGGTACTTCATGCCGGCGATCCGGTCTAAAGTCCGCCAGGGTATCCCGCCCACCAGAAGCACGGAAGCGAAAGCGGCCAGGCAGCTCAGGCCGACTAGAACAAGGCTCAGCCTTGCCGCTTGCTGGGCGATCAATGCGTAACCCATGGGCAGGGTCGCAAGCACAAGGGTTGCAAGCGCTATGCCGCCGACGCTGCGGTCAATGATGACCGAGTAGATCGGCGCACTCCAGTTGGAGTACCGCTTTCTCAACAGCCAGGAACGGACCGCGTCACCACCGACGGAGGCGGGCAAAGTCTGGTTGAAGAATGCCGCGGCGAATGTGTAGCGAACGCCGTCGCCATCTTTCAGAGGTATGCCGCAAATACGGACAATTCGGCCCCAGCGTATTCCTGCAAGTAAGGTCTGCGCTAACAAGGCCGCGACGCCGGCCAAAAAGTAAGTGATCCGCACGTGCTGCAGGTTGAAAAAAAAAGTTCCCCATTGCATGCGCCGCACCGCCAGATAGAGCAAGGAAGCCGTAATGCCGATGCGGGCGCCCAGAAAGCACAGTCTTTTTAGGCGCCCCCTGGCTGGAGCTGATACTTTTTTGGCGGAAGTTTGAGGCACAAGCTTCACGCAAGCACCTTCAACTTGGAATAAGCGAACACGACCATGCGGAGCAGGAGCCAGCCATGACTGAATCGCGAGATTTGCGTTTCACCATAAGTTCGCGCCGCGTAAGGTATAGGCAATTCCGCGATCTTCAGGTTCAGCTTTGACGCCCCAAATATAAGGTCGAAATCTCCGAAAGGGTCAAAGTCGCCGAAGTAGCTGCGGTTCTGCTTGATGCGCAAATAGTGCCGCTTCCGAAGGACCTTGGTGCCGCATAGCGTATCGGTAAAACGCTGGTTGAGAAGCCAGGAAAAGAGAATCGAGAAGCTGTGATTGGCGACGCGATTTAGAAACCGCATCGCTTCTTCTTCCATTGGGTAGACGAGCCGCGAACCATTGATGAACTCGCCCTTATTGGCGCGCAATGCGCGATAGAATTTCGGAATGTCCTCCGGCGGTACACTAAGGTCGGCATCAAGAATGATAAGTATATCCCCGCGCGCGACATCGAAAGCTTTGAAAACGGCATCCCCTTTTCCTTTGCCGTCCTGACGCAACAACTTGATGTCGCGATGGCGATAGATTGGGATGCAACGTTCGACCTCTTCGTAAGTACCGTCATGACTATGGCCTTCGATAAAAAGAATTTCCAGATCGTCGCTGAATTCCGGCAGTCTCTGAATGATAGGCTCGATATTGCCGCGCTCATTCCGGCAGGGAACAACTACGGTAGTGGTCAACTTCTCTTCCAGTGGCAAGCCGAGCGGTCGCGCGACAATATAGTTGCGCAGGCACAGTCGTCTGACGGCCGGCAACGTGCCGATGAATCGGTTAACGAAATGACCGATATCAAAAAAATCGAATGGGATAAGTTGTCGCCAGTCTGTGCGCACCACTTCCCAGTCTGCCAGCGTCAGCAGGTTGGCGATGTCCGGCGGCTTTAACCAGTTGCTCGGGGCTGTCGGCATACGAATATGGAGGCGGTTGGCCAAATTTAGCAACGGTTCCCAAAGATAGTTGTAATAGGCAATCACGATTCTTGTATCGGGATGGCAAAGGGCACGCAGATTACGAAGCGTTGCCTCGCAGTCCTCAAGGTTACCAATCGTGTCGTGCAGAAGAATGAAATCGAATTTCTCGTCAATAAATTCAGCGATCGCGGGGGATTCGATATCACCCACCATGAATCGACAGCCGGGATGTTGAGCCTTGGCGATCTCGATCATCTTGGGGCTGAGATCGATGCCTAGTCCGCGCGACGGCTTTAGCGATGCGAGCACGTGGCCGGTGCTGCAACCTGCTTCCAGCACGCTGGCGCCTTCTGGGATCAGGAACTTGAGATATTGTTCTTCGTCCTCATGAAAGGCGCGATTGCGTCTTATGAACCGCTCGCGTTGTGGCGCCCATTGGTCCGCCAGGGCGCGTGCCCGCACCTTTCGAGGGGAGACAATCTGGTCCTTATTAATCATGTGACCTCGTGAAATGGGGAGCGGTAAAGGTCGTATCTGCCTTTCGTTCGGCGACCACCATTAGGCGGAAACCCGCAACAGGCCCCAGCAAATGTTCCAGTCTTCTCTCGATCGCGAGAAGGGGCCCGGCAAGTTTCGCAGGTAATAGAGTCCAGGGTTGGAAACCTCCGGAAAGGGGATAGGCCAGAAAACTGAACCGGTGCGCGGTGCGGATGGTCAGGCCGGCAAATAGTTGCTCGAACAGGCGTTTTTTTCGGACGAACACAAGATAGGGGAGCGCCTGGTTGCTTTCGTATGGAGCGGGTCCCGACCGGGGAGCCGGATCGAACGGGTCATCCGAAAGTCGCACCGGTTCTTCGTGAAGCAGCTTGAAAAACAACCAGCTGACCGGGCTTACATTAGGCTCAATCATAATGAGGCGCCCGCCAGGCCGCAGGACGCGCATGGCCTCTTGCAGGAAACGGGAGGGAAAAGAGAGGTGATGGAATACGTCCAGCATGACAATATTGGCGAATGCCCGATCGCCGAAGGGCAACTGGTGTGCGTCTGCGACGAGATCGAGCCAGGGGGTCCACTGCACATCGATCGATACGGCGTCTGGCAGCGCGTCGCGCAGGTTCCCTGAACCGCCGCCGATCTCTAGGGCCGGGCCTGGCACCAAGCTCTGTCGGATACGAGACTGGTAATCCTGATAAACCGCGCGTAACGACGGCTTTCCCTGCCAGCGCGCCCGATGTTTGTCGATGGTGCGATCCTTGGCCCTCAATCAAGGCTCCTTGCCATAAGGTTCGTCGGGCCAACCTGGGAGCAGTTCGTACACCGTTCCAGCTGAGGATTTTTCTATTGGTTTTACCGTATGGAACGAAATCTCGTGCTCGCCCAGAGGGACACCTACCAATTCGACGCATTTTTCCTTCGAGAAACGGGCTTCTGCTTCAGTCCGATTCAGGGTGTGGTCGAAGTTCATGAACTGCCGTAAGGCAGTATGATAGGTCACGAAATCCGGATAGGCCCGTGCCAAAGAGGAGCCGAAGCGATAGCCCGCCGTCATGTTTCCGAAGAATAAATTAAATTCGGGGTCGTCAGCGCCATAATAGGGCACAAGAAGGCATCCGCGTTGCTTAACCTCCTGTTGCAGGCGGTGATTTGTATTGTTGAAAGTGACATCGGATAACAGCGCTGCTCGCGTCTTCTCGAAGCCCCAGGTTGACATTGCCACCGCCGCTGCCAGCCAAAGCGCGGACATGCGGATAGAGTTCGAAACCAGGCTAACCAATAATGTGTTACCCAGCGCAACGAACGGTAATACCGGCACAAGATAATAAGGGCGGGGCTGCTTGGCGACCAACAAGATTTCCGCGACGATGACCAGCACGGTAACCAGTAACGCCCGGTAGACCTTTCCCGGCAACGGCTTACGCAAAACGCTGAACAGGAACAGGCAGAACAGAAAAAGAGTCACACTTAGGAACGTTTCGCCTGCACCTCCGAAAAGGATTTGAATATTATTCCATAAATCGGTGGCCGAAACGAAGCCCGATTGACCCCCACCATATTCCCCTCGATGTGTCGCGATATGGATATAGCCGCGGACCATTTGATAAAAATGGAACATGGCAGGTAACAAAAAGAAGGCGGCGCTCAGCACGGCGGCGATCAATGCGGCGATCCGTGCCTTGCCATTATCAAGAAATAGCATCGCCAGCAAGAGCGGGGCGGATGTCACCTTGGCAGTCAGGCAAAACCCGATGACGACGCCCAGCATGATTGAATAGTTTCGCGTTTGGGGAAAGTTCTTCGGATCCAATGCGCATCGGGCTATCAAACCCGCCAGCACCAGCGCACCCGCAAAAAGCACAGGTTCAGGCATAATGCGGTGGAAAATGAAACGCGGCGCATAAGAGGTGAACATAACGGCAATGCCGACAGCCGCGGCAGCGATTGGGGCGCCACCCTGCCTTATGCACCGGCAGAAAAACAGCAGGGCACCTAGAATACCGGTTCCAAAAACGGCGTTTACTGCCTCCATGTAGAACAGCGGATGTCGCAACACGTGATCTTGGATAGTGTCCAAACCGTGGGCTGGCAGTGTCACCAGCCAGGTGATGGCGATGATGACTGCAATGAGCATTTGGATTGGTGTACCCGGATGATCGACGTGGGATGGCGCGTGGCCGATTACGATGTCGAGACCGTTGAGGAGATACGCATAATCCGGATCGGCAGTGAATGAGCCGAGCAGGTGGTCAATCAGCCAAGCACACACCAGGAACGAGACGGCGATACAAACATAAACTAGGAGATCAATGTCCCGGGGCAACGCCCGTTGTTGGATCTTCATGTTGCTCCTTCCTGCGAGACAGCCGATTAAACGTTTAATCTCAATGCCTTATACAAAAGTCGTTTCGAGAATCGCAGCCTGCGCGATTTTTAGAATTCCGCCGGCTGACCGGTGGATATCGAAATGGCGTTCTGCGTAAGTTCGCCCCCCCCCACCGAGTGCCACTTGCAACTGGGGATCGTCAAGAACCTGTTCGATCCGTCGAATGAAGGCAGCGCTATCGCCCGGCGGCACCACGAATCCCGCGCCGGCCTCGACGATAATGCGCGCCGCCAGATTGGTAGCCGGCAGCGCCGCCACTACCGGCCTACCCGCGCAGAGGAAGGAAAGCACTTTGGACGGCACAGAATAGTCGGCCGCTTGTGGCTCGATGATGGCTACCAAAATGCTGGCTGATGCCAGCATGGCCGGTAGCTGGGCGTGCGCCTGCCATGATAGTAGGGTCATGTTCCCAAGGCCCCGCGCCTGGGCCTCGCGGCGCAGGAAGGTTGCACCAAGCCCCTCCGTCGCAACGACGATCTGGACGTCAGCCCGCTGGCGCTGCTGGAAATGCGAGGCTGCATCCAGCAGGATGATCGGGTTGTGTTTGAGCCCGAGCGTGCCCGCATAGAGCACGATTTTTTTTCCCGCCAAGTCATGGGCCCGGGACCATTCATTTTCCTGCGGCATAGGCCTGATTTCTTCTAGGGAGCCCCAGTTTTCGATAACGGTGATCTTGTCCGGTGGCACACCAAGCCCCACCAAGTGAGACCGGAAATCTCCAGTGATCGAGATCACGTGCTGGGCACGGGCGGCGAAGCGGCGTTCCTTTTCCCGGTAGAGATGCGCTGCCAATTTTGCGGCGAACGGGGACCAGCGCGTTAGAACGCTGCGAATGCCCAGGCTGTAAATGTCCTGTAGCCACCATACCAGCGGCAGAGTCGCCGGAACCAGCCTCCGCACCATATCGAGCACGTCGTTTGGGGTAGTACTAAGGAACACCACATCAGGCGCCGCGGCGATAATAGCCGCCGCGAGCGAGCGCCCATAGCGACGTTCGGCAAATATACGGTGGACAAAGCTGTATTTGTCCAGTGACCCCGGCTGCCCGATCGGCAGAATCGTGAGCTGGCTTGGATCCGTCCGCCTCGGTTGCACGGGCCCGCGCGGAGACTCAATTGCCGCCGAATAGGTATAGATGACCTCGTGGCCCTGACGTGCAAGTTCACGAGACAATTCGATTCCGAATGCGTGACCGGAATATTCGTGGATGAAGAGCTTCACAGCGGAGTCGCGACCTTTCGTCCAGACGATGAACGACAAATTTTTTGTCCGGTCAACGGTCGGCCGCCGGCACGAGCCGCTGCGGGGCTCGACATCGGCCCGCACTAATGCGATGCAGTTTTGCAGCTTTACGGAATATGATATGGCCGATCGGCCTACAGTCCCTGTGGTGATTGGACCATTTCCCGGGCCCCTTCATGGCGTCTCGGTGATCGATGCCGAATTGTTGCGACGGCTTCAGGTCGCGGGAGCCGCGGTCCTGCGAATCGACCTTTCTCCTGGCCGCAGAGAGAGGGGTCTTGTTTACCACCTGTTCCGGGCAGGCCGGACGTTGGCGGGTATTGCGGCAATGGCCCTGGCGGTGCGTCGGGGTAATCCACGTTTTCTAATTAGTCTCGATGGCGGGCTGGGCCTCATATACAATATCGCGCTGGTGACCACCGCCCGGCTGATCGGCAGACCTGTTTTGCTCTACCACCACAGCACCAACTATGTCCTGCGGGACAGCGCACTGATGCGCCGGCTGCTCAAGATTGCAGGGGCGACTAGCCCCCAAGTCTTTTGCAGTAAAAAAATGGCAGAGCTGTTTGAAGTTCGCTATGGACCCGACAATTGCCGCCTGATCGTGAGCAATGCGGCCTGGGTGGAAACGGTTCCGGTTGGAGACGGATCCTCCGGCGGCTTGCGGCTGGGCTATTTAAGCGCTTTGACCACGGATAAAGGACTGGGGCGAGCCATCGACACGCTTCGCCTCTTGCGGCGCCGCGGGCTCACCGCGGAATTGCTCATTGCCGGCTCGGGGGGCGGCATTGCCGCGCAAAGGCTGTTGACTGACGCCGTCGCCGAACTCGGTCCGGCGCTTGTCATTTGCGGAACTCTCGCGGGAGCGCGGAAGTGGGATTTCTATCGCAACCTCGATATTTTCCTTTTCCCTTCGCTTTACCCTCACGAAACCCAGTCCCTCGTGGTTCCCGAGGCCATGGCGGCAGGCACGCCGGTCGTTGCTTATGATCACCGGTTTGTCGGTGAGCTCGTGGGCGTGGAGGGCGGGCTGCTGGTCCCACTCCACCAGGACTTCGCGGCCGCGGCTGTGGATTACATTGCCGCCGGCTGCGATGGCCAGGTCCGGCGTGAACGCCGCGCGCGCGCCAGGAGAACCTTCCTGGCGGAGCAGGCCGAGGCTGCTCGGCAATTTGATGATCTGGTAGCTTGGGCGCTTAACCGAGGCCCGAAATGACTGGCCCTAAAGTTTCGGTCGTGACCGTCAACCACAACATGGCTGCCACCCTCGGGCGGACAATGGAAAGCGTGTTGGGGCAGGATTATCCTGATTTCGAACTGATTGTGGTCGACGGCGCTTCAACCGACGGCAGTCGCAACATCATCGCCTCCTATAGCGGTCGGCTTGCCTATTGGGTGAGCGAGCCGGACCGCAATCTTTATGACGCGATGAACAAGGGCGTTGCGGAAGCGAAGGGGGAGTGGGTGCTCTTCATGAACGCCGGCGACTGTTTTGCGACGCCTAATGTTTTGTCAGAAGTATTTGGTCAGGATCATGTCGATAGCGACATGGTGTACGGGCATCATATTCGCTGTTATCCAGGGCGGCAGATCGAACGCCTTGTCCTGGCGGAGCGCCCTTCGGTCCTTCCCCGCCGCATGCCATGCTCCCATCAAGCGCTTTTTACTCGGCGGAGCCTGCTGATCGAACATGCTTTCGAGATCGGCCTCCTGGCCGCAGATTATGAATTTATGCTCGCCGCTTATGCTGGGGGAAGGCGTTTCAAACAGGTTGATTGCGTCGTTGCTCTGACGGAAATGGAGGGGCGAAGCGACCTTGAACGGTCCAAGATGCTTAGGCAGAGATGTGTCATCCTACGTCGGCATGGATTTTGGAATTTTGGACTGGCTGTGTATTATTTCGGCCTACTGGCGCGCGCCAGGTTAGCGTGTGTGGCAAAGCAGATCCTGCCACGGCCTGTCACCAATTGGATATTGCGCCACCGTCGTATCAGCGGGTTGGGTTAGACCATGAAACGTTCGCCGACCGACTTGGCGGGACTGCCAATCGCGACCATGTTGGCGGCAATATTGGAAAAGACGCTGCTACGGGCGCCGATTACGGCGCCATCGCCAATCGTAACACCTGGTGCGACGAAAACATCTGCGGCAATCCAGACCTGCGTGCCGACTGTGATGCCGGGCGCCACGATCGGAAAATCTGCCTGCCGGTGGTCGTGGGTTGCACCGCATAGATAACTGTGCTGGGAAATCACGCTGTCGGCGCCGATGCGTATCGGCCCCAGGCTGTAAAGCTCCGAATGGTCCCCGATCCAGCAATAATCGCCGATTTCAGTTTTCCATGGATAGGTGACCCGCGCCGAAGGACGCACTCGCACCCCTTTGCCGATTCTCGCGCCAAAGCAGCGCAGCAGGAACCTCCGCCAGCCATAGAGCGGTTGTGGCGAGCAGCCGAAGATGGTTGCCTGCACGACCTGCCACAGCAACACTGTGGCGGTGGAGCGGCCGCGAAACCCGGCCGGAAGTCGAAACTGGCTCAGACGCTGTATTTGTGGGCCGCCGGATTCAGCCACGAACCCGCTCCTGCTGCAGAAACCAGCTATAGGTTTGCGTCAATCCCGCTTCTAGGGAAACGGCGGGAGACCAACCCAACGCACTTATTTTGGCATTGGACATCAATTTTTGCGGCGTGCCATCAGGTTTGGAAGTGTCATGCGTCAATGTGCCATCAAAACCAACTACCTTCATCACCGCGCGGCCCAGCTCGTCGATGGTCAGGTCGGTACCTGATCCCACATTCACATGCTCAAGATCCGAGTGGCGTTGCATCAAAAAAACCAACGCGTCAGCGCAATCGTCGACATGGAGGAATTCGCGCCGGGGTGTGCCGCTGCCCCAAATCGTCAGGCTGGATTGCCCGTCCCTTTTTGCTTCATGCGCTTTGCGCAGCAAGGCCGGGATGACGTGGGAGTTTTGAAGGTTGAAATTGTCACCCGGTCCATAGAGGTTGGTCGGCATCGCCGAGATAAAATCGCAGCCATGCTGGCTACGAAACGCTTGGCAAAGCTTGATGCCGGCGATCTTCGCAATTGCATATGCCTCGTTGGTGGGCTCGAGCGGTCCGCTCATCAGCGCATTCTCTGGAATAGGCTGAGGTGCGTACTTCGGATAGATGCAGGATGAACCCAGAAAACATAGTTTTTCGACCCCCGCCTCGAACGCGGCCCGTATGATCGAAGCCTCGATCATCAAATTGTCGTAAAGAAAGTCCGCCGGATAGGTGTCGTTGGCCACGATGCCGCCCACCTTTGCCGCGGCCAGAAAGACCGCCTGTGGCCTGTTCGCCCGGGTCCATTCGCTCACAGCTTTGCCGTCGCGCAGATCCAGCACGCCGCGCGCCACTGTCAGGATCGTGCAATTTTCCGATTGCAGACGCCGTATGAGCGCCGACCCTACCATGCCGCGATGGCCGGCCACCCAAATCCGTTTGCCGGCCAAGCTGTAGGGCGCGGCTTTCATAAATTGCGCTGTCCCTCGATCAAAACTTTCTTAAGGTCTGAGACGACCATGTTCTCGACCAATTGCGGGAAGGTAATTTCGTGTTTCCATCCCAGCAGGCTGCGTGCCTTGGTTGGGTCGCCGAGCAGCAATTCCACCTCGGTCGGGCGGAAATAGCGCGAGTCGACCCTTACCAGCACGCGACCGGTTTTTTCATCCACTCCTTGCTCCTGGGTTCCCTCTCCGCGCCAGATGATTTTACAGTTAATTTGAGAGAAAGCTAATTCTGTGAATTCGCGCACGGAATGCATCTCGCCAGTCGCCAACACGTAATCGTCGGGCTGAGGCTGCTGCAAAATCATCCACATGCCTTTGACGTAGTCGCGGGCGTCGCCCCAATCGCGCTGGGCATCCAGGTTGCCGACGTAAAGACAGTCCTGCAAGCCGTGATGGATCGCTGCGACGGCGCGGGTGATCTTGCGGGTGACGAACGTCTCACCTCGGGTAGGACCTTCGTGGTTGAACAGTATCCCGTTCGAGGCGTGCATACCGTACGCCTCGCGATAGTTCACTGTGATCCAATAGCCATAAAGTTTGGCTGCGCCATAAGGACTGCGGGGATAAAACGGCGTGGTTTCCCGCTGTGGGGTTTCTTGGACTTTTCCATAGAGTTCGGAGGTGGACGCCTGGTAGAAACGCACCTTGGCTTCCATCTTCAAGATGCGGATCGCTTCGAGTAGTCTTAGTACCCCAATCCCGTCTGCATTAGCAGTATATTCTGCGGTCTCGAAACTGACCTGAACATGACTCTGGGCCGCAAGATTGTAAATCTCGTCCGGTTGCGTTTCCTGCACTAGGCGGATCAGGTTGGTGGCATCAGTGAGGTCGCCATAATGCAAAAAAAACTTGGTCGGCCGGCCATGGGGATCTTGATAAAGGTGGTCGATTCGTTCGGAGTTGAAGGACGACGAGCGCCGTTTCAGTCCGTGAACGATGTAGCCTTTGGCCAGGAGAAGTTCGGCCAGCAGTGCGCCATCTTGGCCGGTCACGCCGGTGATCAAGGCAGTTTTTGTCATGATGCGCACTTACTCCAATTCGCGGCGGAGCCTGGATAATCTAAGAGCCGAGGGGTGGCAATGGCTTGTCCATCGCTCTTGGCAGCAAGGGCCGGAGAAGGTTCGTGCATTTCAGGAAGGCGTGGATTTCGCCAGCGGCGCGACGAACGGTGCCGGTGCGTACCCACTGCGGACATCAGCGCGGTAGTGCATGTAATTAAGGAAATAAAGTCCGACGAACAAATAGAGATCCATCGAAAAATAGGCGCCGTACCGTCCCATACGGAGCAGGAAGAAGGGAAGCAGAGCGTTCCGGATTTCGAGATGGCGCGGCCCCTTCACCCTGGAGCAGACAATCAGGAATCCGACCAGGCAGCCAAATCCCAGAACGCCGAGCTCGGCCGCCGTGCGAAAAAACAGGGAAGCCGCGTCATACATGTTGAGCATCACGATATCGGGATCGTCGTTTTTGAGCACGGGCACATACTGAAGATACTGGTACTGATAGCCGCCGATTCCGACCCCGATCAGGGGATGTTTGATGACCGTCATGACCGCGACGTAGGCATTGGCAAGCACGGCGAAAGTGCTGGCGTTTAGATGCTGAAGGTCCCAAAATGCTATTCCGAGGGCCGTATCCACCACGCGAAGACGAAAATTCGCGCTTAGCACGAACACGGCCGCCAGGGCGCCAATCCCCAGCAAGACAAGGCCAAACATCCGCCACAGGTTGAGGCGCGGCAGGAAGGCAAAAAAGCCGACAAGGAACAGCCCCACCCAGCCCAGGGAGGAATCGGCTAAAATGTAGCAGACCAAAAAGATCGCGAGTTCGAGACCATAGCCCCCCTTACGAAGCTGTGCGCTCAAATATATCCCGATTGCCGGCAAAGTCAGGTACACGAAAAATGAAGGCTCTGGTAAAATCGAATGAAGCCTTGTTTGCACGGTCTGGGAAAGAAGATGCAGGCTGCGCCCCGCAAAATCTATGATCCCCCAAACCGCGACCAGAAGCGCCGCTCGGGTATATACTGCCATCCATCGCGGCAAGGAAATGCCGGCGGTGGTCAGCATGCTGAAATAATAGCAGGAGAATACTAGGATGCCGATGATCTGCTGCACAATCGCAAAAACAGGCGTGCCCGACGATGCCGCAGCAATCAGGCTTATTAGCATGACCGCTCCGACCAACATCGCATGGTTACGATGGATCAAAAGGCGGTTCATAACGAGAAGGATGGCGCTATTAGCGACGACGATCGGGTAGCCGTAGAAAACGTCGACCCCCTTGTGAAACCATGGGGTGCTGAGGAAAAGGCTTAGAACCGTGGAATAAACCAGATAATTGTGGAGCAGCATCTCTGCGCTCCAACTGCGGTTCAACAACCCTTCGATGTGTGCGTGCAGGTTCGGAAAGCGTCGGCCAAAAGCAGTATAAAGAACCGCGGGATCGGCGGTGTAGAGAATCGCGCGCCTTAAACTTTCGTCCAAAGCCGTCTCCACACCCGCTTTTCTTTTGGTACGAAGCTCAAGGCGATGCCGAGGCCGCCCCCCAATAGCACCCCAAGCAGAATAGAAGCGCTGATATATTTGATTGCCCCGTTGGAAATTTCCGGGGTGGGGCCATCCTCGATGGCGGCAACATAAGGAATGTCGATCGCCGTCAGCATCAGGTGCTGTTCCGCTTCCGCAAGCATCTTGGTCAGGGCGTCTCGCTGCGACAGATCGGTGTTGGTCTTGAGCTGCTCTGTGACATAGGCAAGTTGCTTCTTCACGACCTCATTGTCCTGATTTTTGACGTAATCATTGGCCCCCTGAACCAGGTGGACCAGGAAGTCCGAAGCTTTTTTGGGGTCACGATCGGTGACACTGAGGGCCAGCATACCAGTGTTCTTATCTGGGGCGATCGTCACACTTGAGCTGATATATTGCGCAAGATCATACGCGGTCCGGGGCCGATCTGGATTGGGCAAATGCGCAATCTCGGCGAAAGTGTGTACCATCCATCCGTCAAAGCCTGTGTGTTTCGGCCATTGGCGCGTCTTGGGATCGCACCCAAAAGTTATGCAAATCATGTCATATCTGCGATCCAGCAGTCTAGCGAGGCCCGTGGAATAGAAGGAAGCCGCAAAGCGGGTGAACTTCGGGACCGGACCACTGGTCCCTAATAGTCCAGCTAATGCCGCCAATCCCGTACCCCCGCCACCGTTTATATCTGCCGACCCCTGCTCTAGTGGCAGGAGCGTCAGGGTTACGGTGTAGGAAGGTGGGGTTATCCACACGAGGTAAAGACCGACTACGACTCCCATCAAGGCCCCAGCCATGGCCAAGGACCAGCCGCGAGACAAGCGCTTCAAAATGTCGGCGATGGAGATCGATTTGCGCAGATAGGTCTGTATGGTTTCCGAAACAGGCGGCGGAGCCAAATCTTCGCCGCGATAATCGACCATGTTCGGACTCATTTCGCCCTCGATGACAATGCGCTTCTGCACCCCGTGTGGGGATACCACGCACCTACATTTATCCCGAAATGATCTGGAAAACGAGACCAATTCATGGCTGGATTAAGCGGTCGTTATGGCGGTCGATTTCGCCGGCGCTGGTCGAGTACAATTCCTCAAAGAGGGTTGCGTCGCCCGAGAGTGTCTGGCCGCCATCTCGTTGCACGGGACGTAGGTTAAGATCAAATCCGCCTTGGGTCTCCACCGGGAGGGCCCAGTCAAGCGGAATGCGGATCAGGATGCCCTTGTCGAAACTTCCTTCGCCGAACTGGGTGGCGGAAACATTGGTCTTGGTAAAATAGGCCCCGATTTCCACGCCCGTAGAAAAGCGCCGGCTGGCGATGAAGGTGATCCCCCGGTCGCCTGCAAGATATTGCCCGGCGCGCAAGGTGAAATTCACGTCATGCCAGGGCGATTGGTAATAGAGCGAAACATGACCGGTGGCGACTTTGTATTTCTGCAGGCCGAACAGCCGGTCGAAATTGCGCTGTTTCACTTCATAGAGATCGCCGCCCAACGCCCAACGCCGCCCATCGGGCCACCACAAGATTTCACCGCCGACGCCGGCGAACATATTCTCCAGATAGCCGGCGCGCGCCACCGCATAAACATCCGGTGCCAGGCGGAAACGATAATGCATATCGAGTTCCGCGATGCCATTGGCGCCTTCATGGATATAGCGCGGCATGTCGCTGCGCACATGCGGCAACAGACTGTTGCTCGGCCGGTTGGGGATGTTCTGGTAAAGATTGGATTCGAACTGGCCGTTGATCCGAAGACCCCGTGTCAACTCTAGCGTGGTGGTGAGCGCGCCGATCACCTGCAGCGCCAAGGGATTGGTGGGATCGAAAAAGGTCTGGCGGAACTGCGGATACAACGCCCAAGAGAAATGCGGATAGGTCGTGCGGGCCGCTGCCGCGAGCACCGGGTTGGCCAGCGGCGGGCGATTGACCGTGATGGCGTTGCCCAGCAATTCTGCGCTGCTGTTCTGGTTGATGGCGCGCTCCACCGGGCCCCGCAGGATATCGAATTCCTGCTGGGTGCCGGCAAAGAGACGGAATTTCTCGATCCTGGCGGGTGCGTCCTGCATCAGCACCAGCATGAGGCGGTTGATGGCGTCGTCCTCGGCCAGGTAACGGCCATTGTGGTAATAGAGGATGGCTTCGCTTTGGGTCAGCCGGATGGCATCGATGCCGATGTCCTGTTTGGCGCTATCCACGCGGATCGCTTGCACTGCGGCCCGATCCTGCGCGCCGCTGACGGGCGCGGGGGCCGCGGGGGCCAGCACCAAAGCGGGCCCGACCTCGCAGCGCTGTGTCTGGCGGCCGTCCTGATAGACGATATGTTCGACGCCCGCGCCATAGGCCTGGACCAGACCTACCAATTCGCTGCAGGGGCGCTGCGCCGTATTGCGATCGGCGGTGAGAAACAGCGTGCCGGCCTTGATCTCGACATCGCTGTAAGGCGCGGTGGCGAAGAGCCGGTCGACAAAGGCGTCACGATCCAGGTTGGGCGCGGCGATCTGCGCCAGTCTTGGGGGGCTGCGCCCCAGCAGCGCTTCGATGGCCTGTTGCTGCTCTTCCAGGGTACGGATATGCGGCGGCGGCGCCGGCGCGGGCGCTAGCTTGGTGGCATATTGCGGCACGGTCGGATCGGTCTGCAGCGCGATGGTCCCGGCGATCGAGCGGCCATAGATCCAGGACAGTCCCAGCGAAATCGAACTGTTGATCTGGTATGTGGCGCCGTAATTGATCTGGCTGTGCGGCTTAAAGGTGTGGAGGTCTGTCTCCAGGCGATATCGGTCGCTGCTATATTCGGCGCTGAGCGAAAATCCCTGCACCGGCGTGTGCCAGGTCAGCCCGCCGAACAAACCGACTTTTTCGCCGTGGAAGAAGACGTTGAAATCTGTGCCCCCGGCGAGCGCCAGGCCGGAACGGGTCTTGAAGGAACCGCGCAGCATGCCGAAGGGATTGGCGAAAGTGCCGCTGTCGCCCAGCCGGCCCCAACCCATGCCGAGCGTGCCTTCGACGGCGCCGACCTCTTTGGTGGCGACGATATATTCGCTGCTATAGACCCCGGTGCCGATCAGATCGTTGATGCCGACGCTAAGTTCGGGAAAATATTTGCCTTCCTCAAATAGCCGCGCCTTAACGGCAAAGCTGCGGTCCCAATAGACCGGAAAAAAGGTGGGTCCCGCGGGTTCGAAATTGCGCAAACCGGTATAGCGCAGCGAGGTTTCCAGCCAGGGGAGGGCCTGGAAATTCAGGGCGTAGCGCTGGGTCCCCTGAAAATACGTGGCGCTGACGGACAGCATCCCGTCCGGCTCCATCCGGGCGCTGGGCATTTCCACCAGGCCGAGCGTGCCGAAGGTTGAGCGCGGTTCATCCAGATTGTCGGCCAGGGCCGGAAAGGCTGCCAAAACGGCCAGCGCCACCAAGGCGCCGACCGCGTATTGCAGAGCCTCGCGGCGCCCGTGCCAGGGCCACGTCAAATCAAGACTTTTACCGCCAAGAGGAGCCGTTGGCTTCACACGCGACTATCCGGAAAAGCGCCCGAAAAACTTTCCTGCCTTTCACGTAAGGGTTTGACAAGTAATTTCTTTTTTTTCTTCACCAAACCCGAAGGCCTATGCTAGACCGCACGCGGTCAGCTGCTCGAGGGCCTTTAGCCAGATGCAAAGCAATTTTTGGCGGATAAGCTTGTCGGCGTCATGCCGGCTGCGCAAAATCTCGCGTATTCTCGCCCCCCTGGCTCTGGTCTTGGCGATGGTGGTGGCTTCCAGCGTTCCCGGCGGCGCGCAGCAGGGCGGGGTCCAGCAGACGCTAGACCAGATACAGCAATTTGTGCAGCAGCAGTCGGCGCAGCAGCAAAACCCGCAGCAGCCGCAAAATGCGACCCCGCCTGCCGTCAGCCCCAACCAGACCAGCACCAACGCCAACCAGCCTGCCGGCGCCAACGCAAATGGCGATAACCAAACTCAGCTAAGCGATCGCAGCCCTCCCTCGCGGCTCGAGGAAATTATGTCCCAACGCGCCGGCGTTAGACTTCGCCAGTTCGGTTATGACCAATTGGGAACAGGCCATGAAGTAACCTTGCCGCAAGTCGGCGCGGTCCAAGACGACTACGTTCTTGGCCCGGGCGACGAAGTGGTCGTCACGCTGCGGGGGCAGGAAAACACCCAGTACAACTTGGCGGTCGACCGCAACGGCCAGATGACGATGCCGCGGATGAATCCGATGGGCGTCTCGGGGCGCACCTTCGGCAGCGTTCGCCAGGAGCTGCAGGACGCGGTGCGCCGCAGCTATGTCGCCACCCAGGCCTTTGTCACGCTGGGCCAGGTGCGTCAAGTCAGCGTACTCGTCACCGGCGAAGTGAATATTCCAGGTCTGCGGACCTTGAGCGGGCTGGCCTCCGCCGTGGACGCCATCATGCTGTCCGGCGGCATCAAGAAGACCGGCTCGCTACGCAATGTGCGCATCGAGCGGCAGGGCCGACAGTTCACCGTCGACCTATATGGCCTGTTAACAGACCGTAGTGGCCCGCCTGGCATCCGGCTGGCCGATGGCGATCGCATCCTAGTGCCGCCGCTCGGCCGGACTGTTGCAGTCACGGGGTTGGTGCGCCGGCCGGGAATCTTCGAACTGGCGCCCCGGCAATCGTCGATTTCAGCCCGCGACTTGCTGGATCTGGCTGGCGGCCAGGAAGTGCGCGGCGTCTACCGGTTTTCCGTGTTGCGCATTCTTGCCAACGGGCGTCTGGATTTGGTGCCGTTGCAAGGCGACAATGGCACCATCAACGACAGCGAAATTCTGTTTGTCCAGCAGGGCGCCGCCCAGACGGGTGACCAGTGGACGCTCTCGGGGGCAACGGGCCTGGCCGGTCAATATCCAATTACCACGGGCACCAAACTCTCCGACGTCCTGAAGGCCCCCGGCGCCATGGGGGCTGCGCCTTATACACCGTTCGGCCTGATCGTTCGCAGAGACCCGAGGACGTTGATGCGCACCCTAGTCCCGTTCACCCCTGTCGCGGTGTTGAATGGGGGCGAGGACGAAGCCCCTCGCAGCGATGATTTTGTGCGCATCTTCCAGGTCCGCGAAATCCAGATTATAGGCCGCGCGGTGAGCGCCTACAGATTGCGTCGCCAGGCCGACCAGGAGGCAATCCGAAATCCGCTTTCGGCCGAAGTGGCGACGGCGCCAGCAAATGGCGCCGATGCCACCGGGCAGAATAGCACGAGCCAGGGTGCGACCGCCGAAGTCCTGGCCGCGCAGACCGCTCAGAACGCCCTCACCGCGCAGCGCGACCTCTACGAGGAGGATCCCCTGAACCCCTCTACCCGAACCGCTGCGGGAATAATCCTGAACCGGCCATCCCTCACGCCACCGAGCAACGATCCTGCGATCAATTTCGAGAGCGAGGTGGTGCGGCAGGGCGAATTCCCCGCCAATCGCGAAATCAACAGCTTCATCGATCTCGCCCATCAGCTTCAGGTCGATCCAATTGTTCTGGTCAATTTCCTGATGGACCATCAGGCTACTTTGGATGGCGCGGTCCGCGGCCCCGGTGATTATTTCATCGGACCCAATGTGTCGCTTCAGGATCTCGTCCAGGCGGCCGGCGGCACCCTGAACTGGGCCGACCAGAGCGGCATCGAGCTGATCTCGACCACCGTCGACGCGCAAAGTGGCCGCTCCGAGACCTCACGGGTCAACTTGCCACTTCGTCAGAGCATGCTGGCCAACTATATCGTGCGCCCGCATGACTCTCTGCGCTTCAACCAGGTCTTCTCAAATGTCGATGTCGGCAACGTCACCTTGCAGGGTGAGGTGCGCTTTCCCGGCACTTACGCCATTGTCCGGGGAGAGCATCTTTCCGATCTCCTGATGCGTGCCGGCGGGCTAACCAACACCGCCTATCCATATGGCACCGTGTTCTTGCGCAAATCCGCGGCGGCGGTCGAGCATGACGGCTATGTCCGCATGGCCCAGGAGATCGAAAGTCAGCTTTTGATCGCAACCCCGCGACTGGGCAGTGTGCCGATACCCGCTTCCCAGATTCAGGCAGTGGCGAACCAACTGCGCAACCAGAAAGCCCTGGGCCGTATCGCCATCGTCGCCGATCCCAGCGTCCTGGCCTCCCGCCCGGAGCTCGATCCCCTCCTTGAAAGCGGCGACGTGCTCTATATCCCGCAGCGGCCCAGCACCATCGCGGTGCTCGGTCAGGTCATGCAGCAGGGCAGCTATCGCTATGAAGCGGGCAGGAAGGTCAAGGATTATATCGAGGAAGCCGGCGGCTATGCCCAGGCCTCGGACGAGGACAACACCTTCGTGGTGCTGCCGGACGGCTCGGCCCGGAAGGTCGACGTCTCCTGGCTGAACTTCGACAGCACGGCGCTGCCGCCGGGCAGTGCCATCGTGGTTCCGCGCGACCTGGTGCCGTTCGACCTGCGCCAGGCGCTGATCGACTCGACCCAGATTTTGGGACAGTTGAGCCAGTTCGCGGTCACTGCCGCCTCGCTGGCGGTCCTCGCCAAGCAATAGGCTGAAACAGGCCGCGTGGGTCCGTCTCAGCGTCCGTATTTGTCCTCGAAGCGAACGATGTCGTCCTCGCCCAGATAAGAGCCGGACTGCACCTCGATCAATTGCAGCGGCTCGCTGCCGGTATTTTCCAGCCGGTGCCGCGAGCCCAGGGGGATATAAGTCGACTGGTTTTCCGTCAGCGGAAAGACCTTGTCGTCGCATGTCACTCGGGCGGTGCCGGAAACCACCACCCAGTGCTCGGCGCGCTTGTGATGCATCTGCAAGGATAATTTGGCGCCGGGATTGACGGTGATGCGCTTGACCTGAAAACGCTCGCCGCTGTCGATGCTCTCATAGGCGCCCCAGGGGCGATAGACCTTGCGATGCGTGACATGCAGGTCGCGCCCGGCTTTCTCCAAACGCTCGACGATTTTCTTGACGTCCTGAGACGAGTCCTTGGCCGCCACCAGCACCGCATCGACAGTGGCGACGACCACCACATCTTTAACACCGACCGCGGCGACAAAGGGGCCGTCGCTGCGCAGATAGGAATTGGCGCTGGCTTCCTGCAGCACATCCCCGAACAGGGTGTTGCCGGCGTGGTCCTTGGGTGAGGCCTGCCACAACGATTCCCAGGAGCCGATATCGCTCCAGCCCATCTCCACCGGCACCACCGCGGCCTTGGCGGTATGTTCCATCACCGCATAATCGATCGAGACCGAGCGGCATTGGCTGAACGGACCCGGCGCCAAGCGGATGAAATCGAGATCCTTGCTCGCCTCGCTCACCGCTTCGCGGCAGCGCGCCAGCAGATCGGGCTCCAGCCGCGCCAATTCGGCGAGGAATGCGCTGGCCTTGAAGGCGAACATGCCACTGTTCCACAGATATTCGCCCGAAGCGATATAGGACCGGGCGGTGGCCAGATCGGGTTTTTCGACGAAGGCCTTCACCGCCAATACGGTCTCCGAGCCGTGCCGCGGCTCGCCGCGCCGGATATAGCCGTAACCGGTTTCCGGACTGTGCGGCTGGATGCCGAATGTCACAAGATCGTCATGAGATGCCGCTTGCGCCGCGGCGGCAACTGCGCGCGAAAACGCCGCGGTGTCGGCGACGAGGTGATCGGCGGGCATCAGCATGATGATGCCCTCGGGGTCCTGCTCCGTCACCATCAAGGCCGCGGCCGCCGCTGCCGGGGCGGTGTTGCGCCCGACAGGCTCCAGCAGAATGGCGAGCGGCTTGACCCCCGCCTCGCGCATCTGTTCGGCGATCAGAAAACGATGCTCGACATTGCACACAATGATCGGCGGCGCAAAGGGCGCTTGCCGGGCGCGCAAGGCGGTATCCTGAATCAGGCTGTTCTTTCCCGCCAGCGGCAGAAGCTGCTTGGGGAAGAGGCTGCGGGACAGGGGCCATAGCCGCGAACCGACCCCGCCAGAGAGGATTACCGGATAGAGTCTTGCCATGGTGACCAGTTTAGGGATTGCGAAGGGGCCAAGCGATAGCACGGTTCCGGGCGAAAACAGGAAGGGGCCTGGGGCCCCCCCCTGTCTACTTTTCCCATGGCCTCTGTTGCCGCTGTGCAACAATCCATTAACCGTATGGCCCGTGGTGGTTGACAGCCGCTGGAACCACCCCTAGAAACTTGGCGAGTAATTCGCCGCCTCAGGCTCAGTTTTTAAGGAGTTATCCCAATGAAGACCATTGGTTCGGCCATCTTGGCTACGACCATGATCGTTTCCAGCGCCTTCGCCGCCACGGACACCGTAGGTCCGCTGCCAGCTGGTAAGCCGGCTGGCGTGATCAAGGCGCAGCGTGATGACAACACGCTTCTTTGGGTTATTGGCGCGGGCCTGGTGATTGGCGGCATCGCCCTGGTCGCCAGCAGCGGCGGCGACAAGACCCCGACCGGCACGACCACCACCAGTTCCTCGACCACGGCTTCGAGCCCGTAAGCGGATCATCTTCCGCGACTGAACCGAGGGGAGAGCAGAAAATGCTCTCCCCTTTTTCGTTGTGTGCGTTGCGGTATGGACCGGGGCGGAAACGGCGCTCAGCCGGGCGGCCGGAAGATTTCCGTGTCCACGGTTTCGCCCTCCGGCGACAGGTGCTGATGCGAGCGCCAGGAATAGCCGGTCTTGGGATCCAGCCAGTAGTTGTCGACGAAACGCCAGTTCAGCTGGCGGCTCTCGCAATTCTCGTCCACCCGCATCGCGATCAGCGCCTGACCCAGAATGACGATGGTTTCGGGCCGGCCTGCGAGGGTGGTGCAGGTGATCGGAAGGCCATAGATATTCGCCTGCGGCAAGTCGGCGATTCGGCGGCTGGTGAAAGGCGCCTTGAGCGCGTCCGCCAGCGGGGGCAGCTGCGCACCTTCCTGAGGCGTCAGCCCGCCCAGATCGCGCGGCAAGCCCACGGTACGGGTGATACGGCCCTGGCTGGTCTGGAACACCACATGGCTGGGCGCGGTCCACAATTCGCTCTGATCGCTTTTGGTGGCCAGAACTAGGATGGTCTCGTCGCCGCCGTTCAGCCGATAGCCCATGCTGGCATAGGGAATTGTTGCCACCGCCTCGCGCGACACCATGTTATGCCCGAAGCTCGAGCGAAATGCCTGGCTCAGCAAATTGCCATATTGGCCATAGGTGAAATTGCTGGAAGAGCCGCATCCAGCCAGACCGGCGGACAGAGCGAGGGCCAAGACACAGTTCGGTTTCAGACGAAGGCGCAACATAACCCGCTCCCGCTCACGGCAGGATGCCTTTCAACATGGCCCTCAATTGCGGCGCGATATCGGGGCGGGACAGACCGACCGCGATATTGGCGGTGAGAAACCCGACCTTGTCGCCGCAATCGAAACGGGCGCATTCGGTCGTCACCGCATGAAAGGGCATCTTGCCGATCAGCCGCGCCATCGAATCGGTCAGCTGGATTTCATTGCCGGCGCCGCGCTCCTGGCGGTCGAGTTCGCCGAAAATTTCCGGCTGCAGGATATAACGCCCGATGATGCACAGTGAGGAAGGCGCCTTGGCCGGATCGGGTTTTTCGACCAGGCCTTTCACTTCGGTGGCTTTGCCTTTGGTGGCGCCGGGGTCGACCACGCCATAGCGTTTGGTTTCTTCCCGGCTTTTTTCTTCGGCCGCGACGATATTGCCGCCGCCGACCTCGCGGTAAGACATCATCATCTGCGCCAGGGCGCCGGGCTTTCCCACCATCAAATCGTCCGGCAGCAGCACGGCGAAAGGCTCGTTGCCGACAAAATGGCGGGCGCACCACACCGCATGACCCAGGCCCAGAGGCTGCTGCTGGCGGATGAAACCGACCGAGCCGGTCTGGGGCAGGGATTCCAGCAGGCTGTTCAGCTCGGCGGTCTTTTCGCGGGCCTCGAGCAGGGATTCCAGTTCATAGGCGTGATCGAAATGGTCGGCGATCACATGCTTGCCGCGGCCGGTGATGAAGACGAATTGCTCGATCCCCGCCTCGCGCGCTTCCTCCACGGCATATTGGATCACCGGCTTGTCGACCACCGGGAGCATCTCCTTGGGCACGGCCTTGGTGGCGGGCAGGAAGCGGGTTCCCATGCCGGCGACGGGGAAAACGGCTTTGCGGACGGGTCTTACGGGGCTCATGAGATGGGGAGTGGGCGCTTTTTTGGGGGATGGATTTCAAAAGGGCCTGTTTCATGGCATGGCCGCGCTATTAATGTCCAGTTTTCCGGGGCTTGCGCGAAAACGCGCGGACGCATCGATGCGCTATGACGGTATCTTGATCGCGGGAGTGGCGGTGGCTTGGCTATGCGGCGCCATGCCCGCCTTGAGCCAATCGGGCGGGGATAGGGCTCGCCTGCTCGCGGACAAAGCCTATACCGAGCAAGAACGGGGCATGCAGGAACAGGCCCTTCTGGATCTCAACCAGGCGATCGACCTGCGGGCTTTGCCCCCCGCCGAACAGGCGCGGCTGATCTTCGACCGCGGGCTCATCCTGGATGCGCAAGGCTGGCTCGACCAGGCGGCCGGCGACTATTCCGCCGCGATCAAATTGGCGCCCCGCTTTGCCCCCGCGTTCAACAATCGCGCCAATGTCTATCGCCGGCAGAACCGGCTCGACGATGCCAAGCGCGATTATCAGGCCTCCCTGACCATGGGCAATGCACAGCCCGAATATTCCTGGTACGGCCTGGGACAAGTGGCGGAGGCGCAGGGCGATCGGACCGCGGCCCGGACCGCCTATAGCCGCGCCCTTGCCGCCAACCCGGCCTATCAGCTTGCGTTAGACCGCCTCAGCGTGCTCGAAGGCCAATTGCCATTGCCGGCGCCGGACGTGGACGAGGTGATCCACCTCAAACCGCCGGCGCCCGCGGCAAGCGCCGATACCGCACCGATCGTCCTCAAGCCGCCGCGGGAACCCGCGGTTGCCGCGATCCCGCCCCGTCAGGCGCCCAGCATCTCTGCGGCCAAGTTCGATCCCACGGGGCCGGATCTGCGGCCTGCGCTCGACAATTACGCCGGCGCACAAGTTCAGCTTGGCGCCTGGCGCAGCGAAGAGGAGGCCGGCGCCGGCTGGAACAAGGCCGTGGCCCGGGCCGGCGGCCTGCTGGAGGGGCTCAGCCCCCATATTGTGGCGGCCGAACTGCCCGGACGAGGCCGCTACTATCGTCTGCGCGCGGGGCCTGTGACGGGCTCTGCCGCCGAGCTCTGCGCGGCCTTGTCGGCGCGGGGGCAGGACTGCATTGCCGCCCCCAAGTGATCAATTCTGGGGCGCGTGCGGTTACGGCAAGTTCGGGCCCTCGTGAGTTTGAATTATCCGCCGGTCCTCGCCCCAGATTCCATAAACAATTGTTTTGATAATTCCTCGTAGCTTCGGGCTATCCGGGTGAGGGTTTTCCGTCTGCGTTCGTCGGCTTCCGATTCGAGCAAGTCCCGCAGTTTCTTGTCGTCGTCCTGATAATACTGAGCGCTCAATACATGCCTGTTTTCCGTAGCCCCACTCCCAAGGATGACTATGTATCACAAGGAAACTTAAGAGTTCCAAGGCCTTTTCTATCCCATCCAGTGGGCTCCCCCGCAACGGCCCGCAATGCCGTCGGACGCAGCGTCGTCATCACGGGTGGCTACGGTTCATAAGCCTCTTCCGCGTAAGCAGGGCTAAAATCTAAAAAGGTACGTTGCGGTTTGACCTAGGGGCTGTGGGAGCTAAGGGCCCGGAGGGGGAGGATTGTGCACACAGGGCCGGATTGGCAGTCCATGGGGCGGAATGACCACGAGCCACCACCCGTCGTCGGGCCGCTCCGTCCCGCCCATTACGGACCATCCCTCGGCTAGCGGATATGCGCGCCACCACATAACAGGCTGATTTGCGACCAGCTTCATACAAGATTTTTTTGCGAGGGTAACTGCGAGAGTTTCAGTTATCGGCCCGGCGCTGGCCGTCGCGGACAGGCCCAGCAGTGCAAGTATACTAGGTCCCCACCGCATCTTGAATTTTCCACTCCTCGATCAGCTAGACGATATCCCAACGTCCCAAAGCTTTTATGTCCGGTCATAGGCCGCCACCGGGAATTCGAACGCTTGAGTTGATCCGGCCTAGTTATTCTAGAAAGTCGACAACGCGATCATATCGACATGATTCTCTGGTTTCTTACTATGAGCCATCTTTAAGCAGGTAACGTGCTTCATACGCTGGCGCATCATCTGACTATGCTTTCCTGATAGGGGGCGAAACCAGGCCGTGAGCGCCTTTCCAAGGACGTATTACTTGCGGATACGCAATACTCGCATGGGCTATATTTCAGCGGCGGACGGCTGTTTATAGGGGCGGGCCCCCTATAACCTTGCAAATTATGCGGGCCATCGACACCACCATCCATTGGGCGAAAGCGCATGAACGCCATCTGTCGGCGCTGTTCATGGCGGGGGGATTCGCCTTCGACAGTTGGGCCTTTGGTCGCATCGACCAGCCCGTGACCCAGGCGGTGTTCATTCTCTATCTGCTTATGGCCGGCATCGCCATTGCCGCGCTGCACGGGCTCGAATCGCGGCCCGAGCCGCGGCGGCCGTCCGAGCGCGTGCGCGCCGGCTTCATGTTCGCCACCCAATTCGCCTTGGGGGCGTTGCTGTCCGGATTTTGTGTCTTCTACATCCGCAGCGCCTCGATCACCTCGTCCTGGCCATTCCTGCTGTTCATGGCCGGCGTGTTCATCGGCAATGAATATTTCCGCCATTATCATTCCCGGCTGGTTTTCGTCGCTTTGTTGCTGTTCTTCTCCGTTTATTCCTACGCCATCATGCTGGTGCCGATGGTGATCGGACGGATCGGCAATCTTGCCTTTCTGATCAGCGGCGCCCTGGCCGTGTTGCTGTTTTTTCTTTACGGGCGGGCCTTGGCGGCTTTGGGCCATGACCGCTATCGCGGCGCCCGGCGGCAGATCGCGGCCGGCGTGGCCGTTATCACGGTGTTGATCAACGCCTTCTATTTCTTGAAAGTGCTGCCGCCGCTGCCGCTGGTCCTGACCGATGCGGGAATCTATCATTCCGTGCATCACCAGGCCGGCGCCGACTACCAAGTCACCGCGGAGGATGAGCCGGCCCGCTGGCGCGCCCTGTTCGGCACTTACGCCATTTTGCACATCCAGCCGGGGGCCAGGCTCTATCTCTACAGCGCGGTCTTCGCCCCCAATCGCCTGAGCACCAGAATCGACCATCGCTGGGAATGGCGCGATCCGGGGTCGGGCGCTTGGAAGTTGCAGCAGGACATCCCCATCGCCATCAGCGGGGGGCGGCAGGACGGCTTTCGTGCCTATACGTTCAAAAGCAACCCCCGGGAGGGCCAGTGGCGGGTCAATATCGTCACCAGCGACGGTAGGGCGATCGGCAGGGTTCGATTCTCGGTGGAGCATCAGGCCGTGCCGCCGGCGGTAAGCCAAAAACACCTGAAATAGGCTGTCTTGCGTCGGGGTGGTTTCGTCTCTCACGAGGGTGCTGAACAGCATGGAGAGAAGTCGCTGGCAGATCTGCCTTGCGCCATGAAGCGGGTTACGCAATCATGCGCGATCCAAATGGAGCCGTGCCGTTGCCATGAACGGCGGCCGTTGTTCGGAATTTCCTAATCTGTCGCAAATGAACGACTCAAATGCAAAGCAAGCGATTCATGCTCCTAGATCTAATTAAGCCGTTTGTTCCGAAACCCATAAAAAGTGCTATTCGCCGACGTCGCCAAGAGCGCCGCGATGCGCGCCTGCGCCAAACGGCACTGGAGCAGGCCGAACGGGAGGAGCGCGAGAGATTAGCGGCACGGCGGAAAATAGCAGATTATTATTTCGCCAAAAAACTGCAGATGGTTGAGGAATGGATCGTCCGCGATACTGAAAACTCCAATTTTTATTACGATCTCACGGACCTGAATAAGCACCAGCTTGCCCACTTTGTTAGCGTTGTTGGGAACGTCACTGTTGAAGATGCGGTCGGATATATTGGCGAGCTAGCAGCCGATCAGCCGTTATTCTCACACCTTCAGGCGGGCGTCACGGCCTCATACCCCCAGAAGGAGATCGTCGTCGCCTATGGAAGACGCCTAGGCTGGTATGCCCTAGCCCGCGCGCTAAAGCCGAAAGTGTTGGTCGAGACCGGCGTGGACCATGGAGTCGGCGCCTGCGTGCTTTGTGCGGCCTTGCTTCGCAATTTCGCGGAAGGCCGCCCGGGCCGCTATTTTGGTTTGGATCTTAATCCTTCAGCCGGACGATTGCTCACTGGACCCTACGCGACGGTAGGAGAAATGATTTATGGCGATTCAATTGAGAGCCTCGGGAAATTCCCCCACGCCATCGATCTTTTTATCAACGACAGCGACCACTCCGAGGATTTCGAGAGCCGGGAATATGAAGCCATGGCGCCACTTCTGGCGCCGGGCGCGACCGTTCTAGGCGACAATAGTCATACCACGGATGCTTTGGGCCGCTTTGCCAGAAGCCATGGCATGAATTTCCTGTTTTTCCGGGAACAACCGAAGGCGCATTGGTATTTCGGCGCAGGCATTGGGGCTGCCTATCCGGCTCGGCGGTAAGGCTTGCTCTTTGCTTTTCCCCTGTGCCTCAAAAAGAGATGGCCTGACGCCCGATGAGGACGCCGAGCCCGACTGGGGCCGGTTCAGATAAGCCTAGGCGGCCGAGGGGAAGGATTCATGCCTCATTCGATCAAGACAGCCCCAGGCCGGCCGTGGGGAGGCGACATGACATAGCCGACGGCAGGCTATCGGCCGCCTCCGCTTCCGGTGGAGCTGCAGGCCGTTCTTTCCGCGCTGAACCCTGTGCCACTGAAATTAGGGCTTTTGAACGGCCGCCTTGCATCCCGCTGCCGTTCGGCCTATTTCACACTTCAATTTCGGGATAGCCAGAATTGTCCAGTAATAAATCTGTTATTTCTCATCTGCGCCGGCTGGAGGCTGAGAGCATCCACATCATGCGCGAGGTGGCTGCCGAATTCGCCAATCCGGTGATGCTCTATTCCATCGGCAAGGATTCCTCGGTGATGCTGCATCTGGCGATGAAGGCCTTCTATCCCTCCAAGCCGCCCTTTCCGCTGATGCATGTCGACACCACCTGGAAATTTAAGGAGATGATCGAGTTCCGTGACGCCACCGCCAAGCGGCTGGGTCTGGACCTGATCGTCCATGTCAACGAGGAAGGCGTAAAGCGCGGCGTCAATCCGTTCGACAGCGGCTCATCGCTCCACACCCAAGTGATGAAAACCGAAAGCTTGAAACAGGCGCTGGACAAATATGGCTTCGACGCGGCCTTTGGCGGCGCCCGGCGCGACGAAGAAAAATCCCGCGCCAAGGAGCGCATATTTTCCTTCCGCACCGCTTCGCATGCCTGGGATCCCAAGAACCAGCGGCCCGAGCTTTGGCGCGTCTACAACACCCGGATCAACAAGGGCGAGAGCATCCGCGTTTTCCCCCTGTCGAACTGGACCGAGCTGGATATCTGGCAATATATCCTGGCCGAAAACATCCCGATCGTGCCGCTTTATTTCGCGAAGAAGCGCCCGGTGGTGGAGCGCGACGGCAGCTTGATCATGCGCGACGACGAGCGGATGAAATTAAAGCCGGGCGAGAGGGTCGAGGATCGCCTGGTCCGCTTCCGCACCCTGGGCTGCTATCCCTTGACGGGCGCGATCGAGAGCGATGCCGACAGCCTGGAAGACATCGTCACCGAAATGTTCACGGCCCGCACCTCCGAACGCCAGGGACGGTTGATCGACAGCGACGAAAAAGCCTCGATGGAGAAGAAGAAGAAGGAGGGTTATTTCTAGTGAATGCCAATCTTCTGCTTTGCCCGCCGCGCTTCAAATTCGCCTTGCGCCGCTTCGGCCGCGCGCCCCTGACCATCCTGGATGTCGGCTGTGGCAATCATTCGCCCAGCATCACCCGGCGCTGGTTCCCGCAAGCGCAGTATCACGGCGCCGATATCGCCAGGCACAATCTGGACGAAAGCGATGAGCGCAATCTCGATCACTTCTTCGCGCTGACGCCCCAGGGCGGGGGTTATGACGCGATTCCCGACGGTGTCTATGATTTCGTCCTGCTCAACCATGTGATCGAACACATCGCCGATCCGGCGCCGGTGGTGAAGGCGGCCTGCGCCAAGCTCAAGGCCGGCGGGCTGATCTGGATTGCCTTTCCCTCGCTGCGCAGCTTGAGGCTCCCCCATGCCACCAAGGGCACGCTGAATTTCCATGACGATCCGACGCATCTGCGCGTCTGCGACGTCAAGGAAGTCGCGGGCTGGCTGCTGGCGAGCGGCGTCAAGGTGATCAAGGCCGGCGCCTCGCGCGATTGGCTGCGCTGGTCGATCGGTGCCGCGATCCTGCCCTTCGCCCTGCTGCGCAAAGCGCTGACCGGCCGGCTGAGTGCTTTCGGTTTGTGGCAAGTGCTGGGCTTTGAGGACTGCGTGATCGGGATCAAGCCGGCCGGAGTGGGCGCATGACGGTGCAGGACAGCAAGAGCCTCAAGGAATTTCTGGCGGCCCAGGAGAAGAAATCCCTGCTGCGCTTCCTCACCTGCGGCAGTGTCGATGACGGCAAATCCACCCTGATCGGGCGACTGCTTTATGATACCAAACTGCTATTCGAGGACACGCTGTCGGCGCTGGAAAAGGATTCCAAGAAGTTCGGCACCACCGGCGACGACATCGATTTCGCGCTGCTGGTGGACGGGTTGGAGGCGGAGCGCGAGCAGGGCATCACCATCGACGTCGCCTATCGTTTCTTCGCCACCGACAAGCGCAAATTCATCGTCGCGGATACGCCCGGCCATGAACAATACACCCGCAATATGGCGACGGGGGCTTCCAATTCCGATCTGGCGGTGATCCTGATCGATGCGCGCAAGGGTGTGCTGGTCCAGACCCGCCGGCATGCCTATATCGCCAGCCTGCTGGGCATCCGCCACATCGTGCTGGCCGTGAACAAGATCGACCTCGTCGGGTATTCGCAGGAGGTGTTCGACGACATCGTCGCCGAATTCAACGCTTTCGCCGCCAAGCTGGGCTTCTTGAGCCAAATGGCGATACCGCTGTCGGCGCGCTTTGGCGTCAATGTGATGGAAAAAAGCAGCCGGACGCCCTGGTATAAGGGACCGGCGCTGCTGTCGCATCTGGAAACGGTGGATGTCGACACCGCCCTGGCCGACAAGCCGTTCCGGTTGCCGGTGCAATGGGTCAACCGGCCCGATCTGGATTTCCGCGGTTTTTCCGGCACCATCGCAGGCGGCCGCGTCAAACCCGGCGACACGGTTGCGGTGGCCAAATCGGGGCGGCTCACCAAAGTCGCCCGTATCGTCACCCATGACGGCGATTTGCCCGAAGCGGTGGCCGGCGATGCCGTCACGCTGACCTTGGCCGATGAGGTGGATATTTCGCGCGGCGATGTGCTGGCGGCGCCCGATGCGCGCCCGGCTTTATCCGACCAGTTCGCGGCGCATCTTTTGTGGATGACGGACGAGGCCTTGCTGCCCGGGCGGCAATATCTGCTCAAGCTGGGCACCGCCACCGTGCCGGCCACGGTGTCCGGCCTCAAGCACAAGGTCGACGTCAATACGCTGGAGCATCTTGCGGCCAAGACCCTGGCCCTGAACGAAGTGGGTTATTGCAACTTCGCCCTGGGCCAGCCGCTGGCGTTCGATCCCTATCGCGAAAACCGCGACACCGGCGGCTTCATCCTGATCGACCGTTTCACCAATGCCACGGTGGGAGCGGGGATGATCGATTTCTCGCTGATGCGCGCCACCAATGTCCATTGGCAGGCCCTGGACGTGAACAAGCAGGCCCGCGCCGCCATGAAGGGCCAGAAGCCGGCGGTGTTGTGGTTCACCGGCCTGTCGGGCTCGGGCAAATCGACCATCGCCAATCTGGTGGAAAAAAGCCTCACTGCGGAAGGCAAACACACTTATTTGCTGGACGGCGACAATGTGCGCCATGGCCTGAACAAGGACCTGGGCTTCACCGATGCCGACCGGGTCGAGAATATCCGCCGCGTGGGCGAGACCGCCAAACTGTTCGTCGATGCCGGCTTGATCGTGCTGGTGTCGTTCATCTCGCCCTTCCGCTCCGAGCGCCGAATGGCGCGCGATTTGCTGGAAAGCGGCGAATTCATCGAGGTGTTCGTCGATACCCCGCTGGAGATCTGCATGCAGCGCGATCCCAAGGGGCTTTATCAAAAGGTGCGGGAAGGTACCCTGAAGAACTTCACCGGCATCGACAGCCCCTATGAGCCGCCGGAACAGGCCGAACTCACCGTCCACACGGTACAGGGCGAGCCCGAAGCCCATGCCATGCGCATCGTCGCCTGGCTGCGCGAGCGGGGGTATGTGTGAGTGGTGGTGGGTCCCGGATCAGCAACGCACCAGCGCGCTGTCGCGCGCCGCTGCATTGCATCCGGGATGACAAGACGCGTTAAACGCTGGCGCGTCCCACGCTGACATAGCGAAAGCCCAGCTGCGCCATCTGGGCGGGACGGTAGATGTTGCGCAGATCGACCATCAGCGGGGTCTTGAGCGCGGATTTCATCTTGGCGAAGTCCAGGGCGCGGAATTCATTCCATTCCGTCAGGATCACGACGCCGTCAGCCCCGGTCAGGGCGTCATAGGCGTCCTTGCAATTTTCCACATTCAGATATTTGCGCGCTTCCTTGCCGCCTTCGGGATCATAGGCCCGGATGGTGGCGCCGGCCTGTTGCAGCGCCGGCACGATGGCCAGGCTCGGGGCATCGCGCATGTCGTCGGTATTGGGTTTGAAGGTCAGGCCCAGCACCGCGATGGTCTTGCCGGACACCCCGCCAAAGGCTGCTTCGATTTTCTTGGCCATTTCCAGCTTGCGCGCGTCATTGACCGCGACCACGGCTTCGACGATCTGGCTGGGGGCGCCGGCCTCGCGCGCGGTCCTCACCAGGGCAAGCGTGTCCTTGGGAAAGCAGGAGCCGCCAAAACCGGGGCCGGCATGCAGGAATTTCGAACCGATGCGGCCGTCCAAACCGATGCCGCGGGCGACGTCCTGGACGTCGGCGTCGACTTTCTCGCACAGGCTCGCCATCTCGTTGATGAAGGTGATCTTGGTGGCGAGAAATGCGTTGGCGGCATATTTGATCAGCTCGCTGGTCTCGCGGCTGGTGAACAGGATAGGCGTCTCGTTCAGGAACAGCGGGCGGTAGATTTCCTTCATCACCTCGCGGGCACGCATCGTATCGCAGCCCACCACCACGCGGTCGGGGCGCCGGAAATCCTCGATCGCCGAACCTTCCCGCAGGAATTCGGGATTGGACGCCATGTCGAAATCGACATCGGCGCGCGCCTTTTTGATGATGGTTTCCACCTTGCGGCTGGTTCCCACCGGCACCGTCGATTTGGTTACCACCACGGCATATTGGGTCAGCGCGCCGGCGATCTCTTCTGCAGCGGCGAAGACATAGGACAGATCGGCATGGCCGTCGCCGCGGCGGCTGGGCGTGCCCACGGCGATGAACACGGCCTCGGCGCCGGCCACGGCGGTTTTCAGATCGGTATCGAAGGACAGCCGGCCGGCCTTCACATTGGCGGCGACCACTTCGTCCAGGCCCGGTTCGAAGATCGGGATTACCCCCCGGCAAAGGGCCTCGACCTTGGCCTGGTCCTTATCGACGCAGACCACCTGATGGCCAAATTCGGACAGGCAAGCCCCTGACACCAGGCCAACATAGCCGGTCCCGATCATTGCAATGCGCATGTGAATTTCCTGGAAAAGCTGGCCTTTTTGGCCGGAGTGGCAGGTGAATTCAAGGGATTTTTTGCACTGAGGGTCATCCGAAACCCGTCATCCCCGCGGAGGGCGGTTAATGCGCGTTAACTCCAGGTTTTCGTTTTAGAAACTACTTCGAGCCAAACTGGATCAAGAAATCCAGGATTAATGGAATATGTCTCCCCCCGCCCTGGCTGTCTCCCAGCCTTCGCAGCTTCATTCCGGCGCCGTGACCACGGTTTCGACCCTGCGCGATTTCTCGCAGCCCTGGATGGATTTGAACGACAAGTCGGTGCTGGTCACCGGCGGCACCGGCTCTTTCGGCAAGCATTTCATCAAGACGGTCATCGCCCAATACAAACCGCGCCGGTTGATCGTGTTCAGCCGCGACGAACTGAAACAGTTCGAGATGGCGCAGGACTTCCCGCCGGAGAAATATCCCTTCATCCGCTATTTCATCGGCGATGTGCGCGACCGCGACCGGCTGGAGCTGGCCCTGCGCGATGTCGATTTCGTCATCCATGCCGCGGCGATGAAGCAGGTCACCACCGCCGAGTACAATCCCTTCGAATGCATCCGCACCAATGTCTTCGGGGCGGAGAATGTGGTCAGCGCCTGTCTGCGCCGCAACGTCAAGCGCGTGATCGCGCTGTCGACCGACAAGGCCGCCAATCCGGTCAATTTGTATGGGGCTTCCAAGCTCGCCTCCGACAAGATCTTCGTGGCCGCCAACAATCTCGCCGGCTCGGACGGACCCCGGTTTTCGGTGGTGCGCTATGGCAATGTCTTCGGCTCCCGGGGTTCGGTGGTGCCGTTCTTCAAGAAACTGATCGCCGAGGGCGCCCAAAGCCTGCCGATCACCGATGAGCGCATGACCCGCTTCTGGATCACCTTGACCCAGGGGGTGAATTTCGTTCTCTCCAGCATGGAGATGATGCGGGGCGGGGAGATCTATGTGCCCAAGATTCCCTCCACCACGATTCCGGATGTCGCCCGGCTGATCGATCCCGGCATGAAGCAGCATGTCATCGGCATCCGTCCCGGCGAGAAGCTGCACGAAACCATGATCCCGGTCGACGATGCCCATTGCACCGTCGAGCTGGACGACCGTTATGTCATTCTGCAGAGCTTCGCCAATGCGGCGCGCGACGCCTATCTGCATCGCGGCGCCCAGCCTGTCCCCGAAGGCTTTTCCTACTCCAGCGATTCCAATCCCGAACGCCTGGATGCGCGCGGCCTGCAAACCATGCTGCAGCTGGCCTATGCCTGACCGCGAGGCCGGCGCCCAATCGAGCTTCCTGCCTTACGGCCGGCAAGAGATCGGCGACGCCGATGTGAAGGCGGTGGTCGAGGCTTTGGTCAGCGGCTGGCTCACCACCGGGCCGCGGGTGGCGCGATTCGAAAAGGCCTTTGCCCAGCATTGCGGCGCCGCCGAGGCGGTCGCGGTCAATTCGGGCACTGCCGCGCTGCATGCGGCGATGCGGGCGCTGGGACTGCATACCGGCGATGAAGTCATCGTGCCGGCGATCACCTTTGCGGCTTCCGCCAATGCCGCGGTCTATGAGGGCGCCACCCCCGTCTTTGCCGATGTCGATCCCGATACTTTGCTGGTCGATCCGGCTTCGGTGCGGGCCCGTATCGGGCCGCGCACCAAGGCCATTGTGGCGGTGGATTATGCCGGTCAGCCGGCGGATTACGATGCCTTGAAAGACATCGCCCGCGGCCGCGGCATCCGGCTGATCGCCGATGCCTGTCATGCGCCGGGTGCCACCTATAAGGGCCGCGCCGTGGGCACGCTGGCGGATATTTCCTGTTTCTCGTTTCATCCGGTGAAGCACCTGACCACCTGCGAAGGCGGGATGAGCGTCACCGAGGATGCGCGCATGGCGGCCCAGATGCGCCGCTTCCGCAATCACGGCATCGACAGCGACCACCGCGCCCGCGAGGCGGCAGGGGCCTATGCCTATGACATGACCGAGCTGGGCTATAATTATCGGCTGCCGGATGTGCAATGCGCCTTGGGCCTGGCGCAGTTGACGCGGCTGAACAAATGGGTCCATGCCCGCCAGAAGGTCGCCGCGCTATACGACAAGGCCTTGACGCGGGTGCCGCAAGTGACGCCGCTCAAGACCCATCACGACCGCACTCATGCCTATCATATATATGTGGTCAAGCTCGATCCCGCCTTGGACCGCGACAAGGTGTTCGCCACGCTGCGTGCCAAGGGCATCGGCGCCAATGTGCATTATGCGCCGGTCTATCTGCATTCCTATTATCGCGCCCGCGGTTATGGCGCCGGCCTCGCGCCGATGGCGGAGCGTGCCGCCAAACATGTTCTCACCCTGCCGATGTTTCCGGCGATGACGGCGGACGACGTGACGCGGGTGGTGGACGTCCTCAAATCGCTTTGATCACCACAGGGACGGCGTGAGCAGATGTTCGTCCTGAAGCGCGAATGACGGCCAGTCGAGCGCAGGGAGGGCGATCTCCGTCGCCGCGATGATCTTGTCCAATTCCTCCAGGCTCGTCACCCCGACCAGGCCGATATCGATCTCCTGCCGCGACAACACAAATCCCAGGGCCGCTTGCAGGGGCGTAACACCGGCCTCACGCAAGGCGGCACGCAGACGCGCCAGCGGCGCTGCGGCCGCTTTCAGCTTTTCCGGTGGCGGATCGAGGAACAACAGGCCCTGCAGGAACAGCGAGCGCGCATGCACCTCCACCCCCAGGTCTTTCAATTTCGCCAGCGTGCCGTCGGCAAGCAGGCGCTGGTCGAGCACGCTGAAAGGCAGTTGGATCACATCGGGTTTGAACCGGGCCGCCAAGCTTGCGGGATCGTCGGCGACATAAGTGGAAATGCCGAGTTTGGCGAAGACCCCCTCCGCTTTGAGTCGCTGCAGCGCCGGCCATAACGTCCCGTCTGCCAGATCGCCCGCCGCATGCACCAGCAACGTGTCGGCGCCCAGGGCGGTGGCCGATTGCCGGGCGCGCGCGAGCACGGCATCCAGGCCCTGGCCGAACCCGATGGTTTTTGTAACGATGCGGAAGGGGCGGATGTCCAGCGCGGCCAGTACCCTCTCGGCCTCGCCGTAATTGGCGGCGGTGTCGAGCAGGCCAATTCCCGCATCGGCGCTGCGCGCCAGGATCGCCGCGGCCTGGGCGGGCTTGACCTGCCCCGAGCGGTTCGACACGCCATAGGCCTGCCCGAACTGCACCGTTCCCAGTCCCAGTTTGGCGATCACAGCGGGTTTGGCTCCGTCATCGATGCGGCTTTCCCCCGGCGCAATTTTGATCCTGCCTTGTTAGGCCCAAATCCGGTCGGCGCACAACTACCTTGCGGCGGGACGGCGCCCGGTGGCAGTTTGCGCGTCCGCGGCTTTGCCGCGCCGGTCAAAAACAAGAAAATTCGGGATACCATGACACATTATATCGACCGCGCCGGCCTTCGCGTCGCCGAGGAACTGGTGCGATTTCTGGAAGACGAGGCGCTCCCTGGTACCGGGATCGCCGCACCGGATTTCTGGAAAGGTGCGGCGGATATTTTCGCCCGTTTCGTCCCCGAAAATCGCAGCCTGCTCGCCAAGCGCGACGAATTCCAGGCCGCGATCGATGACTGGCTTCGCGCGCGCCGCGGCAAACCGCTGGATGCGGCCGCCTATCGTGAATTTCTCGTCAGCTTGGGGTACCTCACGTCCGAACCGCAGCCCTTCCAGATCGGCACCAGCAATTGCGACGCCGAACTGGCGGCCACCGCCGGTCCCCAATTGGTTGTTCCGGTCCTCAATGCGCGTTTCCTGCTCAATGCCGCCAATGCGCGCTGGGGAAGCCTTTACGACGCCTTTTACGGCACCGATGCGCTGACGCCCGAACCGGCGCCCGCGCGCGGATATGATGCGGCCCGCGGCGCGTTGGTGATCGCCAATGCCAAGGCGTTCCTCGATCAAGCCGTGCCGCTGGCTTCCGGCAGCCATGGCGATGTCGAAGCCTGGCAGGTGGTGGACGGCGAATTGCTGCCGGCGCTGAAGGACGAACACGCCTTCATCGGCTACCGCGGCGAGGCGCGCAATCCCTCGGCGCTTCTGCTGCGCCACAATGGTCTGCACATCCAATTGATCCTGGACCGTGCCCATCCCATCGGCAAAGCCGACAAGGCCGGGCTCGCGGATGTGATCCTGGAATCCGCGCTCACCACCATCGTCGATCTGGAAGATTCCGTCGCCGCCGTGGATGCGCCGGACAAGGTCGCGGCCTATTCCAATTGGCTGGGCCTGATGAAAGGCGATCTGACCGCCGATTTTGAGAAAGGCGGCAAGACCCTTCACCGCAGCCTGAGCCCGGATGTTGAATATACCGGCGCCGATGGCGGCATGGTGCGCTTGCCGGGCCGCAGTCTGCTCCTGGTGCGTAATGTCGGCCATCTGATGACCACGCCGGCGGTGTTGCTGCCCGACGGCAGTGAAGCCCCGGAAGGCATCCTGGACGCAATCGTCACCAGCCTGATCGCCTTGCATGACCTGAAGCGCCTGGGGCGTTTCATCAACAGCCGCACCGGCTCCCATTATATCGTCAAGCCCAAGATGCACGGCCCCGACGAGGCCGGTTTCACCAACCGGCTGTTCGATGCCGTCGAAGATCTGCTGGGCTTGGCCCGCCACACCATCAAGGTGGGTGTGATGGATGAAGAGCGCCGCACCAGCGCCAATCTGGCCGCCACGATTTACGCGGTGAAGGACCGCATCATGTTCATCAACACCGGCTTCCTGGACCGCACCGGCGACGAAATCCATACCTCGATGCAGGCCGGCGCCATGGTGCCCAAGACGAAGATGAAGGAAACCGCCTGGATCAGCGCCTATGAACAGCGCAATGTCGCCATCGGCCTTGCTTGCGGCTTTTCCGGCAAGGCGCAGATCGGCAAGGGGATGTGGGCGGCGCCCGACCGCATGGCCGACATGCTGGCGCAAAAGCTGGCCCATCCCAAAACCGGCGCCAATACCGCCTGGGTGCCCAGCCCAACGGCGGCCACGCTGCATGCGCTGCATTATCACGCCGTCGACGTATTCGCGCGCCAAAAGGAACTACGCGGCGAAAAACCGGCAAGCCTGGAGGCGCTGCTGACGCCGCCGCTGGCGGGGTCGGTGAACTGGCCGCCCGAATTGGTGCGCGAGGAAATCCGCAACAACACCCAAGGAATCCTAGGCTATGTGGTGCGCTGGATCGACCAGGGCGTGGGCTGTTCCAAAGTGCCGGACATTCACGATATCGGCCTGATGGAAGACCGCGCCACCTTGCGCATTTCCTCTCAGCATCTGGCCAATTGGCTGCTGCATGGCGTCTGTACGCAGCAAGAGGTCGATGCCGCTTTCCTGGAAATGGCGGCCAAGGTGGATGCCCAGAACGCCTCCGATCCCGCCTATCACCCGATGGCGAAGGATCCGCAAAACAGCTTGGCCTTTCAGGCGGCGCGGGCGCTGGTCTATCGCGGCTTGGAACAGCCCAATGGCTACACCGAACCGCTGTTGCATGAATTCCGCCGACGGGTGAAGAATTCGTAAAACTGCGTTTAAGAACCCATAAAACTACGGCGCGGTTATGCGCATCTTCTTAACGCTGACGGTAACAGTAGCGTGCAGCCACCTGCCGCCCTGCTAGGCTCCTCATGCGTTCAGCTCGAGGGCTTTCCCACATGCGTAAACACATCTTGGCTTTTCTTGCCGACGACAACGGCGCCACGGCGATCGAATACGGCCTGATCGCGGCCTTGATCGCAGTGGTGGTGATCACCGCTCTGACCACCATCGGCACCAATCTGTCGGCGAAATTCACCGACATCGCGACCGGCCTGCGTTAACCGGCGCGTAAATACCGCACGGCATCGTCGCGGCCGAACAGATAGAGAAGCACGCGCAGCGCTTCGCCGCGCGTGCTTCTCAATTGCGGATCGCGGGCCAGGATCAGCCTGGCGTCGTCATGGGCGATCCCCAGCAACTCCGCATGCGCCACCGGATCGGCCAGGCGCAATTCCTCCATCCCGCTCTGCCGCTTGCCCAGCACATCGCCCGGGCCGCGCAGCTTCAGGTCCATCTCGGCAATGATGAAACCGTCATCGGTATCGCGCATGGCGGCCAGCCGTGCCTTGGCGGTTTCGCCGAGCCTGCCGTGATAGAGCAAGATGCAGCTCGATTTGCCGGTGCCTCGTCCCACCCGTCCGCGCAATTGGTGAAGCTGCGACAGGCCGAAGCGTTCGGCATGTTCCACCACCATGATGGTGGCCTCCGGCACGTCGACGCCGACCTCGATCACCGTGGTGGCGACCAGCAATTGAATCTCGCCGGATTTCAAAGCCGCCATCGCCGCGTCGCGCTCGGCGGCTTTCATCCGCCCATGGACCAGCCCGACGGACACGCCAAGCGCGCCGCGCAGCATGACGGCGCGTTCTTCGGCGGCGGCCAGATCGATCTTCTCGGATTCCTCCACCAAGGGGCAGACCCAATAAGCCCGCTGCCCGGCGGCTAGCGCTTTGGCGAGATGGGCGATGAGATCGTCCAGCCGGGCGGCGCCGATCACGCGGGTCTCCACCGGCTGGCGGCCGGGAGGGCGTCCGGTGATCTTGGACACATCCATGTCGCCGAAGGCGGTCAGGGCCAAAGTGCGGGGGATGGGCGTCGCCGTCATCACCAGCACATCGGCAGGGCGTTTTCCTTTACCTTGAAGCTGCATGCGCTGATGCACGCCGAAGCGATGCTGCTCGTCAACCACCGCCAGGCCCAGATCGCGGAACCCGACATCCTCCGAGAACAGGGCGTGGGTGCCGATCAGGATATCGATCTCGCCGGCGGCCAGCGCCTTGAGCGTAGCCTCGCGGCTCGCGCCTTTTTCCCGTCCCGTCAGCGCAGCCAGCTTGATGCCCGCCGCCGCCGCCAGCGGTAACAACGTCGCCAGATGCTGCCGCACCAGGATTTCGGTGGGCGCCATGAAAGCCCCTTGCAGGCCCGCCTCGACTGCCCGGGTCAAAGCCAGAAAGGCGACGATGGTTTTGCCCGATCCGACATCGCCCTGCAGCAGCCGCAGCATCCGCGTCTCGCCCGCCATATCCGCCTCGATCTCGGCCAAGGCGGTGAGCTGGCCATCGGTCAAGGCAAAGGGCAGGGCCGCGATCACAAGCGCCTTGCGCGTGCCGTCGCCATGTAGGGCGCGTCCGCCCACCTCTTTCAGCCGCGCGCGGATCAAAGTCAGGGCCAATTGGTTCGCCAGCAATTCGTCATAGGCCAGACGCTGGCGGGCCGGTGTGCTGGGCGAAAGATCGGCTTCATGGGAGGGCGCATGGACCGCGGCCAAAGCCTCGCCGAAAGGCGCGA
The DNA here is from genome assembly GCA_025924715.1 of Alphaproteobacteria bacterium. Lineage (GTDB taxonomy): Bacteria > Pseudomonadota > Alphaproteobacteria > Micropepsales > Micropepsaceae > Rhizomicrobium. The sequence continues at coordinate 89,902 of JAICHV010000004.1, forward strand.
AGCCGCGCTGCTTGAGGAAGGCCGGATCCTGCCATTCCGCCATGGACGGCACGCGTTCCAGCGCGCCTTTGATCGCGCGGCTGAGGGATTTGGCGGCGAGGCCTTCGGTCAGCGCATAGACCGGCTCATGCCGCGGCAGGGTGCCGTCCAATCCCAGGATGTAATCGGGATGCGCCATCTGCAGGCGATCCTGGAATCTCTCGATCTTCCCGCTGACCAGGCGCTGGGCGCGCAGCGGCAGCACCTCCATCAGATAGCGAGCGTCGGCGCGGAAGAACACCAGCTCCATGACGGCGCTGTCGTCGGACACTCGCACCTTATAAGGCTGGCTTTTGATCCGGGGCGGCAGGTGATCGAGGACAGAGACCGCAACGGTGGCGATGCGCCCCGCTTCGGCCGCGCTCAGCTTGGGACGGTAAGAGCGGTCAACCACCCCAACCGGCAGATCGAAGATCAGATCGACCAGGCGCGGACCGGCGACTTTGGCGATCAGCTTTTCCAGCTTCGGGCCCACGCCGGACAGGGCGCGGATATCGGCGAAAAGCGGAAACAGAATCGAAGGCCGCATACGGGACAAGATAGCCGCGCCGGCCGCCCCCGCTCAACGCGTCAGCGGGGGGCCGATCCCGAGGTTGGACCCGCCGGCTTGGAATCGGCGTCCGGCTCTTCGATCTCACCGGCGCCTTCCGAAAGTCCGGTGAAGCCGTGATGGGTCAGGATCTTGGAGAGCTCGGCGAGCATCATCTCGACATGCTCTTGCGGCAACGCCGTCGCGCCGGGGGCCAGCATTCTCATGGCCCGCATATGGACATGGATCGAGGCCACGTCGTCGCGTTTGTTGCGGGCCAGGCCGTCGGCGACGTCGCACATGCTGCGGGTCGCTCTGTCCAGGGCTTCATAAGAGAATGTGCCGGCCAGGGTGACGATCTGGTCGCCCAGGGCGAGAATTTCATTCATCTGCGCCCGGGAATAGGCCGACGCCGATTGCGGCTTATAGACCACCTTTTCCAGCGCAGCCATCGAGGCCAGGATGACCTCATCGCTTTTGGCGCGCATGGTTTCGAGCTGTTTCTTGGCTTCCTCGACCGCATCGCTGCGGTTGATGCCGCCCAATCGTCCCACCAGTTCCGATAATCGCGTCTTGGGAAAATGCGTCAGCATTGGGCGGCTGCCATGGCTTCGGGTTGAACATCACCGGCGCGCTTCATGACGCCGTCCGGCGGCGCGATGTCATGGAAGCGGCGGTCCGGACCGACATAGGTCTTGGTTTCCAGGAAGGGGCGGGCGAAATGGGCGACCCAGGAGATGCGGTCGAACAGAGTCTGCGGCGCCACCGGCTTGCGGATCACCAGATGCGCGCCGCCGTCCCGCGCCAGCGAGATCAGCCGAAGCTGGGTATAGCCGGACAAGACGATGATGGGGACGAAGCGCAAGGGATTGGGGGTATGGCGGCGGATCCATTCGATCAGATCGGCCGCGGTCATGTCGGGCAGGGCGCCTTCGACGAAAATGATATCGGGCTTGTTGTTGGCCAGGAGGGCCTTGGCTTCCTCGCCATTGTTGGCGACCAGCAGGGTCTCGACCCCGAAACCGCGCAGCATTTGGGCGATCAGGCCACGGGTGAAGGCGTCGCGATCGGCGATCAGGCCCACCACATTCTTCAAATTCAGGCGTGCTTGCGCCATGACTCCGCAACCAAAAATGTCCGCTGTATTATGGATTTACAACCTTAAGAATTTCCCAATGGAACCCGCCGGGCGCTGTTGTCCGGGGCCAGCGGCGCAGGCTATATCCGGCCCATGGATAACGGTTCAAACGGTGGCTCCTCGGAGAACCGCCGCAAAAGGCTATTGTTTCGGGCCCAGCGGCGCGGCTTCAAGGAGGTCGATCTGATCTTCGGGGCCTATGCCCAGGCCGCGCTCTGGACCCTGGACGGGCAGGGGTTGGACCAGTTCGAGGCCCTGCTGATTGCCCCCGACCAGGAGGTCTATGCCTGGTTGCGCGGTACAGCCCCGCTGCCGCCCGAATACGACAATGCGGTGTTCGCCGGCCTCAAATCGGTTTGCGGCCGCAAGGACCCCCAGTGGAACGCCTAGACTATTTCGCCCGCGGCGAAGGCCGGATGACGGTCACGGGCGCGCCGGCCGGCTACGACGCCTATCTGGCGGCGGAAGCGGCGCGGCGGCGCGGCGGTCCGGTGCTGTATGTCGCCAGCGACGAGGCCCAGGCCGAGGCCTTTGCCGCGGCGCTGGCTTTCTTCGCGCCCGATCTGTTGTTGCTGCCCTTTCCGGCTTGGGACTGTCTTCCCTATGACCGGGTCTCGCCCAAATCGGATGTGGAAAGCGTTCGCTTGGCGACTTTGGCAAGACTGGCCAAGAACGATCTTCCGCCTTGCGTGATCGTCACCAGCATCGCCGCCGTGCTGCAGCGCGTGCCGCCCAAATCCTGGATCGTTGAGGCCAGTTTCTCCGCCAAGGTCGGCGATGAGGTCGACCGCGAGGCGCTGACTCATTTCCTGGCCGCCAATGGCTATGTCCGTTCCGGTACGGTGCGCGATCCCGGCGATTTCGCGCTTCGCGGCGGCATCGTCGATCTGTGGCCGCCGCCTTACAAAAACCAGAAGGACGACGACAAACCGCTGCGCCTGGATTTTTTCGGCGAGACTTTGGATGCGGTCCGGCGTTTCGATGCCGCCAGTCAGTTGTCCGAAGACAGCGTCAAATCGGTGGCTTTGCTGCCCGCCAGTGAAGCGCCGCTCAATCCAGAGGCGATCAGCCGTTTCCGTTCCGGCTATGTCGCGGCTTTCGGTGCGGCGGGCGATGATCCGCTTTATGAAAGCGTCAGTGCCGGACGCAAGGCGGTTGGGATGGAGCATTGGCTGCCGCTGTTCCATGAAAGCCTGGACACGTTGTTCGATTATCTGCCGCGCGCGCTGGTGCTGCTGGGCCATCAAGTTGAAGAAGCCAAGACCGCGCGGCTGGAGCTGGTGGACGAATGCTATGAGACCCGCCGGCAATTTCGCGAAGAAAGCGCGCCGAGCAAGATCAAGGCCGCACCTTACAAGCCGCTGAAGCCCCAAACCCTGTATCTGGGCGATAGCGAATGGAAGGCGGCGCTGGCCAAACATCTACTGCGCGACCTGACCCCCTTCCAAGCGCCGGAATCCAAGACCAGCATGGATGCCGGCGGCCGCCAGGGGCGCGACTTCGCGCCCGAACGCGCCGGCGGCAATGTGAATGTCTTCCAGGCCGCCGCCGACCATCTGGCCGCGCTGCAAAGCGCCGGCAAGCGGTTGGTGGTGGCGAGCTGGAGCGATGGTTCGGCCGAACGCATGGGCGGGGTGCTCTCGGATCATGGCGTCACCGCCATCCGCCGCGTCGCCGACTGGCCCGAGGCCCGCAAGCTGGATGCGCGCGCCGTGGGCCTGGCCTGTCTGGGCATCGAGCGCGGCTTTGAAGCGCCCGATTTTGCGGTGATCAGCGAACAGGACATCCTGGGCGACCGCATGGTGCGGGCCCAGGCCCGTCAGCGCCGGGCGCAGAATTTCCTCTCCGAGGCCTCGTCGCTGGCGCCGGGCGATCTGGTTACCCATATCGAGCATGGCGTCGGCCGCTATCTGGGCCTGAAGGCGATCGAGGCCTTGGGCGCGCCGCATGACTGCCTGGAAATCCACTACGACGGCGGCAAGCTGTTCCTCCCCGTCGAGAATATCGAACTTCTGACCCGGTATGGCTCCGATGAAGGGGCCGCGCTGGACCGGCTGGGCGGAGCGGGCTGGCAGCAACGCAAGGCGAAGATGAAGGAGCGGGTGCGCGCCATCGCCGCCGAGCTGATCCGCATCGCCGCCGCCCGAGAGCTCAAAAGCCTGCCGGCGGTCGAACCGCCGCATGGGCTTTATGCGGAATTCTGCGCTCGCTTCCCCTATCAAGAGACCGACGATCAGGAAAAAGCCATCGCCGACACCATTGCCGATCTGGCCAAGGGCCGGCCGATGGACCGGCTGGTCTGTGGCGATGTCGGCTTCGGCAAGACCGAAGTCGCCTTGCGCGCCGCTTTTGTCGCCGCCATGGGAGGCGAACAGGTGGCGGTGGTGGTGCCCACCACCCTGCTGGCGCGGCAGCATTACCGCGGTTTCGCCGAACGCTTTGCCGGCTTTCCGCTTCAGGTGCGGCAATTGTCCCGCTTCGTCGATCCCAAAGACGCGGCGTCCACCAAAGCGGGGCTGGCGGATGGCAGCGTCGATGTGGTGATCGGCACCCATGCGCTTTTGGCGGAAAGCATCCGCTTCGCGCGCCTGGGCTTGGTGATCGTCGACGAGGAACAGCATTTTGGCGTGGTGCATAAGGAACGGCTGAAGAATCTGAAATCCGATGTGCATGTCCTGACCCTGACGGCGACGCCGATCCCGCGCACCTTGCAATTGGCGCTGTCGGGGGTGCGCGATCTGTCGCTGATCACCACCGCGCCGATCGACCGGCTGGCGGTGCGCACCTTCGTTACCCCGTTCGATCCCCTGGTGGTGCGCGAGGCCTTGCTGCGCGAACATTATCGCGGCGGGCAAAGCTTTTTCGTGGCGCCGCGCATCGCCGATCTGCGCGAGGCCGAGGCCTTCCTGAAAGCCACCGTGCCGGAAGTGAAAGCCGCGGTCGCCCATGGCCAGATGAGCGCCAATCTGCTGGAAGAGGTGATGACCGCCTTCTATGAGCGCAAGATCGACGTGTTGGTCTCTACCAATATCGTGGAAAGCGGGCTGGACATTCCCACCGCCAATACGCTGGTGGTGCAGCGGGCCGATATGTTCGGGCTGTCGCAATTGTATCAGATCCGCGGCCGCATCGGCCGTTCCAAGGCGCGTGCTTATGCCTATCTCACCACGCCCGCCGACAAGAAGCTTACCGATACCGCCACAAGGCGTCTGGAAGTGCTGCAATCGCTGGATCAACTGGGGGCAGGCTTTTCGGTGGCCAGTCATGACATGGATATTCGCGGCGCCGGCAATCTTCTGGGCGAGGAGCAATCGGGCCATGTGCGCGAAGTGGGGATCGAGCTTTATCAGGAGATGCTGGAAGAAGCGGTGTCCTCGATGCGGGCGGGCGGGGATGGCGGCGCGATGGAGGACCATTGGAGTCCCACCATCAATGTCGGCGCTTCGGTGCTGATACCGGAGGATTACGTCTCCGATCTCAATGTGCGCATGTCGCTGTACCGCCGGCTTTCCGATTTGAAGGACCGTGCCGCCATTGACGGTTTTGCCGCCGAACTGATCGACCGTTTCGGGCCGCTGCCGGAAGAAGCCCAGCATCTGTTCGAGATCGTCGCCATCAAGCAGTTGGCGCTGGCGGCCGGGGTGGAAAAGATCGACGCCGGGCCCAAGGGCGGCACCATCGCGTTCCGCGGCAATGCCTTCGCCAATCCCGCGGCGTTGATCCAGATGATCAGTCAGCATGCCGGCACCATGAAGGTGCGCCCCGACCAGAAAATCGTGGTGACCCGCGACTGGCCGACGCCGGCCGCGCGGCTCTCGGGGGTCAAGGCGTTGCTGATGCAGTTGGCCAAGCTCGCGGGATCGTAGAACCCGCTTGACTCTGGCGTATTGTGTGTCAGGCTACCCGCATGACACTTAGGCTGACCATACGGCCCGGAGAGCCGATTTTCGACCAACTGATCTTTGCCGCGCAAAAAGCCTTTATCAGCGGCGAATATCAGGTTGGCGAGGCTTTTCCGTCGGTACGTACGCTTGCCGCCGATCTGAACATTCACCCCAGCACGACGCATAAGGCGATCCAGCATCTGATCCGCGAAGGCTGGCTTGAGAACCATCCCGGTAAAGGCACGGTCGTCGCCAAACCTCCACAGGCGCGGCCCAGCGAACGGCGGCATCTGCTCCAGCATGAAGTCGAGCAACTGGCGGTCGAAGCCAAGCGCCTGGGCCTCTCCATGACCGATGTGGTCGATGCGTTGGCGGTCCAGTGGAGCAAACTCGACAAGACCAAGGACGCGGCCGGCGAATGATCATCGAAATCGACAATATCTGGAAGAAATTCGGCCGTTTTGACGCCTTGGAAGGTCTATCATTGACGGTGCCGGAAGGCAGCGCCTTTGCCCTGATTGGCGCGAATGGCGCCGGCAAATCCACCACCATAAAAATTCTGATGAACCTCATCGAGGCGTCGCGCGGCGTCGCCAAAGTTCTGGGCGTGGATTCGCGAGACCTGTCGCGGCAACAGTTCGCCCAGATCGGCTATGTTTCGGAGAATCAGGAATTGCCGCCGCGGCTAACGGTGGGGGATTATCTCGCCTATCTTCGGCCGCTCTATCCGAGCTGGGACCACAGTCTCGAAAAATCGCTGCTGAAACAGCTTGAATTGCCGCTGGGGCGCAAGATCGGGCACTTGTCCCACGGCATGCGCATCAAAATGGCCTTGGCCTGCGCACTCGCCTATCGGCCCAAGCTTTTGGTGCTGGACGAACCCTTTAGCGGCCTCGATCCACTGGTGCGCAAGGAGTTCATGGAAAGCCTGATGCACCAGGCCGGGGAAACAACCATCCTGATTTCGTCCCACGAATTGGGCGAACTCGAGAATACCGCCACCGATGTTGCCTTCATCACCAAAGGCAAGGTGACTTTCCAGGAATCCATGGACATGCTGAAAAGCCGCGTCCGCAAAGTTTTTGTGACGCTTTCCCGTCCCGCAACGCCGCCGGAAAATCCCCCCGGCGAATGGCTGGATATTCGCGCTTCAGGAAATGTCGTCAGTTTCGTCGATACGCAATACACAGAAGGGGGCACCAACGCTCAAATCATGGCGACGATCGCAGGCGTTCACAACATCGCCGCCGAACCGGTCGCTCTGGTGTCGATCTTCACCACGATTGCGGCCGCGACACGCCGAGGGAGCAAACAAACGTGATCTGGCACATATTCAAAAAGGACTGGAGACTGCTCTGGCCGCTGGTTCTTTTGGTGGCGCTGGCGCATATCGTGGCAGCCGTGCTGTCCCAGATCCTGGGACATTTCAACGAGCCCAGCGATTTGACCTTGATGGGGCGGTTCCTGTTTCCGGTGGTGGCCCTGTTCGGTATTACCGTGCTGACCGTCCTGGTGGTGCATCAGGACAGGATTCCCGGAGATACGCAGGATTGGCTGACCCGCCCGCTGCGCCGGCGTGATGTGTTTCTGGCAAAATTGCTGTTCGTGCTGGCGGCGGTGCAAGGCCCGCTGTTCCTGGTCGATGTCATGCAATCGCTGTGGGACGGTTTTTCGCCGGCCGCCTCCCTCAGTGCGGCCCTGGCGCAGGGTGCCGCAATCTTCAGTTCGCTTACCCTGCCGGCGCTGTTGCTGGGCGCGGTGACGCGCAGCATGGCGCAGGCGATCTTTGCCGCGGTGGGATTGATTGTTCTCTTCGCGGTGTTGGTGGTGTTGTTCAATTTGTTGGGACAGCATACCGCGCCGGCCGGGGGCTCCGGCCTGTTATGGATGCGGCTGGCAGCCTGGGACCTGTTTGCCGTGCTGGGGACCCTTATCGTGCTGCCGCCGCTGTTTGCCCGGCGGCATTTGCTTCGCGCCCGCATAATGATCGCCGGCGCGGCGGCGATGGTTGTGGCGCTGTTCTTCCTGCCCTGGCGGCCGCTTTTTGCCGTTCAGCAATGGCTTTCGCCGCAGCCGGAGGCCGGCAAAGCGATCACGCTGGCGTTCGATCCGGCGCTGGGACATTCACGCGATGATGTGCCGGCATCGGCGTTCACAGGATCGGGCGGCGCGGCGGCGATTGCGCTGCCCCTGCGGGTGAGCGGCTTGCCATCAGACGGCATGCTGCTGCTGGACCGCGCCGAAATCCGGGCCCTCGCGCCGGACGGAACGGTCCTGTACCGGGGCGTTTCGTGGCTGACGGTGGATGGCGCGGGTTCCGTTGCCGATGCCCAGTTGGAAGTGCATCCAAACGGCAAAAGCGACGTTCCCGCGCATCAAGTGATCTTTTTTCCGCCCCGGGATTTTGCGCGCATCAAGGATAAGAATGTGCGGCTGGAGATCGATTACTCGCTGACTCAGTTTGGCTCGGACGGCACGCATGTCATCGCCGCACTGGATGGCGACGCGCGGTTGGGGGATGCGGGTTGGTGCAAGACCCGCATGGACCCCGAAGGCGACGATGTCGAGATCGGCTGCCTGACGCCCGCGAGCCCGCCCACCTGCTTCACCGCCATGCTGGAAAATCCTGCCATCGGCCAGCACAACCCGCCCTACCACTCCTGCCAGCCGGACTATAAGCCCTGGTCAGGAACAATCTTGCCGGGGTTGGCCCGGTTCGGAGGCGGGCTGCGGTTCCGCGATTTGCACGGTCTGGCGCATTATCCGGTGGATGGTGCGCAGTTGGGCCAGGCCAGGGTGAGTTTGCAATTCTTTTCACCAGAGGCCCATTTCACGCGCCATCTGACGATCCCCAGCATCCGCCTCAGCGACTGGGAAGCGCAGCCGCATCAGGCGGAAGTCAACGCGAATAGCCCGCCCGGCTAGTTCGCCGATGGGGCGCGGCGCGACAGCACCAAGGCGCGCCTCTTGACAATGGATACCTTTCGCTGAAAGGTATAGGGAATGACGAACCCCAATTTCATGAATGGCGTGCCGGAGTTTCTCGTCCTGCGGCTTCTGCAGCGTCAGGAAATGTATGGCTATGAACTGGTCCAGGCGATCCGCGTCGCCACGCGCGAAGCTATCAAGCTCACGGAAGGGGTGGTTTATCCGACCCTGCATGCCCTTGAGCGCCAGGGCATTCTCAAATCGCGCCGCAAGACCGTGAACGGGCGCACGCGGGTTTATTATTCCGTGACCGCGAAGGGCGCCAAGCACCTGGCTGGCTTATCGGGCCAATGGGACCGTATCGCAGCTGCCTTGCACAACCTGGCTTGAGGAGGATTCATGCGCGATTTCAGAAATCTTCGGGAACAGTTGCTGCGTGCCGGCATCGCGCCGCGCCATGTGTCCCGCTATCTTGCCGAGCTGCGACATCATTATGATGACCTCATCGCGGAAGAACACGCCCATGGCATAAACGGCCCCGCGGCGCATGAGGCCGCAAACGCGCGCCTCGGATCGAATGACGAACTGGCGGCTTCCGTGCTGGCCAAACCGGAATTGCGGTCGATTACGGCGAGGATTCCCTGGCTGGTGTTCGGCATCTTGCCGCCACTGGCCACCATCATGTGCCTAGTGGTATTGTTGATCGTGATGGTGCTGGTGGCTATCTGGGGAGGCGCCATCGTCCCAGACCACCCCCAAAAAATTCCCACATGGTTCGCCTGGTTCGCGCAGGGTGTGATGTTGGCGATCAATTTCCTAGTCATACCCTTGCTGGGTTGGTTGCTGGCATGGGCGGCGCTGCGCCAGCGAATGAAGCCGCTTTGGCCCCTCCTGGGGATATCGCTGATCCTGATGTTGAATGTGCACGGCCATTTCCGTATCGAGGGCACAAGGGTTGGCGCCGATGTCGGCACGATTATTCCCTTCAAGTCACCTTTCGGCCCGGGCGGAGTGATAGATTGGGCGGCGTTCCTGGCGCAGGCGGGTTTGCTTTGCCTGCCGCTGGCCTGGTTGTGGCGCTCGCGGCACAAGACGATCGCCGCGCAGTGAGGCGTCTTGCTTTCGCGCTTGCCTTTCTGACTGCGCCGGCGCTGGCGCAACCGGAGACAGTTGAGGTCGACGGCACGGAAACGCTGTCCGGGCTGTGGAAAATATCCTTCCCCGCTGGCGCCAGCGGCTACATGCCGGGACGCGGCCGGCTTTATACCGTCGGCATGGAGTCCTTTTGCCGCCTGCAACAGACAGGAAAAAATGTGCTCGCCAATTGTCTGCCGGGGTGGGGTCCGGACAGCGGAGACGGAGAGCTGGACGGCAAGGATTTGCATTTGGCTTGGGGCGTTGCCCTGGCCCGCGCCGTGATCGATGCAAAGATTGAGAGCGCCTCTGTCCGGGCGTTCAATGGTGACTTTGCACTTAAAGTTGTTGGCATCCGCCACGATGCGCCCACTCCTGCATCGGCGCGCAAGCTTGTGCTGGGCGCTTCCGATACATCAAGCAACGCCAAGCTGCTGACCCAGACCCTGGAGGAACTGGCCGCCGGCGCAATCATCATGCCGCATGAAGCAGACGTTGCGCTCAACTTTGGTCACCAAATGGGTGACAACCAGGCCAACAGCTCGGAGGAGATACGCGAGCTGGGAAAAGTGGAGGCGGTTCTCTATTTGGGCGACGGCCGCGCACCGCAGAGCAGAGTTACCAACGTGGATACGATTCACACCCCATTGGGAGTCCACGCGTTTACCTTCAGTGCCTACCGGGTGGAGTTTGCCAATGGGGAGCGTCTATGCGGCATTCACCAGCGCGACGATGGCGTATTGGATGGATTTCTCTGCGTCTAGCCCGATGGCGCTTCTATTCGTTTTTTGCCGCAGCTCTGCGCGCCAGGCTTTCGGCCGGCCATTGCGTCTTCATGTCGTAATAAATGGAAAAAGCGGGAATTTCCGGCGGCAGCGTTACCCATGGCAGCTTGCTGCGGGTGAATATGAAGGCGTCAGGCGGACATTGGGCGGGGTCGTCCAAGGTGCCGACCCGCACAAAGGCGATATTCGGTCCCGCGCCGCTATAATGGCTCCATAGCGCGACCTGGCATGCCGGGCAGCGGGCAATTTTTTGGCCTTTGCCGCTTTCGGAAGGGGTCTCGATCATTTGCGCTCGGCCCTTGGTCAGGATCACGCGGTCTGTTTCCATGACGGCGTTGATGACAAAGGCACTTCCGGTTTCGCGCTGGCACCAGGTGCAATGGCACGCATTGACGAACATCGGCTTGCTCGCAAGCCGATACCGCACGCCACCACAGGTGCATCCGCCTTCCATGGCCTCAGAATAACGGCTTTCCGGTCGCGCTGGGAAGACTGGCGCCCGCGATCCTTGCAAGGGTGGGGGCGATGTCGCGCATGTCGATCTCCCCCAGCGACTGGTGGGCGGCGATACCCGGACCCTGGAGGAAGAAACTGGACCACATCTGCGGATAGGTCGGCAGATAGCCATGCGTTCCTTTGTTGAGCGGGGCCACCACCATGTCGCCGGTCAGTTTCGAGCCGGGTTCATAGCCGGGCAGGCAATCGACCCAGAAACTGGCCTGGCGGCTGCCGCCCATCGCGGCAATCTGTTTTTCGTCGATCATTTGGCCCAACCCGTTGCGCGGATCGGCGGTGATGCGTTTGAGCAGGCCTGCGACTTTGGCCTTGAGGGCGGCGTCGCGGGGGCGGGCCAGGATCACCGCGAATGAGCCGCTGGCCGCCCAGGGCTGGGCCTGCCAAGCGGTGATTTTGCCGGCATTGTCCAAAGTGATCAGGCCGGCCGCCACAAAGGCGGGGGCCAGCTCGACATCGTGCTGAACCGGCGCAAAGCCATGGTCCGAGACCACCGCTATCACACTGTCCGGCTGAGCTTTGCGCGCGGCCGCCATCATCGCGCCGACTTCGCTATCGATGGCCTCCAGCGCCTCATAGGCTTCGCGCGAAGCGGGGCCGCCATGATGTTCGGCATTGTCCAGGGAGCTCATATGCACCGCCAGCAGGCGCGGCTTGAAATCCGTCAGCATGGCAGCGACATAGCGCGCCCGCGCCGCGTCATGCGGCACATGGTTGCCGTAAACTATCCTGAAGGGGATGCTTGTTTCGCGCTCCAGGCGCGGCAACAGGCCGGGGGTGATCTGAGCCATCGCCTCGGTGATGTCTTCGGGATGTTGCACCCGGCCATATTCGGGAATGTTCTGGTCGATATCGCTCGCACCGGCAGTCACCGGCCAGCCGATTGCCGCCACCACGCCGCCGCTCCTGTGAACGGCGCCGAACAGGGTCGGCACCTTGATATCGGGGGCGCGCCAGGGCCGCACCTGCGGCTTGCGCAAGGGATCGAACCAGGCATTGAAATCCACATGATGATCGCGCGGCCACACGCCGGTGATCAGGGTGATGTGGTCGGGATAGGTCTGGGTCGCCAAGGCATTGTGGACCGCGGTGGCATAGGTGCCGGTCTGCACCAGGCGGCTGAGGACCGGCAGCTTCAGGCCCAGTTTGCGGGCCTGGAAAACATCGGCCGGGGGCAGACCGTCGATGGAGATCAGCAAGACGGGATGGGCCGGCGCGGCCTGGGCAGGTGCTGCCACGGCAAGCAAAGCCAGGGCGATCAGGCTGTAGAACTTGTTCATGGGCCCCATTGTCACGCGATTTGTGACAGGACGATAGCCATGACTACTCAAGCGCCATCAAATTCTCGCTGCCCGCCTGGATGCGTTCCAGCAGCATGGGACATTCGGGGATCATCCGCTCCATCCAGAAGCGGGCGCACATCAGTTTGTCTTTGTGAAGGGGATCGTCCTTGCCGACCGACAGTTTGGCCATCTTGGCCCACATCCAGCCCACCACCACGATGCCCATCAGGCGCAGGTAATCCACCGCGCCGGCACCGGCATCGTTGGGATTGGCGACGCCATGCTGGGCCAGCCACAGGGTGGCGGCTTGCAAATTCTCCACCCCCCGCTTCAGGCCCTTCACATAAATGGCCAGGGCCTCGTCATTCTCGTTCTCGCCAATCCAGGTGGTCAGCGCACCGAACAAGGCGAGGGGCGCCACACCGCCCTTGCGCCCCAGCTTGCGGCCGACCAGATCCATCGCCTGCACGCCATTGGCGCCTTCATAGGTCTGGTTGATGCGCGCATCGCGTACGAACTGCTCCACGCCATTGTCGCGGATATAGCCGTGCCCGCCATAGCATTGCATGCCCAGATTGGCGGCTTCGAAACCCATATCGGTGCAAAAGGCCTTGATCACCGGCGTCATCAGATCGGCCAGCAGGGCCGCGGTCGGCGCCTCGGGCCGCTGCGAATGGGAGATCGAAAGTTGAAGCCCGCTCCAGCACACCAGCGCCCGTCCCCCTTCGACGAAAGCGCGCGCCTGCAACAACATGCGCTTGACATCGGGATGGACGATTTCCAGATCGGCGGCTTTGTCCGGCTCTTTGGCGCCGGTCAAGGCGCGGCCGACGCGCCGTTCATGGGCATAGGCATAGCCGTTCTGATAGGCGACCTCGCCGATGGCGATGCCCTGGATGCCGACGCCTATGCGCGCCTCATTCATGATGCCGAACATGCCCGCCATGCCGGCGCTGGAGGAGCGCTTCTCGCCCGGCTTGGGCGGCACAGGCTTGGGTCCCAGGCGCCAGGCCTTGGCGCCGTCGAAATTCAGCACGCAGGTGGCTTGGCCACGGATGCCCATCTTGTGCTCGATGCCGCCGGTGTTGACGGCATTGCGGGCGCCCACTTTTCCGTCCTCATCGACCAGCACTTTTGGCACCATGAAGAAATTGACGGTCGACAGGTCGTCATGGATCTGCCCGTTCTCGTCAGGAATCTTGGCGATCACGGCGTGGATGATATTGTCGGTGAGATCTTGGTCGCCGCCGGAAATGAAAATCTTGGTGCCGGTCATTTTGTAGGTGCCGTCCGGCTGTTCCACCGCGCGGGTTTTCATCAGGCGCAGATCGGTGCCGCAGCCCGGTTCGGTCAGGCACATGGTGCCGGCCCATTCGCCCGACACCATGCGCGGCACGATATGCTGTTTCATCCAATCGGGGCCGGTGGCGATCAGGGCGTCATAGCAGCCCGCCGTCAGCATCGGGTACATCGCCAGCGATTGGTTGGCGCTCATCGCCATTTCGGTCAGGATCATGGTGAAGAGCGGCGGCAGGCCGGCGCCGCCAAATTCGGCGGGAGCGCTGAGCCCGCTCCAGCCCGCCTCGGCATAGGCCTTGTAGGCGTCCTTGAACCCCTTGGGGGTGCGCACGGTGCCGTTCTCGAAGCGGCAGCCTTCCTCGTCGCCCGGCTGGTTGAGCGGCTGCATCACCTCTTCGCAGAACTTGCCGACATTGGTGAGGATGTCGTCGATCAGATCGGGGGCGAGCTCCTCGAAATGCGGCAGGTCGCGGTGTTTTTCCACTTCCAGGAAATCATGCAGCAGGAAGCGGAAATCCTCGACCGGCGCGCGATAAATGGGCATGGCGATTCCCCTCGGAAGCCACCTGTTCTAACCCGGACCGGGTTAAAGAAAAACGGCCGGGGGCTTTGCCTCCGGCCGTTCCGCCGCGATGGGACCCGGTTGGACCCCTTCGCGCCTTTGATTATTGGGCCGAAGCGCCGGCCGTCGCCGAACCGCCGGCCGATACCGAGCCGCCGGCCTGCTGACGATTGAGCGCGTCGGTGGCAGCCCGTTCGGAGGCATTGGCGCCGCGCCGGACCCGCCTGGAAGCGTTCCGGGCCGTTCTCGCCGTCCGGTTGGTGATGGTGGCGGCGCCTTTCAGTGAATCGGAGCCATTGGCATTGGCGGTCACAGAGGCGCTTTGGCCGCCCACACCGACGCCGGCGCCACCGCCGACATTGGCCGAGCTGCTATTGCTGATCACGGCATTGGCGGCGTCTTGTGCCGCCTGAGCTTGGGCGCCGACCGGGTCCAGGGTGCTGTTCGCGGTGCCTTCGGCCGCCGCGCTGCTGGGACCCAAGGTGCCGGTGGTGCCGGGGGCCGGAAGCTGCGTGCTGCCCGACATGGTGCCGGAGACCGAGCCTGATGTCCCTGCCGTGGGGCGGGTGGTGGTGAGGCCGCCGCCCAGACCGCCATTGCCGGTCACGCCGCCGGAGGCGCCAAGCCCGCCGACTGTGCCGCCGACCGTTCCACCGACCGCGCCGCCCAATCCGCCGCCCAACTGTGCATAAGCGGGGATGGCCAGGGCGCCGCTCAGCAATGCGGCGGTCAGAATCATCTTCGTGCTTCTCATGGTATTCTCCCTTGTGAACCCTCCCCCAAGGGAGAGCGTGCGAAAACCTCGCCGGGCCGGAAACGGCCAACTGCGAAAAACTTTCCGCCGCTAAGGCAAAACAAAAAAGGCAATGTGCGGGCAAGTGTGGCCGAACGCGGGCGCGGGTCAGCGGTGCGCGGCGACCAGCAATGGTGACCCCAGGAAGACTCGAACTTCCGGCCTACGGTTTAGGAAACCGCCGCTCTATCCTGCTGAGCTATGGGGTCATCGCGGCGAGCTTAAAGCAGGACGGCAGGGCCGGCAAAAGGAGAATTCGCCGCGCCCGATCGGCCTAATTCCGAGGCCATGGCACGACGGGCACATTTTGCTTTCTATTCAGCGCTTCAGCGCGGATAACCCTTCCACGTCCATTCCAGCGCGTCCGGCAAGGTCTGCGCGATCACGCGCGCATCGCAATGCATGGCGCCGCGGGCAAAGGTGAAGCGATAGTCATAGCCTTTGGCTTTCAGGGCCGCCGCCATGCGCTGGTTGGCCATCGGCCAGTTGTGGAAGCTCTGCTCCGGATCGTCGAAATGCAAATCCTTCTCGCCCACTTCCATCCAGATGCGGATGGGCTTTTTGGGCGAATTCGGAATCAGGGTCTCGTGATATTCCCAGGCGCCGCGCGGCGTCGCCGCGCTTTGCGGCGAAGCCTGGTTCACATAGGTGCCGGAATAGCTCAGCACCCGGCTGTACCATTCGGGATGATACCAGGCCATGGAGAGGGCCGCGGCGGAGCCGGAGCTGCAGCCTGCCGTGGCGCGGCCGTCGCGGTCGCCGGTGAAGGTGACATTGGCCTCGCGTGCCGCCCGCGGCAGCACTTCGCTTTCGATGAATTCGGCATAGCGGCCGCTCATCGTGTCGTATTCCAGCCCGCGCTCGGAATTCTGCGCGTCGCTGCCGCCGGAATTGACGAAGATCACGGCGATGGCAGGAATTTTCTTCTGCGCGATCAAACTGTCCAGCACCGGCACCATGCGGGCGACATAGCTCATGCCGTCCTGCACCACCATGAAGGGCAGGGGGGCGCGGGCGGCGCCACGGCCGGCGCCCGGCGGCGGAGGCGGCAGCGGCGGCACATAGACGGCGACGCGGCGCGAATAGGGCTGCGGCTTCGAATTGCCTTCCAGGGGCGCGGGCAGGCGGTTGCCCCACTGGTCGCGCCGCGCCATGGTTTCATTGTCGATGCGCGCGATGCCCGGATAGAGCTTGCTGTCGGCCGATTCCATGCTGAAGCCGATGATGTTGCCGTGTGGAATGGCGAGTTCTGGGGTCGGGGTGTAGTCCGGCCCCACCGTGGTTTCGGATTGGTCGGGCGCCGGCTGGGCGCAAAGCGGCAGGGCAGCAAGCAGCAGCAGGCAGGGCAGGGCGGCAAGTTTCTTCATGGGTCGTTTCCCCCGGTTTCTTGACGCCGCGACGGTACTTGATCCCCCAAGGGTTGCAACGCGCAGCCGACTCAAAGTCGGCGCGATTGCCACGAACCGGCGAAAACCGCGCCTTCGCAGTTGCAGCAAAAGCAGCCAGTTTCTGTCCAATCCATGCGTTGTTTTGCTGGATGTCTTTCCACATAATAACTTCGCCATGTTATGGCCGTTGGAATTCGTATTACCGGGGATCGCTAAGGCCCGCCGGCAGTTGAGGATCCAAGCTCCGTGATCCGGTTCAGTGCACGCACCGGCCTCTTGCGCACCCTGCTCGTTTGCGCAGGCGTTGTCGCGCTGGGCGCGGCGTTGTTTGAATTGCCCGGTCGTGCCGATGCCCAGAGCGCGCCCGCGCCGGCCGATCATCAGCAATTCCTCACCCGCTATTGTCAGGGCTGCCACAATGACCGTGCCAAGACCGGCGGCATGTCGGTGCAGCCGCTGAAGGCGGACAATCTCGCCGCCAATGACGAGACCTGGGAGAAAATCTTTCGCAAGGTGAGCCTGGGCGAGATGCCGCCGGCCACCGCGCCGGCCAAGCCGCCTAAGGAATCGCTCACCGAATTCGCCAGCTGGCTTTCCTCTTCGCTGGACAAGAACGCCGTGGAGCATCCCGATCCCGGCCGCGCCACGCTGCGTCGGCTCAATCGCGCCGAATATGCCAACGCCGTGCGCGACTTGCTCGATCTGAAGATCGATGTCAGTGGCGAGCTGCCGGTGGACGATTCCGGCCTCGGCTTCGACAATATCGCCGATGTCCTGTCGGTGTCGCCGACCCTGATGGATCGCTACATCCGTGTTGCCGGCAAGGTGGCGCGCACTGCTACCGGCCTTTCCTCCCGCCGTGCCGTGACGACGGAATTCCCGATTCTCAAGGATCCGCTGTCCAACCAGCGCGCCAGCGACGACCTCCCGCTGGATTCGCGCGGCGGCGGCGCCTTCAAATTCTATGCGCCCTATAGCGGCGACTATGTCATCGGCGTGTTCCTCAACCAGTCCGCCGGCGAAGGCGTCAAGCGCCTTGCGGAAAATCAGGTCGAGGCCAAGGTCACGCTCAAGGCGGGACCGCACATCATCGGCGCGTCCATGCCGCGCAACATGACGCTGGAAGATTCCCTTACCCCTCTGAGCGTGGCTGCCATGCGCGGCACCAAGCCCGCCGGCGCGGTGCCGCAGGTGGCGGTGAATGTCCAGGTGGACGGCGCACGCGTGAAGCAGGCGATGGTCGCCGCCTGGGCGCCGGGCATTCTCGACACCGGCCTTCCTTCGGACCAGGTGATCTTCGGCCGCGACATCGAGCGGATGTCGATCATGGGCCCGCTCGACATCAAGGGCGCCAGCGACACCGCCAGCCGCCGCCGCATCTTCAGCTGCCATCCTTCGGCCTCGCTGTCGCAGCAGGCCTGCGCCAGGTCCATCCTCACCCGCATCGCCCACCAGGCCTATCGCCGCCCGCTCACCCAGGCCGACATCGCGCCGCTGATGGCGATGTATGCGCAAGGCCGCAAGGATGGCGATTTCGAGCATGGCGTCGAAGCGGCGCTGGAGCTGGTGCTGGTTTCGCCCAGCTTCGTCTTCATGCGCGAAAGCGATGAAGGCACCGCCCCCGGCACGGTGCATCGCATCAACGACACCGAACTGGCGACACGGCTGTCCTTCTTCCTCTGGAGCAGCATTCCCGACGCGCAGCTGCTCGTCCTGGCGCAGAAGGGCCAGCTCAGCAAGCCGGCCGTGCTGAAGCAGCAGGTCAGGCGCATGCTGGCGGACCCGAAATCCGCGGCCCTCACCGAGAATTTCGCCGGCCAGTGGCTCTATCTGCGCCGCCTGGAATTCCAGCGCCCCGACAAGGCGATCTTCCCCGATTTCGACGAACGCCTGCGCTCCGCCATGGCGACGGAAACCGACATGTTCTTCGATGGCGTGGTGCGCCAGAACCGCAGCGTGCTGGATTTCATCGACGCCGATTACACCTATCTGAATGAGCGGCTGGCCGATCACTACGGCATCCCCGGCGTGCATGGCGCCAGCTTCCGCAAGGTGGCGCTGACGCCGGCCGCGCATCGCGGCGGCCTTCTGGGCCAGGGCGCCATCCTGACCGTCACATCTTACGAGAACCGCACCTCGGTGGTGCTGCGCGGCAAGTGGATTCTGGAAAACCTGCTGGCGGCCGCGCCGCCGCCGCCGCCGCCCAATGTGCCGACGCTGGACGAAGTGCCGGGCGGGGCGAAACTCACCCTGCGCGAGCAGATGGAAATCCACCGCAAGAATCCGGTCTGCGCCTCCTGCCATTCCAAGATGGACCCGTTGGGCTTCAGTCTTGAGAATTTCGACGCGGTCGGCGCCTGGCGCACCACCACTGCCGGCAAGCCGATCGATCCTTCGGGCGTGCTGCCGGACGGCACCAAATTCGCCGGCCCGTCCGGCCTTACGGACATCCTGATGGCGCGCAAGGACCAGTTCGTCGAAGCCTTCACCGAGCGGCTGATGACCTATGCCCTGGGGCGCGGCGTCGAAGCGGTCAACCAGCCGGCGGTCCGCGCCATCCGCGCAGCCGCGTCGAAGGACAATTACCGCTTCGATGACATTGTTCTCGGAATTGTTCAGAGCGTACCTTTCACCATGAGAAGGACACCCAGCCATGATGATCCCGCGTAAGGCACTCCCCCGCCGCACCGTGCTGCGCGGCATGATGGGCACCACCCTGGCGCTGCCGCTGCTGGAGGCGATGAGCCCGTCGGCGAAGGCCACCGATGCCGCCACCGCCGCGCGCAAGCGGTTCCAGGTGATCTATACCCCGAACGGCTACATCATGCAGAATTTCCGCCCCGCCGAGTTGGGCACCAACTACACCATCCCGCCGATCTTGAAACCGATGGAGCCTTTCCGCGACAAATTCGCGGTGCTGGGCGGCTTCGACCATGTCCAGGCCGAAGCGCTGGGCGACGGCGCCGGCGACCATGCCCGCTGCTGCGGCACCTTCCTCACCGGCGTGCATGTCCACAAGAGCGAATCCGTCATCAGCAACGGCATCAGCGCCGACCAGGTGGCGGCGCGCGAGTTCGGCAAGATCACCCAGATGCCGTCGATGGAAATCGGCCTGGAGCAGCCCAGCCTAGTCGGCGGCTGCGACAGCGGTTACAGCTGCGCCTACACCAACACCATGTCCTGGACCGGCCCGACCACGCCGCTGCCGGTGACGATCAATCCGCGCGACATTTTCGAGCGGTTGTTCGGCGACGGCGACAGCGTCGACGCCAAGACCCGTCTGGCCGTGCTGCGCCGCCAGGCCAGCCTGCTGGACTTCGTGGCCGAAGACGCGAGGCGCCTCTCCGGCAATCTGGGCGCCGCGGACAAGAAGAAGATCGACGAATATCTCACCGCCGTGCGCGACATCGAACAGCGCATCCAGCGGGCCGAAAGCCATGGCGCCGAAGCCGCCCTGCCGGAAATGGCGCGGCCCTCGGCGATCCCGGATTCCTACAGCGAA
>JAICHV010000005.1 GCA_025924715.1 Alphaproteobacteria bacterium
CGTCTCTTGTCAGAGGGGCCCGATCGACCCGGGCAGCCCATTCGGCTGCCTCGGCGTCAATTTCCTGGGCGGTCTTTCTTTGCGTCACGCTCACTGGCTTCACTATTGAATCGACTGATAGACGATTGCGGGGCGGCCGTTCCGCCGTCCTGAAAGGACCGAAGCAATAACATATGTGCCTGGGCCATGCGTTTTTCGAGGATATTTTCGGAAATACCAAGTCTTTCAGAGGCTTCCCTCTGCGATAGCCCTTCGATCCGGCGCAGGCGCAAGACTTCGCGTATCCTTTCGGGAAGCGCCGCGATCGCGCCGGCAAGGCGGTAGAGCTCGTCACGATCAATGGTCTGCCGCTCCGGAGAGGGCTCTTCGGATCGGACCTGGAGCTCTTCGAAATTGGGAACGGTGCTGATCGAAACCACCTTCAGCCGCCGGAAATGGTCGATCAGGACCGAGCTTGCCGTTTGAAAGGCATAGGTTTTGGGATTTCGGACATGTTCGACCGAGGCCGCCGTCAAGAGCCGGGTATAGGTTTCCTGAATAACGTCATCCACCTCAAGTCCCGGGACACGGCGGCGATCCAACCATACCCGCAGGGCCGCCTCATGCGGCAAGACATGTCGTCCCAACCAGATCGCGCGGGCGTCCCATTTTGATGACATGTCCGAACTAGAAACCGCGGCCGAGGTACATGCAAGGCCGAAACGCGACAATCAAACGGCCTTGGGGGCCGTCATGAGCGGAGTGAGTGGGGCCCCCCCGAGCGCATTGCCGTAAGCACCGTGCTTGATCACCCGTCCGTCGTCGCTGGTTTCAATATGCGGCACGCTGGGGGGGCAGCACACCCTTATCGACCCAAGTGACGAGATTGTCCAAGTTTGCGGCATGACGGACGGAATCGTAGTTCACATCACCCACCGATCGCCGGGATCGGCTCGCCGTTCCAGCAGACCCCGCGCCTCAAGGCGCCACCGGTGCAAAACCGGCAATGTGGGAGTGATGACGGTTATGTTGCACTGCGGCCGTTTCAAATAGCCCAATCGAGTGAGCGGCCGACGGCTTTTTTCCAACTTGCGTAAAGCGATTGCCGTTCGCCGTCCGCCATCGCGGGAGTCCACCGGGCCGAGGCCGACCAATTGGCCTTGAGATCGCCGAGTCCCTTCCAGACCCCCACCGCCAGGCCGGCGGCATAGGCCGCCCCCAGCGCGGTGGTTTCGGCCACAGGGGGCCGCACGACCGGCACGCCCAGCATGTCGGCCTGAAACTGCATCAGAAGCTGATTGCCCACCATGCCGCCATCGGCGCGCAGTTCCTTGATGGCGATGCCGCTGTCGGCAGCCATGGCTTGCGCCACGTCGCAGGTTTGATAGGCGACGGCCTCCAGCGCGGCGCGGGCGAAGTGACCCGAGCGCGCATAACGTGTGAGACCGGCGACGATCCCGCGGGCGTCGTCGCGCCAATAGGGCGCATAAAGGCCGGAAAATGCGGGCACGATATAAACATCGCCATTGTCCTTGACGGTTTTGGCCAGGGCCTCGACCTCGGGCGCCGTCTTGATCAGGCCCAGATTATCCCGCAGCCATTGGACCAGAGCGCCCGCGATGGCGACGGAACCCTCCAAGGCATAGCAAACTTTATTCTGGCCGAAACGATAGGCCACGGTGGTCAACAAACCGGCCTTGGAATGGAACAACGTCTCGCCGGTGTTCATCAACATGAAGCAGCCGGTGCCATAGGTGTTCTTGACCTCCCCCGGCTCGAAACAGACCTGCCCCACCAGCGCCGCCTGCTGATCGCCCAGATCGCCGGCGATCGGCGCACCTTTGAGGACTCCCTCGGCCTCGAAATAGACTTCCGACGAGGAGCATATTTTGGGGAGGAGACTGGGAGGGATCTGAAATGCCTCCAGCATGGCATTGTCCCATTCCAACGACTTTAGATTCATCAACTGAGTGCGGCTGGCATTGGTGACGTCGGTGATATGGGCCCTCCCGCCCGAAAGCTTCCACATCAGCCAAGTATCGATATTGCCGAAGGCGAGCTCGCCCTTGGCCGCCCGCGGCCTGAGGCCTTCGACATTGTCGAGCAACCATTGCAGCTTGAGCCCGGAAAAATAACTCGCCAGCGGCAAGCCGGTCTTTTCGCGGAAGCGGCCCGCGCCGCCCTCGGCCGCATAGCGCCGCACGATCTGATCCACCCGCGTGTCCTGCCACACCAGGGCGTTGTGCACCGGCTCGCCGGTCTTGCGGTCCCACACCAGTGACGTTTCGCGCTGGTTGGTAATGCCGACCGCGGCGAGATCGGATGGCTTGAGACCTTTGGCTTCGAGCGCCTGGGCGATCACCTCCTGGGTATTGCGCCAGATTTCCATGGGATTGTGCTCGACCCAACCGGGCTTGGGATAGATCTGCTCATGTTCCTTTTGCGCCATCGCGATGATCCGTCCCGAGGGATCGAAAATAATGAACCGGCTGGAAGTGGTTCCTTGGTCGATGGCTCCAATATAGGTCGCGGTCATAGGGACCAATTTTCCGCATCCACAGGCCGGACCCGTTGTGCGTATGCCGCACTAATGTTACAGTAGAGAGGTATTCGATACGGGTCCATCAGCCTGCTTGCCCTACCGCGGGACGGACGTTCCGGAAAAATCGGCGCCGATGCAAGGACAATGTTTTTGGAGACTATTACGTGGCAATTTCATCCCCTAAGAAAAAGAAAAGCGGCCGGACCAAGGAGGCCAGGACGACTGCATCTTCCAACGCCGCCCGGTCGGAGAAAAACTATATCACCGCCCTGGCGCGCGGTTTGTCGGTGATGCGAGCGTTTTCGCGGCAGCCGGATCGGCTGACCCTGGCGGAAATCTCCAGGATTGTGGATTTGTCCCGGGCCACGGTGCGGCGCTGCCTGATCACCTTGAACACGATCGGCTATATAGAAACCACGGGAAAATATTTCCGCCTGACGCCCCAGGTTTTGACCCTGTCCCAGGCTTATTTCTCGTCCAATCCTCTGCCCCGGATTGCCCAGAGCCATATCGAAGAGGTCAGCGACGCGGTGAAGGAATTCTGCTCGGTCTCCGTGCTCACAGCCAATGAAACCGTCTTTGTCGCGCGCTCCGCGCGCAAGCGCCATGCCTTTATCCATCGCGAGGTTGGCCTGAATTTGCCCGCCTATTGCACCTCCACGGGGCGCGTGATGCTGGCGGCCCTGCCCCGAGCCGAGCTCGACCAATATTTCGCCCAGGTCGAACTCAAGAAGTTCACCCATAAAACCGTCACCGACCAAAAAACCTTGCGGGGTCTCTTCGAGCAAATTCGCAAGGATGATTTCTGCGTCGTGGACGGAGAATTGGAGCCCGATCTGCGCGCCATTGCCATCCCCATCCGCAATGCGACGGGCGCGACCGTTGCCGCCATGAATGTCAGCACGGGGACAGACCGGATGACGGCAAAACAGCTGCAAACCCAGGTTTTGCCCGTCATGCGGCAAGCCGCTTCCAAGATCCGTAACGCTATGATCGGTTGATCGGCGCCTGCCGCTGCGCCGCCAGAGAACGGACCGCCTAGAAGCTCGGCCGGTAGAAATTTAGAAAGCAGCGGCGGAGCGCCGCCCGAAATACCGGAACGAAACTGATGGCAACCACCTCCCAATCCTTACAGGACCGCGCGCCGCAAACTCCGACATTGCGCGCGCTTTTTGCGCTGTTCTGCAAGGTTGGCCTGACGAGCTTTGGCGGCGGCACCAGCATCTGGCTCTACCACCAGATCGTCAACGTCAAAGGCTGGATGGACAAGGATGAATTTTTCGATGTCTGGGCGCTTTGCCAGGCGCTTCCCGGCGTGAACGTCACCAATTTGGCGGTGTGGATCGGCAACCGTTTCCAGGGATGGAAAGGCGTGGTGAGCGCCTTGGCCGGCATGATCCTGCTGCCCTCGATTCTGATCATCGGCATTGCTCTTCTCTTTGGCATGGTCGCGCAATTTCCCGCCACCGCGATCTTGTTGACCGGCGCCACCGCCGCCGCCATCGCGCTTCCCTTTTCCATGGGCATTACGCTGGCCCTGCGCCTGCGCCGCGCCGCCACGCCCATGGCGCTCATGGTTTCATCCTTTGTGGCGGTGGCCTTCTCAAGATCCCGCTGGGATGGGTAGTGCTGATCTTCGGGGGTGCCGGCGTCGCCATGGAATATCATCGCGCGGGCGATGCGGCGAAATGAACAAAACGGCCGGGCTCCTCGCAGTCTTCTTTCCGCTGTCCTTTTTCACCATCGGCGGCGGACAGGCGATCATCGCGGAAACGCAGCGGCAGGTTGTTTCCGTTCACCATTGGATGACGGCGGCGGAATTCGGCAATATCTTCGCGATTTCCCGAACCGCGCCTGGGCCCGGATCCCTATTCATCACCCTGATCGGCTGGCATGTCGCAGGACTTTCAGGCGCCGCGGTCGCAACCGCCGCGATATTCGGCCCGACCGTCGTGATGACCTATGTGATCGCCAAATTCTGGTCGCGGTTTAAAGGCGCCAGATGGCAAACGGCGCTGGAACAGGGACTCAAGCCGGTCGCCGCGGGCATGATCCTGGCCAGCGTCTATGTGCTGCTGGCCAATCTCAAGGGAGCCCCCTGGTCACAGGCCATCGCCCTGATCTCGACCGCCATCATGGCCTATAGCAGAGTCACACCGCTGCTGTTGTTGGCATCGGGAGGCATCGTTTTCATGGCTCTGCACCAGTTCTTCGGCGCCTGACACCTCGTGCCAAGGGCGTGCCGGCCAATGAACGCGCATTGAGGGGCTCGCCACGAGCGGAGCGAGTGGTGGGGCTAACAGTCCTTCCGAACCAGTCTGCGGTCGACTCGGCCCTGAATGCGGGAAAAATCAGCAGAACTCAGGAAAAATCCACCGCCGGTTACCAAAGTCACCGATCGGGGGCATCGTCAGCCTCGGTTAGACAAAGGGTACACGCATTTTCTGAGCATTGGACGCGCGACCACTTTGACGGCGGGCGCGGCAGGAGCCACATGTCTTGCTTAAAGGGCGCGCGCATTACCCACCCGTCTTAAAGCCTATCAGGGTATATGCCGGGCAGACGCCGATCAGCGCCGTCAATATGGGCATCACGCCGATCCAGCCCACCCAGTTCCAGCCGGTGTTCGGAAAGCCAATCCTGAGCGCATAGGCCAGCAGGCCCAAGCCGAGGGCGACCCGAACAATCCTGTCAAGATTTCCGACATTGGTCTTCATGGGGGCGCCCCCTTGCTGTTCTCTTCCAAGGCGGCAATTTAGGCCATAACGGGCAGGCAGCTATTGCGCCTGATCAAATCATGTTCCGGCAAAACGGCGCAATCTCGCGTTTTCCAATCGGGGGCGCCGCGATGGATTGCATAGAGCCCCTTCTTTGCGTAAGTCCGATTCCATATCTTTGGGCCTCACGGCGCCGCTACGCATTGCCAGCCATTGCCGTGCCACCAACATGTCTTCGGGCCGATTGATGTTGAAAAACATATCGTCCCCTGGACCATGGCCCTGCGCAAAATCGACGCTCATTCCGTCCAATAGCGATGCGGCCTGTTTCAAGGACCGCACACCCCCGTCAAAAAGCGATTGCAGGTTCGTGGCGGCGGAAATGCACCACAAGCCAAAAACGGGATGGCCGATGCCGCGGCTCGAGGCATAGCTGCAGCGGTGGGCGCCCCTCACGGCTGCCGACAAGCCACGCACCAAGTCCGGCGGGAAAAACGGCGCATCGCAGGAAAAGCTTGCCACCGCCGCAAAGCCGCGCTTTTGCGCCCATGCCAGCGCCGACAGCACCCCTCCCAATGGACCTTGCCCCTGTTCGGTGTCGGCGATCACAGGAAGGTTCAGACCATAATCACGTCCACTCAGCGCCAGCTGCCCGACCTGGGGCATCGCGCGAGCCGCGACATGGTCGATCAGGCGCCGGTCCCCAAGCTTGGCCGCGGCTTTGTCTTCGCCGAAGCGGCTGGAACGGCCACCCGCCAGAATCACGCCCAATACATCGCCATGTTTCAATGCACTCGGGCCCAGCGCAGCATCTCGCTGAGACAGGCCTGGGCCGGCACGTCGCTGTCCTGGATGCGGCCGATCAGCCTGACCCAGGCTTCGCTGTCGGCCTGGCGGCTGAAATCATCCACCGCCCGCAAGGCCAGAGCGCAGGGATCTTCCGCCGCCTCCAAGCCGGCCAGGCCAAGCAAATCGCCCGCCCCGGCAACCAATTCGCGAAGCTCTGAAGGATCGTGAAGCCGGTCGAGGATCTCGCCCAAAGTGCTCATGCTTTTGCAAACTCCTTGCCGGCCATGTCTACGCCTTCGATTTCGGCGCAGGCGACCAGTCCTTCGATGAAGGCGGCGACATCGCGGCGCCATTGCCGCTCGCCCAGATGGGCCGCAATCTTTTCGCGCACATAAGCGAAAGGAAGGCGTTCGCTCGTCATGCGCGCATCCAGCCGGATGATATGAAAGCCCCAGCGCGATTTTACCAGCTCGCGGCCTATGTCACCGGGTTGGAGTTGGGACAGGGCGGCTTCCAGCTCCGGCGCGATCTGGCCAGGGACAAGCTGGCCCAGACGTCCGCCACCGCTTTTGGAAGGGCAATCGGATAACGCACGCGCCAAGGCATCGAATTGTTTCGGCTGCGCCGCCAATTCCACCAGCGCGGCAGTGGCTTTCGCCCTTGCGTCAGCTTCGCCCTCTCCCGGTGCAGCGGCGAACAGGATGTGCGACGCCTCGAACAGCTCGGGCGCGCGCAGATGATCGGACCGTTCTTCGTAATAAGACAGGCATGCCTCCTCTCCCACCTCCGGCACGGGGACGCGGCTTTCCAGCAATTGGCGGATTTGCGCCTCCTCGGCCATTTCGCGCTTGCCTGTGCCGATCCAGCCGGGAGCGGCCTTCACCTCTTGGCGGGCGGCTTCTTCCAACAGCAAAGTGCGGACAATCAGGGCCCGGGCCGCGGCCTGGAACGCCGCCGCCGGCGTGCGCCCGGGATGATGCTGGGCTTCCGCCGCGATCATCTGTGGCGGCAAGGCCACGCCATTCAGCTTGATCTTGGGGCGGGCCATCAGGCTTTCTCCGGCATGCGACGTGTACGAACGATCTGATACCCCCGGCGCCCCAGATACCACACCGGCGCGCTCCAGATGTGGACCAGACGGGTGAAGGGGAAAAGCAGGAACAGCGTCATGCCCAGCACCAGATGGCATTTGAAAACGGGCGAGACGTTCAACACATAGCCGGCCGCGGGCCGGAAGGTGACGATATGTTGGGCCCAGTTCATCAGCGCCACCATCTCCGAGCCATCCAGATGCTGCAGCGAGACGACGATGGTGCCGAGGCCGAGAACCAATTGCACCAGGATCAGGATCAGGACGGCGATATCGGCGAAACTCGAGGTCTTGCGGATGCGAGGATCCGTTAGCCGCCGGTGCAACAGCAGAAGAAGACCGGCAAGGCAGGCCAGGCCGGCCACGCCGCCCACCATGATGGCGACGAGCTGCTTGGCGGTGTGCGAAATTCCCAACGCCTCGAACACCGCGACCGGGGTCAAGAGCCCGCCGGTATGGCCGACCAGGATCACCAGAATGCCGGCATGAAAAAGATTGCTGCCCCAGATCAACTGGCGCCGGCGCAAGAGCTGGCTGGACTGGCTGCGCCAGCCATACTGCTCGCGGTCGAAGCGGATCAGGCTTCCCACCAAAAACACGGTCAGGCAGATATAAGGATAAATGCCGAAAAGCGCGGTGTTCATCGCCTCGATCATAACCGGCCTCCGGCGCCGGCTTTCGCCGGGACTTTATTAATGCGGCTGAGGATGTCGGCGGCGCGGGAACACGAATCCGCCGCGGCGTCGCCCGGACCAAAGCGGACCTCCGCCTCTTCCCAGGCCTTGTCCAATGCCGCGAGATCCGTGGGGTCTTCGGCGGGTGGGGATTGAAGCGCGTCGACATCAGCTATGGCGGAAACCGGCACCATGGCAAGAAGCGCGTCGAAGATGGCGGCATAGCCCGCATCGCGTTTGCGCAAGCGTTCGGCCAGCAACGCCAAGACCGGTGCCGCATCGGTCAGGAGAGCCTTTGCATCGGCAAGATTGCGGGTGGACAGGAATTCCAGGAACAGGGGGATGTAATCGGGCAATTCCCGCGTCGAGATATCCAGATCCGCCTGGCGATAACGTTCCAGAAGCGAGACCATCGCCTGGCCGCGGTCACGAGACTCGCCATGAACATGCTCGAACATATGCAATGAGAGCGAGCGGCCCCGATCGAACAGCTCGACATAGCGCGCCTCCACATCGAGAAGATCGCCGCCCTCGATCTGGCTTGCCAGGGCGCAGACGGCGCCGCGCTGGGCGGCCGCCAACAGCCCTTCCTGGTTCAAGGCCGAGACCAGTTCCGGAATCGCCGCCTGAAGCGCGGTGGTGGGATAAGACAACAAGGCGCTCAGGACTTTGTAGGTCGTGATCATCATGAACCCTCTGCCGGTTGCGGCAATTTGTGCTTCTTGGGGACGTTGAAGATGTTGGTCTCGCTGATGCCGTCGGAACAGCCATTGCCGAAGGAAAAGCCGCAGCCGCCGCGCAGGTCATAGGCATCTTCATGCTTCTCGCGCCGCGCCGTGGGAATCACGAAGCGGTCCTCGTAATTGGCGATCGCCATAATGCGGTACATTTCCTCGATCTGGCCCGGCTGCAGCCCGACACGGGTGGCAAGACCTTCATCGATCACCCCATCCACCGTCTTGGAGCGCATATAGGCCCGCATTGCCATCATCCGCTCCAGCGCCAGAGCCACCGGCTCTTCCTTGCCGGCGGTGAGAAGATTGGCGAGATATTTGAGCGGAATGCGCAGCGAGCGGACATCCGGCACGTCATCTTCCAGATCGATGACGCCCTTTTCCGCCGCCGATTGGATCGGCGACAGCGGCGGCACATACCAGACCATCGGCAGGGTGCGATATTCGGGATGGAGCGGGAAGGCGACTTTCCAGTCCATGGCCATTTTCCATACCGGCGACTTCTTGGCCGCCTCGAGCCAGGCATGGGAGATGCCATCTGCCGCCGCCTGGGCCTGAACCTTGGGATCGAAGGGGTCGAGGAATACGGAAAGCTGCGCCTCATACAGGTCGGCTTCATCCGGCGTCGCCGCGGCTTCGGCGATGCGGTCCGCGTCATACAGCACGACGCCGAGATAACGGATGCGGCCGACACAGGTCTCCGAGCAGACGGTGGGCTGACCCACCTCCAGCCGCGGATAGCACATGATGCATTTCTCGGACTTGCCGGACTGCCAGTTGTAATAAACCTTCTTATAGGGGCAGCCGGAAACGCACATGCGCCAGCCGCGGCACTTGTCCTGGTCGATCAGGACGATGCCGTCCTCTTCCCGCTTGTAGATCGCGCCGGACGGGCAGACCGCGACACAGGCCGGATTGAGGCAATGCTCGCACAACCGCGGCAAATACATCATGAAGGTGTTTTCGAACTGGCCGTAGATTTCCTTCTGCACACCTTCGAAATTGGCGTCCTGCGACCGCTTGGAGAATTCTCCGCCCAAAATCTCTTCCCAATTGGGACCGCCGACGATCTTCTCCATGGTCTGGCCGGTGATCAGCGATTTCGGCCGCGCCGTTGGCATGGCCTTAGAGTCGGGGGCGGTTTGCAGATTCTGGTAATCGAAGGTGAAGGGCTCGTAGTAATCGTCGATTTCCGGCAGATCCGGAGTTGCGAAGATATTGGCCAGGATGCGCCATTTGGCGCCCAGCCGCGGCTGGAGCTTGCCGTTCTTCTTGACCTGCCAGCCGCCTTTCCAGCGCTTCTGGTTCTCCCAATCCTTGGGATAGCCGATGCCGGGCTTGGTTTCGACATTGTTGAACCAGGCATATTCGACGCCTTCGCGCGAGGTCCAGACATTCTTGCAGGTCACCGAACAGGTGTGGCAGCCGATGCATTTGTCCAGGTTGAGCACCATGGCGATTTGGGCACGGACTTTCATCAGACGACCTCCGCGCGCGCAGGCGCCTTTTCTTCCAGCCAATCGGTGCGCGCCTGTTTGCGCAGGATCACGAACTCGTCGCGATTGGATCCCACCGTGCCGTAATAGTTGAAACCATAGCTTTGCTGGGCATAGCCGCCGATCATATGCGTCGGCTTGAGCACCGTGCGCGTCACCGAATTGTGGATGCCGCCGCGGGTACCGGTCACCTCTGATCCCGGCATGTTCACGATCTTCTCCTGGGCGTGGTACATCATGCACATTCCTTCCGGCACGCGCTGAGACACCACCGCCCGCGCCACCAGCGCCCCATTGAGGTTATAGGCCTCGATCCAATCATTGTCGGCGATACCCGCCTTCTGGGCATCGGTCTCGCTGATCCAGACGATCGGCCCACCGCGCGATAGCGTCAGCATCAAAAGATTGTCGGTATAGGTGGAATGGATGCCCCATTTCTGATGCGGGGTGATGAAATTTAGAACCAACTGGCTGTTGCCGTTCTCTTTTTCGCGGATGATCGGCCGAATGGTTTTGGTGTCTATCGGCGGCCGGTAGGACACCAGTTGCTCGCCAAAAGCCCGCATCCAGGGATGATCCTGGAACAGCTGCTGACGCCCGGTCAGTGTGCGCCAGGGGATCAGCTCATGCACATTGGTATGGCCCGCATTATAGCAGACCTTCTCGGATTCGATACCGGACCAGGTGGGTGAGGAGATGATCTTGCGCGGCTGGGCCTGGATGTCGCGGTAACGAATCTTTTCGTCTTCCTTGGCCTCGGCCAAATGGTGGTGGGACCGGCCGGTGATTTCACCCAGCGCCTTCCAGGACCGTACCGCCACCTCGCCATTGGTTTCCGGTGCCAGCGAGAGGATCACTTCTGCGGCGTCGATATCCGTTTCTATGCGCGGCAGGCCTTTGGTCGGGCCCTCATCCGTGACGGTGCCGTTGAGCGCGCCGACCAAGGCGATTTCATGCTCCGTCTCCCAGGCAATGCCCTTGCCGCCATTGCCCAGCGACTGCATCAGCGGCCCCAAAGCGGTGAAGCGCTTATAGAGATTGGGATAGTCCCGCTCGACCAGGGCCACGCTCGCCATGGTCTTGCCCGGGATTGGGGCCACCTGGCCCCTACCCCAATCCTTCACATCCAGCGCCTGGGCCAATTCGCCCGGCGTGTCGTGCTGCATGGGCGTGAGGACAACATCCTTTTCAACCCCCAGAACTTCCGGCGCCACCGCCGAAAAGGTCTTGGCCAGGCTTTTATAGATCTCCCAATCGCTGCGGCTTTCCCACACCGGATCCACCGCCGCGCTGAGGGGATGGATGAAGGGATGCATGTCGGAGGTGTTGAGATCGTTCTTTTCGTACCAGGTCGCGGTCGGCAGCACGATGTCGGAATAGACACAGGTGGTGGACATGCGAAAATCCAGCGTCACTAGCAGATCGAGCTTGCCTTCCGGCGCCTCGTCGCGCCAGGCAACGTCCTGGGGTTTCTGTTCGCCGGTTTCGCCCAGATCCTTGCCTTGAACGCCATGGACTGTGCCGAGCAGATGCTTGAGGAAATATTCATGGCCCTTGCCGCTGGAGCCCAGAAGGTTGGAGCGCCAGACGAACAGATTGCGCGGCCAATTCTTGGGATTGTCGGGATCCTGGCAGGCCAGCTTGAGGTCGCCCTTTGCCAGAGCCTGACTGACATAGTCCGGAGCACTCTTGCCGGACGCGGCGATGTCGCGCCCCACTTGAAGCGAATTGGCCTCCAATTGCGGCGCGGACGGGAGCCAGCCCATCCGCTCTGCCCGGACGTTGAAATCGATCAGGCTGCCTTGCCAATCCTCTTTGCGCGCCAGCGGCGAGAGGATCTCGTCGACTGCCAAGGTTTCATAACGCCACTGATCGGAATGGGTATACCAATAAGAGGTCGCGTTCATGTGGCGAGGCGGCCGCGCCCAATCCAGCGCGAAAGCCAAGGGCGTCCAGCCGGTTTGCGGCCGCAGCTTCTCCTGCCCGACATAATGCGACCAGCCGCCGCCTTCCTGGCCGACGCAGCCGCACATCACCAGCATGTTGATGATGCCGCGGTAGTTCATATCCATGTGGTACCAATGGTTGATCCCCGCTCCCAGAATCACCATGGACTTGCCTTTGGTCTTTTCCGCATTGGCGGCGAAGGCGCGGGCCACGGAAATCACCAAATCGCGTTTGACGCCGGTGATCTGTTCCTGCCAGGCCGGGGTGTACGGCACGTCCTGGTCGTAGCTGGAAGCAACATTGGCCCCGCCGAAACCGCGATCGACGCCGTAATTGCCGCACAGCAGGTCGAACACCGTTGTCACATAGGCAGGCCCATCCGCCAATTCGATCCGCCGGACCGGCAGTTGGCGGATCAAGACATCGTCGTGACCGGTGGAGGAAAAATAATCATGCTGGCGGCCGCCGAAATAGGGGAAGCCCACCGGCAGGATATCGTCCCGCGTATCCTTTACCGAAAGTGCCAGCCGGACCTTTGCTTCGCCAGCGCGATCTTCCAGGTTCCATTCGCCTTTCTCCCCCCAGCGAAAGCCGATCGAGCCTTGCGGCACCACGGTCTTGCCGCTGATTTCGTCAAAAGCGACGGTCTTCCATTCCGGATTGTTGGATTCGCTTAAGCCCCCCGGGAAATCGCTGGCGCGCAGGAATCGTTCCGGCACGTAGCGGCCGTCCTGTTCGGTTAAGCGCACCAGAAAGGGCATGTCGCTGTAGCGCCGGCAATAATCGGTGAAATAGGGCACCTGCCGGTCGACATGGAATTCCTTGAGAATGACATGGCCGAAAGCCATGGCCAGGGCGGCGTCGGTCCCTTGCTTGGGATGAAGCCACAAATCGCCGAACTTCGCCGCTTCGCTGTAGTCGGGCGTGATCACCACGCTTTTGGCGCCGCGATAGCGCGCTTCGGTATAGAAATGGGCGTCGGGCGTGCGGGTCTGGGGAACGTTGGAGCCCCAAAGCAGCAGGAAGCCGGAATTGTACCAATCGGCGCTTTCCGGAACGTCGGTCTGCTCGCCCCACGTCTGCGGCGAAGAAGGGGGCAGATCGCAATACCAGTCATAAAAGCTGAGGCAGACGCCGCCCATCAGCGACAGATAGCGCGTGCCGGCGGCGTAAGAGACCATGGACATCGCTGGAATAGGCGAAAAACCGGCGACGCGATCGGGACCATATTTGTGGACCGTATAGGCATTGGCGGCGGCTATGATCTCATTGGCCTCGTCCCAGCCGACGCGCACAAAGCCGCCCAAGCCGCGGCGCGCGGTGTATTTCTTCCGTTTGTCGGCATCTTCGACGATGCTGGCCCAGGCCTTGACCGGCGAAAGCGTCTCGCGTGCCTGGCGCCATTGCCGCACCAGCGCGCCGCGCACCATCGGATATTTGAGGCGATTGCCGCTATAGAGATACCAGGAATAGCTGGCGCCGCGGGCGCAGCCGCGCGGCTCATGATTGGGAAGTCCCGGCCGGGTGCGCGGATAGTCGGTCTGCTGGGTTTCCCAGGTGACGATCCCGCCTTTGACATAGATCTTCCAACTGCAGGAGCCCGTGCAATTCACGCCGTGGGTCGAGCGTACGATCTTGTCGTGCGACCAGCGCTGGCGATAGGCGTTCTCCCACTGCCGGTCCTCCACGGTGGTAATCCCGTGGCCTTCGGAAAAGCTGCCTTCGTATTTCTTGAAAAAAGTCAGACGGTCGAGAAACTGGCTCATGCTTGGCCTATCAATGCGATGACGGGTTGGCGGGATGGAGGTCGGCCATCTCGGGCAATTGCGGCAACTGCCGCAGCCCGGGCACCTTGCGTTCCATGTAGCGGATGGCGCCGTGCATCCAGATCAAGGCGCTTCCCACCAGAAGGAACAGGAGCATGAAGCAACTGGTCCAGACGCCGGTGATGTCGTTCATCATCCCGAAGGCGATGGGAAGAAAAAAACCGCCAAGACCGCCGATGGCGCCGACCAGGCCGCCGACAGCGCCCACATGCTGGGGATAATAGACAGGAATGTGTTTGTAGACCGCGGCCATGCCGATGGCCATGAAGAAGCCGAGCCCAATGGTCAGCCCGACGAAACTGGACAGCGGGATGCCGAAGGAGAAGTGGATAACGCCGCGAATCCCGTGCACGGTGTAATCGGTCTGCGGATAGGACAGCAGGAAGCAGGCGATGACCGAGACAGCGAAGGTCGCATACATCACCGCGCGGGCACCGACGCGGTCGGAAATCCACCCGCCCAACGCACGGAACAGACCAGCGGGAAGCGCAAATGCCGTGGTGAACAAACCGGCCTGGGCCAGGCTGAGTCCATACATGCCCATGTAATAACGGGGCAACCAGCTGGCGAGCGCAACAAAGGCGCCAAAGACGAAGAAGTAATAGAGAGAAAAGCGCCACACTTGCAGCTTCGACAGCGGCGCAAGCTGGTCGCCAAGCTTGCGGGGGCGGATTGCGCCGCTGGCGCGGCCGGCGCAGGACGGGTCTTCCCGGGTAAAGAGATAAAATAGAATCGCGCCCGCGGCCAGGACTGCGGCATAGATATCGACAGTTTGCCGCCATCCATAAGCGGCCACCAACAAAGGCGCGCCAAAACTGGTGATGGCCGTTCCCACCGTGCCGGCGCCGAAAACGCCCAGGGCCGTACCTTGGCTGGAACGGTCGAACCAATTGGACACATAGGAGACGCCGGCTGCGAACGAGCCGCCGGCAAAACCGAGCCCCAGGGCAGTCAGGAGGAACAAGTCAAAGCGCGAAACGATGGAGACGGCATAGACCGCGCCGGAGGTCAGCAGCATCAGCAGCGCCAACACCCGTCGGCCGCCGAACCGGTCACTGAGGACACCCAAGAACAATCGGCTGAGCGCGCCGGTCAGGACTGGGGTCGCCACCAGCAGGCCGAATTGCGCATCATTGAGCGCCAATTCCTGTTTGATGCGCACGCCGATGATGGAAAACAGCGTCCACACCGCAAAACACAAGGTAAAGGCGACAGTCGCAAAGCCAAGCGCCTGATATTGCGAATGCTTTTTCGTCACCTGGGTTGCACTGACCACGACGGTCATGAACGCCTCTTCTTAGCCCAGGTGAGACTATTGTCTTGGGACAAGGAGCACCTTGATCCGGATCAAGGCGTCCGCCGCCTCTCGGCGACATGCTTTGGCCTCTATTGGAGCGCCCATGGCCGTCGACAAATTCACCGCCCTGTCAGCGACTGGTCTGCTGTGTGGCCTGCCGGAGCCTCTTATCCGCAATCTCGCCGAGATTTCCGGCGTGCAGCGCGTCGGCAAGGGATCGACTCTCTTCCGCGAAGGTGATCGGGCCCATTTCGTCCATGCCTTGGCGGAAGGCGGCGTGTCGCTGATCAGCGAGGCAAGAGGGGAAAACGGCATCATCGATTTCCTGGGGAAGGGCGACGTGATTTTGGTCCCTCCGGTGCTGCTCGACCTGCCCTATATGGTAACCGCTAAGGCAGTCGCCGACTTGGTCGTCGTCATGATTCCGGCCGCCGAGTTTCGGGCTTTGGCGACGGCGCAATTGCCGCTGGCCACCGCGCTCAATCAACTTCTGGCGACGCAATGGCGTCTCCTCGTCAGGCATTTGACCGGCACAAGGTCGCGCGATGCTGACAGTCGCGTGATCCAATTCATCGTCGATGCAGCCGGGTCTTCCAAGGGGCCTGCGCAGATCGCCTTGCCGGGAAGCAAGCGCGACCTCGCAGCCCATCTTGGCTTGACGCCCGAAACCTTGTCGCGCTCCTTCAAGCGGCTGACCTCATTGGGCGTGAAGACGGCAGGCTCGAGAATCGAAATCGAAAATATGACGCGGCTGGGCAACCCGGGTGGCGACCGCACAGGGCTTTTCTTGACCACGAGCGCTTGAGGCACAGATGCATCGGCACATTCACGCTTTGGCGGCCAGTCCCCGGCGTTCTATGACAAGCTTCGATGAGGCTTGCGGAATAATCCGCGCGCGCGCCGCGGCGCTGGAATCCGAACTTGTGCCTCTTGAGACCGCCGCCAAACGCATTTTGGCCAGGGATGTTGTTGCGCGGCGAGCTTCGCCCGTTCATGCGGTCTCCGCGATGGATGGCTATGCTGTGCGGGAAGCGGATCTTGCGCACTTGCCCACAATCCTACCCGTCGCCGGCCAATCATTCGCCGGCAACGGCTTCGGCGCTCCCCTGCCCCAAGGCGCCTGTGTGCGGATTTTCACGGGCGCCCCGCTCCCTGACGGGGCAGACCGCGTGGTCATGCAGGAAGACGTCCGCCAGAAGGACGCCGTTGCCCATTTCGTCCAGCCTTTGTCGCCGCGCCGGCACCTGCGCGCAGCGGGTTCAGACTTTGCCCAGGGCACGACTTTGCTGCGGGCGGGCACCAGGCTGACACCCCAAGGCCTCGTTGCCGCCGCGGCGGCCGACAGGGCCGAAGTCGCGGTGTGGCGGCGGCCCCGCGTGGTGATTTTGTGCTGCGGCGACGAGCTTGCCGCTCCCGGCGCTTGCGGATTGGACCCTGATCGTATCCCCGAAAGCATTTCATATGGCGTCACAGCCTTAGTCGAGGAATGGGGCGGCGAGGTGGTCGCGCGCTGGCGCAAGGGGGATGACCTCGCGAGTTTGCAGGCGGCCGCCCAAGACGCCAGCGCCATGGCGGACGTCATCGTGAGCATTGGCGGTGCGTCGGTGGGGGAAAAGGATTTTGCCAAACAATCCTTCACCACTCTTGGTTTTGGGCTGTCATTTGAGAAGGTCGCCATCAAGCCAGGCAAGCCCGTGTGGTTTGGCGCGCGAGGCCCTGTATTGGTAATGGGATTACCTGGCAATCCGACCTCTGCCATGGTGACGGCCCGGCTTTTTCTGGCGCCGCTCCTGGCCGGCATGAGTGGACGAGGCTGTGATGCCGCTTGGAACTGGCATGAGATGCGCATCGGCCGGCCACTTGACGCCGGCGACACGCGCGAGTGTTTCCTGCGGGCAAGCGCGTTGTCCGATATGGTCGAGCCGGTCAGCGACCAGGACTCGGCCAGCCAAAACGCCCTCGCCCTTGCCACGCATTTGATTCGGCGGCGCGCCGGCGCTTCCCCAATTGCCCCAGGCGCGACGGTGGAAACTTTGGCGCTATGACAGTCATCGCGCATCCTGAGCGCCTGAAAGTCACCGGACCGTCCGTCCTGTTTTCCGCCGGTTTTCGGCCGTTTTTTCTGCTGGCCGCAGCAGATGCCATGGCAAACATGGCGGTTTGGCTGATGACCCTTGCGAGGCCCGAACTGTGGCCCAGCTCTGCCCTTCCCGCGGTCTGGTGGCACGCGCACGAAATGCTGTTCGGCTTTATCGCCGCGGCCATTGGCGGCTTCCTGCTGACGGCGGTGCCCAATTGGACCGGCGGCGCGCCTTATCGGGGAGCACCGCTTAACCTGTTGATCGTCGTCTGGCTGTGCGGGCGACTGGCGATGCTGCCGATCTTTCCCGTGCCGGCAACATTGCGCATCCTGGCCGACATTTCCTTCTATCCGCTGCTGGCGGTGATGTTGGCGATGCCGCTCATTCGGGCTGGAAAACTTCGCAACGTTGCATTTCTGGTTCTGTTGGGCGGGCTTGCCACAGCCGATCTTCTGTTCCAACTGGGCAGCGCAGGCGTCCTAGAAATGGGCGAGCATATCGGACTGCAGCTCGGGGCCGATATTGTGACGATCATGATTGTCGTCATAGGCGGACGCATCCTGCCGGCCTTTACGCGCAATTGGCTCGCGCAGCGCGGCGTGCCGGCACAGATCGCTTCCCATCCCTGGATCGAGCGGCTGGCGGTCATTTCTATCCTGTCCATGTTCGCCGCCGACATGACCATGCCGATGACCAAACCCGATGGGCTTGTCACCCTGATCGCCGCCGCAATCCAGATCCTTCGCCTTGGTCAATGGCAAGGATATCGCGCCGCGCGAAACCCGCTGCTCTGGGTTCTTCATTTGGGTTATGCCTGGCTGACGCTGGCTTTGACATTGAAAGCCTTCTCGCTGTTGTTCGCGTGGGATTGGGCCGCGAACTGGCTGCATGCCCTGACCGTAGGGGCTTTCTCCACCATGATTCTGGCCGTCATGAGCCGCGCCTCCCTGGGACACACAGGGCGTCCCTTGGTCGCGGCTCCCCTTACCGTCCTGGGTTATTGCCTTCTCAACTTGGCCGGCGCCGTGCGGGTATTCGGCCCGGTGCTGTTGCCAAGCAGTTTTGAAGCCGTCATCGACCTCGCCGGCTCGCTGTTTATCGCGAGTTTCGCACTGTTTCTTTGGGTTTACGGTCCCATTCTGCTGGGCCCCCGCGGCGACGGGAGGCCGGCGTGAGCGTGGCAACATATCCCGCCGAGGGCGCGCAGCTCGGCATGGTCGATTCGTTCGGCCGCGTCGTCGATACGTTGCGCCTTTCGATGACCGACCGCTGCAACCTGCGCTGCACCTATTGCATGAGTCAGGATATGGAGTTCATGCCGCGGCGCGATCTCCTCAGCCTGGAGGAATTGGACCGCCTTTGCGCGGTGTTCGTGGCCCGCGGCGTCCGCCATCTGCGCTTGACGGGCGGTGAGCCGTTGGTGCGTCGCGGCATCATGGCTTTCGTGAATGGCCTGACCCGCCATTTGCAGTGTGGCGACCTTAAGGAACTCACGCTGACCACAAATGGGGTACGCCTGCGCGAATTTGCCAAGGGCCTGGCAGCGGTTGGGATCCGGCGCATCAACGTGTCGCTCGACAGCTTGGATAGACAAGTCTTTGCCCGCATCGCTCGTGGCGACCGCCTCTATCAGGTGCTGGACGGTATTTCCGCGGCGCAAGCGGCGGGCCTCAAGGTCAAGATCAATACCGTCGCGCTGAAACGGGACAATGCCGACGAATTGCCGACCCTGATCCGCTGGGCCCATGCCGGCGGAATGGATATTACCTTGATAGAGACCATGCCTTTAGGCTTGGTGGATGAAGACCGCACCGACCAGTTTCTGTCGCTGGCGGCTGTGCGCCGCCGTCTTGCCCAAAGCTGGACGCTGACCGACCTTCCCGATCGCAGCAGTGGCCCGGCGCGCTACGTGCGGGTGGCCGAAACCGGCGGGCGGCTAGGGTTTATCACCCCGCTGTCGCATAATTTCTGCGATAGCTGCCGGCGCCTCCGCGTCACCTGCACCGGTACGCTTTATATGTGCCTGGGCCAGGATAGTTCTGTCGATCTTCGCGAGCCCCTGCGCCACTCGCCCAACGATGCCGCCCTGCACCGCGCGATCGATCACGCCCTGGTTCTCAAGCCGAAAGCCCACAGCTTTGCCACGCCCGTCCGGGGCGCCGCGCCAGCCTTGTCGCGCCACATGTCCATGACGGGAGGCTGAAATGATCCGCTTGGTATTCCTAGGCCGGTTGGGTGAAGTTGCGCCGGCCAATTTGGCGACAGTCGCGCCCGAAATGGTCGCCACGCTTTCGCAGCTCAAGGACTGGCTTAGCCAATGCGCGCCTCACCTGGGCCAGGCTTTGCGGGATGTTCCCACCCGACTTGTCGTGAACCACACCCTCATCCATGACCTCATGACCCCCATCTTCGACGGTGATGAAATCGCGTTCCTGCCTCCCATGAGCGGGGGCTAGATGATTGTCCGCATCGTAGAGGCCTCTTTTGATCCGCAAGCGGAGCTCGCGCTCTTCGCGAAGGAACATGATGGCGCCGGCGCGTTGGCCAGCTTCGTGGGCTATTGCCGCCCGGACAGTGAAGAAGGCGCAGTCCGAGCCATGCGGCTCGACCACTATCCGGAATATACCGAACGCGAAATTGCGCGCTTGGCGGAAAATGTGCGGCACAATTTCGGGTGCCTGGACATTCTTGTCCTTCATCGGGTGGGGATTATCCTTCCGCGCGAGCCTATCGTCGTGGTGGCTGCATTGGCGCAACACCGCGCCAATGCCTTCGACGCCGTCCGCATCTTGATGGACTACCTCAAGACCGACGCTCCGCTTTGGAAAAAGGAATTCTGTGACAAGGGAGACCGCTGGGTAGAACCGCGGCGCCTTGACCAAATCATGCGCGAACAAGCCGAAAAGGACATGGCCAGATCATGAATCATAGGCCGATAGCGCAAGTGCCGGGCGGAGGAAAATGGAATGACCAGACGCCTTTCCGCCCTTTGCGGATCGCCGTTCTGACCGTATCGGACACCCGCAATGCCGACACCGACACTTCGGGCCAGTTGCTGTGTGACCTGGCATCGCGTGATGGTCACATCCTGGCCGACAGGACCCTTGTCAAAGACGAACCGTTCCTGATTCAGCGCCGCATGAAGGAATGGATTTCCGGCGGCGAAATCGACGTGATCGTTTCCACCGGTGGAACGGGCCTTTCTCCCCGCGACGTGACGCCCGAAGCGGTTCGTCCCCTGTTCGACAAGGTCGTCGAAGGTTTCGAAACCATGTGGCACCTATGCTGCTTTGAGACGGTGGGGCTCTCCACCTTGCAGAGCCGCGCCTGTGCCGGAATATCGGGCAAAACCGTCATTTTTTGCCTGCCCGGTTCGAACGGCGCCTGCAAAGACGGTTGGGAAAAGATCATCCGCTGGCAGATCGATAATCGGCACCGCCCTTGCAATTTTTCGGACCTGATAGGCCGCTTGAAGTCTTCCTTTCCGTAGACTGACAGGCAAATCTAGAAGATTAAAAGCGCACGCTTCTTGGTGGATTATCTTGACGGTATCCTCCATAGAACCATAGTTTGGCAGTAAAATAGGACCGCTCCGTGGGGCGGATGCTCGGAGGTTAAAATGAAACTGTGGCTTACCGTTTTTGCGTCGGCATTCGTTTTCGGTCCCGCCATGGCTGCAGAACCTGATGGGCTTTCGCTGCCGCCTGGATTTCACGCAACCGTGGTTGCCGACGGTTTGGGACCGATGCGGCATATCGCAATTCGCGACAATGGGGACATTTATCTCTCGACGGGCCGGGGTGTCGCGCCCCAGGGTGGGCTCGGTATCGTCGCACTACGTCTTGGTCCCGATCATAAGGCGGAACAGACGAAAAGTTTCGGGATCGTCGATGGCGGGACGGGGATCCGCATTTGGCACGGCGCACTCTATGCCGCCTCTCCATCGCGGGTTTACCGTTTCAGCTTTCATGGCAAGGACCTCCTTCCCGACCCTGAGCCAACGGTGATTGTGGACAATATTCCCAAGAGCAAGCAGTCCAATCATGCCATTGCTGTCGATCGCAAAGGCGAGCTTTACGTCTCGGTCGATGGTACGGATAATATCTGCACCTCCAAGGCGCCGGCAGGCTCGATGCCGGTGGGCCTTAAGCCTTGCCCCGACCTGGGCGTGCGCGCCGGCATCTGGAAATTCTCGGCTACCAAAACGGGCCAAAATTTTGAGAAGGGCGAACAGATCGCTACCGGCATCCGCGACTTGAATGCGATGGATCTGGCGCCCGATGGCGCGCTTTACGGCATTATGCACGGTCGAGACACCACCGCGCGGCAATTCCCCGCCATCGCCACCCAGGCCGACGATGATCATATCGCCGATGAGATGGCATCCATTGTCAAGGGAACCGATTTTGGCTGGCCTTACAGCTATTATGATGGCGTGCGAAAGCTGCAACTTGTGGCGCCGGAATATGGTGGCGACGGCAAAATGGTGGCGACCGCCAACTATGTGAAGCCGGTTGTTACGTTCCAGTCCAAGCGCGCCGCGCCGCTGGACGTGGTATTCTATAATGGGAAGGCCTTCCCCGCGCAGTATCGGGGTGGCGCTTTCATCGCATTGCATGGCACGGGTGGGGATAAGATCGAAGGCGGTCAGACCGGCCGCAATGTGGTGTTCTTACCGCGTACTGCGAAAGGTGAATTGGGTGCGCCTGTCATGTTTGCCGGCGGTTTTTCCGTTACCGCGCCTGGCCGCGGCGGACCGCAGACCGCAAACTATCGTCCATCGGGATTGGCCGTAGGACCTGATGGCGCTTTGTATGTGGTAGATTCCGTCAAGGGCCGGCTCTGGCGCATCGCCTATGACGAACAGTAGGCATGCATATCCGCTTTGGGTCAAAAATGGACATGCCGATAGTCGCTGACTATCGGTAGCGCCGGGGCTAATCTACCCTCACTCTTCCTCGAGCGCAAAGCATCGGGCGAACGCCCGATGGGGTACCCCAACGAGCAGACTTACCGGCGGCCTTCCGGAATTTCTTGCGGCTCATCCAGCAGGATGCGTCCCTGGCTGTCATACCCAAACCCGCGGCCCGAACCATGATTTCGATCAAAGCTGTTCGGCTGCGATATCGGCGCTACGTATTTTCCCTTAGGCCAAGAGATCTAGAAATGCTTGTTTTCCCGGAATGGACCATGTTGCGTGGAAGCCCGCACCAGATAGGCCGTGGACCAGCCGATCATCAGAAACCCCGTGATCCCTTCGAGGCCGGTCAATAACCGCCAGGCGGGATTGAAGGCGATCTCGCCATAGCCGATGGTGGAAAACATCGCGGTGGAAAGATAAAGCGCGTCGGAAAAGGCCTCGGTGGCGCCCAAGGCGCGATAGGCCAGGGCCCAGTCCCAAACTTCCAGGGTAAGCAGCGCCAAGAGACCAAGCACGGTGCCGGTCATCACCAGGGTGCGGCCGGCATTGTGATTATGCAGCTTGAGCTGGCGGGCAACGCGCGGCGTCAAAGCCGCGAGCAGGATGAGCCCGACCGTGTGAATCAACACCGTTAGGGCAACCAGCCCTGAACCCATAGCGAGGTTTTGAACCAGCACTGCGATCCCTCAGAATGGACCTACGTTTGCCGCGGCGGCACATGCCCGCCTTGACTTCGATCAACTACCGTTTGATCCGCCGCAAGGAAAATTCGAGATCGCCCCCCTAGACTTCTTGGGAGGAGCCCAATCGTGAAACACGCGATCATCTTTGCCCATCCCAAACCGGACAGCTTCACCGCCGCGGTGGCCCAGGCCTATGGCGAAGCAGTTCAGGGATTGGGCCACAGCATCATCCGCCGCGATCTCTATCGGCTGGGCTTCGATCCTGTTCTTAAGCCCTGCGAATTGCCCGCCGGCGAAAATTTCGCACCCGGGCTGGACGTCACGGCCGAGCGTACCATGCTGCAGGACATCGATGTCTTTGCCCTGATTTATCCGCTATGGCTGAACACCCCTCCCGCAATGATGAAGGGTTATCTGGAGCGTGTCTTTGGCTTCGGCTTCGCCTATGGCGGCGACGGCCGCAGTTTCAATCCGCTTCTGACCGGACGCAAGCTGATCAGCTTCAGTTCATCGGGGGCGCCGCTGGCCTGGGTGCAGAAAACCGGAGCGCTGGATGCAATCTGCAAGCTTTTCGACCGCTATTTTTGCGAATTGTGCGGCATGACTCCGGTAGAGCATGTCCATTTCGGCGCTATCGTGCCGGAGGCGAGCGACAGTTTCGTCCAGGCCCGGCTGCATGACGTGCGCCGAACCGCTCTTGCGCATTTCGGGAAGCTGACATGACCCGACATATTCTGGTCATCAACGGCAATCCCGACCCGTCTGCAGAACGGTTGAGCTGGGCTCTCGCCACCGCCTATGCCCAGGGCGCCGAGGCAAAGGGCCATATCGTTCGGCGTATCGACATCGGGACGCTGAATTTCCCCCTGCTGCGCACGGCCCAGGAATTTGCCGCCACGCCTGACAACGAAGCGATTCAGACAGCCCGAGCCCAAATCCTGCTGGCGCAGCACCTGGTTTTCGTCTTCCCGCTCTGGCTGGGCGGACCGCCTGCTCTGCTCAAAGGGTTTATGGAACAGCTCGCGCGCCAGGACTTCGTGCTGGGTGCGGGCTCCGGCCTCCCCAAAGGAAATCTCAAGGGCCGTTCGGCGCGGGTCGTCGTGACCATGGGAATGCCGGCCCCTTTTTACCGTTTCTACTATCGTGCCCACGGGGTTAAGGCGTTCAACCGCAGCATTTTGGGAATCGGCGGCATCGGCCCGATCGCCACGACTTATTTGGGTGGGATCGGCGCCCCGCGCAGCAATTGCGCGCGGGCGCTCCACGCCATGCGCCAATTGGGCGGCCGAGGTGTGTGAAGCAAGCGGCGATACTTAAGGCTGGCCCAGCAAAGCGCCAAACCAGTTTGCCTGACGCGCCGCGCCGTCATGGCGCGGCAGCTCCAATTCGCAGACCCGCCGCGGCTGGTTGTAGTCGCTGAAACGGAACCAGAAGGGCCGAAGCCGGAAATAGGAATTGCCCGGCCAATGCTCATGCGAGGCCGCGCCCGGGAAAACCCCAAAATAAAACGCGCGTAACCGGTCCGCGTCACGGCCCTCAGGCTCGTCCACGGTACCGCTGCATTGCATGGTCTGACCGTTCTCCCATCCGATCACCATGTCGGCGCGGGGATTGTGCTTCAGATTGGGAAATTTGCGCGTGGCGGTCGTCGTTTCGAAGACGATCTCCAGATCCTGCGTCACGGCGAAGTTGACCAGAGCGGCCTCGGGGACTGCCCCCAGGCTGCAGCTGGCGATGACGCCAAGACGGCGCGCTTGCAGGAAGGCCAGCACCGATGAAGCGGAAATTTCGGTTGGCTGGGTCATCGACGTTTCCCTCAAATTGCCTTGTGCACTTCATCCAGCAGGATGTTGTCAAGCAGGGGCTTTTCCAGCACTTGCGCGACCCCTGCCCGAGCCGCCCGCCGCCGCAGCGCTTCGGTCACCGGCGCCGTGATCATGATGATCGGAAGTGCGATATGGCGGGCCGCAAGTTCCGCCACCACCGCGAAGCCGTCCATGCCGGGCATTTTGTGGTCCAGGATCAGACAATCGGCCTCAGCCAGATCCGGATGGCGCAGCAATTCCGCGCCGCCTTCACAGCCTTCGACCACCC
Organism: Alphaproteobacteria bacterium; assembly: GCA_025924715.1. GTDB lineage: Bacteria > Pseudomonadota > Alphaproteobacteria > Micropepsales > Micropepsaceae > Rhizomicrobium. Next base: position 24,871 of record JAICHV010000005.1, read on the forward strand.
ACCCGTCAAGTTCCAGAGCGAATTTCAGGGAATCCCGGACGCCGCGATCGTCGTCGACCACCAGGATGAGGTTTTTTTGCCTGCGCATTGCTGCCGTTCGGCCGCGATAGCCGCCTTTGCATGATCGGAAAGGCAGTATGCCGCCGGATTCCCACGGGCGCTTTGATCCGGCGCAACCGCTCAGGTGCCCCCGGCCCGGATCGCCATGCGCACCAGCTCCGACAGACTGGAGGCCCCCATTTTGGTCATCACATTGGCGCGATGCACCTCGACCGTGCGCGGGCTGAGGCCGAGATCATAAGCGATCGTCTTGTTCGGCTTTCCCGCCAAAAGTCCATCCAGAACCTCTTTTTCCCGGGCGGACAGCGACTCCAGCCGCGCGCGGATTTCAGTCATTCCGGCGGGGTCGGATGCTTTTCCCCCGCTCAAGGCGGCGGAAATCGCGCCGAGCAGGACCTCGTCGGCGAACGGCTTTTCAATGAAATCCACCGCCCCCTGCTTCATCGCGCCCACCGCGAGCGGCACATCGGCATGGCCGGTCATGATGATGACCGGCATAGCCGATCCCCTTTCCCTGAGCCGCCGCAGCAGTTCGAGCCCATCCATGCCCGGCATGCGTACATCGCTGACGATGCAGCCCGGCTGGGCCTTGTCATAAACTTCCATGAAAGCGGACGCCGATTCATAGACCCGGACTGCCAATCCCGCGGTGCCAAGCAGAAAACCCACCGCCCGGCGGACATCCTCGTCATCGTCGATCAGGTGGATGACCGCGTCAGTCGGCATGGTTCAGGTCCTCGGGCGCCGGATTTTTGAGGGTGAGATGAAAAATGGTGCCGCCGCCCGGATTGGGCTGCGCCCATAGCTTTCCCCCATGGGCCTCGACAATGGTGCGCGAGATGGAAAGTCCCACGCCCATGCCATGCGCCTTGGTGGTCATGAAAGGCTGAAACAGTTTGGCGGCGATCTCCGGGGCGATGCCGGTGCCGCTATCCGCGACTTGTACTTCCACAGTCCGTTCGTTCAATTTGCGGGTGGCAATTTTCAAATCCCGTCTGGGTGCGTCCTGCATCGCCTCGATGGCATTGCGCATGAGGTTGAGGATCACCTGCTGGATCTGCACCTTGTCGGCCAGCACCATGGTCGCGGCGGGATCGAAATCGAAGGTCGCCTGCACCCCCGTCTCCTTGGCTCCGACCAGCGCCAGCGCGCTGGCCTCCTCGATCAGGTTACGCAAATCCTCCATGCGCTGGTCGCTTTCACCGCGGGCCACGAATTCGCGCAACCGCTTGATGATTTGTCCGGCCCGCAGCGCCTGCTCGGCGGCACTATCGATCGCCCCCTTGATGGTCGGGGTCTGGTCGGGGCGGCCCGCGTCCAGCAGCCGCCGTGCCCCGTTCAGATAGCTCGCCATCGCGGTGAGCGGCTGGTTCAATTCGTGCGCCAGGGTTGAAGCCATCTCGCCCAAGGCGGTAAAGCGGGACATGAAGATCAGTTCGGACTGCAATTCCTGCAGCCGCCGCTGGGTCTGCTGCCGCTCGGTCAGATCGCGAATAAAGCCGGTGAAGAAACGGCGATCGCCTGAGCGCATTTCGCCCACGGCAAGCTCCATCGGAAAGGTCGAGCCGTCCTTGCGCTGCCCTACTACCAGCCGGCCAACCCCAATTATGCGCCGCTCGCCGGTCGTCAAATAGCGATCGAGATAGCCGTCATGCTGACCTCGGTAAGGCTCCGGCATCAGCATGCTGACATTTTTCCCGATGACCTGGTCGCCGGCATAGCCGAACATCCGCTCGGCCGTGGCGCTGAAGGATTGCATGATGCCCTTGGTGTCGATCACGATCATCGCATCGGGAACGGTATCCAGCACCGATTGCAGATGCGCCTCGCGTTCCTGCAGCGCCAGTTGCGCGCGTTTGGCAACGGTGATGTCCCGTGCCACCTTGGAAGCGCCGATTAGCTGCCCGCTGGCGTTCCAGACGGGCGACACCGTCACGGAGACATCGATGATCTCGCCGTCCTTGCGGCGCCGGATGGTTTCGAAATGGTCAACCCGTTCGCCCTTGCGAATACGCGCCAGGATATCGCGCTCTTCATTCTCGCGGCCGGGCGGGAGCAGGGCGTCGAGCGGCCGGCCCGCCATTTCCGCAGGCGTGTATCCGAAAACCGCTTGCGCGCCCGGATTCCATTCGGTGACCAGCCCATCCAGGTTCTGGCCAATAATGGCATCGTCCGAGGACGCGACAATCGCGGCCAGCCGGCTGTCAATCATCTGGGCGGTGCGCCGCTGGCCGATGTCCAGCAGGATGCCAAACGCCTCCCCTGCCCCGGGGGCGGCCCGGCCGCGCATGCGCCGCCATTTGCTATTCGCAGCGGTGCGAAAATCCACATCGTGCTCGCGCCCTGCTTTCAGGTTGTCACGCAGAGAAACCTCCACCGCGGCTCGGTCCTCATCCTGCACCAGGGCCAGAAATTCCATCGCGGAGATTTCCTTGGCCTGGCAACCCAGCAGCGCCTGGGCCTGCCTGGACAATTGCGCCCGGTCCTGCGCCAGCGACCAGCGCCAGATGCCCAGGCCGGCAGCCTCCATGGCCGCCAGCTTCTCAGCCGATCCCAAATCGGAAATATCGGGGGCGATCGTCATGAAGGCAGATTAGCCGGAAGCGCGAGTGGCCGCCAACAGGCTTGATCCGGCGCAAGGCGCGGCATCTGCGCCTTGGTCAACATAGCAACGACATCTACAAACGGGATTGTTCCATGAAAGCCTTGGTTTATCGCGGTCCCGGATTCAAGACCCTGGAACAGCGGCCGACGCCTATCCTGCAGGCGCCGGATGACGCCATCGTGAAAGTCACCAAGACCACGATTTGCGGAACCGACCTGCACATCCTCAAAGGGGACGTCCCAAGCTGCGTGCCGGGACGGGTCCTGGGCCATGAAGGCGTCGGCGTGGTGCAAGCGGTGGGCGCCGCCTGCACCAATTTCAAGCCCGGAGACCGGGTGCTGATTTCCTGCATCACCTCCTGCGGAAAATGCGATTATTGCCGCCGCGGCATGTATTCGCATTGCCGCACCGGCGGCTGGATCCTGGGCAACACCATCGATGGCACCCAGGCGGAATATGTCCGCATCCCCCATGCCGATACCAGTCTTTACCGCTTGCCGGATGGCGCGGACGAGGAAGCCTTGGTGATGTTGAGCGACATTCTGCCCACCGGCTTTGAATGCGGCGTTCTCAACGGCAAAGTCGAAAATCCCGGCGTCACTCTTGCCATTGTCGGCGCCGGGCCGATCGGACTTGCCACCCTGCTGACGGCGCAGTTCTTCTCCCCGGCAAAAATCATCATGATCGATCTGGACGACAACCGGCTCCAGGTCGCCAAAAAACTCGGCGCCAGCGAGACCATCAATAGCGCCAAGGAGGATGCCCAGGCCCGGGTGATGGCGCTGACCGATGGCTTGGGTGCGGATGCGGTGGTGGAAGCGGTGGGCATTCCCGCGACGTTTGAACTTTGTCAGGATCTGGTGGCGCCCGGCGGCACCATCGCCAATGTGGGGGTTCACGGCAAGAAGGTGGATCTGCATCTGGAACGGTTGTGGGCGCACAATATTTCCATCACCACCAGGCTGGTGGACACGGCGACGACCAATATCCTTTTAAAGGCGGTCGCGTCCCGCAAACTGAATCCCACGGTCTTGATTACCCATCGTTTCACGCTGGACGCCATCCTGGACGCCTATGACACCTTTGGCCGGGCGGCGGAAACCAAGGCGCTGAAAGTCATCATTTCCCCCGATACGTAGAACTACTTAGGATCAAACCGAATATTTTCCGGAAAGCGCCCCCGCTAGAAAGAAGAGGCAAATTCTTTCTGGAAGATCCTATGGCGCTGCAACAAGCCTCCGCAATGAACTCCGACACCGCCCTGAGCGGCCGTCTGGCCTGGATGGGGAGGATCGACGCTTCCGAACCGCTTCGGGCCGCAGGCAGCGTGGTGCATGTCCGCGAAGGCGAAGAGATTTTTGCCGAAGGGGAAACCACCGAAGCCTTCTACAAGGTCGTTTCCGGCGTGGTGCGGGTTTGCAAATTCCTCAGCGACGGACGCCGCCAAATCGAAGCCTTCCACGTCGCCGGCGAAATTTTCGGCTTCGAACTTGGCAATGACCGATTGATGTCGGCCGAGGCGGTGAGCGACTGCTCCCTGGTGTCCTATCGCAAGCGCGGCGTCGAGATGCTGGCGCAAAAGGACCATGCCGTGGGAAACCAGTTATTTCATCATGCGATGTGGAACCTCGCCCGGGCACAGACCCATGCCCTGCTGCTGGGCCGTCGCGGCGCAGCGGAAAAGGTCGCGACCTTCCTGCTCGATTGGGCCAGACATTCAACCGGCAAAGGCGTGATCCATCTCGCCATGACGCGCCAGGACATTGCCGATTATCTTGGCCTGACGATCGAGACGGTGTCGCGCACCCTGTCCCAATTCGAGCGCGACGGCCTCATCGCCCTTGCCAATACCCGCGAAGTCCGCCTGCGCAATATGGAAGGTTTGGAGACTCTGGCGGCCTGACCTGGGCCCGCTGGACATCACGTTCACAGGTCAAAAAAGGAATTGCTCATGACCGGATCGGAATTCAGCTTTCTGTTGGTGGTGGTCGGCGCATTGTCCCTGTTTGGCGGGGCGCTGGCATGGGCTTCGTGGGAAGATGCCCGCAACAGCCGGAAAGTCCGTTCATGACCATCCGCGCGCGGCCTCTTCGCCACATTTTGGCGGTGGCGGCGGCCTTGGCGGTGACAGGGCTGGTGTTTCTTTATACCGGCGATGCGGATCTCTTCTTGGCCGTAGGTAGCGGTGTGGGGGCACTCTGCCTGGTTTACATCGCAGCCTTCCTGCCGCCCGGACGCGGCTGGCGGAAGGATTGAATTTCGCCTTCACGCCGGCACGCCATCGCGGGAACGCAAGGAGGCGCCTGTATGAGCAAAAAACTTTTTGTCCCCGTTGGCGCGCGCCTGGGCGGCTTTCTGTGGATATTGATGATGGTCGCGGCGTTTCTCGCCGTCATCGCCTGCGCGGCCCTATTTAACATCTGGCCGGTTTTTCAGCTACGATAGCCTCGATGAGCGAGTTCGAGTTGCTGGAACGCATAGGCCTGGCCGTGGCCACCGGGCTTCTGATCGGGATCGAGCGCGGCTGGCAGGAGCGTGAGGCGCATGACGGCGCCCGCGTGGCGGGCATCCGCACCTTCAGCCTGATCGGAGCCCTGGGCGGATTTTGCGGCTTGCTCGCCCAAGCCGGCGGTCCGGCGCTTTTGGGTTTCTGCTTCCTGGGTTTCTCCCTGCCCTTTGGCTTTTTCGAATGGCAAAAGGCGCAAAAAGCCGAAAGTTTTTCCGCCACCGACCTGATAGCAGGCCTTTTGACCTTCGCCATCGGCGCTTATGCCGTCCAAGGCAAGATGTCTGTCGCCGCCGCGGCCGGCGTGGTGGCAACCGTGATCCTGGCCGAACGGCGTTTGATGCATGCCTTCCTCAAACAGCTTTCATGGGTGGAATTGCGGGCCGCCTTGATGCTGTTGGTGATGACGGCGGTGCTGTTGCCCGCGCTGCCCGATCGCACCATAGACCCCTGGGCGGCGCTCAATTCCCATCAGATCTGGTTGATGACGGTCCTGGCTGCGGCGGTATCTTATGCCGGCTACATCGCCGTGCGCCTGGCGGGCAATCGCAAGGGCCTTCTATATGCCGGGGCGATGGGCGGCCTCGTGACGTCCACCACGGTGACCTGGACCTTTGCTCGTTTCGTCAAACAAGAGCCCGCCCTGCTGCCCAAGGTTATGACGGCTATCCTGGCGGCCTGGATTGTTTCCCTGCTCAGGATGACCGCCCTGGCCGTGGCCGTCTCGCCGGTTCTGCTCGCGCCCCTGGCGGGCCCGGTTGCAGCCGCCTCGGCCTTATTGTTGATGTCGGCCGTACTGACCTATCGCGCGGCGGAAAAACCGCACGAAAACCCTTTGGCGCTGCACGATCCCTTCGAACTGCCCTTGATCCTGCGCCTCACCGGCCTGCTTGCTGTCATCATGCTGCTGGCGAAGCTGTTCTCAGCCCATTCCCAGACTTCGGGCCTGTTCGCATTGGGCGGCGTTTCCGGCCTTTTGGACGTCGATCCCATCACCTTGTCCATGGCCGGATTCACCCGTGCCGGATTGGCGCCACCAACCGCGGCTTCGACCATCCTGATCGCGGCAGCCGCCAACGGATTGGCGAAATCGGTACTGGCCTGGGCTTTTGGCGGCAGCAAGCTTGGACTGCCGCTGAGTGCGCTGGCACTGGCTGCTTTCGGCGCCGGCGCTCTGGCTTACTGGTTTAGCATTCCGGCCTAGAGCCTGGATACCTTTCAGCGGCCGGCCAAATAACCGGCAACGGCGTCGATATCAGCCGTGGAAAAACTCGCCCCACGGAAATTCATCGGGCCGTGTACCCGAGCGTGCAATTTAAAGGCCCATAATTGCGCTTCCAAATATTCCTGCCGCTGACCCGCCAGACGCGGGGCATCACCCGAACCTTCTGCCTGGGCGCCATGGCAGCTCCGGCAAGGAGGCACGCCCTGCTCGTAAAGAGACTTGCCGGGCGAAGAGCTGTTCAATTTAATGGAAGGCGCCATTTGCCCCGCGAAATATTCGGCGAGCGCTCGTTTTGCCGCCGCGTCCGTGCCGGCGGAGATCGGCCACATATGATCGATGGCATGGGCGGATTGGGAAAACGGTTGCAAAAATGCATTCATGCGACTCTCCAGATAGTCGGCGGAAAGACCGCTGAGGTTGGGCGCGACCATTTTGTTGCCGCCAGCCCCAGCGTGACAACCGAGGCATTGTGCAATCACGTCTGGCGTTGGAGAAGCCTGGGCCCATGTTGGTTGACTTGCGCCAAGCAAAACACACGCGACCGCAGCAATGGATCTCAGGATCACGGCAACCTCTTTTTGTGGCTACTAAGCCCGAGCGCCATGGGGCGTAATTGATCCTGGTCAAAGGCAAAGGACCCTGACGGGCTCGCCACGAGCGGAGCGAGTGGTGGGCGGGGCTCACTCTTTCTATAACTACCGCGCAAGCCCGGGATTCAGGCAGCTGCGCGCAGTCGGGAACCAACAAAATCACCAATAATTCTTCGACACAGAACGGTGGCCACCGGAATATCCGAACGATCACACCCAGTTATCACTGCTAGGCGATTTACCGGTGAGTTCTTTGCGTAGCGCGCCTCGAGTCCCCTCCCTTTCCCGGAACTGGTCTCGGGTACCCCTCCTTCGCTCGTCGTCACCTGCGGATACGCGTCGCCGCGACCACCGCGCGAACTTGGATCATCGCCGCCGCTTCGGCATTTTTAGCGCAGTCCTTGTCTTCGGAAACGGGAATATAAACGTTCTTCGGGAAACGCAGCTCCAACTCCCGACACGCATCCTGGGCCGCTTGATGCACCCGGCCCCTGAGCGTCAGATCGCCCACGTCGCTGCTCAGATCGATATCGTGATAGCTGATGTTGCGGCTGACGCTGACGGTCGAGACCGCCTGACGCCCACCCACCGCCGGCGCGGTCTGCACCTTCTTCACGATATATGGCGCAAACACTGTAATATTTTCGCTCGGCGCCGGCTGGGCATAGACCGGCGAAGCGGCTGTCATCAAGAGAAATGCTGCTGACGCTAAACTCCAATGTCTTTTCATGACCCCACCTCTTTCTTCGTTGTCCACCGTGTCACTTGCCAGCCAGATAATTCGCCAGAGCATCGATCTGCGCCGGCGAAAATTTGAGGGCACCCGCATTCATTGGTCCATGAACTCGCGCCGTCAGGTTGAAAGCCCATAATTGCATCTTCAAATAATCTGGTTTCTGGCCGGCCAAGCGGGGCGCGGCCCCTTTTCCATCCGCCACTTCACCGTGGCAGCCGGCGCAAGAAGCTACGCCCTGCTCCGGCAATCCCCGCTGATAGAGGTCCCGGCCTGGCCCTGAAGCGCCCAGCATGACTTGCGGCGCCGGCAAGACAGCGAAAGCGCCGGCAAGGTCGCGTTTGGTGTTGTCCGGCATTTCCACAACCTCCGACCACATATTGTCGATGGCATGGGGCGACTGGTCGATGGGCTGCTCCATGGCTTTGAGCCGACCGAAAATGTAGTCGGCCGAAAGGCCGGCGAGCCGTGGTGCATCGCTCCTGCTCCGGGGGCCATCACCATGACAAGCCTGGCAATGGGCAATCAACGCCGCGTCAGGTGCCGCGTCAGCCGTTGCAACGCCTCCCATCAAGGCGGCCGCGGCAATCAAGTTCAGGAGCAGAGATCTCATAGCGGCAGCACATCGGCATTGGCCCGCTGCCGCCTTGATCTGGATCAACTTGCCGGATGCGAGCCGCAAAGCCCCGTGGTGGGGGCGGGATTTTGATTGCCATCAATGCCTTGGATGACGGCGCCCCTTACATTTTTCATCGATGTGGAACAGCGGCGGGCCGTTGAAGGCGCTGATCCGAAGACAGCAGGGAAATAACATGGCCAACGCACCACCGCTTTCCTCCGATCAACTCAAACTCATGGATGCCTGGTGGCGCGCTGCGAATTATCTTTCCATCGGCCAAGTCTATCTGCTTGCCAATCCGCTGTTGCGCAAGCCCCTGAAGAAAGAACATACCAAACCCCGCCTGCTCGGCCATTGGGGGACCGTGCCCGGTCTGAACTTCCTCTATGTTCACCTCAATCGTGTCATCAAGGCGCGCGATGCGAATGTGCTATTCATCGCCGGGCCGGGCCATGGCGCCCCGGGCGTGATAGCCAACACATGGCTCGAAGGCACCTATAGCGAATTTTATCCCGATGTCTCGCAGGATGAGGCCGGGATGTGTCGGTTGTTCCGGCAATTCTCGTTTCCCGGAGGCATTCCCAGCCACGCCTCCCCCCAAACGCCAGGCTCGATCAACGAAGGCGGCGAACTGGGCTACTGCCTCAGTCACGCTTACGGCGCCGCGTTCGACAATCCCGATCTGGTCGTTGCCTGCGTCATCGGCGATGGAGAGGCGGAGACGGGGCCGCTCGCCGCCTCTTGGCACGGCAACAAGTTCCTTGACCCCGCGCGCGATGGCGCGGTGCTGCCGATCCTGCATCTTAACGGATATAAGATTGCAAATCCGACTCTGCTGGCACGAATTCCGAATGTCGAACTCGAATTTCTGATGCGGGGCTATGGCTATGCGCCGATCTTCGTCGAGGGTGATGATCCAGCCGTGATGCATCAAAAAATGGCGGCCGCGTTTGATAAGGCGTTCGACGAGATCGCGGCGATCCGACGAAAGGCTCGATCCGGCGGCGGGGCCGAGCGCCCTCTATGGCCCATGATTGTGCTGCGGACCCCCAAGGGTTGGACCTGCCCCAAGACCGTGGACGGCTTGAAAGCGGAGGGGTTTTGGCGCGCGCATCAGGTGCCGTTCACCCTGGAAAAGCCGCAGCATCTGGGCCTGCTCGAACAATGGATGCGCAGCTACCGGCCCGAAGAATTGTTCGATGAACGCGGGCGCCTTGTCGCCGAAATTGCCGCATTGGCTCCGAATGGATCCCGGCGCATGAGCGCCAACCCGCACGCCAATGGCGGCGAACTGATGCATCCGCTGCGTCTGCCGGATTTCACAACTTACGCCGCCAATGTGGGAAAGCCCGGCGGCACCGCGGCTGAGTCCACGGCAATATTGGGTACCTACCTGCGCGACGTCATGCGCCAGAACGCGGCCAGCCGGAATTTCCGTATCTTCGGACCCGACGAAACCGCTTCCAACCGCCTGCAAGCGGTATTTGAGGTAACGGATCGCAGTTGGGAGGAGCCGACCTTTCCTTATGACGATCATCTGGCGCCGGATGGGAGGGTCATGGAGATCCTGAGTGAGCACACCTGCCAAGGCTGGTTAGAGGGCTACTTGCTCACCGGTCGTCACGGCTTTTTCTCCTGCTATGAAGCTTTCATCCACATTGTGGACTCCATGTTCAACCAGCATGCCAAATGGCTCCAGACAGCCCGCGAAGTCGCGTGGCGGCGACCGGTCGCCTCGCTCAATTACCTGCTGACCTCCCATGTCTGGCGTCAGGATCACAATGGCTTCAGCCATCAGGACCCCGGTTTCATCGATCATGTGGTGAACAAGAAGGCGGATACTGTGCGGGTCTATTTTCCGCCCGATGCCAATACCCTTCTTTACGTCGCCGACCACTGTCTCAAAAGTTGGAACCGCATCAATGTGATTGTTGCCGGTAAGCAGCCAGAGCCGCAATGGCTGGATATGGATGCGGCGATCAAGCATTGCAGCGAAGGCATCGGCATCTGGAAATGGGCCAGTAACGACGCCGGCGGCGATCCGGACGTGGTGATGGCCTGCTGCGGCGACGTACCGACATTGGAGACACTAGCGGCCGTGGACTGGCTCAGACAGCATCTGCCAAGCCTGAAGGTTCGGGTCGTAAACGTCGTCGATTTGATGACGCTGCAAGCCCAAAGTCAGCATCCCCATGGGCTTGGGGATAGTGAATTCGACTCTTTGTTCACCAAAGAAAAGCCGGTGATTTTCGCCTTTCACGGCTATCCCACGCTGATCCATCGTCTTACCTATAAACGGACCAACCACGACAATTTCCATGTTCATGGCTTTGAAGAGGAAGGCACCACGACAACGCCCTTCGACATGGTCGTGCGCAATCGGCTGGACCGCTTCCACCTGGTGCTCGATGTCATCGACCGTGTGTCAGCCGTCGGCGCAGAGGCGACCTATGCCCGCCAGGCGATCCGCGACCTGCTGGTGGATCACAAGACCTATATTTGCGCGCATGGCGAGGACATGCCGATGATAAAAAATTGGGAATGGAAAGGCTGACGCCTGAGCCGAGCGCCGGCTGTCCAAGACAGGCCGCGGCATGTTGCGGTTCCATTTGCGTGCCTGCATCAAAATTTATAAGCAAAGGAAACGAAACCGCCGTTCGGCGAAGCATCCAAATCGGTATAGATGTCATATCGGCGATGAAACCTTGTGGTGACAAAATAGCCATAGCCGACACCCATCGCCGAACTGGCCAATGTATCGTACCAGTGGTGCTGCTTGGCCTGGATCCGGCTATAGGAAACAAATTGCGTGGCGGCGAATGCCGGCAACCCATATTCCCACCCGTAACGGCCCCACAAAAATGATGAGCCCGAAGACGCGAGCGCGGTCGTGCCGGAGGGAAACGAATGCCAATCCGATCCATCGGGTCGTCGCTCCCTGACAATGTTCTTGAGCGCATAGGCGGTGCCGACAGTTAAAACAGTCTCCACGGTCAGCTGAGCAGCACCAGTCCAGTCATGTCTGAACAGCGCGATACCACCGCCGACGGCAGGCAGCGCAATGGCTACCGCGGTCCCTGCCGTCTCAATATTTTTCTGCATCGAGGTCAACGGCTTGATGGGAACGGCAGGCGCAGCAGCGGCTTGCTGGGCGCCTGCGGCCAGCAGCCATGCCGCGATAATGACTGTCACCGGATTGCTTGTCTTTGTCATGCGAGCAGCCCTATCACCGGCCACAACCAAGCGGCAAGGGACAGTCGCGTTGGTTGGGAATTTGTATCTTGGTCCGCCTGCCGGCTAAGCCTTACCGCAAGTCGTCATATCGCCGGCCAGCCGCAACCCTTCAGTCCGCATGGCGGCGATGAGCCTTTGATCGCGGCCATAGAGATCGGGCCGAAATTCAATTTCGCCATCGGTGCCCGTAAAGGCCGTCCAATAAAGAAAATACACCGGAAGCCGCTTTGGCAGGGGTAGGTATTTGGTCTGCCCTGCTGCGATGGCATCGACAATCTTGTCAGAGGCGGAAAGATCGGCCGCAAGCGCATAAGAGGCGAGCGGCAAAATCTGCTCCACCCGGACACAGCCATGGCTTAGCGCCCGGCCGGATTGCGCAAAACTCGCCTTGCCGGGGGTGTCGTGCAGATACACATCAAACCGATTGGGCAGTTCGAATTTGATGCGGCCGAGCGGATTGCGTGGGCCTGGATATTGGCGGATTTGGTAGGGGAATGTCCCCGGCCGGATAGCGCGCCAGTTGATGTGCAGGCCATGGGGATCGCCGCTCGGACCATTCAGGAGAATCATGTCGTTGGCCGCCAGATAGGCGGGATTGGCCTTCAGCTTGGGCAGGATTTCGTGTGCGGCAATCGAAGCGGGAACAGTCCAGGGCGGATTGACCGTAACCCCGGCGCCATCGGCCCGAAGAATGGGTGTCGGATCGCGCGGGCGGCCTACGATTACCCGCGAACGCAGCAGCGGCGCGTCCTTCAGCCACAATTGAAGTTCGGCATCCGCCGCATTGATCATGATGCGATCCACTTCCAAAGTCCGCGGCAGCCAGCGCCAGCGTTCCATATTGGCTTTTATGGTATCGGCTTGCGAAGCCGCGGAGCGGTTGAGGGCGGCAAGGGTTTGCCGGCCGATAACGCCATCGGCTGTCAAACCGTGACGCTGCTGGAATCGAACGACCGCCGGCGCTATGTCGGCATCTTGCGGCGCGGATGCGAGGGTTTTGTCCTCCCAGCGCAGCCGCTCCCGCAGCAGAGGCGCCAAGGCATGGCTGAATTCCTCGGGGGTTGCGGGGGGCAGCATCGGCCAGCCGCCTTGTGCCGCGATGGCACGATAGCGAGCCAGCGCGGATTTCAATTGGGCATATTGGGGATGGGAAGGGGCCAACCCGGCAAGAAGTTGTTGCAGGCGGTCTTCGCGCAGGGCTGTGCCCAGCGCGCCGGCGGCATCGTAAGGCGCGGTCGGCAACGCAACGTCCCGATCCAGGCTTTTTAGGTCGGCCCGGCCGCCGTGAAGCTCTTTCATATAAGCCAGAGCAGACTTCGTAAGAGCGACATCGCGGGCGGCCGGGTCGGCGGAGGCAGATATCTCGTAGCGGCTGGGGTCGAGGCCATCCTCGGCGGCGTGGGCCAGCGCCGCCACAATTCGTCGCGCATTGGCGTCAGCGGCGGCAGTTCCGCTCCAAGCCAAAGCGAACTGACGGTCCTGGTAAAACTGGTGCACGGATGTATTGCCGTCCTTGGCAATCAGCGCTGCGATGGCGGAGGGAGGTGCAGATTGCTGCGCAGCGCAAAGGTCCGATGCCAACAGAAGGGCAATCGCCGCGGCGCGCCAGGGAGACATTGAAATCATGGGGCAAGTTTAGTGAAACCGAGCCCGAGCCTCTTTGATCCGGCGCAAGGCGAAAGCGGCGTCTCGGCTCTAACCTGAGGGAACTAAGGAGCCCATGAAACACGAGGCGTTTGAGAGGAAAGGGAGAAACTCATGACGGTCATCAAAGTGGCGCCCGAGCTTTGGTCCACAAATGTTTTCCCCGAAGGCGTGATCGAACAGTGGCTGCTACCCGATGGAGCCCCTGTGAAAGAAGGCAAAGCCATCGCCCTCGTCCGCGTCGAAGACGCCCTGCATGAATTGACCGCCCCGGCCAGCGGGCGGCTTCGCACCGACCTGAGGGCCGGAAGTGTCGTCGATCCTGGTATGGCGGTGGGGCGTATTTTGCCCTGAAGAGCTGCTCAGTGGGATAGCAAGACGCAGAAATCCGGATCAAGCAGAAAATCGCAAGTGACGCCGCCGAACACCAACTCCCTGAGGCGGCTATGGCCGTAAACGCCTGCCACTAGCAGATCGCATTTTCTCCTGCGAAGCTGAATAGGAAGCGTGGCCGCGTCCGTCCCGGTGACGGCGATGGCTTCCGCGATGGCGTCAACGTGGTGCCGCGACAGCCAGGCCGCGACGTCTGCAGTTTCGGCCTGCAGCGCCGGCTGCCTGCCCGCGGATCCGACACTCAACACGGTGACATTTTTCGCCAGGTGCAACAGCGGCAAGGCATCGGCCACCGCCCGGCGCGCCTCACGCGTGTCCTTCCATCCGACAAAGACCCGTTCCATCGGTAATGAGGAAATTCCCGGTGGCACAAACAAAACGGGGCGGCCGGCCTGCATCGCCAGCGCGCCGACATTGACGCGCTTTGTATTGTCCAGCAGCGAGGGCCCAATGTCCTTGCCGGTGATAACCAGATCGGCAGCGCGGGCCTGCTCGGCGATATAGTCGGCGAGCGAGAGATAGGTGATGGCCGAACGCCATTCCAGGCTTTCGACCCGGGCGCTTAGAGCGGCGCGAAACTGCACCTCCGCCGCTTCGATTTCCCTTGTCATTTCAGCATAAGTACGCTCGATTACCTTGCCGGCGGCGAAGCCTTCCTCTGCCATGAGCTGACTGGGCTGACACGCGGCGACACCAATCACGCCGGCCTCAAAGCGATCGGCCAAGGCGGCGGTGATTTCGAGCAGGCCGGCATTATCCGCGTTCAATTCCAGATGCACCAACAGGGTCTTGTAAGCCATGGCCGGCCTCCTTTGCGCATCTTGAGGCTGGACGCAGCGCACAACACCCGCATTGATTGAGGTCAAAGGATGGCCGCGATGGTATGACGAGCGATCATGGCCTCCTCGTCCGTGGCGATCACCCAAGTGCTCACCCGGCTGTCGGGGGCGCTGATCAGCCCGGCACCCGCATTGTTGGGTGCTTCCGCCAGCTCCACGCCCAGCCAGGCGCAGCGTAGCGCGACGCGCCGGCGGATTTCGGCCGAGTTCTCGCCAATGCCGGCCGTGAACACCAGGCCGTCCAAGCCCCCCAGGCTCGCCGCCAGGGCGCCGATTTCCCGGGCAACATGGAACACGAACAGCTCGATCGCCTCCTCGGCTGCCCTATCGCCCGCCGCCAAAAGGGCGCGCATGTCGCCGCTAAGGCCGGATACGCCAAGCAGCCCGGATTGGTGGTAGAGCAAATCTTCCAGCGCAGGCGCCGCCATGCCATATTGCTGCATCAGGTAAAGCAGCACGCCGGGGTCGAGCGCGCCGCATCGCGTACCCATCACCAGCCCGTCCAAGGCCGTCAGGCCCATGGTGGTATCCACGCTGCGACCATTTTTGAGGGCGCAAAGGCTGGCGCCATTGCCCAGATGGGCCACGATGATACGGCCGTCCGCATGGGCGGGCGCGATTTGCCTGAGGCGGCCGGCAATGAATTCATACGACAGGCCGTGAAATCCATACCGACGGATGCCTTCGTTTTCTAGTGCGCGCGGCAACGCAAAACGCCGGGTGGTCGCGTCCATACTGGCGTGAAAGGCGGTGTCGAAGCAGCCGATCTGGGGTACGCCGGGACGCAATTTCGCGAGCGCCCGCACGGCATTCAAATTGTGCGGTTGGTGCAATGGCGCAAGCGGCGAAAGACGATCCAGGGCGGCAATGGTCTGGGCATCCAGTTTCGTTGGCGCCGTGAAATCGGCGCCGCCATGGACAATTCGGTGTCCCACCGCCGCCAACGCGTCGCCCTGCAGATGCGCCTGTGTCCATTGCAGCAATTGAGCGAGAAAATCCTCATGGGTGTTTCCCGCCCATAGCTGCTCTGGCAGCAGTTCCTCCGCTGCATCCCAGGCGCGAACGCGCGGGGCCCTGCCGATCTCTTCGATTTCCCCATGCCAGAGCCGGCGGAGCGGAAGTGTCATTGCGAATAGAGCGAATTTGATGCTGGACGATCCGGCATTCAGAACCAGGACCGCGTCGCCCACGATCAAGCCGCCCCATGCCGCCGCGCTTCGGCCACCAACAAGGCGATGGCACAGGAAGCAAGCCGGGTGCGCGGTGGATCGGCGCGGCTGGTCAGGATGATCGGTAGTTGGGCGCCCAGAACAATGCCGGCCCCATCGGCGCCGTCGAAGAATGTCAGTTGTTTGGCCAACATATTGCCGGATTCCAGGTCGGGGACCAGCAGGATGTCGGCTTGGCCGGCCACCGGCGAGACGATCTGCTTGGTCCGCGCCGCTTCCACGCTCACGGCATTGTCGAAGGCCAGCGGCCCATCCAGCACGCCGCCGGTGATCTGGCCACGCTCGGCCATCTTGCACAAGGCAGCCGCATCGATGGTGGATGGCAATTGGGCACTCACAGTCTCAACCGCCGACAAGATGGCGACTTTCGGCCCGGCGATGCCCAGGATATGGGCGAAATCGATGGCGTTCTGGCAGATGTCGCGCTTGTCGGAGAGGTTGGGCAGGATGTTGATCGCCGCATCGGTGATCAACAAAGGCCGGGGATAAGCGGCGACGTCGAACAGATAGAGATGGCTGATGCGTCGTTCCGTGCGAAGACCGGTGCCCGGCTGCATCACCGCATGCATCAATTCGTCGGTATGCAAGCTGCCCTTCATCAAGGCTTCGACCTCGTGCCGCCGGGCCATGGCCACCGCCTCCGCCGCCGCGGCATGGCTGTGCGGGGTGGCGACCAACCGGAAATTTTCGATATCCAAATCGGCAGCGGAAGCAGCGCTGCGAATTTTCCCTTCCGGTCCCACCAAAACCGGCACGATCAATCCAGCCTGTGCAGCCTCGACGGCGGCGCAAAGCGAGGCCGGGTCGCAGGGATGCACCACCGCCGTGACCATGGGCGCCAATCCTGCGCAGCGCGCGATGAGCTGGCGGTGACGCACATGTTCATGAACCCGCACATCGGGCAGGTCGGCGCATGGGAGGCGAATCTTTTCGAGGGGCGCCTTCACGGTCAACAAGCCGCTGATCACGGTCTGGCTTTTTTCATCATGCGCCACACAGTCCAGCACGACGATGTCGGGGCCGCGTTTTTCCCGAACGGTCAGACGGGTTTGGATTATTTCACCCGGCACGATGGCGCCCAAAAATTCCAGTTCCGCTTTCAGTGGCACCGTGCCTGGGCCGGGCAGGCGTGTGCCGGCGAGAATGGCCACCAGAAGACCGCCCCAGCCGGGCGATACCCCCGCCGTGCCCGCCAAGATGGACAGGAGTTCAGCATCGCGCGGCGACAGCGCCCGGGACTGGACCTGCGTATCGCCCAGGCACAGCTCGTCGAAAGTGCGGTTTTCTAACATTTCGGCCGTGCAAAATTCATTGCGCCAGTTCCTCGCCTCTCGCTTTGCGGCCCTCCGTCAGAGAGAAGCGGGGAGCATGGCGCATTTTTCAGGCCTTGGCCGGTTCGCCAGCAGCCGCAAGCCGGAATTGCTCATAGGCGCCTATGGCGTCCGCGGCGTACATCGCCGAAGGCCCGCCGCCCATATAGATCGCCATTCCCAGAGCCTCTTCGACCTCGGCGCGGCTGGCGTCCAGTTTTGCCAGCGCTTCGCTGTGAAACCCGATGCACCCGTCGCAGCGCGTGGCTACGCCGATGGCCAATGCGATCAGTTCCTTGGTCTTTCGGTCCAGGGCGCCAGGCCGCGTTGCCGCCTGGGCCATGGCGCCAAAGCCTTGCATGGTGTCGGGGATGTCTTTGCGCAGAGCGCGCAAATTGGCACCAATGTCTTGAACGATCTGGGAATAATTTTTCATGGGGGCACTCCTTGCGGGAAAGCTTTTCTGCCACAAGGTGCTCCCTCCGGCTTTGATCGGGCGCAAGAGTCCGGAAGTTGACTCCGATCAATGCGATCGCCGGCGGCACAAACCATTTTGGGCACGAAAAGGGGCGCCCAGCTGTTCAAAAACCATACCTTTGAATCCCTATTCGCTGCGGCGATCGCCGTGTTCGCGCTTAGCTTCTTCCTTTTCATGCGCTGGCAGACCGGAACTGGCAGTTTTTCGACTTACGAAATCACCACGACCGTTCGCCAAATAGACGGGATTTCACAAGGCTCGGATGTGCGTATCGCGGGCGTGAAAATTGGCACCGTGGAGCAACTCGCGCTCGATCCGCGCACTTATCGCATTCACTTGACCATGGCGATTCGCAGCGATGTGAGAATCCCGTCCGACTCGGCCCTTTCCGTCGCCGGCGGCACCATGACCAGCTTTTATTTGGCCATCAAACCGGGGCGAAGCGAAAGCACCGTGCCTTCCGGGGGCGAACTGAAAATTGCCACGTCATGACGTTAGGACGATCCGGCGTCAATTGAGGCACTCTATCCCAATGACGGGCGGAAGTTCCTAGTTCGTATCAAGGCTGAGCCGAAGCCATTGCGACGGGCGGGCGAGCGTTCTTCTGCGGCGGCACGACGGGGGGCGGAGGGCAGCCAATCCTGCCGCGATGGCGGGCACAATCGCGCGGCACCACGCCCATGGTCACGAACAGATCGTCAATATCGGGATCAAATTTGCGAGCGCTGGCAATATCCGCCAGCGCTGCATCCTTCCGGCCCAGCCGCAACAGCGCCAGCCCCCGACCAAACGAGGCGCTGGGCCGCACGGCACGCGCGGCCAGAGAACGGTCATAATCGGCGATGGCGCCTTTGTATTGCCCCATCCGAAGGCGCACCAGGCCTCGACTGTTCAGAACGACAGGCACATCGGCCGAAAGCGCCAGAGCGCGATTGCAATCCGCCAGGGCTTTTTCCAAATGCACACCCGATCCGGCCCGTGCCCAACAGCGGGCGTTCCAATAAATCGGCGAATTCGGCGCCAGACGAATAGCCTTGGTGAATTGCACAACCGCTTGGGTGAATTTTCCCTGACCGCTGAGAGCCTCGGCATAACCCGCTAGGTTTTCCGCGTCCGCCGGCTTGAACCTAAGGGCGACCACGAAATCCTGCATCGCCCGCTCATAGCGGCGTTCGAGAAGATAGCCATAACCTCGCAATTTGTAGGCCAGCGGATTCCTGTCGTTGATGGCAATCGCTTCGCTGCAGGCCCTTTCTCCCGCGTAGAGCTTGCCCGCCGCCAGGGCATTTACGCAGACAAGAAGTTTCATCGCCTCAAGAAAATCCGCACGACCCATAGGCGAGTCCATCGAAGGCACAGCCGGGCGCTTGGTCTCGCCGGGATGCAGGGAGGCCGCAAGGGGGTGCGCCTCGGCCGTCGTGATCAACAAGACCGAGGCTAAAATGTAACCGATGCCGGGAATTCGCATGATTCACTCCCCTGCATGCTATTACCAAATTTTACGATGCGCTGATTTGATCAGCCTCAACTCACTCAGCCGCTTGTCCAGGATCAAGGCCACAGTTCCAAACCTGGTCAGAATGAACCCGATTTAAATAGGCTGGGTCTCGGTGGAGCTGAAGCTGACTTTCCTCGGTGGGGCGGGCACGGTCACCGGCTCCAAATTTCTACTGGAATACCAAAGCAAGCGGATCCTCATCGATTGCGGCCTGTTCCAAGGCTTCAAGGAGCTGCGCCTGCGCAATTGGGATCGGCTGCCCATTCCACCTGCCAGTCTCACGGCAATCGTGCTGACCCACGCGCATCTGGATCACTCCGGTTATCTGCCGCTCGCGGTCAAAAACGGTTTTCGGGGGCCGGTCTTCTGCACCGCCGCCACCAAGGACTTGTGCGGCGTGCTCTTGCCCGATTCCGGCCATCTGCAGGAGCAGGACGCCCAATTTGCCAACCGCCGCGGCTATTCCAAGCACCGGCCGGCACTCCCGCTTTACACCGAGGACGATGCCAGCCGCGCCTTGGACTTCCTGCATGCTGTCCCCTTCGACCAGGCGATGTCACTGCCAGGGGGTGCCAGCCTTCGTTTCCTCCGCGCCGGACATATCCTGGGCGCCGCCACGGTGCTGCTGGAATGGGGCGGGCGCACCATCGCCTTCTCGGGCGATATCGGACGCTACAATGATCCCTTGATGCCCGATCCGGTCACCCCCCGGGAGGCGGATTATCTGCTGATCGAGTCGACCTATGGCGATCGCAGCCACGAGCGAGATGATCCGGAAGATCTTCTGGCTCAAATTATCGGCGAGACTGTCGCCCGCGGCGGAACCGTGATCGTCCCGGCATTTGCGGTAGGCCGAACCCAAAGCCTGCTCTACCACATCGCCAGGTTGAAGGCCGCGGCGCGTTTGCCCAGATCCCTGCCGGTGTTCCTCGACAGTCCCATGGCGATCGACGCCACCAATATTTTCCAGCGGCATTCCGCCGATCAAAAGCTGAAGCAAGACGCGTTGCATGCATTGGACGGCGATGTGCATTACACCCGCAGCAGCGACGATTCCCGGGTGCTGACTGCCAACCCCGTGCCGAAAGTCATCATTTCGGCCAGCGGCATGGCGACCGGCGGGCGTGTTCTGCATCATCTGGAGCGTTACGCGCCCGATCCCCGCAACACCATTTTGTTCACCGGCTTCCAGGCCGGGGGCACGCGGGGCGCCGCAATGGTGGCGGGCGCCGAACGGATCAAGATGTATGGCGCCTATGTGCCGGTTCGTGCGGAGATTCATAATCTTTCGATGCTTTCGGCGCACGCGGACAGGGACGAATTGCTGCGCTGGGCGCGCGGCTTTGCGAAACCGCCAAAAGCCACCTTCGTTATCCATGGCGAACCCGCCGCGGCAGACACCTTTCGGCTCAAGCTCCAGGAAGAACTCGCCTGGCAATGCACTGTGCCAGGTCACGCACAGCAGGTTCTCCTCGCATGACTCACCCCAGGCACAACCTGCTGGCGCGTCGTCTTGGCATCGATGGCCATGGTGAAACCATGGCATTCCTGCGCAAGAATTCTCCGGTCTGCCGGTCGGAGGGCTTTTCCTCCCTCAACCGGATTATGCTGTCGACCGGCGGGCGTCATGTCATCGCCACCCTTTATCAGCTTGAATCCCAGATGCTCGGATGCGACGAAGTCGGACTGTCGGACGCGGCCTGGCTGGCGCTCGGTCTTAACAAGGACAGACCGGTTACCGTTCGCCATGCGCCGTTGGTGGAGTCGCTCGGACTGGTGCGGGGCCGCATTTTCGGCCGCAACTTGGACGCCGGAGACTTGAAGGAAATCATTCTGGATATTGTGGCGGGACGTTATTCCGCCATCGAGATATCCGCCTTTCTCACCGCCTGTGCCGCCCATCCCTTGTCGGAAGCGGAGGTCTGCGATCTTACCCGCGCCATGGTCGAGGCGGGCGAAACGCTGACCTGGGACCATCCCGACGTGGTCGACAAGCACTCGGTGGGCGGATTGCCCGGCAACCGTACGACGCCGATCATCGTGGCGATCTGCGCCAGCCTGGGGCTGGCCATGCCCAAAACCTCGTCGCGCGCCATCACCTCTCCCGCCGGGACCGCGGACATGATGGAAACCCTGGCCCCCGTCACTCTCGATGAAAAAACCATCCGCGCCGTCGTCGAGAAGGAGGGCGGCTGCATCGCCTGGGGCGGGTCGGTGCACCTCAGCCCCGCCGACGACATCCTTATCCGTATCGAACGCGCGCTGGATATCGATGGCGAAGGACAGTTGATTGCTTCGGTGCTGTCCAAGAAGATCGCAGCGGGCGCCACGCATCTGGTGATCGACATGCCGGTGGGTCCAACCGCGAAGGTGCGTGGAGCGGAGGCTGCGAAATCCCTCAGCGACAGCTTGACGGCGGTCGCGGAACGGTTCGGCATAAAGTGCCGGGTTGTGCCCGGCGACGGCAGCCAGCCTATCGGACGGGGCATAGGTCCGGCGCTGGAAGCGCGCGATGTGTTGGCGGTGCTGAAGCGCGACAAGGACGCGCCCGCCGATTTGCGGGCGCGCGCGCTTCTCCTCGCCGGCGCGCTGCTGGAACTGTGCGGCAAAGCCCTGCCGCCCCAGGGCGAGGCCCTGGCGACGGCGGTGCTGAATGACGGCCGCGCCTGGACCAAATTCCAGCGCATCTGCGAGGCGCAAGGCGGCATGCGGGTGCCGCCCCACGCCGCCCATCGCCGGACGATCACAGCCAAGGTCGGCGGAACGATTGTCGCCATCGACAACCGGCGCATCGCGCGCCTGGCCAAGCTGGCCGGCGCACCGGAGGACAAGGCGGCGGGTGTCGAACTGCTGGCGCGGGTGGGTGACCGAGTGGCGCATGGCGCACCGCTTTGCATTCTGCATGCCGAAACAGCGGGCGAATTGACATATGCACTGGACTATGCCGACACCAACACCGACATATTCTACATCGCTGCGCCGTGATGCCGCCGCTTTTTCTGGCACTTCCTGGAAATGAGGCGATGGCGCAGCGGCTGACGGTGATTTGCGCCGGCGGCTCCGCCGCGCTTGAAACCCGCGCCTTTCCGGATGGCGAGACCTATCTGCGGCTTTTGGCCAATGTCAAAGACCGCAGCGTCGTAATGGTATGCACCCTGGCGCATCCCAACGACAAAATCTTGCCGCTGCTGTTCGCTGCCGCGGCGGCCCGCGATCTGGGCGCGTCCCGGGTCGGCCTGGTCGCGCCCTACCTTTCCTACATGCGCCAGGACCGCCGCTTTCTGCCTGGCGAGGCGGTGACCTCGCGCAGCTTCGCCGCGCTGATCTCAAAGGCCTTTGACTGGCTGGCGACGGTCGATCCCCATTTGCATCGCTACCGGGGGCTGGACGAGCTCTACCGCATTGCCTGCCGCGCGCTGCACGCCGCCCCGGTCATCGCCGCCTGGATAAAGCGCAATGTCTCCAAACCATTTCTGGTCGGGCCCGATGCCGAAAGCACCCAATGGGTCGCAGAAGTGGCACGCGATTGCGCCGCGCAATTTGCCGTCCTGCGCAAGCAACGCTTGGGCGATCGCGAGGTGCGGGCAATGGCTGATGGTCTGGTCCTGCCGGCGGGGACCACGCCGGTTCTGCTGGACGACATCGTTTCCAGCGGCGAGACCTTGCTGGAAGGGTTGCGCCTGCTCGGTTCAATGACCCCTCTGGCGACCGTCGCCATCGCCGTCCACGGCCTTGCCGTGCCGCAGGCGCAAGAGCGAATAGCCGCCGCCGGCGCGCGGCTGGTGACCACAAACAGCGTGCCCAACGCCGACGCGGCAATCGACCTCGCCGACCTTCTCGCATCGGCGATTGGCGAACTGGCAGGTTGAGGGGAATTTCGATCAATTCGGATGCCAGTGAAGCCGCAAATTGACGCCACCTTGGCCCACACCGGCGCTGACCTGCGGCGCAATCCCGCTTGCCTGCCATGGCTCCAGGAAGAGGTCTAGGCGGCCGCCTTGGACGCCAAGCCGGCGCGCCACTTCGTCAGAATAATTCATCGGATAAGGCGGCGGAGGCGGGGCTGACCCCGGTGGCCGGGCCGGCAGAACCGGCCGCGCCGGAAAGCGCGGTTGTGCTTGGCAGGGCATCGCAGCCAGCGCCGAGAAGCATAAGGCTAGAAAAAGCCGTGCGTTCATAGCGCTGGCCCAAAGGACGACGAGCAGCCTAAAAGACGAGCCGCTCTGTCGCCTTGATCCAAATCATATTTGGCTCACGCCCGAGCGGGCCGTAGATCGCCAAGGTTTTGGGCAGACGGATTGATCGGGCGCAATGCTGCCTTGATTGGGGACCAGCAAGATCGACTTGGCTTCAGGAGTGCGGCCCATGAAAACCGTTGATCCGGATACACTGCGCCAATGGCTGGATCGTGGGGAAGCCGTTCTGGTCGATGTGCGCGAGCCCGCGGAACATCGTTCCCAACACATTCGGCCATCCAGGTTGGTGCCGCTGCGGACCATTTCGGCGGCAACCTTGCCGGACCTGCAGGGTAAAAAGCTTGTGATCCATTGCCTCAAAGGAGGCCGAGGTGCCGCCGCCTGCGAAAGGCTTTTGGCGGAAAATCCCAGCTTGGACGTTTACAACCTTTCCGGCGGCCTCGAGGCGTGGGTGCAGGCCGGCCTCGCGCTCGAAGCGGCAGGCAGGCCAATCCTGCCGCTGGATCGGCAGGTGCAGCTGATAATCGGTTTTCTCGTCCTGAGCGCGTCCGCCCTGGCCTATTTCGTCAATCCGCTCTTTTCGCTGCTGTCAGGCTTCTTCGGTGCAGGCCTTGTGATGGCCGGCGTGACCGGCTTCTGCGGGATGGCGCGGCTGGTGGCCTTGATGCCTTGGAACCAAAGGACCTGAACATGAGCATCAAGCACCGTCGAGCACGCGAGAGGCGGCATATCTGCTTCAGGAGGTCTCCATGACCATTAAGAAAATTCTCTTCTTTGTTCCCACCTATCCGGATCTGCCAAGCGCCGGCCAGTTAGAATCGGTCGCAATGCTCGCCTCCCAGATGGGCGCTCAGATAACCGCTGTGATTCCGCAATTGAGCGATGACATCGCACGCAGACCCATGCTGGGCGGGTTGACGGCGCTGGATTTGCCGGGGCTGCTTGACGAGGCGGTCCAGGGCAGCGAGCAGAATGCCGACCGCGTCACCGCCTCGCTGACCGAGGTCTTTTCGCTGCATGGGGTTGGACTGGATATCCGCAGAAGCCAGGCCGTCTTGTATGGCTCAGCCCAGCCGCTTGTCGATCTTGCGCGGCTGCACGATCTTACCATCCTGCCGGTGCCGCAGACGGACAGCTTCGAGCGGCATTTTGTGGAGCCGGTGCTATTCGACAGCGGGCGCCCCACCTTGCTGCTGCCTTCCGCAGGCAAATCCCTATCGTCACTGGATAGGATCGTGTTGGCCTGGGACTTCAGCCGTGAGGCCGCCCGGGCGCTGCACGATGCGCTGCCGTTTCTGGAACGGGCCAAACAGGTTCATGTGCTCACGGTGCTGGGAGAGAAGCATATTCGCACGACCAGCCGCATCGGCGAACTGAAGCATTATCTCGAAGCGCATGGCGTTACCTATGCCATGGATGACATCGCCCTCAAGGACCAGACGATCGCAGAATGCTTGGCCGGCCATGCCGAAAACGTCAACGCAAACATGCTGGCGATGGGCGCCTATGGCCATTCCCGGCTTGGGGAATTCCTTTTGGGCGGCGCGACGCGCGGGATGCTTTCGCAGCCGCCCCTGCCCGTTCTGCTGTCCCACTAAAACAGTGACCGCCGCTGCGCCATCGCATGGGGGTCTCAGCGCAAGTCAGGCTCTGGCGCGGTTGGCCGCAGAAGGCGCCAACGAGCTGCCACAGCAAAACAGCGCGGGCCTGATCAAGATTATTTTCGGTACCATTCGGGAGCCGATGTTCGCCCTTTTGCTGGGCGGAGGGCTGATATATTTGCTGCTGGGGGATCGGGCTGAGGCCCTGATGCTTCTGTTCTTCGCCGGCAGCTCGGTCACCATCGCTATCTTTCAGGAAAGCCGCAGCGAACGCGTTCTGCGCTCCTTGCGCGAGTTGACCAGTCCCCGCGCCTGGGTCATCCGCGACGGGGCACGATCGCGCATCGCAAGCCGTGAGGTCGTACGTGAAGACATCATAGTCCTCGCGGAAGGTGACCGGGTGCCGGCCGATGGGACCATTATCGCGGGCGACGATCTGCTCCTGGATGAATCGCTGCTGACCGGCGAATCCCTCCCAATACCTAAATACGCCGCCGACCGAGGTGCCGGGACGCTTTGCGCATCGCAAGCGAGTGTTTCAACTTCGGTCTATTCCGGCACCCTGATTGTTCGGGGCAGCGGGCTCGCGGAAGTGACCGCGACGGGCGAGCATAGCAAGCTGGGCCAGATCGGCCACTCCCTTGCCGGCATCGAAACCGCCACGCCCCACCTAACTTTGCAAACGCGTCACCTGGTCCGCATCGTGGCGTTCATCGCCATATCATGCGGCGGCGTGGCCGCTCTTTTGTTCGGCCTTTTTCGCGGATCATGGCTTCAGGCTATGCTGTCGGGCATCGCCTTGATCATGTCGCTGGTGCCTGAGGAATTTCCCTTGGTCCTCACCGTCTTCATGGTGATGGGGGCCTGGCGGCTGTCGCAATCAAGGATTCTCACGCGCAAGGCAGCCGCTATCGAGAACCTGGGGGCGGCCACCGTGCTGTGCACCGACAAAACCGGCACCCTCACTGAGAACCGGATGACCATCGCGCAATTGCGCCTGCATGGTGAAGTCCTGCGGCCGCAGAGCGACCGGCTGGATGGAGCGGCTACGCAGCTGTTGCGGCTTGGCAGACTGGCGAGCGCAGTGAATTCTTTCGATCCGATGGAGCGCGCCATACAGGCCCTGGGGAAACAGCTTGGCGGCGGGATTTCCGCCTCCCTGGTCCTCGCAAAATCTTATCCCCTGCGGCGCGACCTCCTGGCAGTGACACAGGCTTGGCGAGACGATGCGGGAAACTATTTGGTCGCCGCCAAGGGCGCTCCGGAAGCTATCGCAGACCTCTGCCGCCTAGACGCGTCCCGACGGCAGATCCTGGGCTGCGAGGTCGAGGAGATGGCGAAAGCCGGTATGCGCATCCTGGGCGTGGCGCAGGCGCGCCAGATGGGGAGCTTGCCGGATAACCCCAGGGATTTTCGCTTCGATTTCGTGGGCCTTTTCGGTTTTTCCGACCCGGTCCGTGTGGGGGTCCCGGCCGCCGTGCGGGAATGCCGCGCCGCGGGCATCCGTGTGATCATGATCACCGGAGATCATCCTTTGACGGCTCGCGCCATCGCCGCCGATGCCGGCCTGGATTACGCAGATATGATCACCGGTGGCGATCTGTCCCAGCTTGACGATTTGGCATTCGCGCAGGTCGCCGCACGGGCCGGCATCTTCGCGCGCATTGCGCCTGACCAGAAGCTCCGACTGGTCAGGGCCCTGCAGGCCCGCGGTGACGTGGTCGCGATGTCCGGTGACGGAGTCAATGACGCGCCTGCCCTCAGGGCGGCGGATATCGGCGTGGCCATGGGCAATAGAGGGACCGATGTCGCGCGCGAGGCAGCGTCGATCGTTTTGCTGGATGACGATTTTTCCTCCATCGTCCGCACCGTGCGGTTGGGACGGCGCATTTACGACAATCTGCGCAAGGCCATGGGCTATATTATTGCTGTGCATATTCCCATCGCCGGAATGGCATTGTTCCCGCTAGTGACCGGTATGCCGCTGGTCCTTGCCCCCGTTCATATAGCTCTAATGGAGATGGTTATCGATCCGGTCTGTTCCATCGTATTCGAGGCAGAACCGGAAGAAGAAGACATCATGCGCCGCCCGCCACGCTCGCCGAGCGCCCGCCTGCTACCCTTCGCTCTGGTGCAATGGAGTGTCATTCAGGGAGGCATCGCCCTTGCCATTGTGCTCGCGGTCTATGCAGGGGGAAACATGGCCCATTTGGCGGACGCGGATCTGCGAACACTGACGGTCATGACGTTGATCGGCGGCAATCTTGGACTGGTGCTGGTCAACCGGGCCTTTTCTGTTGCCGGTTTCCAGTTCTTGCAGGGAGCTTCGCGGCTGTTCTGGGTCATCGCTGCCGGGATGGTTATTGTTCTTGTGGGAGCCACCCTGTCCCCCCGGACCCGGGCGCTATTTGCCTTCGGAACATTCCACGGCCGTGATGTTTTGATCGCAGGTGCCGCAACACTGGCTTTGGTGCTGCTGCTACAGGCCGCGAAGGTGATCTGGCCGCTTCGCTTAAAGTCCTTACTGACAGACTGAACCGGGCCGAGAGGCGGCTTAACTGACCATCAGCACCGGAATCGCGCAACCGGCCAGAATTTCGCGGGTTACGCCACCCAGGACCATTTCGCGCAGGCGGCTGTGGCCATAGGCGCCCATTATCAGTAAGTCGGCGTCGCGGCTGTAGGCGGCCGCTTGTATCGCCTCGGTAGTTGAAAGCGTTGCAGTATTGACCAGTTCCACCTCGGCCTTGACGCCGTGCCAAAGCAAATGGTCCGCCAGGTTCTTTGACGAGATACGATCGCGACCGCCGGCAGTCCCCTCACCCGTGGCGCAAATAATCGTTACGCGCTCGGCGCGGCGCCACAACGGCGACCCCGCCGCCACTGCCCGGGCCGCTTCAGGCCCCTCCTTCCAGGCGATCGCCACATGGCGCCCTATCGCCTGAACAGGTTTGGGAGGCGCCAGAAGCAGCGGCCGGCCCGCATTCATCAGAAGGGTTTGGATCCACTCGCCCGAGGTTTCCGCGTCGCGTCCAACGACCACCAAATCATGAAATCGCGAATGCTCCAGGACTTCATTGAATAGGGTGGTGATCTCCTTCAGTCCGATTGACACTCCGCCGGTCGCCTCGGGATCGTCGTTGGCCGTTAAACCGTGACGGGTGCAAGCCTCGGCAAACTCTCTTCGCACATGTGAGGACCGGGCGTCCTCCTCCTTTGCGATCGCTTGCGTCGCGCTGTGAAGATCGAGCCTTCGGGTAGGGGTGAGCGCGCCGGCCGCGGCGGCCGCCGCGATAACGTCGATCCGCGTATGCAGGCAGGTGACGTGGGCGCCATCAACTCGGGCAACCGCGACGGCGGCATCGAGAACTGTCCGGTCGGAATTGAACCCGCTCAAGGCGGCGAGGACGGTTTTAAACAAGACGCTTCCTCCCAAGAAAAGAGAAATTCTACCCCCTCGGAAGATGCGAAAACTTGAGGTGGATCAACCCGCCTCTCTCCTGGGGAACTACAATTGATGCCAGGGAAGAGAGTTCATGGCGCCGAAAGATCCTTCGATTATCGCGTTGCAAGTGAACAATATGGGGCAATTGTTCAATACCTTGGACCCCATGCCCTTTCGGGACCGCGATCTCGACAGTGAAGCCGAGGAGTATATTGTCGGTTGGGCCCGTGAACTTCCTCGGGATGCCCCGATCCAGATCGCGGTCCATCTGCCCGTAACGGAGGCGGCCAGCGACCATGTCCTCGAGCTCGGCACCGCTCTCAATCGTTATTTTCGTTATCGGGCCGACTACGCCACGGGCGACCTAAAGGAATTATTTCGCGTCGGACGCTATTCTTTGCTGGTCGGGCTCGCTGTCCTGGCAACTTGCCTGACGGTCGGTCGCCTTCTCAGCCGCCTAGGTCCGGGCGGCAATTTCCAGAACTTCATCAACGAGGGCCTCATCATTTTGGGCTGGGTCGCGAACTGGAAACCCCTCGAAATCTTTCTCTATGACTGGTGGCCCATCGTCCGACGCCGCGCCTTATTCGCGCGTTTGGCAACCGCGAATGTAGCCGTCGTTCCTAAAGCGGAGATATTGCCCCCGTGAATCATCCCGCCAAAACGGACAGCCTTTCCAGAGGAGCCATCCCGGTCTGGGACGAGGAAGCGCGGCCCCGGCTTAATTCTCTGGCGGATTTGATGCTGCGATTGCATCGCCAGTGCCATGATCATCACGGCGGCGGCCTGACCTGCAGCAACCTGGTGTCGGTGTTAGGGCACCGCTCATTTGGGCCGGTGATCCTAATCGTCGGTCTTATCGCACTCGCGCCCATTCGCGAGGCACCCGCAATGCTCGCCTTAACCGGGGCGATCGCCCTTCTCACAGGTGGACAGATGCTGATGGCTCGTCGCGCAATATGGCTTCCGCCCTTTGTCGGCCGGCGCGCCATGGATTCCAACCGGTGTGACCTCGTGCTGAGCCGCTATTTTCCGTATGCGCGTCGGGCGGATCGCTGGCTCGGCACGAAGCTAAACGCTTTGACCAGCCGCCCGTTCTTTATGGCCATGGGGCTCTGTTGCATGCTTCTGGCAGCCGCCATGCCGTTCCTCATCCGCATGCCTTGGGTGTCGGTTTTGCCGGGGCTTGCCTTCGTTGCATTTGGCGTTTCTCTCTTGACGCGCGATGGCGTGGCGGCCGCCATCGGATTTGCGGCCTCCATCGCCGCACTGGCGCTGTTTTTTTCGGTGATTAAGTTGCCGCTGTTGCTGCACGCTCTCGCGCCGGGCGGCTAAAAAGGCAATCCGGGTATCGACGGCAGAAGCGAGGCACCCGCTGGGAGGCACGCCCCAACCGCAACTGACTCTCATTTGCATGTCTGTCGCCATGCATGACACACTTTTTGCGTCGCGGGCTGTTTTGAATTGCGGTGCCGATTGGTGGGGAAGCACATTGAAATCTTTGCGCAATATCCTGTTCCAGATTCACCTTTGGACCGGCCTGCTGGCCGGCATTTTCTTCATTCTGTTGGGCGTCTCCGGCAGTGTTCTGGTTTATCCTCAGCTTTTCGGACCGACCGCATCGCCCGTGCCGGCCGCAAGTCCGGGCACCGCATTGCCGTTGGAACAAATCATTGCCGCCGCGCGCAATTCCGATCCGCGATATGCAAATCGTTCGGCGACCCTGCTTCTTCCGCGCCAACCGGGGACTGCCATTGGAGTGCGTTTCACCGCCCAGCGGGAAGGAGGTCCCCCTGGCGGGCGCCGAGCCGGCCGGCGCGGCCGCGGTCCAGATGGCGGGCGAGCGGCGCAAGACGGTGAAGGACGGGCCGGACGCGGTGCACCAAATGGACGAGAGGGTGGCGCAGGCGGGCGTGACGGAGGCGCCACTATGTTTGTCGATCCGCCAACTGGAAAGTTGCTGGGTGCCAGCACGCCGGCAGGCCCGGGCCTAGCCGGGCTTGCTCATGAAATTCACGAAGCGATGCTACTGGGCGGCCCTGGCCGTACCTTGGTCGCGTGGCTCGGCGTGGGCATGCTGTTCCTGGGATTGAGTGGCCTTTATTTATGGTGGCCGCGCAAGGGACAGTGGAGATTTGCTTTCGGCGTCCGACGTAACGCGCGTGGCGCGCGGCTGTACCGCGAAATTCACGGCATGTTCGGAATCTGGTTTTGGTTAGTCTTCCTGTTTGTAACAGCCACCAGCATTCCCCTGGGCTTTCCATCGGTGATGGCAATGGTGTCAGGCTCTTCTGCCCGGCCGCAAGGACCGCCGCCAGGATTGGCCGCGCTGCAGCCTGTTGAGGTTACGCCGGGGGCGCAGCGGTTGCCGCTTGACGCGCTGCTGGCTAGTGCAGCCAAGGCGGCCAGCGGCACACCGATCAGCGTGACGGTGCCGGCCGCGCCGAATCGCGCGGTGACGGTTGCAATGGCCGGCGAAGGGCCTCCGCGTAATGTCGCGGTCGATCCCTATACCGCGGAGGTCCTCTCGGCGCCGGCGCCACCACCGGCAGGCGGGATCAACCGCAGGACCATCGAACAGTTGCATGGTGGCGACGGGCTAGGACCCGTGTGGAAATTCCTGGAGTTCCTGACCGGCTTTTTGCCCCTGATTTTTGTCATCACCGGTGCGATGATGTGGCTCAAGAAACGCGCAGCACGTATGCCAATGAGCCGACCGATAACCGAGGTGTAGCAGTTTGAGGTGCTAGAACGACTCGGGGTGCGAACAGTGTCATTCGCCCTGGCAGGGAAAAGCGACAACCTCGCTCAAGCCTGCTATTCCTCGCTGATCACCACAAATGGTCTGATTTTGCAGGGGTGAATGCCGCACCCGAGACACGCCTTTACCGTCTTCGGGGAGAAACTCGCAGCGAGACACCTTCGAATCGCTTCTAAAACTGAAGCCTCACCCTCAACATGTGAGTAACTGCCAAGCAGCACTCGTTGGCCTTGAAGCGAGTCACCAATCCGCGCAAAGCCGCGAACCGTAACTCTCAGCCCAGGGCGGTGCGTGAATGCCAGCTTTCGGAAGCGGGTAATCACTCCGTCGCAGAAGGACTTGTCCCCTGTGGCCTTGTAGGCCATAGCTTGAGCTTCGCGAGCCCGCTCTGTCAGATCTCTGTCGCTAAGGCGTAGCAGATTTGAAAGAAGGCGATCCAGCTGCCCAATGGCGCCAGAACGGAGTATCACGTTCCTGCATCCGGCCGAGGCGATAACAAAACCGGAAGGACCGTTCCGCCCGCTGCGGGAATGGTCGCCGATTGGCCCAGGCGAAAATTCACCCCGTCTTGGTGCCGATCGGGCAAACTGTGCCGTCGTCATCGATGCCTCCATAGAGAACGAACAATGTATTCTGGGAGTAAGAGGCCGCCATTGATCTGCCTCAAAGGACCTGAAAAAATCCACGGGGTTGACCGAATTCTGTCGATACAAATCGTCTCTACAGGCGGAACCCGCTTCAAAACATACCAGGACTACTTGAAGCGCTGATCCTAATAAACAGGAGGGCGAAAATTGATTGCCCTCAATGTTTGCTTGCTTGGGGAACGGTAGATATTCCGCAATTCAACGGCGGAGAGTGCCTTGGGAAGACGCCTTTGCGACATGGTCTGCCATCAGGACCCTTTGACCTTGCCGCAGACCGCTACCGTGCGGACAGCCTGCCAGCGCATGGGGGAGCGAAAGACCGGTTCTGTGTTGGTGGTGGATGACAAAGACCGTCTTGTCGGAATTTTCACGGGCCGTGATGCCGTGAGGCGGGTTCTCGCCACCCGCAAGTCCAGCGATACGCAGCTCAAGGACGTTATGACTCCCGATCCAACCACGTCCTCCGCGGACCTGACGACCATCGAAGCATTGCGGCTGATGTGGGACGGCGGTTTCCGGCACTTGCCGCTGGTCAAGGACAACAGGGTTATCGGAATTGTGTCGCGCGGCGATTTCCAGAGCGACGAACAACTGCAGCTCGATGAAGAACGCCAGTTGTGGGAACATATGCGCTAGGGCTTTCGGCCGACAGATAGCGTCAAGCCGATGGGGCGAGCTGGCCATCCACCACGCGAATAATGCGGTCGCATTTGGCGGCAAAGCTGGGATCGTGGGTCACAACCAGCACCGCCCTGCCCTTTTGACGCGCCAGATTTGACAGAATCGTCTCGACCTCGGCGCTGGATTGGGTGTCCAGATTGCCCGTAGGCTCATCCGCCAGGATCAGCCGGGGAGCGTTGGCAAAGCTCGGGCGATCGCCACCCGCTGGTTCTGTCCGCCGGACATTTGATGGGGCAGCTTGGCTGCATGCTCTTCCAGACCCAGCTCGCCCAATAACGCTCGCGCCCGCGCCTCTGCCTCCGCCCAGCTAAGGCGGCCCAGTCGCCGCATCGGCAACATCACATTTTCAAGCGCAGTGAATTCCGGCAAAAGAAAGTTTGACTGAAACACATATCCCAGATGGGCGAGCCGAATATCGGCCAGCTGCGATTCGCTGAAATCTGAGGTTTCCGTTCCGTCAAGCCACAACGAACCGGCGCTCATCAGGCCAGCGAGGCTTGCCAAGACCGGCCAAAGCTTGAGGGGATGGCTGCGCTCGCCCACCTTGACGGCCGGTTCGGCTTGAAAGGCCTGAACGTGGTTGTTCATGCGCCAGACTGGCCACCATCCAGGCCGCAACGCCTTGATCCGGCGCAATCCCGGCTTTCGTCACAAAAGGCACCGGGATTGATCCAGATCATGTCTGACCCGTCCGCCCGGGGGTTTGTTGATGCCGCTCTTCAGGAGAGGCGCCATTGCTGGACATCAACCCCGAAAAAGTCCGCCAGGTAATTACCGAAGCGCGCATGGTCGACGCCAAGGAAGATGTCACCGATTCCGCGGCCGACCGACAGGAATACGAGGACATCGAGCCAGAGACGCTGGAAAATCCGGATCGAGATCCGGTCTATGAAGAACTTCGCGAGTTCATCCGCAGCCTGGACGTGGACGAGCAGACCGCCTTGGTGGCGCTGGCTTGGGTCGGGCGAGGGACTTTTGAGGCTTCGGAATTCGTCCTTGCCGTGGAAGAGGCGCGCCGGGCGCACAACAAACGTACCGCCGAATACCTGCTGGGCCTGCCGATGCTGGGCGACTACCTGGAAGAAGGCCTGGCGGCTGTCGAAGCCGACAGCGAGGCTGACGATGACAGTTTTATCATCCACCGCGGCGCCTGAAGCGGGAGGCAGTATCCAAGGAGACGATCATGAAAACGCCATTACAGCTTGATATTCAGGGGGCGGTTCTTTCCGCCAGGGCCAAGGAAGTGATCCACCACCATCTGGGCAAGCTGGAAGGCCGGTTCGGCGCCCTTATCGCGTGCCGCATCGCCATCAACCCGCCTGTCCGCAACACCCGATTGGGCGGCCGCTATAAGGTCAACATCCACCTGAGCCTGCCAGGCGGACGCGAGGTGAATGTGGGAACGCCTCACCGCAATTATGAGCCGCGCCACGAGCAACTGATATTCGCGCTGCATGACACGTTTCGCAAAGCGGTGCGCCAGCTTCAACGACAGATCGCGCGCTTAAGGGTGGAACCGCGCCGCAAGTCCGACGCCGAGGCGCGGTCATGACCCTGCTGGCCTATGGCACCTGGATTGCGGTTTGCGACGGCGCCAAAGCGATGTTGCTCGAAAATCGGGGAGATCACGAATATCCCAAACTGGAAATGCGCAGGGTGTTCGAGCAGCACAACGCCCCGACCCGCGAGCAAGGCAATTCAAAGCCCGGACGCAACTTCAGCGCCGCCCAGGGCCGCCACGCGGCCCTGGAGGAAACCGATTTTCATGACCAGGCCGAGCGCAAATTCCTCAAGGAATTCGCCGCGCGCATAAACCAGCAGGTGGCGAAATCGCTCGTGCGCTTCGTGATTATCGCGCCACCACGCGCCCTTGGCATGCTGCGCCCGCATTTGGCCGACATCACGCGTCGGCGGCTCCTGGCCGAGCTTCCCCATGACTATGTCAAATTGCCCTTGATCGAGATCGAGAAACTGCTGATGCGAACGCCCGGCGGCGCAAAAGCCAAAGGCTTGTCTTGAATCAACGCAAGCCGCCGCCGCGCTGCCTAGATTGCACAAATCTGAGGGAGGACGACGATGCATTACAAGACTTTGTTGGTTCACCTGGAGCTGGCCCGCTCCAATCACCGTCTGACGGCAATCGCGGGCGATCTGGCGCAGCGCTTTCAGGCCGACATTATTGGTATCGCCGGCTGTCAGCCGGTCAAGATATTGTACGATGAAGGTTTGTTGAGCGGCGAGATTTCGGCCGCGGATCGCAAGGAAATTCAAAAGGAAATCGATACCGCGGAAAAGGCCTTCCGTCAGGATCTCGCCAAGCACGCGTCGCTGGAATGGCGCTCGTCCATCACCTATTTGTCGCTGGCGGGTTATATCGCGCAGGAAGCCCGCGCGGCGGATTTGGTCATAACCGGTCCAGACATTGGCGGCACCATCCTGGATTCCACGCGCCGCGTCAGCATTGCCGATCTGGTGATGCATGCGGGCCGCCCTGTGCTGCTGGTGCCGCGCAAATGCAAGACATTACCGCTGAAACACGCCATGGTAGCATGGAAGAACACGACGGAGTCCCGCCGCGCGCTTTTCGACGCGCTTCCCATGCTGAAACTCTGCGAAAAGGTCAGCGTGGTGGCCGTGGCCCCGGATGCCCAATT
Organism: Alphaproteobacteria bacterium; assembly: GCA_025924715.1. Classification (GTDB taxonomy): domain Bacteria; phylum Pseudomonadota; class Alphaproteobacteria; order Micropepsales; family Micropepsaceae; genus Rhizomicrobium. Next base: position 59,819 of record JAICHV010000005.1, read on the forward strand.
CACGCGCGCCCGGGCTGAATTGGCCGATGTGGGATCCTGGCTGGTCAAACACGGCATTCCAGCCAATTGCGACGTTCGTGCCGCAGCCGGTTCGGACAGTGGCCGCCTTGCCGAGATCGCCGGGGAGAACGACGCCGATCTCGTGGTGGCGGGCGCCTATGGCCATGGCCGGCTGCAGGAATGGCTGCTGGGCGGCGTAACCCAGGACTTGCTGTTGAATGCTGAACGCTGCGTGCTGATTTCACATTGACCGGAGACGGCCATGGACGTAATCGATACCATTCACGCGCGACGGGCCGTCAGAGATTACAAGCCCGAACCCGTGCCGCCCGACCTTCTGCGGGCCGTGACGACCGCCGCCAGTTGGGCGCCCAGCGCCATGAACCAGCAGCCCTGGCGGTTCACCGTCGTCACCGATCGCGGACGGCTGGAAGAGATCGCCGACAAGGCCAAGCATTGGGCGGCCGCGCGGCTGGCGGGCCAGACGGAGGCGCCGCACCTGGCGGAAATGCTCAGCAATCCCTCTTTTCACATCTTCTACAATGCCCCTGCCCTGGTGGTTATTTCGGCGCCGTCAAAAGACGCATTCTGTATCGCCGACTGCGCCTTGGCCGCACAAAACCTGATGCTGGCGGCTTCGCGTTTGGGCCTTGGGAGCTGCTGGACCGGCATGGCGGAAGCCTGGCTCAACAGTGAAGCCGGTCACAAAGCGCTGCATCTGCCGGCTGGAGAACAAGTGGTGGCCCCCATCATTCTGGGTTTTCCGCAGAGCGTGCCTGCACCAGTCCCGCGCAAGCCGCCAACCCTTTATTGGATCGGAGACAGCACCGCGCCAATGCCGGAGGGCCATGAGGCGCCTCAGCCCCATGCCGGCGGCGGCTTGTTCACCGGTCTGCTTCATTCTTAAGCGGATCTGGGCCTAAAGGCCGAAGGGATAGGTTTCGGCCATCTCATGACTGGCAGGGCCAGCCAGCGGCGTGATCGCATGGCTGGTTTCGAACCAGACATAGGCATCGAACTGTTCGCTCATCACTGCTTGGAAATAATGGCTGAGGAATTCCGTGTCGGGGCGATAGACCACACCTATGGCCCGTTCCAGCCTTGCGACATCGAGCAATCCGCGCAGGTCAGGTCGGCCGCGCCAGTCGAACAGCGCGCGCGCGTGGCCGCAATGACGGAAGAGATGCTCGTAACTGTCGGGCCGGGCGGGAAGCACGGTCTTGACCTCCATCTCGGAGCCCCAATCCGAAGCCGCCGCCACCGTGCCGCGGTCGGTGCCGAAGCCGATCGCAACCATCTCATCGCCATAGGCGGTACGGCATAATTCGCCGATATTGAACTCCCCTTCCCAGCCCATGGCGGTGACCGCGGCGTTACCGATATGGGAATTGTGCGCCCAGACGATAACTTTGGCGCCCGGCCGCCGGCCAATCAAGCTCTGCAATGTTTCGAACATGTGCCGGTCGCGCAGGTTCCAGGATTCGGTGGCGCCCCGATACATGGCCCGATAATAGCGCTCGGCCGCGCGCACAATCCGCGCACTCTGGGCGGCATCGAAAAACCGTTCGCCGTCATGGCTTTCATAGTGAAGACGCTGGGCCAGAAGGGCGACAAGCTGTTGGGTCACGTCCTCCTCGCAGGTTTTCCCACCCATCATGGCGTGATGGCCATAGGCTTGCGGCTCGTCCTGCCAGGGCGTCAGGCAGCCATAACGCCGGCGCGCCCGGGCACCGGCTTGCGGATCAACGCGGCCAAGATAGGCGAGCACGGCGTGGATGGATTGGGTGAGGCTGTAAATATCAAGGCCGCGGAATTCCACCCGGTCGGCGGCCGAACGATGGCCATTCTCGCCATGGAGCCAGTCTGCGAATTCCTTCACTTCCACATTGCGCCACATCCAGCTCGGAAAGCGGGCAAAGGCCTTCTGTTCGGAGGCCAAGGGGGCGTGATGGCGGACGAAACGGTCGATCCGCGCCGCATCCGGCCAATCCGCCTCGACGGCCACGATGTTGAAACCGTGGTTCTGAATCAAATGGCGGGAAATGGCGCTCCGGGCCCGGTAGAATTCGCTGCTGCCATGGGTGGCTTCGCCCAACAGGACAATTCTGGCGTCTCCAAAGCGCGAAAGAGCTCGCCGAACGCGGACGCCTGTTCGGGCGGCGGCAAATCCTCAGCGGCCGCGCCCAGCAGCTTGGCCACTTCCCGGTCTGCAGCGAAAGGTGGGTTGTTGTCGTCATCCAACAGCGCCTTCGGCTTCTTGGGGCTGACCCGGCCCGCCATGCCTTGCCAAAAGCTGGACGACCTCCTCGTCACTGGTGGGCTCGAAATCCCTGTAGAAATAGCCCACAGCTTCGAATGGGTCCGGGGTGGCCAGGCAGACGATGCGATCCGCTTCACCCCGGAAATTGGCCACGGTGTCGCGCGGCGCGACCGGCACGGCCATGATCACGCTTTTGGGTTGGCGCAGACGCACCGCCTGCAGCGCGGCATGCATGGTGTTGCCCGTCGCCAAGCCGTCATCGACGATAATGGCAATCCGCCCGCGAAGAGGCTGCGGCAAGCGGGTGCCCAGATAGCGCCGGCGTCGCCGTTCGATTTCCGCCAATTCCCGGGCGCAGATCGCATCGAATTGCGCCGGCGTGGTTCCGGTCAGGGAAATCAGCGTGTTGTCGCGGACGATGATCGGATTGCCGCCATCAATGACCGAGCCGATGGCCAGCTCCGGCTGGCGCGGCGCGCCGATCTTGCGCACCAGCAAAAGATCGAGCGGTGCGCCCAAGGCCGACGCAACTTCTGCCGCCACTGGAACGCCGCCGCGCGGCAGCGCCAGGATGACGCAATCCTGGCCCTTAAGGTCGGCCAATGCCCCGGCAAGCTGGCGTCCGGCGTCTCGGCGATCCTGAAAGAACATGGCAGACTCCTCTCACGTCGGAGCATTGCAAAGATAACGTTCGAACCAGGCTGCAGCCAATTGCGTAACCTTTTCGAGCATGCCGGGTTCCTCGAACAAATGCGTGGCACCCGCCACGATCTCCAAGCTGCACAAACCCTGATGCAGCCTTCGGGCGTAGCGGTTGAGGAGAAGAACATCATGATCGGCGCCGCCCACGATCAGCAGGGTCGGTGCTTTGACCCTGGCAAGCGCATTGGCCGCTAGGTCCGGCCGACCGCCGCGGGAAACGATCGCTCCGACCCGGGACCCCAGTTCGGCGGCGGCGACCAAAGCCGCCGCGGCGCCGGTGCTGGCGCCAAACAGCCCGATGGGCTGGGCCGGCCAAAACCCGTCAGCCCAGCGCACGGCATCGCAAAGCCGCTTGGCCAGGAAAGGAATATCGAAGACCAGCGCCCGATGTCCCGCCGCCTCTTCTTCCGGGCGCAGCACGTCAAACAGCAAAGTCGCCATGCCTTGCCCGTTGAGCCCCTGCGCCACTTGGCGGTTGCGTGGACTGAAGCGGCTGGACCCGCTGCCATGGACAAAGATGACAAGGCCCGATGGCACAGCAGGGATTGCCAAACTCCCCGCCAGCCTGAGGGAGCCAACTTCAACCTCGCGCACCACCGTTTCGGACGCCCGGGCGGTTTTCAATGGCACGGCAGTCCCCTAGTCGGTGTCGAGCGGCCAGAGCGGCCCACATTCCTCGGGGGCCAGGCGCGCCAAGCGGCGCTGAAGTTCCAGGGCTTCGCCCTCCCGCCCGATCCAGCGGAGCTTGACGATTGCTCTCTTCAGGTCGGCCGGCCTCACCGCGGGTGGGAAGGTAGGCCCGGATGTCTGCTGCATGACAGAATCTCCCTGAATAGAATTTTCTGACTTGGCCCTTCGCCTCGCTTGCATAGTGCCGGCGGAAGGCCGGCCCACATTGATCTCAATCAATTCCCCGCCACGCCGGAACCGCGGCTGGCCGGCGTTTGATCCGCATCAAGGTGCGGTTTTTTCCAGGCCGCTTAAATCCCCATCGCCTCTGAAGGGAGCAAGGTTATGTCAGATATGGAACTGCAGCAGAAAGTCATTGATGAACTCGACTTTGAACCGCGGGTGAACGCCGCCCATATTGGCGTAGCCGCACACAAAGGTGTCGTCACCCTGAATGGATATGTAAGCAGCTACGCCGAAAAGCTGGCCGCTGAAAAAGCCGCACGACGGGTTAAGGGTGTTCACGGTATCGCCCAGGAATTGGAGGTCCGCTTTGCCGAAGGCAAAAAGACTGCCGACGACGAGATCGCCTCCCGCGCCATCAACATCATCCATTGGAGCACGATGCTGCCCATCGATGCCGTGCAGGTCCGGGTGCAGAATGGTTGGATTACGCTGACCGGCCAAGTCGAGTGGCAGTACCAGCGGGCCAACGCCGAAGTGGTCGTTCGCCTTCTGTCAGGCGTGAGAGGCGTCACCAACAACATCCGATTGACGCCCCGTGCCCACGCGGTCGACATCAAGCTCAAGATCGAAGAAGCTCTGAAACGCAACGCCCATATCATGTCGCAGGCAATCCGGGTCTCGGTTGTGGATGGCGGCAATGTTCATCTCGAAGGCATGGTTCACGATTGGCACGAACGGGACATGATCGAGGCGGCCGCGTGGTCGGCGCCGGGCGTAACGAAGGTGGAAGATCGCCTTTTCATAGCTTGAAAGGCTTGCTACGAGTGAAAGGGGCGCAAATATGCGTTCCGATCCAGGATCGAACATGAGGCTTTCGGGAAAAACCGCCGTCATCACCGGCGCAGCCCTTGGCATCGGCCGCGCCATCGCCACCACGATGGCGGCGGAGGGCGCCAGGGTCGCGCTGCTGGATGTTCTGGATCCGGAAGGCGCTGCCTTGGAGCAGCAGTTGAACCACAAGGGCCATGCCGCGAAATATTGGTGGTGCGACGTCGCCAAGGAAATTGACGTCGAATCCGCCTTCCGGAAAGTCGCGCGCCATTTCGGCAAGATCGACATTGTCGTCAACAATGCCGGTATCTCGGGCGCCAACAAGCCCACCCATGAGCTTTCCGAGGCCGAATGGGACAAGGTCCAGTCGGTCAATGTGAAGGGCGTGTTTTTCGGAACCAAGCATGCCATTGGCCATTTGCGGCAGGCGGGCGGAGGAAGCATTATCAATCTTTCTTCCATATACGGGCTGGTGGGCGCAGGCGACGTACCGCCTTATCACGCCTCCAAGGGTGCCGTGCGCTTGATGACCAAGAACGACGCCTTGATCTATGCGCCGGACCGCATCCGGGTGAATTCCATCCATCCCGGCTTCATCTGGACCCAGATGGTGCAAAACCACCTCGCCGGCCTCGGCGACGTGAATGAAGGCCGAGAGGCGGTGGGAGCACTTCATCCCCTGGGCCATATGGGGGAGCCCGACGATATCGCCTGGGGCGCCGTCTATCTGGCGTCAGACGAGGCCAAATTCGTTACCGGTGCCGAACTGGTTATCGATGGGGGCTATACCGCCCGCTAAGCGGGACCGGCTCTCCGTGGGTACCTCGACCGTCAAAGGGTCGCTGCATGCGTAGAGAACAGCCCAAGCCCGGACAACACGGGAAATATTGGCTCAGCAAAAAACCGGGAAGAGATTGCATTGACGATGCGTGGTGCGCGACTTGGTACGATAACATACTGGTGTAGAAGCACTTTCTTCCAAAAAAGAAAATCGCGTGGGATGGTCGGCATGAGAAAGCAAATTTTGGACCTCAAAAAATGCGTGCCAAGAGCGTGCCGCGACGCCCTTGGACACCGAGACATCTTTCACAACCCCTCGGAGATTATTGGTGGGCCCGGCAGGACTCGAACCTGCGACCTAACCGTTATGAGCGGTCAGCTCTAACCAACTGAGCTACAGGCCCCTTTTTCCGAAGCGGGTATAACAGGCGGCACGAAATCATCAAATCGTGCCGTTTTTTCGCCTTGGGGACCGGCCAGGGTGGCAGCCCAGGGTGGGGACAAAGGGAGATATTGCTCATGACAATTCGCGCACCCTTAAGGGTACTGGCCTTATTGGCCGGCGCCTTTGCCGCATCCCTGCCGGCCGGCACCGCGTCAGCCGATCCGGCACCCCGCACCATCGCCATGTCCGGCCAGGGCGTCGTCAAGGCCGTACCCGATACCGTAACCCTCTCCGCCGGGGTGACCGTCCAGGGGATCAGCGCAGCGGCGGCGCTGGCGGCCGACAGCACCCACATGCAAGCGGTGATCGCAGCCCTGAAAAAACTGGGCGTCGCCGACCGCAATATCCAGACCCAGCGGTTTTCGGTCGCGCCGCAATATGCCTATACCAACGGCCAGCCGCCGCGGCTCACCGGTTACCAGGCCACCAACCAGGTTTCGGTGCATCTCGATGACCCCGCCAAGCTGGGCGCCATGCTGGACGCGCTGGTGGCGGCCGGCGCCAACCAGGAGAGCAGCATCACTTTCGGCGTCGCCAATCCGGCGCCCCTGCTGGCCGAGGCGCGCGCCAAGGCCGTGGCCGATGCGAGGGCACGGGCCGAGACCTATGCCAAGGCGGCAGGTGTCACCTTGGGGCCGATTCTATCGATCAGTGAAAGCGGCGTGGCCGTGCCCCGGCCGGTCTTGATGCGCACCATGGCGGCCGCCAGTTTCGCGCCACCGGCGCCCCCACCCATCGAGGCGGGCGAAGAAAGCGTCACCGCCGATGTTTCGATTGTCTGGCAAATTCCGTAAGAAAGCGGCATGGACAATCCCTTTTTCGAGGCCTGGACGGCCCCTTTCGGCGCCCCGCCGCTGGACCGTATCCGCCCCGAACATTTCGCGCCGGCCTATGCGCGCGCGCTGGCCGAGCATGACGCCGAGATCGCGGCGATCGCCGGCAATCCTGCGCCGCCCGATTTTGCCAATACCCTCGCGGCGCTGGAAGACAGTGGACGGCTTCTGGCGCGGGTGGAGGCGGTGTTCTTCAATCTGTCCTCCGCCCATACCAATGAGGCGCTTCAGGGGATTGAAATGGAAATGGCGCCGCGGCTCGCCGCCCATTGGAGCGCGATCTATTTGAACCAGGCTTTGTTCGCCCGCATCGCTGCCGTGCCGGCGGAAGGGTTGGATAAAGAGTCCTGCAAACTGCTGGAGCGCTATCGCCTGGATTTCGTGCGCGCCGGCGCAAGACTGGAGGGGGCCGCGCGCACCCGGCTGGACGCGATCACCCAAAGACTGGCAACCCTCGCCACCGAATTCTCGCAGAATGTGCTGGCCGAGGAACAGGATTTCCTCCTGCCGCTATCGCAGGATCAACTGGCCGGCCTGCCGGATTTCGCCCGCGACGCCGCTGCTGAAACGGCCAAGGCGCGCGGGCTCGATGCGCCCTATGCCGTCACCCTGGCACGCTCCAGTGTCGAACCCTTCCTGCAATTCGCCGATGACCGCGCCTTGCGCGAGCAGCTTTTCAAGGCCTGGACCAGGCGCGGCGACAATGCCAATGCGCATGACAACAATGCGGTTATCGCCGAGACCCTGAAATTGCGGGCCGAAAAGGCGCGCCTGCTGGGCTATGGCGATTTCGCCTCTTACAAGCTGGCCGACAGCATGGCGGCGACGCCGCACCGTGCCCGCGAGCTGCTCGATCTGTTATGGAAACCGGCCAAGACGCGCGCCGCCATCGAACGCGATGCATTGCAGGCGCTGGTCGCCGAGGAGGGCGGCAATTTCAAGCTGGCGCCCTGGGACTGGCGCTATTACGCCGAAAAATTGCGCGCCAAGCTGTATGATTTCGATGAAGCCGAGTTGAAGCCCTATCTGCAATTGGACGGGATGATCGCCGCCGCTTTCTTCGTCGCCGGCAAATTGTTCGACCTCAGCTTCACCGCGCGTCCCGACATCCCGGTCTATCATCCCGATATCGGGGTTTGGGAGGTGCAGCGCCAGGGCCAAGCCATCGGCTTGTTCTATGGCGATTATTTCGCCCGGCCGGAGAAACAGGGCGGCGCCTGGATGTCATCCCTGCGCGACCAGGAAAGCCTGCATGGCCCGGTGCTGCCGCTGATCCTCAACACCTGCAATTTCGCCAAATCCGATCCCGCGCTGCTCAGCTTCGACGACGCCCGCACCCTGTTTCATGAATTCGGCCATGCCCTGCACGGATTGCTCAGCCAGGTGCGTTACCTGCGCCTGTCCGGCACCAATGTGGCGCGGGATTTCGTGGAACTGCCTTCCCAGATCTACGAGCATTGGCTGGAGGTGCCCGAAGTTCTGTCGCGCTTCGCCCGCCATTACCAGACCGGCGAGCCCATGCCCCAGGCCTTGCTGGACAAGGTCCTGGCGGCGCGCAATTTCAACCAAGGTTTCGCCATGACGGAATTGCTGGCCTCCGCGATCATCGACATGGATTTTCACAGCGAGGGGGACGCCGACGCCGACGATCCCGCCGCCCGGCAAGCCGCCACCCTGAAACGCATCGGGATGCCGGATGAGATCGCCCCCCGCCATGCGGCCGCGCATTTTGGCCATATCTTCGGCGGCGACGGCTACAGCGCCGGCTATTATTCTTATCTATGGTCCGCCGTGCTGGATGCCGACGGCTTCGGCGCCTTCAAGGCCGATCCTTTCGACGGAACGGCGGCGGCCCGGCTTTATGAGAATATCTATTCCAGCGGCGGCACCCGCGATTTTGCGCAGGCCTATCGCGATTTTCGCGGCCGCGATCCCGATATTGCAGCGCTGCTGGAAGATCGCGGCTTGACCTAGTTGGTCGCCACCTGGCGGGATGACGGCTCCAGCATATGATCCACCACATGCATGACGCCATTCTTGTCATAGACATCATAGATGGCGATGTTGGCGGTATTGCCTCTTTCGTCCATCAGAATGATGTTGGTGGCGCCGTTCATCCTGGCCACCAGCATGCCGCCTTCGATGGTGCGCAGTTTGGCCTCGCCGCCGCCCTCGCCGATCACGCGCAGCAATCTCTGGGAATCATATTTCCCCGGCACCACCAGATAGCCCATCAGCCGGGCGAGCTGGGTTTTGTCGCGGCTCAGCAGTTGCTGCGGCAGCACGCCATTGGTGGGGGCAAAGACGGTGAATTCGGCGTTGGCCTTCAACGCGTCCGACAGGCCCGAATTTTTCATCGCCGCGGCCAGCACCGTATGCTCGGGCGAAAGGGAAATATTCTCCAGCAGATTGCGGCCCGGCAGCATGGCCTGGCCGGCGATCATCGGGTTCATGATGTCCGCGGTGGGATCCACCACGGGACGGCCCGTATCGGGTTTGGCGCCCGACACCGCGGCCAAGGCCCCGCCAATCATCATGGCGGCCCCCGCGGCCAGTCCGGCGATGGCAATGCGTTTCATGGTAAACCCGCTCGAGCCCCGGACAGGAGAACGCCGGCGTACCCCTAACGTTCCGGTTGGCTTGCGAATTATCTAGAGGCCCAGGGCTTCGCGTTTCAGCTCCAGGTCCAGCCAGCGCTCCTCATTGGCGTTGCGCTTAGCGGTCAGGGCGGCAAGCTGGGCGGATAGGGCGGCGAACCGGGCCGGGTCGCGGCCATAAAGCCCGGAATCGGCCAATTGGGCGTTCAATTCCGCGATCTTGCGATTTTGTTCCTCGATCTCCGCCGGCAAGATCTTGAGGGCGTGGCTGTCGGAGAAATTGAGCTTGGGCGCGTTGTCGCGGGGGGCCCGGGGAACCGGCTCCTTGCGTTCCCCGCGGGGACCCGGTTTTTGCTCGGGTTTGGCGGGAGCGCGCTGGGACAGCATGTCGCTATAGCCCCCGGCATAGACAGTGAAGCGGCCGTCACCCTGGGCCATCACCGTCAGACTGGCGACGCGGTCCAGGAAGTCGCGGTCATGGCTGACGGTCAGCACCGTGCCGGGATAATCGCCGATGGTTTCTTCCAGCAGGTCCAGGGTTTCCAGGTCCAGATCATTGGTGGGCTCGTCCAGCACCAGCAGGTTGGACGGCTTGGCGAAAAGCTGCGCCAGCAGCAGCCGCGCCCGTTCCCCGCCCGACAGCACCTTTACGGGCGTGCGCGCCTGGGCCGGCGTGAAAAGGAAATCCTGCATATAGCTCACCACATGGCGCGGCTTGCCCCCTGCGAAGACCGTCTCGCCCCCGCCCCCGGTCAGTACATTGGCCAGGGTTTCTTCCGGATGCAGGCTGGCGCGGTTCTGGTCCAGCTTGGCGATCTGAAGCGCGGCGCCCAATTTCACATTGCCGGCATCGGGCTGCAGCTCGCCGATGAGCAGTTTCAGCAAGGTGGTCTTGCCCGCGCCATTGGCGCCGACAATGCCGACCCGGTCGCCGCGATGAATCCGCAAAGTGAAATCCTGCACAATGGTCCGGTCGCCGAACTGTTTGGCCACGCCCTTGGCATCGATCACTTTGGTGCCGGATTCGCCGCCTTCCATCGCCTCCATCTTGACCGTGCCCATGGCCTTCAATTCCTCGCGCCGGCCTTTGCGCAAGCTGTTCAGCCGGGCGAGACGGCCCTGGTTGCGCTTGCGCCGCGCACTGCGGCCATGCGCCAGCCAGTCCAATTCATTGGCGATTTTGCGGTCGCGCTTGTGGCGCTCGATCTCTTCGGCCTCCAAGGTCGCGTCGCGCCAATTCTCAAAAGCGGCAAAACCCTGGTCCAGCCGTCGCGACATGCCGCGATCCAGCCACACCACCGCCCGCGACAGGTTTTCCAGGAAGCGCCGGTCATGGCTGATCAAGACCAGCGCCGCCTTCATCGTCCGCAGTTCATTTTCCAGCCATTCGATCGCCGGCAGATCCAGGTGATTGGTGGGCTCGTCCAGCAGCAGGATATCGGGCCGCGGCGCCAGGGCCCGGGCCAGCGCCGCCCGCCGCGCCTCGCCGCCCGACAGATGCGCCGGGCTTTCCGCGCCGCTCAGCCCCAGATGTCCCAAAAGATAAAAGGCGCGGTTTGGGTCATCCCCCGGCGCCAGCCCGGCTTCGACATAATCATGGGTGGTGGCATAGCCGGACAAATCCGGCTCTTGCGGAAGATAGCGGATCGTCGCGCCGGGCTGGGCAAAGCGCTCGCCGCCATCGGCCTCGACCAGGCCGGCCGCGATCTTGAGCAGGGTCGATTTGCCGGAGCCATTGCGGCCGACCAGCGCCAGGCGCTCCCCCGCCCCGACGCTGAGTTCGGCCCCGTCCAGCAACTGGGTATTGCCGAAACGCATGGTGATGTCTTTGAGGAAAAGCAGCGGTGGCATCGGCGCGAAAGCGGTTCCAGGAAAAGTGTGCAGCGGTTTTCCGTCTGGAACCGCGACCGAACAAACAACTAGAGCATTTTCGCGATTCAACGAAGCGCGAAAATGCTCTAGACCCGATGGCGCGCCGTTTCAGGCAAGCTATATTTTAAGGCTGCCAGGCCCGCGCGGTCTGGCGCTGCTCGCCCAGGCCTTCCACCGACAGCCGCATGCTGTCGCCGGCTTTGAGGAATTGCGGCGGCTTCATGCCCATGCCGACGCCCGGGGGCGTGCCGGTGGTGATGATGTCTCCGGGCACCAGGGTCATAAAATGGCTGACATAGGACACCAATTTCTTGACGCCAAAGATCATGGTGGCGGTGGTGCCGTTCTGCACCCGCTTGCCGTTCAGCTCCAGCCACAATTTGAGGTTCTGGGGATCGGCGATTTCGTCACGGGTGACCAGCCAGGGGCCGACCGGCGCGAAAGTGTCGGCGCCTTTGCCCTTGTCCCATTGGCCGCCGCGCTCGATCTGATATTCGCGCTCCGAAACATCGTTGACGACGCAATAGCCGGCGACATGGGCCATAGCCTCGGTCTCATTGGCATAAGAGGTGCGCTTGCCGATCACCACGCCCAGCTCGACTTCCCAATCGCTCTTCTCCGAGCCGCGCGGAATCACCACGCCGTCATTGGGCCCGGTCAGAGAACTGGGCACTTTGAGGAAAATGATCGGCTCTTTGGGTATCGGGGCGCCGACTTCGGCGGCATGATCGCTGTAATTCAGCCCAATGCCGATGATCTTTTGCACCGCGCTGATGGGCACGCCCAGGCGCGCGCCACCCGGGACCTTGGGCAGGCTGGCGGCATTCACCGCGGCCAATTGCGCCAGGGCCTCATCGGACAATTGCGCCGGCGTGATGTCGGCAACCACCATCGACAAATCCCGCAGCACGCCATCCTTGTCCACCAGACCCGGTTTTTCGGCGCCGGCTTCACCCCACCGTATCAACTTCATCTTTTTTCCTCACGCATAAGAAATATCCTCCAGCCTGCGATGCAAGGTCCGCGGACCGAAGCCGGCTATGGTGACCATCAGCACCGCCATGGCGGCGGCGATGAACAAGGCGACGCCCCCGGTGCCACCTTCACGCAAAAACAATCCGATCAGCAAGCCGGCAAAAGCGGCGCTGACCCGGCTCCAGGAATAGACAAAGCCGATGGCGCGGGCGCGCAGGGCTGTCGGGAACAGTTCCGCCTGGTAATTGTGAAAGGCAAAGGACATCCAATTGTTCGCCAGCGTCACCAGCACGCCGAATAAAATGACCAGCGCGGCGTTGTTCTGCACGGCGAAAGCCAGCATGAAAACGCCCACCAAGGCGCTGGCCCCGACGATCTGCCATTTCCGCTCCATACGGTCGGCGATGAAATAACCCAACAGGGGGCCCAGCGGATTGGCCAGGGCAATCAGGAATGCATATTGCAGGCTGGTGGTGATATGCACCCCCTTGGCGATCAGCAGGGTCGGCACCCAGGATCCAAAGCCGTAAAAGCCGATGGTCTGGGCGAGATTGAACACCGATAACACCAGGGTGCGTTTGCCATAAGGCGGGCGGAACAGATCCGCCAGGCTTAATCGCATCGGCGGGACGGAGGCTGAGGCCTGTATCGGCGGCAAGTCGCGCCCCGTATCGGACAAAGCGCGCGCTTCCAAGCGAGCCAGGATGCCCTGCGCCTTTTGCACCTGGCCATGCGCGGCCAGCCAGCGCGGGCTTTCCGGCACGCCGCGCCGCAGCCACCACACCGCCAGCGCCCCGGCAGAGCCGATCAGCGCCACCACCCGCCATCCCGGCAGCCCAAGTGGATGGAGCGGTACCAGCAGCCATCCCAGCAAGGCCACGATCGGCACCGCCAGGAATTGGACGGCCTGATTGAAAGCAAAGACCTGTCCGCGCCGGCGCGGCGGCACCAATTCCGACAACAAAGTATCGATGGTGACCATTTCCAGCCCGACCCCGATGGCGGCGATGAAACGCCAGACATCGATGCCGATGGCTCCCCCCTGAAACGCCATCACCAAAGTGGCGAGCGAGTACCAGGCCAGCGAAATGGTGAAAATGGCGCGCCGTCCCAGCCGATCGGCGATGAAGCCGAAGCCGATGGTCCCCAGCCACATTCCCGCAAAAGTGCTGAAGACGAAAAAGCCGATGGAATCCACGGCAAAGAACCATGCCGAACGGGCGCTGAACAAACCAGCCTGCACCAGGCCAGGCGCAATATAGGCGGTCATGAACAGGTCATAATATTCGAAACACCCGCCCAGCGAGATCAACAGCACCAGCCGCCAAAGCCCTGCACTCATTGGCAGCCGGTCCAGCCGCGCGGCCACGTCCTGTGCACTTCCCCCGGTCATGCGGTTGCTTTTTTTCCATGTTGGGCGGGCCGCGAAAATGGCCGGCCGAAGAACGACTGGAAAGCCCCCCCTCTTTATACCAGCCTGGCGCCGCATGAAACGCCTCACAATCGCGCGGCCCGGAAAAGGAAACGGGCGAACGGAGTAAACCGTTCGCCCGACCCTCAGAAGATGACCCTTGCGGCAGAACGCGCCGCGAGGCTTAGAAGTTGAACCGGAAACCCGCCCGGTAGGACTTGTTGCCCGGGAAGATGTTGTCCACCGCGCCGTAGAGCTGGATATCTTCCGACCAGCGATAGCTCAACTGGGCGCCGATATCGCCATAAGGGTCGTTTTAGTTCATCTCGGGGGAATAGACACCAAGCCCCCTCTGGCCCGACGAAATCGCGGCAATGTCCTGGCCCGCCACCTTGCTGTAGGTGACCGATTGATTGACCAAGCCCGCCTGACCTTCCGTTCCACGGTCCTTGACCGATGCCCCCGCGAAATGGGCTTCGACGCCAAAGGTCCACGCGCCCGTGCGATAGGTACCTTGAATGTTGCCCGTCAGCTTGGGCTGTCCTTGGCCGTAGTAACAGCTTTGGCCCACTTGGTTCGGCGCCGTCGCGCAACCGGCACCTTGGAAATAGATGCCGTTCAAGGTCTGCGACCAGTCGTAAACATAATTGGCGGCCGCACTTAGCGTCGCCGTGCCGCTGAACAGCGGGAAGTTATACTGCGCCTTCACGTCGAAACCGGCCGTGGTCAGTTCGGCCGCGTTGACCGAACCCACATTCACTTGGGTGATCTGGGGGGCCGTGCCGGAGGTCTGCGAATAGGTGCAGATATTGTCCCCCGCCGTATCGATGATCTGCGCGCAATAAGCGGCCTCGCCGGCCTTGGCGCGCGAAATCACGGTGGCGAAGTTGGTGGTGACCAGACCGCCATGCAGTCTCAGATCATACCAGTCCACCGAGGTGGTGAAGCCGTCCAGCCAGGTCGGCGTATAGACCACGCTGATGGCCACGGTATTGGCTTTTTCCGGCTGCAGCTTGGAATTGCCGCCCTGCTTGGCGAAGCAGGGATTGCCGGACCCGCCGTTCACCCAGCTCGCGCAAGTCTGCGAGTTGAAATTGCCCGGGTTGTAGAGGTCGTACACGATGGGCGCGCGGATGTCGTAGGAATAGAAACCGCGCAGGCGGAACTCATCCGTGAGCTGGCTGTTGAAACCCATCTTCCAGGTTTCCACCAGGAAGTTGAAGGGCGGCTGGGTGCCGTTGATCGTGCTGGTGTCGCCCGCGCTGGAATATTGGGTGATGCGACCCGCCAGGTCGAGATCGAGGGTCTGGACGAGCTGGTTCTTGAGCACCGGCGCATTGACTTCCAGGAAGCCTTCCTCGACATGCAGATGGCCTTCCCAGGGAGCGAAGTTACCCGCCTGATAGGCCGCCGCAGCGCTGTGGGGATCGACATCGAACTGTCCGGCTTGTTCCAGCCGGTATTCCGCGCCCAAAGCGACACCGACATCGCCCGCCGGCAGTTTCCAAGGCAGCACGCCATTGACGTTGAAGGCGGCGGAAACCTGGTTGGTATGAATGGTTTCCTGGTCCAGGATGCCGGTACTGCTCTGGTTCAGACCCGGATTGATCCAGGCGCGGGCCTGGTTGGAGACATTGCCGAAGCCGAACATGTTGATCGGCTGGCAACCGGTCAGATCGTCGAAGCCGTTGACCACCCGGGTGCTGCCGATGAGAAGTCCGCGGCACTGGATGGAGCCGATGGGCAGGCCCGAGGTGCCCACATTGCTGGCCGTGACGCGCACGGCATCCAGCGCGTTGTTGAGGCGCGCGGTGATGGGATCGTTGGCGAGGGTCTGGTGGATGCGCGCCTGGCTGGCCTCCACGCTGGCGTCCCAGTTCCAGTCATTGCTGAACAGCGGCCCTTCCAACTTGAACACGGCGCGCGCCACGGTACGCGCCATGTTGTTGCAAGGCTGGCCGATGGCGGAACACAGATTGTCCATCGTCCAGGGAATATTGGCGCCCTGGTTTACCGCCTGGGACGGGGTGATGCGGTTGTTCATGAAGTCCCAACCGACGGTGAGGGTCTGGCCGGGCTTCTGTCCGTTGCTACCCTGGCCGGTGAAGGGATTGTAGCCGTTCGACAGCGTCGTGGTGTTTGCGGCGCAGGTGGTGCCGGAACAGACAAAACGCTGGGCGATCGACGGATCGAGATAGGCGTTGTCGGCATAGATGGTATTCGAGGCGCTGGTCTTGATCGAAGCGGTATTGCGCTCGATGAAATGGCCGTAATTGACCTGGACCGACGCCTTGATGTCCGGCGTGACCTGATAGCTGGAATAGTTGAAGAAGGTCCACTGATGGAAGGCTGCCGAGGAGATGCCCCAGGGACCGGTGCCGGAATTTTGATCGTTGGTGCAGCCATTGTAGCAAGTGGTCTGCGAGACGGTGCCGTAGTTGAACGGCGTGGGCGTGCCATCGGGGCCGACAAAATCAATGCCCCGCAGGCCGGTATAGGCCGCCGAGCTGGCGGTGGAAGCCACCAGGCCCGAGCCGGCGGTGCCGGCAGTGTTGGCGTTGATCAAGCCGCCTTGGGTGGTGGTGTCGTTACCCGTGGCATAGGCATAGGTATAAACCGGCTGACCGGACAGGCTGCTGCAGGTGCCGCCACTTGTCTGGGTCACCCCATTCACCACCGGATAGGTGACCTGGTTGCAATAAGCCGGATTGTAAACGACGGCGCGGCCGTAATTCTTGCGATTCTGGCCGTTGAAGGTCGGCGTGTTGCTGATCAGGGTGTTGACGGCGAATTCCGTATGGCCCTTGTCGCCATCGAAATCCGTGCCGAATGCGACCTCGGCCTTGTATTGCGGCCGGGAGATCAGGGCGTTGTTGGAAAATTCGGCGTTCCCTTTGATGCCCGTGAAATTCTTGTTGATCACCAGATTGACCACGCCGGTGACCGCGTCCGAGCCCCAGGCGGCCGAAGCGCCGCCGGTGACGACGTCGATCCGCTGCACCATCGAGGTCGGAACGGTGGCCAAGTCGACCGTGCCGTCCTGAATGGCGGCGGAGACGACACGCTGGCCATCGATCAAGACCAGGTTACGCTGCGAACCCAGGCCGCGCAGGCTGAGGCTGTTGATACCGGCATTGCCTTGCGCGGCATTGTTGCTGGCGGCGCCGCGGCTGGCGGAAGAGCCTTGCACTTCCGGCAAATCGCGGATTTCGTCCGCCACGTCGAGACGGGCGTTTTTCTCGATCTGCTCGGTGCCGATCACCGTCACCGGGGTGGGAGATTGAAAGCCCGCGAGGTTGATGCGCGAGGCGGAAACCTCAACCGATTCCACGCTGTTGTCGGAGGCACCGGCCGGTGTCTGGGCAAAAGCGGCGCCGATCGTGGCGCCGGCGATCAACGCGCATGCCGAACCGCCGAGCAATAGCTGCTTGAAAACCGAATTCATGTATCCCCCCCGGGATGATGTTGGTGTTTGATTTTATTTAAGCGACACGCCGCACTCAGTAGCCAAGCCGGCTTTGTTGTCAACCAAGGGGAAATCAGCGACCGCTGCCGGATCGCGCCGGCAAAGCAGCAGGTTTCGCAATCGCAGCAACAGCAAATTTATCAAGCGATACAAGGTGATTACGCGGCACCGCGCGCGGCGGCGGAAGTCAGGCCTCTTTCGGAACGACTGCGCGATTTGCGCCACACATCCGTCAAATCACGTGTTGACGGGCGAACGGGTGGACCCGTTCGCCCGTAAACAATCTTCCGCCAGAACGCGCCCGCAGGTTTTAGAAATTGAACCGGAAACCGGCGCGGTAGGATTTGTTGCCCGGGAAGATGCGGTCCATCGCGGCGTAGAGCTGAACGTCCGACGACCACTTATACGAGATGTTCGCCCCGATATCGGCAGACGGCCGATTGTAGTTGCTGGGGTAATAATCCGGTCCCGCCTGGCCCGAGGAGATCGCGGCGATATCCTGGCCATTGACCTTGGTGTAGGTGACGGTGCGAGTGGAAATGCCCGCCTTGCCTTCGGCACCCAGGTCCCTCACGGAAGGTCCGGTGAAATGGACTTGGAGCCCGAAATTCCATGCGCCTTGGCGATAAGCACCCTGGATATTGCCGCTCAGCCTGGCACCGCCGGAGTAGAAGCATCCGCTGCAACCGGCACCCTCGAAATGGATGCCATTGAGGGTCTGCGACCAGTCATAGACATAACTGGCCGCCCCGCTCAGGATTGCGGTGCCCGCGAAGAACGGGAAATTGTACTGGATTTTGCCATCCAGCCCGGCCGTGGTCAGTTCGGAGGCGTTCACGGCCCCGACATTGACCTGGGTGATGAGAGGCGCGGTGCCGGAGGTCTGCGAATAGGTGCAGATATTGTCGCCGGCGGCATCGATAATGGAACTGCAATAGCTGGAGTCGCCCGCTTTGGCGCGGGTGATCACCGTGCCAAAGCCGACGGTGGTGAGGCCCCCATGCAGTCGCAGATCATACCAGTCCAGCGAAGCGGTGAAGCCGTCAAACCAGCTCGGCGTCATCACCACACTGATGGCCACAGTGTTGGCCTTTTCCGGCACCAAAGCGGGGTTGCCGCCGTTCTTCGAGAAGCAGGGATTGTTGGGGGCGCCACTTACCCAATTCACGCAGGACTGGGAGTTGAAATTGCCCGGGTTGTAGAGGTCGTACACGATGGGCGCGCGGATATCGTAGGAGTAGAAGCCGCGCAGGCGGAAATCGTCATTGATCTGACTGTTGAAACCCATCTTCCAGGTTTCCACCGTAAAGCTGAACTTCGGCTGGGGACCGTTGACCGCGTTGGTCTCGCCTTCGCTGGCATAATTGGTGATACGGCCGGCCACGTCGATATCCAAGGTCTGGACGATCTGGTTCTTGAGCAGCGGGGCGTTGATTTCCGTGTAGGCCTCCGCGACATCCAGATGGCCCGACCAGGGCATGAAATTGCCCGCCTGATAGCCGGCGATCGCGCTGCGCGGATCGACATTGAACTGCCCGGCTTGTTCCAGGCGGTATTCGCCGCCCAGGGCGACACCGACATCGCCCGCCGGCAGCTTCCAAGGCAACACGCCGTTGAGGTTCAACGCGGCCGTGACCTGGTTGGTATGGACGGTTTCCTGGTTCAGGATCCCGGTGCTGCTCGGGTTCAGACCCGGATTGATCCAGGCGCGCGCCTGGTTGGAGACATTGCCGTAACCGAAATTGTTCAGCGGCTGGCAACCGGTCAGATCGTCGAAGCCGTTGACAATTCTGGGGGAACCGATGAGGAGGCCCCGGCATTGGATTGAACCGATCGGCAGGCCGGACGTCCCCACATTGCTGGCGGTGACCCGCACCGCATCCAGCGCATTGTTCAGGCGCTGGGTGACGGGATCGTTGTTGAGGGTCTGATGGACGCGGGCTTGGCTGGTCTGCACGCTGGCGTTCCAGTTCCAGTCCTTGATGAAGGGCAGCGGACCTTCCAGGGTGAAGACGCCGCGCGCCACCGTGCGCGCCTCGTTGTTGCAAGGCTGGGCGATGGCGGAACAGACATTCTTCATCGTCCAGGGGATCGAGGCACCAGAAATACCGGCAGCGTCCGGGGTGACGCGGTTGTTCATGAAGTCCCAGCCGACCGTCAGAGTCTGGGTGGGCTTCTGACCGTTGCTACCCTGGCCGGTGAAGGGATTGTAGCCATTCGACAGCGTCGTGGTGCCCGCCGCGCAAGTCGTGCCGGAACAGACAAAGCGCTGGGCAATTGACGGATCCAGATAGGCGTTGTCGGCATAGACGGTGTTGTTGGGGCCGCTCTTGATATTGGCGGTGCTGAACTCAACAAAATGACCGTAATTGAGCTGTACCGAGGCTTTGATGTCGGGCGTGACCTGGTAGCTGGTGTAGTTGAAGAAGGTCCACTGATGGAAAGGCGAGGAGCTCAAGAACCAGGGGCCGACGCCGGAGAACTGGTTGTTGGTGCAGCCATTGTAGCACGTCGTCTGGGAGACCGTGCCATAATTGAACGGGGTCGGGGTAGCGTTTGGGCCAACAAAATCGATGCCGCGCAGGCCGGTATAGGCCGGAGAGGCGGTGGTCGAGGCCACCAGGCCCGAACCCGGCTGGCCCGCGGTATTGGCGTTGATCAACCCGCCCTGGGTGCTGGTGTCGCCGGAGGTTGCAAAGGCATACATGACGATCGGCTCACCGGTCTTGCCGGTGCAGGTGCCGTTGCTGGTGGCGCCCGGCGCATAGGTGACCTGGGTGCAATAGCCGGGGTTGTAGACAAAGGCGCGGCCGTTGCTGTGGGGGTTTTGCCCATTGAAGTTGGGCGTGTTGCTGATCAGGGTGTTATAGGCGAATTCGATATGGCCCCTGTCGCCGTCAAAGCCGGTGCCCACGGCAACCTCGGCTTTGTATTGCGGCCGGGCGAGCAGCAGATTGTCCGAATATTCGGCATTGCCCTTCACGCCTTCGAAATTCTTGTTGATCACCAAATTGACCACGCCGGTGACGGCATCGGAGCCCCAAGCGGCCGAGGCGCCGCCGGTCACCACGTCGACGCGCTGCACCATCGATGTCGGGACCGTCGCAAGGTCGACGGTGCCGTCCTGGATGGCGGCGGAGACCACGCGCTGGCCATCGATCAAGACGAGGTTACGCTGCGAGCCGAGGTTGCGCAGGCTGAGGCTGTTAATGCCGGCATTGGCTTGGGAGCCGTTGTTGCTGTTGCTGCCCCGGCTTGCCGATGAGCCCGAGACTTCCGGCAAATCGCGAATTTCGTCGGCGAGATCGAGACGGGCGTTGCGTTCAATCTGCTCCGGCCCGATCACGGTCACCGGGGTGGGCGATTGAAAACCCGCGATGTTGATGCGCGAGGCGGAAACCTCGACCGATTCCACACTGCTGTCGCCGGCCCCCGCCGGTGTCTGCGCATAAGCGGCGCCGATTGTGGCGCCCACGATCAGTGCAGAGGCAGAGCCTCCAAGCAAAAGCTGCTTCAAGATCGAATTCATGGATCCCCCCCGGGATGATGTTGGCGTTAAATTTATGTCAGCGACATCACGTCGCCCATTCAGGGGCCGAGTTTAATGTGTTGTCAATGACAAGCGGGGGCAAAGCCCCCCTGAGCGTTTACCCATGCGAAACGCCGCCGGCTATTTCAACCCCACGCACCTGCATGCCACATGCGGGATTTGCCGGGTGGGGGAAGCGTTCGGCCGCGCGCAAACCAAACCGGCTGCGTCGCCGCAGCTATTTGATAAGACTATGTTTTTATTGGAAAAACTTGGAGCGGGCGAACGGATTCGAACCGTCGACCCTAACCTTGGCAAGGTTATGCTCTACCCCTGAGCTACGCCCGCATTCCAAGTTCGAGGTCGCGGGTTATCGCCCATAGAAGCACAGGACTCAAGCACTTAAGCCGGCGGCCCCGGAACTCGCCAAAAGCTTAGCAAAAACAGCATGCGCGGATGTTTGCAGGCCCAAAAGCTGCTCCTCCAGCCCAGGAAAATCCGCGGCGCCCCCTGCCCGCACCAGCAAGTCTTTCAGGCCGGCCGTCGCTTCCGCCGATTTCAGGGTCTCCTCCAAGGCGATTCGCAAGATTTGGGTCAGGGCCTGCTCCAGCTCCGCCGCCGCGATCAGCGCAGCCGCGTCGGCGGGGACAAGCGCGCCGGCCGCTTCCAGCTTGCGCAGCGCCGCGATGGTGTTGGTGTCCAGCACCTGCGCATGGCCCGGACCGTGGATGAGCTGCAGGGTCTGGGCGGCGAACTCGATGTCCATCAATCCGCCCGGCGCATATTTGAGATCCCACCGATTGTCGCCGGGATATTGCGCCGCCACCTTGGCCCGCATCTGGAGTGCGTCGGCGCGGATTTTTTCTGCGTCCAGCCCGGCGGTGAGACGGCGGTGAATCGCCGCCTCGATCCTGCGGCACAAATCATCCGGCCCCGCCACCAGCCGCGCCCGGGTCAGCGCCATATGCTCCCAAGTCCAGCTTTCGCTGGCGTGATAATCGACAAAGCTTTTGAGGCTCACCGCCGCCGGGCCTTTATTGCCGGTGGGACGCAGGCGCATATCGACATCATAGAGACCGCCCGCGCCGGTATGGGCGGTCAGCGCCGCGATCAGCCGCTGCGCCAGCCGCGCGAAATACAGCGTCGGCGACAGCGGCCGCGCGCCATCGGACGCTTCCACCCCTGCGGGCACGTCATAAATGAACACCAGATCCAGATCGGAGCTGGCGGTCATCTCGCGCCCGCCCAATTTGCCCATCGCGATCACGGCGAAACCGGCGCCGGGAATGCGGCCGGCGCTCAGCGCCAATTCCGCTTCCACCTCCGGCAGAAGACCGGCGATTACGGTTTGCGCGATCGCCGCCAGTGCGGGTCCTGCCTGGTCGGCCCGCGCCGCGCCTTCGACGATCTGCACGCCGACGCGGAAATTTTCTTCCCGGGCAAAGCGCCGCGCTTCATCCAGCTTGTCTTCATAAGAGCCGCGCAGCCGGCCCCCCAGCGATGCCGCCAGCGCCGCCGGTTCCGGCAGACGATGCAGGAAATCGGCATCCATGAGGGCGTCCAGCGTCGCGGGCTCGCGCGCCAGATGATGGGCCAGACGCGGCGCCGAACCCACGATCCGCGCCAGCAGCCCCAGAAATTCGGGGCGCGCCTGGAACAGCGAAAACAACTGTACCCCCGACGGCAGGCCCGACAGAAAACGGTCGAACTGCGCGAAAGCGCCCGCCGGATCGGCCGCGCCCGCCAGGGCGTTCAAGATGGAAGGCAACAGTTTGGTCAATAGTTCCCGCGCCCGGGCCGAACGCATGGCGCGGATGCGGCCGTGATGCCAGGCACGGATCGCGCCCGAAACATGGGCGGGATCGGCAAACCCCATGGCGCGCAAAGTGGCCAGAGTTTCGGGATCGTCTTCGACGCCGGTGAACACCAGATTGCCGCGGGCATCGCTGAGCTGGGCTTCGCGCTCGAACAGATGGGCGTAATGGCCTTGAACGGTCTCAAGCGTGGCGGTCAGCGCGGCGCCGAATGCGGCAGCGTCCGAATAACCCAGGAAACAGGCGACATGGGCGATGCCCTCCTCGCTGCGCGGCAGGCTATGGGTCTGTTCGTCTTCAATCATCTGCAAGCGGTGTTCCAGGGTCCGCAAGGCGCGATAGCATTGCGCCATATCCGCTTCCGCTGCGCGGCTGATCACGCCCTTGGCCGCCAAAGCCGCCAGCGCGGGGATGGTGGCGCGGCTGCGCAGATCGGGGTTGCGTCCCCCCAAAATCAGTTGCTGGGTCTGGGCGAAAAACTCGATCTCGCGGATGCCGCCGCGTCCCAGCTTGATATTGTGCCCGGCAATGGCGATTTCGCCATGACCTTCATGGGCGTGGATCTGGCGTTTGATCGAATGAATGTCTTCGATCGCGGCGAAATCCAGATTGCGCCGCCAGACAAAAGGCGTGATCGCGGCCGCAAAAGCGGCGCCCGCATCGGGATCGCCGGCGCAAGCGCGCGCCTTGATCATGGCGGCGCGTTCCCAATTCTGCCCTTGGGCCTCGTAATAATTCAGCGCTGCGTCCAGCGAGACCGCGAGCTGTGTCATCCCGGCGTCGGGTCTGAGGCGCAGATCGGTGCGGAAGACATAACCCTCGCCGGTGGTCTGCGACAAAAGCTTGACCAAGCCGCGCACAATTTCGACCGCGGCGCCGCGCGGATCGCCGCGCCTCAGAAAAGGAAATTTCTCCTCGTCATAAAACACCACCAGGTCGATGTCGGAGGAATAATTCAATTCCCGCGCGCCATATTTGCCCATCGCCAGTACGGTCATGCCGGTGGCCGCTTCCAGCCGCGCCCCATCCTGCTCGGTGAGGCCCTGCTGGACGGCCGCCTGTCGCAGCAAAAAGCGCAAGGCGCCGCGCACAGCCGCGTCGGCAAAATCGCTGAGCGCGCCCGTCACCGCTTCCAAGTCCCAGCTCCCCGCGATATCCGCCAGCGCGATGGCCAGCGCAGCGTCCGCCTTGGCGCGGCGCAGCACCGCCATCGCTTGGGCCTCGTCCGCCAAGTCTGCGATCCCCAGCGCCGCCGCGATCGCGCTTTCGACCACGGCGCGCGGCCCTTGCGCGAAATAGGCCCGCAGCGTCTCGGGATGGCGCAAGCCCAGGCGGCTGAGATAACCGCTATTGCCGAACACGCCCGCCAGCAGGACCTGTGCATTCTGCGGCGGCGCAAAGCCGCGCTCCGCCAGCGTCTCCAAAGTGCGGGCGGCGCGCGCGGGATCGAACGGCAAAGGCGGGATGCGCAAATCGGCCATGAGCGGAATCTAGGTTATTCGGCCGCGCTGCGGGACGGAATTTCCGCGGGCTTGGTTGCGCCGGCCAATGTCAGCCGCTGGGCCGGGCGGGGAAAGCGCAGAATGGCGCGCAGGCCCGGAGCATTATCTTCCAGCAGCAATTCGGCACTGTGGAAATGGGCCACGGCCGCCACCAGCGAAAGGCCAAGCCCCGTGCCCGGGGAATTGCGGCTGGCCTCGAGCCGGACAAAGCGTTCCACCACCCGCCCGCGCTCCGAGGCCGGGATGCCCGGACCGCTGTCGGAAACCACCAAATCGGTCCCAGTCGGCCCCGTGGTCAGGCGGATGGTCACGCGGCCGCCCGGCGGGGTGTATTTGATCGCATTGTCGACCAAATTGGCCAAAGCCTGGGAGACCAGGCTGCGATTGCCCTCGATCAAACTTTCGCCCGCGCCCGCCCAGGTCAGAGAAACCTGCTTCTCCTCGGCGAGCGGCTCGTATAGTTCGCTGACATCGGCGGCAACCGAGGCAAGGTCCAGCGGCGCCATGGAGCCGCGCGCCGTGCCGGCATCGGTTTCCGCGATCAGCAGCAGCGCGTTGAAAGTGCCGATCAGCTTGTCGGTCTCGGCGATCGCCCGTTCGATCTCGCTGGCATCCTGGCCGCTGGCCGTCAGCCGGGCCAGCGATTCCTCCAAGCGATTGCGCAAACGGTTGAGCGGCGTTCGCAGATCATGTGCCACACTGTCGGTGACTTCGCGCATGCCCTTCATCAGCCGCTCGATACGGTCGAGCATGCGGTTGAGATTTTCGGCAAGGGCATCGAACTCGTCCAGCACTTCGGACACCGGAATGCGGCGGGTTAAATGGCCGGCGATGATCTCGCCCGAAATGCGATTGATGTTGTCCAGCTTGCGCAGCATGTTGCGGCTCATCAAGGCGCCGCCGGTCAGGCCCAGCACCAGGATGAGTGCAACCGTCCAGGGCAAAGTGGTGGTGAACATGTGCTGGGTGAGGTCGCGATATTCCACATCCTGCGCCACCAGCAGATAGAACTGCCCCAGCGGGGTCGGCACGGGTATCAGACGTCCCCGTGCCCGCCGGATTGAGGGAAGATTGTTGACCCGGCGTTCGTAATTGAATTCGACATGGTCGCTGGTATCGGCCGTGATTGCAGGCCAAGAATCCAGATTGCCGGCGACCGGCCGGTGCAAAGCATCCGCGAGAAGATAGAGTCCTTGTCCGCCATGCAGGGTGCGGCCGGTGACGTTTTCGGCCAAGTCCTGGATGCTGAGGTTCTGCTGATAAGGGCCGGACAGGCCGGTGATTTCGGCCTCGATCGTCTGGTCGGTCTGCGCGTCCAGGGCGCTGCGTGTGTACCAATATGTGAAGAACAGCAACGCCCCGACCGAAAGGGCGAACAGCACGACATAGACCAGAACGATACGGAAGGCCTGGGTGCGCAGAAGGCGAAAGCTGCCCCACATGAGATTCTATTCCTTGTCGCGCCAGGCGCGCCTTCGAGGAATGATACTCTATTTTCGGCACCGCCGCACGCGCGGCCGCCCCTTGCCGGGTTATCGCGCCCGGATCATATAGCCGGCGCCGCGAATGGTGTGCAGCAGGGGCGTATCGAAGCCCTTGTCGATCTTGGCCCGCAGCCGGCTGATATGCACGTCGATCACATTGGTCTGGGGATCGAAATGATATTCCCAGACGCTTTCCAGCAGCATGGTGCGGGTGACGACCTGGCCGGCATGGCGCATGAGATATTCGAGCAGGCGAAATTCGCGCGGCTGCAGATCGATCGCCTGATCGCCGCGCTTGGCGGCGCGGGTGAGAAGGTCCAGATGCAGATCGCCCACCGACAATTGCGTCTTCACCGTCACCGGCGAACGCCGCCGCATCAAGGCGTCGATGCGGGCGAGCAGTTCGACAAAAGCATAGGGCTTGGTGAGGTAGTCGTCGCCGCCGGCCTTCAGGCCTTTGACGCGCTCATCAACCTCAGAGAGCGCCGATAGGAACAAGACCGGCGTGGCATTGCCGTGCTCGCGCATTTCCGCGACCACGCCTAACCCGTCCATCTTGGGCAACATGCGGTCGATGATGGCGATGTCATAGGGCCGCGACAGCGCCAGCGACAGACCGATATCGCCATCGGCGGCATCGTCCACCACATGCCCCGATTCCTTCAGCCCCTGCACCAGATAGCGCTGGGCTTCCAGATCGTCCTCGACAACGAGTATGCGCATGCGGTCGTTCTCCTGGCAGAGAGAGGTCCGCGCCGTTAAGCGGCCCAAACGTCCTTACGAAATATCCAACGCCACAAAACCGGTGCCGCCGGCCGAGCGCGCAACGAGCAGCAGCACGCTCTTGCGGCCGCCCTTCTGCGCTTCGGCGACGCCCGACTGAACATCCTGCGGCGTCTTGACGTTGCGGTTGCCGACCTTGAGCACGACGTCGCCGGGCTGCAGGCCCTTGTCGGCGGCATCGCTGTTGGGATCGACCTTGGTGATCACCACACCGGTGACGCTTTCACCCAGATTGAGGTTACGGCGGGTTTCGGGCGTCAGGGCGGAAAGGCCCAGGCCCATGGCGCTGGCGGTCGGCGATCCCAGGCTGGGAGCAGAAGGCTGCGCCGAGGCGACTTTCTCGTCCGGACGGGCGCCGATCGCCACCTTGATGTCCATGGGCTTGCCTTGGCGGCTGACCTGGAAATTGACCGTGTTGCCGGCCACCAATGTGGCGACCTTGCGCACCAGATCGCGCGAATCCGCGACCGGCTTGCCGTCGATGCCGGTGACCACGTCGCCTTGCTGGAAGCCGGCCTTGGCGGCGGGACCGTTCGGAACGACGGTCGCGACGATCGCGCCTTTGCCGTCCTTAAGACCCATCGAGGCGGCGATCTCCGGCGTCATGCTTTGGATTTCGGCGCCCAGCCAGCCGCGCGCGACCCGGCCGTGATCCTTGAGCTGGGCTACCACGTCATGGATGGTGCCGGCCGGAATCGCAAAACCGATGCCGACGCTGCCGCCCGACGGCGAAAAGATCATCGAGTTCATCCCGATCACCTGGCCGCGCAGATCGAAAGTGGGGCCGCCCGAATTGCCGCGATTGATCGGCGCATCGATCTGGATGAAGTCGTTATACTGGCCGCTGCCGATATCGCGCCCGATGGAAGAGACGATGCCGGCGGTAACCGAATTGGACAGGCCGAAAGGATTGCCGACCGCGATCACCCAGTCGCCGACCCGAAGCTGGCGGTCGTCGCCGAATTCGACGGTGGGCAGAGGCTTGTCGGACGCGACCTTCAGCAAGGCGATATCGGTGGCGGCGTCGCTGCCGATCAGCTTGGCTTCGAAGGAGCGTCCGTCGGGCAGCTTGACGGTGATCTTCTTGCCGTCCTCGATGACATGGTTGTTGGTGACGATGTAGCCGGCCTTGTCGATGATGAAGCCCGACCCGGCGCTGATCGCCTTATGGGGAGTCTGGGGACGCGACTGGTTGAACTGATTGAACAGGTCGCGGAAGGGCGCGGGGATATTGTCCGGCGCATCGCTGTCGGAGTCGGCCTCGGTGGTCATGGTTTCCGAGGTGATGGTGACCACCGCCGGGCTGACCCGCTCGACCAGATCGGCGAAGCTGAAGGGGGCGGAATTTTCCAGCATCCGCGGCGGCGCGCTGCGCGCCGGCGCTTCGTTGGCGGCCAGCTGGACCGGAACATGGTCGCTCACCGGCTGGGCCACCGGCAGCAGCGCGAAAGCGCCCAGGCCCAGGACCACAATGGCGGCGGCCGAACTCATCGCCAGCACACGGGCGCGAGACGGAATTTGGTGGGGGTTGGTTGGCATAGTCTTGGCTCCTGGCGGGTCGGTCCCCGATCCCCTTGGTGGATAGTTTCTAGGCCCGAATTCTTACGGGTTTCTCTCCAGCATATTACAAAACTGACAGATGTTAAACCGGGTCGGCTCGCTTGCGCGCCCGGCTAATCACCAAGATGGCAACCGCGGCCGCGCCGATCAAGACTGTAAACGGCGCAAGCCATAAAACATATGTATCGGGTTCCAGCGGCGGCTTCATCAGGATGAAGTTCCCATAGCGGGCCACCAGGAAATCCTCGATCTGCTGGTCGGTCTTGCCGTCGGCCATTTGCTGGCGCACCAGATGGCGCAGATCGCCCGCCAGCTCGGCATTGGATTCGTCAATGCTTTCGCCCTGACAGACCAGGCAGCGCAATTGGCGCTGGAGATTGCGGGCCCTGGCTTCCATCTGCGGGTTGGCGAAGGTGTCGGAAACCGGGGCCGCCAATGCCGGCGTCGCCAGCAGCAACAGCGCAAAGACCAGGTTTTTCATTCTGCGGGCTGCACGGCCGGCGCGGGCGCCGCGGAGCGCAGCCGCAGACGGCCCCACAGGCTCAAACCTCCGCCCAGCGCCATCACCAGCCCGCCAAGCCAGATCAGCGGTGCCAGCGGCGAGACATAGGCCCGGACGGTCCAGCGCCCGTGATCGCGCTCATCGCCCAGCGCCAGGTAAAGATCGCGGAAACCCGTGGTGCGGATCGCCGTATCGGCGACTTCCTGGCCTTCGACCGGATAGCTGCGCTTTTCCGGCATCAGGAAAGACACCACCTTACCATTGTTCAGCAGGGCGATATGGGCGCGGGCGGCGGTATAATTCGGCCCCTGTTCGCGGGTGACGCCGTCAAAACGCAGCGTATAGGGCCCCACTGTCATGGTGTCGCCCGGGCCCACCAGATCCAGCGCCTCGCTGCGCCACAGTGTGGTTCCCGCCACGCCCATCAAAGTCACGCCAAGACCGGCATGGGCGATCGCCGCGGCAAAAGCGCTGGCGCGCGCGCCGCGGCGCTTGAGAAAATCGATTCCACTGGCGCCGATCAGCCAGCCGGCCACCGCGAAGGCCAGGGTCCCGGTGAGGAAGCGCGGTGACGCAACCGCCAGCACGATCAGCGCCGCCACAGCCGCCAGGCCAAGCGCGGGATAAAGCGTGCGCAGCGCCGCCTTGGCGTCGCCGCGGCGCCAGCTCAGCAAGGGCCCGAACGGCACCAGCAGCAACAGGGCGAAGAAGATGGGGGCGAAGGTGGCAGCGTAATAGGGCGGACCCACCGAAATCTTGGTGCCGTTATAGGCGTCCAGCGCCAGCGGATAGAGTGTGCCGACAAACACCGACGCGCAAGCGGCCACCAGGAAGACATTGTTCAGCAGCAGCGCGCTTTCGCGGCTGACGGTGTCGAACGACGCCCCGCCCTTCAGGGTCGGCGCCCGCCAGGCGAAGAGACCCAAGGCGCCGCCGATGGCGCAGCCGATCAGCACCAGGATGAAAAATCCGCGGGTCGGATCGGAAGCAAAGGCATGCACCGAAGACAGCACGCCCGAGCGCACCAGGAAAGTGCCGATCAGGCTGAGCGAGAATCCGCCAATGGCCAGCAAAAGGCTCCAAGTGCGAAAGGCGCCGCTTTTCTCGGTCGCCAATGCGCTATGCAGCAGCGCGGTCGCCACCAGCCAAGGCATCAGCGAGGCATTCTCCACCGGGTCCCAGAACCAGAATCCGCCCCAGCCCAATTCGTAATAGGCCCACCAGCTTCCCAGGGCGATACCGCAAGTCAGCGCGATCCAGGCCAGCAGCATGAAAGGCCGCGCCGCGCGCGCCCATTCCACTTCGCCCACGATCAGCGCGCCCGCCGCATAAGCGAACGAAGCCGAAAGGCCGACATAGCCGGCGTAAAGCATGGGCGGATGCATCGCCAGGCCCGGATCCTGCAGCAGCGGATTGAGGCCGGCGCCCTCGAACGGCGCCGGATCCAGACGCAAGAACGGATTGGAGGTGAACAGGATGAAAAGAATAAAAGCCGCCGCCAGCAGACCCTGCACCCCCAGCGCGGCGCTGGTCAGCCGCGCTCCGCCGCGTTCCAAAATCGCCACCGCGCCGGCATAAAGCGAAAGCACCAGCACCCAGAGCAGCATCGAACCTTCGTGGTTCGCCCAGACGCCGGTGATCTTGTAGATCAGCGGCTTCAAGGTGTGGGAATTGTTGGCGACCAGGGCTACGGAAAAATCCGAAGTGACGAAGGCATAGGTCAAGGTGCCGAAGGCCAGCACCACAAAGACCAGCATTCCCATCGCCGCGCCATGGGCAATCTGGCGCGCCAAAGCCGCTTCGCTGCGCGCGCCGGCAAGACCCCCGCCCGCCATCACCAGCGACAATGCGAGCGCGAAGCACAGGGCGACTTGTCCCAATTCACCGGTCATTGCTGGCCCTCTTTCCAACGGCCGGCGCGCTTGAGCGCCTGCACCACTTCCGGCGGCATATATTTCTCGTCATGCTTGGCCAGCACTTCGGTGGCTTGAAAGGTGCCGCCCGGCGTAAGCGCGCCGGTGGCCACCACACCCTGACCCTCGCGGAACAGGGCGGGCAGCACGCCATTGAAATCCACCGGCACGACATGGGCGCCGTCGGTCACGACAAAGCGTACATCGGCGCCGGCGCCATGGCGCAGGCTGGCCTTCTCGACCAGCCCGCCGACCCGGAACGGAACGCCCGGCTCGACGCTTTTGGCCGCGACATCGCTGGGGCTGAAGAAATATTCGGTGTTGCTCTTGAGCTCGAACACCACCACCGCGGCCAGCACGCCACCGGCGGCCAAGAGGGCGGCGGCGAAGGCGAAGCGGCGGCGCTGTTTGGGTGTCATCGTCTCAATGGCCTCCGCTGCGTAGGATTTCGCCCGCCAGGCCGGTCTCATAACCGAGGCCTTCACGGGTCAAGGTGATGCCATGGGGCCATTCGGCGCGCGCCAGGCCTTTGCGGGTCAAAGCATTCCACACCGCTTCATTATACAGCCCGGTGGCATTTTTGCCGTCCACCATCGCGTCGCCCAGATGAAAATGGTCGCCATGGGCATGCGGGAACTGGCTGATCGCCACTTCGCCATTGGGCAGCGCCTGGGCCGAGCCCGGCAGGCGAGCAATGGCCTGCAGCAAGGTCAAGGTTTTGAGCTGCAAGGGATTGAGCTTGGCGGGATTCTGCTTGGGCGGCATGTCGGTCCTGGAATGGAAACGGCCGGACCTTACAGCCCGGCCGCCCGTCGTCAAAGATACCTGGGCCGCTAGCGGTGACGGCCGCCGCCAAAGCCGCCGTGGAACCCACCATGAGAGCCGCCGAAGCCGCCAAAGCCGCGGTGATAGCCGCCACCAAAGCCGAAACCGAGCGAGATCGAGGGTCCATAATAGGGATAAGGCGCGTAATAGACCGGCGGCGGGGGATAATAGCCATAAACCGGGGGCGGATAGTCATAGGCATAGCGGGCCGGCGGCGCGGCGGGAGCCGTGTCCGGATAGGCGTCCGCCTCGTCCATGCAGGCATAATAGGCGTCGCCATAAGCGCGCTCGACATCGTCGGCGGCGCGGCGGGCATTGTTCTCGCCGGCGGCGGTGCCTGCGATCAAGCCGGCGCCGGCCCCGATCAGGGCTCCGGCGCCCGCATTTCCGCTGGCGCTGCCGATGGCCGCACCGGCCGCGGCGCCAAGCAAGGTGCCGCCCACCGAACTGCCGGCCTGGGCGCGCGAGGCCGCCTGGCCGGGGCTGACATAGCCGGTCCGCGCCGCGGCATCGCGGCGGCAGAACAGGTCGCGCGAGCGGTCACTGTCGCGGCTGTTTTGCGCCTGATCATATTGCCCCTGATCATAGGACCGCTGCTCATTGGACCTCGGGGGGGCATCGCGATCGGAATTGCCGTTCAACTGGGCCGGCGGCGCATTGGAAGAGCGGTCATCGGAAGGCTGCGCCAAAGCCGCCGTACCGGCCAGCGCCAAACCCAGCCCGGCCAAGGCGGCGGTCGTGATCATCTTCGTGCGGAACATTCTCATCTCCAGGACGTCTAGTCTCTCCAGATAGAGCGAGTGTGAGGCCCTTCAAGCCGCGCCTCAAGCAATAAAAATTCATGCTTTGGGAACTTAAAGGCGCGCCGTTCAGCCGGCGTTCAGGATCGGCGAGCGCGCGGCAATCCTCAGATCAGGCAGCGGCCGACAGCGCGGCTCTGGCGCGCCGGCGCAGCAGTTCGGCTTCTTCTTCGCCGATCAGCAAGACGGTGAATTCGACGCAAAGATCGAATTGGCCTTCGGCGATGGCTTTCTTGGCCGGATCGCCGGTGCGCAGTTCCTTGACCAGATCCTCATTATGGCGCCGCAGGAAATTTATCATTTCATCATGCGCCGTTTTCTGCTTGGCGCCGAAAGACGCCGCGGCGGCGAATTTGCGGCTGCCGGCCACCAACTTGGCGTAACGCAGCGCGACCGCCTGGCGGTCCGGATCGGGATGGCGGCCGAAATCGGCCATCTTCGGTCCCGGGCCTTTTTGCACCGGCAGCGCCAGGGCCAATTCCTTCGGGCCCCGCTCCATCAAGCCGTCCATCACAGAGCCGATCACGCCGCGTTCCTTGAGCAGGCGCTGGCCCCATTCGCCGTCGCGGCGCACTTCGATTTCCTTGACGATGCCGCTGGACAATTCGACAAACGCCGCGACCTGCGCGAGCAGCTTGTCGGCATCGATTTGGGGATGACGCACGCCCAGAATGGCAGTCTGCAAATCCTCCATCCGGCCGAACAGGATTTCGCCCACCAGCCCCATATCGGTTTTGGAAATCAGCGTGTCGCCCTTGCCGCGGCAGATCAGCAGCGGCAAGCGCAAGGCTTCCCAGGGCTTGGTCAGCCGGTTCATCGCGATCACCGCGACATAGGGCGCGGCATCGGGATTGCGCTCCACCAGCCCGTCGTAAATCTCGCGCAAGCGCCAGAGCAGTTCTTCGTTCAGATGCGCCACCGGCTTGGGCAGCACAGCCTGGATCGTGAGAACCTCCGGGCCCGCCATCAGCAGCAAGGCCATTTCTTCGGCGTCCGCCAGAACCGCATCGCCATTGAGCGCGATACGCGCCGCCTTGCGGCTGGCCGGATCGGTAAGGGTCGCGCGGATCTTGGTGCCGGCCTCGGTCCAAAACTGGCCGGCCCGGGCGATGGCCTCTTCCAGCTTCTGCATCAGGATCAGCCGTTTGACGTCGCCGACAAAGGCCTGGGTCTGCTCCGGCATCAAATTGCGGCTCACCCAAAGCCAGACCGGCAAGACGCTGCTGCGCGCCACCGCGGCTTTCAGCTTCTTGGTTCGCGGCACCGACGTCAGAATGTCTTCGAAAGGGGTACAGAACAGACGCAGCGGTGTCGGCATGCGGGCATGCTGGATGCCGCTCTGCAGCACCGGCCGCAAGCCTTCCAGGATCACTTCATGGGGCAGGACATGGCCGTCCATCAGGCGGTCGACTTCCACCGCATGCGCCAGGCGCATTGCCATGTCGCTGGGAAGTCCGCCCAAAAACGCGCGCAGTAACCCGGATTTGTCCTCAGGCAACATCAAACGCTCCACACGGCCCTCGCACGCCGATACGCACCTAAGCCCTTATGATAGCGCTATTATTGTTAACGCCCCCTTGCCTTTAGCCGATTAAAGGCAAGGTCAGCCGGCTGCGCAGGCCCCCCAAAGAAGAGCCCTCCAACACCAGCAAGCCCCCGTAAAGCTTGGAAATATCGCGCACGATGGCCAGACCCAGGCCGGAGCCGGGGACGCTTTCGTCCAGCCGCTCGCCCCGTTCCCCAACCCGGGCGATTTCCTCTTCGGTCAGCCCGGTGCCGTCATCCTCAACCATCAGATCGAAGCTGGCGCCCCTGGGGGCAACCCCTACCTGCACCCGGGCATGGGCCCATTTACAGGCATTGTCCATCAGATTGCCGGCCATTTCTTCCAGATCCTGCCGCTCGCCTTTGAAACAGAGCCCGGCCGGACAATCCACCGCGATATCGATGGCGCGGTCGGCATGGATACGGCACAGCACCCGGGCCAGGTCACCCAGCACCGGTGCGATCTCGGTGCGATTGCCCAGCACATTGACGCTGCCGGCGGCGCGGGCGCGGGACAAATAATGATCGACCTGGCGGCGCATGCTGCCGACCTGACGCTTGACCTGATCGGTCAGCGGCCCCGGAGGCGCCGCTTCCGCCTCGCTGGCCAAAACGCTGAGCGGTGTCTTGAGGAAATGCGCGAGGTTGGAGACATGGGTGCGGGCGCGGCCGACCACTTCGGCACTGTGTTCGATCAGCGCATTGAGCTCCCTCGCCAGAGGCGCGATCTCGACGGGGAAGTCGCCTTCCAACGCTCGCGCCTTGCCGTCGCGAATCCGCGCCAGCGACTGACCCAGTCTGCGCAGCGGCAACAAACCCACCCGCACCTGCAGGAAGATCGCCACCACCAAGCCCAATCCCAAAAGCGCAAAAGACCAGATCAGGATTCCGTTGAAGCGGGCGTTGTCGGCTTCCACCTGCGCAAGATTGCCGGCGACCGTGAAGGTATAGACACGGCTGTCATGCTGGTCGGGGGTCGAGGCGATGGGAAATTCCACCCGCCGCGACAGTGTGCGCAAATGCTGGTTGTCGGGACCGGCGGCATAGCCCCAACTGGGCTGGTTGTCGCGGGGCGGCGCGCCGATGGCAATCTGGCGATCGAACAAAGACCGCGAGATCTGTCCGCCCGGCTGGCCGCCTTGCGTCGGACGGATCTGGAAATAAAGCCCGGAATAGATGCGGTCGAATTGCCGATTGACGAAACGGTCCTGCAACACCACGCCGCCATCGGTATCGGGCTCGGCGGCGGCGATCAGCCCATCCATGTCGCCCGTCAGACGCGCATCGAAAGAGGCTTCGGCGGCGCTGCGGAAAGCGCGGCTGAGCACCACCCCGCCCACCGCCAGGCCCAGCATGGTCCAGATCGCGGCCGCCGCGATCAGCCGCGCCGCCAAGGAATTGAGGCGCAATCTTTTAGCTTTGGGGGGTGGCAAGGCCGGGAGCTTCCAGGCTGTAACCAAGCCCGCGCACGGTGTGGATCAGATCGGCGTTCAACTTCTTGCGCAAGCGGCCGACAAACACTTCGATGGTGTTGGAGTCGCGGTCGAAATCCTGGTCATAGAGATGTTCGACCAGTTCGGTGCGCGACACCACCTTGCCGCGATGATGGGCGAGATAGGCCAACAGGCGATATTCCAGGCTGGTGAGCTTGACGGGATTGCCGTCCAGGGTGACGCGGCTGGCACGGGTGTCGATGCGGAGCGGCCCGATCTC
Organism: Alphaproteobacteria bacterium; assembly: GCA_025924715.1. Taxonomy (GTDB): domain Bacteria; phylum Pseudomonadota; class Alphaproteobacteria; order Micropepsales; family Micropepsaceae; genus Rhizomicrobium. The sequence continues at coordinate 94,816 of JAICHV010000005.1, forward strand.
GATATCGGCGGTGGCGATCCCGGCCGCCCGGCGCAGCAGCGCCCTGAGCCGCGCCAGCAATTCCTCGGTGTAAAACGGCTTGGCCAGATAATCATCGGCGCCGGCATCGAAGCCGGCAACTTTGTCGCTCCAACGGTCGCGGGCCGTCAGGATCAGCACCGGCATGGTCTTGCCGGCTTTGCGCCATTGCTCGAGCACGCGCACGCCATCCATCTTGGGCAGACCCAAATCCAGGATCACCGCGTCATAAGGTTCGGTATCGCCCAGGAAATGGCCTTCCTCGCCATCGCCGGCGGTGTCGACGACATAGCCGGCATCGCTCAGCGCTTTCTTGAGCAGCCGCTGCAATTCCTTGTCGTCTTCTACCAGCAGGATTCGCATCTTTGCTTCCTCAGCGCCCGCGCCCGCGCCAGCCGCCGCGCTCACGGCCCTGCCCGCCCCGATCGTTGCCGCGATCGTCGCGGCGCTCACCATAATCCCGTCCCCCGCCGCCTTGAAACCCGCCCGGAACAGCGCCGAAGCCGCCATAGCCGCCCATGAAACGGGCGCCCCCACTGGGACCATCATCGCGAAAGCGGCCGCGCGTGTTCGGCGTGGGAACAGAGGGCGCCTGCGGATAAGAGCGCGGCTCGGGACCGTCGAAACTGTCGCGGCCCGGCGCGGAATTCAGCACGCGGCCGGTGCGCGCATCGGTGTCCAGCCATTCGATGCGCCCGTCGGGCGTCATCCACTTGAGATGATAATGCGGCGAGCCATCGGGACCGGGGCTTGGTCCATCGGCATCGAAGAATTGTCCCGGATGGGTGCGGCGGATCTCCGGAAGGATTCGGTCCAGTGGCATGACGTCCTGGCCGCGCTGCGCCTGGGCTGGCGCGGCAGACACCAGCAGCATCAGGGCAAACAGGAAAACGCCGGATTTCATAAGGGTTTTCTAGGCTTCGAACAATGAACCCCGAATGAACAGGGCGTCCAGAATTGGTTCAGGCGGGGCCCCCTAGATTACGCCCCATGGAACGGACCGTTTCCGTTCCGATCGAAGTAAAGGAGACCGACATGTCTAGCACAAAAACACTTCTGGCGGCAGCTTCTTTGGCGGTGATGACCGCCGCCGGCCTCAGCGCCGCCAGTGCCGCGCCATGGAACAGCTATCGCGGCTACACCATGCGCCAGGACATGCGGGATTTTCGCGCTCAGCGTGACTGGCGCCCTGACCACCGCATCGTCGATCGCGAACGCGTGCTCGGCACCTTGCGCTTCCATCATCTGCGCGCCCTGGGCGAGCCCTTCTTTGTCCGCGGTCATTATGTCGTGCGGGCGATGAGCCGGTTCGGCCGCCCGCAGCTGATCGAGATCAACCCTTACACCGGAACCCTGATCGGAGAATTCCGCACCTGACGAGAGCTTGGGCATAGGACCCGTGGTTTGCCCCTCCCCATAGGGCCCTAAGCTTGCAAGGAATAGCCCGCGCCGAAAGGCGCGGGCTATTCATTTTTGTAACCCCCTCCCCTTCGCTGGCCCTGGAGGCGGGATTAGCGAAAGGTCCAGCGGACCTTTCGCCCCGCCGACCGCCAGCGAGGGGGGAGGGGGAATTAAACCGAAGCCTTGAAAGCGCCGCAAAAATCGGTGAGCTATCGCGGCCATGCCGGGCGAGCAGCCTCACGATTTCGACACGGTGCTGCGCGACATCCGCCAGATCACCGATCCGTGGATTCGCCCTTTCGCCATTGGCGTTGCCATCCTGGCCGTTCCGCTGGCGCTGCTTTATCTGCTACCGACACTGCTTGGCTTTGTCGCGGCGCCGCCGCCGGCCGGGGTCGATCTTTATGCGGTCAACCGCCCCATCGCCTTCACCTTCCTGGACGTCAATGGAAATGACGCGGGCCATCGCGGCGCGGTGGTGGGCGAGCGCCTCAAGCTGGAAGAGATGCCGCCTTATCTGCCCGCCGCCTTCATCGCCATGGAGGACCGCCGCTTTTATTCCCATAACGGCATCGATCCGCGTGGGTTGATACGCGCTCTGGTGACCGATATGCGCGCGGGCCACTGGGCGGCGGGCGGTTCGACCATCAGCCAGCAGACCGCCAAGATCGTCTATACCCAGCAAGAGCGCACCATGTCGCGCAAGCTCAGCGAGCTGCTCGACGCCGCAGGCCTGGAAAAAGCGCTGAGCAAAAAACAGATTCTCGAGCTTTATCTCAACCGCATCTATCTGGGCTCCGCCGCTTACGGCGTCGATGGCGCGGCGCGGGTCTATTTCGGCACCTCGGCGCGCCATGTCACTTTGGCCCAGGCGGCAATGCTGGCGACTTTGACGCGCGCGCCGTCGGTATTTTCGCCGCGCCGCGATCTGCTGCGTGCCCAGCAGCGCGCCAGCCTGGTGCTGGACGCCATGCAGGATACCGGCGCGATCACGCCGGAGCAGGCGGCGGAGGCCCGGGCGCATCCCGCCGTGGTGATCGACCGCGCCGGCATGGATGCGCGCAATTTCTATCTCGATGTCGCCGCGGCGCGGGCGCTCGATCTCGCCGGCCAACGCGGCGCCACCAATGGCGATCTGATCGTCCACACCACCTTCGAGCCCAAGCTTCAGGATGCGGCCCGGGTTGCCGCCGCCGCCACTTTGCGCAAGTCCGGCAAGCGGCTGCGCGTCCATGAAGCGGCGGTGGTGATCATGAAACCGGACGGCGCGGTGTCCGCCCTGCTGGGGGGCGTCGATTACCAGAATTCGGTGTTCAACCGGGCGATCCAGGCCCGCAGGCAGCCCGGCTCGGCCTTCAAGCCTTTCGTGTATTTGGCGGCACTGGAAGCCGGCATTTCGCCCTGGGACATGCGTGACGACCAGCCGGTGGACATCAATGGTTATCGCCCCAACAATTTCGGCAATAAGGAATATGGCACCCTGACATTGGCCGATGCCCTGGCCCATTCGGTCAACACCATCACAGTCAATCTGGCCCAGGAAGTGGGGATCGCCAATGTCGTCGCCGCCGCCAAGCGGCTGGGGATCACCTCGCCGCTCCAGGCCAATGCCTCGCTGGCGCTGGGTACCAATGAAGTGACGTCGCTGGAGCTGACCGGCGCCTATGCCGCTTTCGCCAATGGCGGTTATCGCGTCTATCCCTATTTCGTCACCGAAGTGGATGACGCCAAGGGCAAGGTGTTCTATCGCCGCCAGCCGCCGGCGCCCCAGCGCGTCATCGCCAGCGCCACGAACCGCGACATGGTGGCGATGCTGTGGAATGTGGTGGTCGCCGGTACCGGCACCGGCGCCTCGCTGGGCGCCCGCGAGGCCGCCGGCAAGACAGGGACAACCCAGGATTCCAAGGACGCCTGGTTCGTCGGCTTCACCACCGATTATGTCACCGCGGTCTGGGTGGGCAATGACGACAGCACCCCGATGCGCGGCGTCACCGGCGGCACCTTGCCGGCACAGATCTGGCGCGAAACCATGCGCAGCGCCGAAAGCGGCAAACCGCTGAGGCCGCTGGACCGCTCGCCGCCGCAAGCGCCCAATTTCCAGGATCTGTTCCCCGGCGAGCCACCCGGCGCCGCCGACGACGAATCCAATGCATCCTCGGCGATGGCGCGGGGCGAGCCGCCGCCGGAAGGCGCGCCCCGGCATCGCGGCTTTTTGGACTGGTTGTTCGGCAGCGACGATGCGCCGCCGCCCCCGCCGCCGCCCTTGAATGGACCACCACGACGCTAGAATTTTTTTCCATGCTATAAACCCGCATGAAAAGAACTGTCCCGGCGCTCCTCGCGCTTCTGTTCGCGGCCACCTTGCTTTCCACCGCGGCCGAGGCCGCCACCCACATCACCTTCGTCACCGATTGGAAGGCCCAGGCCGAGCATGGCGGCTTCTATCAAGCACTGGCGGAAGGGCTATACGCCAAGCGCGGGCTGGATGTGACGATCCGGGCCGGCGGACCGCAAGTCAATGTGCCGCAATTGCTGGCCGGCGGCGCCGCCGATTTCGGCATCGGCTCCAACAGTTTCATCTCGCTGAACCTGGTGAAGCAGAACATTCCCATTCGCGCGGTGATGGCGATCTTCCAAAAGGACCCGCAGGTCCTGATCAGTCATCCGCGCCGCGATCTGAACTCGCTGGCCGAAATGCGCGGCCGGCCGATCCTGATTTCCGACGCCGCCACCACCAGCTTCTGGCCCTGGCTGAAATCCAAATTCGGCTTCACCGACTCGCAGATCCGCAAATACACGTTCAATCTTGCGCCCTTCCTGGTCGATCCCAATGCGATCCAGGAGGGCTATCTGACCAGCGAGCCTTTCACGATCCAGCAACAAGGCCATTTCACGCCCAAAGTGTTCCTGCTCGCCGATTACGGTTATCCCGGCTATGCCAATATGGTGCTGGTGCCGCAGAAATGGATCGACACCAATCCCAAAGCGGTGCAGGCCTTTTACGACGCCAGCCGCGACGGCTGGTATGATTATTTGAACCACGATCCCAAGCCCGGCAATGCCCTGATCAAGCGCGACAATCCGGAAATGAGCGACGCGCTGATCGCCCAAGCCATCGACAAGATGAAGCGCTATCATCTGGTAACGGGCGGCGACGCGCCGGCCTTCGGCATCGGCGGCATGATCGAAAAGCATTGGCGCGAATTCTATCTGACCATGCAGCGTGAGGGGCTCTATCCCAAGGGCCTCGACTATACCAAGGCCTATGATCTGCGTTTCATGCGCGGAGCTTTGCAGAACTTCAAATGACCCTGCTCAGGCTGACTCATGTCGGCAAGGCTTACGCCAATGGCGTGGAAGCGCTGCGCGATGTCGGCTTCGGCGTTGGCGACGGCGAATTTGTCTCGCTGCTGGGGCCCAGCGGCTGCGGCAAGTCCACCCTGCTGCGCCTGATCGCCGGCTTGATGGTCCCCGATAGCGGGGAAATTTCCTGGACCGGTGCGCGCCCCGAGCTGGGCTTCGTCTTTCAAGAACCCACGCTGATGCCCTGGGCCGATGCCCTGACCAATGCGCGCCTGCCGCTGGATCTGAAAGCCATCGCGCGGCCTGAGGCCAATGCCCGCGCCGCCGCCGCTCTCAAACGCCTGGGCCTTACCGGTTTCGAATGCGCCCTGCCGCGCGAATTGTCGGGCGGGATGAAAATGCGCGTCTCGATCGCCCGCGCTTTGGCGGCCAAGCCCAAAGTCCTGCTGATGGACGAACCTTTCGCCGCCCTGGATGAACCGACTCGCCAGGTGCTGAACGACGATCTGCTGGCCCTGGCGCGGGAAGACGGCATCACTGTGGTTTTCGTCACCCATAGCGTGATGGAATCCAGCTATCTGTCCGATCGCGTGCTGGTGATGAGCCCGCGCCCCGGCCGGATTATCGCCGACATCGCCCTTACCCAGCCGGCGAGGCGCGGCGAGGATTTCCGTCTGTCGCCGGAATTCGCAGATAGCCAGCGCCGGGTGGCAAAAGCATTGCTGGTGCCGGCATGAAGCGCGCATGGGAATTGGCGCTGCCGACCCTGCTGGGGATCGCCGTGCTGGCGCTGTGGCAGTTTCTCGTCACCGCCCGCGGCATTCCGGTTTATGTGCTGCCGGCACCCAGCGACATCGCCCGCGCTTTGGCGGATAATTTCAGCTCGCTGATGACATCGCTGGGCTTCACGCTGGCGGTGACCCTCGAGGCTTTTGTCGCTGCGCTGATCGCGGGCGTGGCGCTGGCGATCCTGTTCAGCCAAAGCCGCTTGCTGGAGCGCATGCTCTATCCTTATGCCGTCACCATCCAGGTGACGCCGGTGGTGGCGATCGCGCCTCTGATCCTGATCTGGATCGGCTTCGATCATGTCCAGACCGCGCTGGTGCTGATCGCCACCCTGGTGGCGTTCTTTCCCATTCTCTCCAACACGGCGCTGGGGCTCAAATCCGCCGATTTCAATCTGGTCGATCTGATGACCCTGTATGGCGCCTCGCGCTGGCAGATTTTGTGGCGGCTGCGGCTGCCCTCGGCCCTGCCCTATCTGCTCAGCGCCATGAAGATCGCCGGCGGCCTGGCCCTGATCGGGGCGGTGGTGGCCGAGTTCGTCGCCGGCTCGGGCACCTCGACCGGCCTGGCCTGGCGGATTGTCGAGGCCGGCAACCGGCTGGAGATCGCCACCATGTTCGCGGCCCTGGCGCTTTTGGCGCTGCTGGGCATCGCTATTTTCGCCGTCCTGTCGCTGCTGGAGCGGCTGTTGCTGGGGCGCTGGCACGAAAGCGCGCTCTCACGGCAGGGGTAGGAACCCAGGTATTCCGGCCCCGATAACTACAAATAAAAACTGTACTTCTGAAAATACTACAGTTGCGCTATGTTGAAGTCTTGATTTCAGACCCGCAAAATGTGAGTTAGCGCCCGCCATGGCACATCACACAACCGGCCCCCAAATGCTCACCGCCAATCGCCTGCGCGATGGCGATGTCCTTTATTGGAAGGCGGGCCACTGGGTCCTGTCCCTGGCCGAAGGGGAGGTCTTCACCGATCCGGCGGCCGCCGAGGCGGCATTGGCCCAGGCCCAGGCGCAACTGGCTGAAAACCGGTTCGTGGCGCCTTATCTGTTCGACGTGCGCCTGGAAGCGGGACGTATCGTGCCGGTGAAGGAGCGTGAAATCATCCGCGCCGCCGGTCCCACGGTTCACAAGCATACCGGCAAACAGGCGGGCCAATTCCATGTTGAATAAGCCGATCGAGCCGCGTTACCCCAACATGTATCGCTATGACGAGTTCGACGCCCAGTTCGTTTCCGAGCGCGTCGACCAATTCGCCGGCCAGGTGGCGCGCCGCTTGTCGGGTGAATTGACGGAAGACCAGTTCAAGCCGTTGCGCCTGATGAACGGGCTCTATCTGCAGCTTCACGCCTATATGCTGCGCATCGCGGTGCCCTATGGCACGCTGGCCTCGCGCCAGATGCGCAAATTGGCCCATATCGCGCGGACCTATGACAAGGGCTTCGGCCATTTCACCACCCGCACCAATATGCAATTCCACTGGATCAGGCTGGTGGATGTGCCGCAGATCCTGCGCGAGCTCGCCAGCGTCGAAATGCACTGCATCCAGACCAGCGGCAATTGCGTGCGCAATGTCACCGCAGACCAGTTCGCCGGCGCCACCCCGGAAGAAATCGAAGATCCGCGCCCGTTGGCCGAGATCATCCGGCAATGGTCGTCGCTCCATCCCGAATTCGTTTTCCTGGCCCGCAAATTCAAGATCGCCGTCGGCGCCACGCAAAAAGACCGGGCCGCGATGCAGTGGCACGACATGGCGGTGCAGGTCGTCAAAAACCAGGAAGGCCGCACCGGCTATAAAGTGATCGCCGGCGGCGGCATGGGCCGCACCCCCTATATCGCCCATGTGATGAGCGAATGGGTGGAGCGCGAAGACATCCTGGCCTATCTGGAAGCGGTGCTGCGGGTCTACAACCAGGACAGCCGCCGCGACAACATCCATAAGCAGCGCATCAAGATCCTGATCAACACCATCGGGCCGGAGGAGATGCGCCGCCGGGTCGACCGCGAATTCCAGGAATTGAAGCGCATGGGCACCCTGCAATTGCCGCGCGAGGAACTGGACCGTATCGCGGCCTATTTCGCGCCGCCCGAGTTCGAGGCTTTGGCCGACGCCATGCCGGCCGGCGACGCCGATTTCGAGAATTGGAAAAAAACCAATATCCACCAGCACAAGGCGCCCGGCTATGCCATCGCCACCATCAGCCTGAAGACCGTCGGCCAGATTCCCGGCGACATCAGCGCCGATCAGATGGACGCCATCGCCGACATGATGGATGAATTCAGCCTGGGCGAAATCCGCGTCACCCATGAGCAGAACCTGGTGCTGCCGCATGTGCGCCAAAAGGATTTGCCGGCGATCTTTGGACGCCTCAAGGCCCTCGATCTGGCGGCGCCCAATTCCGGCCTGATCACCGACATCATCGCCTGCCCCGGGCTGGATTATTGCGACCTGGCCAATGCCCGCTCCATTCCCATCGCCCAGAAGATCGCCCGGAAATTCGCCGATCTGGATCGCCAGCATGATATCGGCGAACTCAAGATCAAGATTTCGGGCTGCATCAATGCCTGCGGCCATCATCATGCCGGCCATATCGGCATCCTGGGCGTCGACAAAAAAGGCGTCGAATTCTACCAGCTCCTGCTGGGCGGCTCGGGCGCGGAAGATTCCAGCGTCGGCACCATCATGGGCCCCGGCTTCGGCGAGAACGAAATCGCCGATGCGGTGGAACGGGTGGTCGAGGTCTATCTGAAGGAACGCCAGGGCGGCGAGCGTTTCCTCGACACCTATCGGCGCATCGGCATGGAGAAGTTCAAGACGGCCGCCTATGAGCAGGCCCCGGCGTGACCAGGCTGCTCAAAAGCGGCGCCTTCATCGCCGATCCCTTTACCCCCGCCGCCGACCACGCCGCTTTGCCGGAAGGTCCCGCCGTGGTTTCCCTGGCGCGTTTCCAGAAAGACCGCGAGGCCCTGCTGGAGCGCAATGTGCCGCTGGGCGTGCGCCTGGAAGCCAGCCAGTCGCCGGAACTGCTGGGCGAGGATGTCCATCGCCTCTCGCTGGTGGTGCTGGAATTCCCCAAATTCCGCGACGGCCGCGCCTTTTCCTGGGCCCGGATGCTGCGCACCCGGCTGGGCTTCAAAGGCGAAATCCGCGCCGTGGGCGATTTTCTCTATGACCAGATCAACTACCAGCACCGTGTCGGCTTCGACGCCTGGGAAGTGCCGGATCATTTCACCCTGGAGATGTTCCGCAGCGCGTTGAGCGAGATGACCTTTGTCTATCAGCCCAGCAGCGACGGCAGGAAAACCATCCGCGAGCTGCGCGCCGCCAGGGCACACAAGTGAACCTCGCCGCGGAGGCCATGCCGCGCTTCGCCAGCATCGAACAGGCGATCGAGCGCCTCAATCCGGTCGACCCGGTCTATGCCGTTTTCCCGGAAAAATTCCGCACCGCCGCCGCGCGCTTCCTGGACGCCTTCCCCGGCGACACACTTTATGCGGTCAAGGCCAATCCGGTGCCGGCCATTCTCAAACAGGTCTGGGCCGCCGGTATCCGCCATTTCGACACAGCCTCGCTGGGTGAGGTGGAACTGGTCAAAGGCCTGCTGCCTGACGCCATCTGCCATTTCATGGCGCCGGTGCGCCTTCCTGGTCATGCGAAAGTGGCCTTCGAAAAATATGGCGTCACCGATTATGTGGTGGATTGCGACGCCGAACTCGACAAGCTGCTCGCCGAGACCGGTCAGGCCGCCAAACTGCGCATCTTTGTGCGCATCGCCACCTCGCTGGGCGGCGCGGTGCTGGAATTGTCCAGCAAATTCGGCTCGGCGCCGGAAGAAGCCTCCAAATTGCTGGGCCGGGTTGCCGCCCTGGGCGCCGCGCCGGCCGTGACCTTCCATGTCGGCTCGCAATGCCTGTCGCCTTTCTCTTACGCCCAGGCGATCGAGATGGCGGGCCGCACCGCCCGCTTCGCCAAGGTGGAGCTCCAGGCGCTGGACATCGGCGGCGGTTTCCCGGGGCCCTATCTGGGCAATGACGTGCCGCCCTTCCATTGGTATTTCGACACCATCAAACAGGCGATGCAGACCCTGCCCAATCCGGCCATCCCTCTGATGTGCGAGCCCGGCCGGGCGCTCTCAACCGAGGGCATGTCGCTGATCACCCAAGTGGTGCTGCGCAAGGGGCCGCGGCTTTACATCAATGACGGCCGCTATGGCAGTTTCGACGAATTGTGCCAGCCGGGTTTCCTGGCCGATTTTCCGCTGCGGGCTTTCACCCGCTCGGCCAAGGGCAAGGTGACGCCGCTATCGGGGAAAACCACGCCTTTCCGGGTCTTCGGCCCGACCTGCGATACCGTCGATGTTCTGCCCCGCCCCCTGGAATTGCCCGACAGCATCGCCATCGGCGATTTCATCGTCTTCGATGCCATGGGTGCTTATTCGGCGTCGTCGCGCTCCCATTTCAACGGGTATTATCCCGACAATTGGGTGTGCATCGATTAGCGGAACTTTAACGCTGGCGCGCGATCCTGCGGATGAAGGATTTCCCCATGTCCGCGCCGCCGCGTCTGCTCCATTTGCTAGAACTCGCCGATAAGGGTCCCGCCTTGCGCGCCGCCCTGGCCGAGGAAGTGGCGGAGCTGCTGGTCGATTGGCCGCCCGATTGCCCCGCCGAAATGCGCGCCCCTTGCGAAGCCCTGCTCGCCCAGGCAGCCCGCCAAGTGGATTCCTACACCCGCGCCCGCCTGCGCGTGCGGCTTTACGCCGATCCCGGGTTGGCGGCGCGGCTGCTGCCCCGCGAAACCAACCGCGATCTGATGGAATGGGTGCGCAGCGGCGACATCCAGGGCGCGCTGGCCGATACCGCCGGCCTCAGCCCCGCCAAGGTCGCCGAAATTCTCGCCGACGACAGCGGCCAGGCCCTGGCTGTGGCGTGCAAAGGTTCGGGCATCGACCGTGCCACTTATTCCGCCATCGCCATGCTGGCGAAGGGCGATGGCGCGGTGGCCAATGCTTACGAAAAGCTGGATATGTTCGACAATGTGCCGACCCGCGAAGCGGTGCGCCAATTGCGCGCCTGGCGCATGGAGACCATCCACGCGGCCGAGTAGTCAGCTTTCCGCGTGAACTTCGTGCCGCTCGCGGGTCTTGAGCATTTTCACTTGCGGAAATTTCTCGGCGACATAACCCAATTCCCAGGCGCTTTTGGCCAGGAACACCGGCGCGCCGTCGCGGTCCGACGCCATGCCGCCGCGATTGGCGGCGGCGAATTTCTCCAGCTC